>NZ_JAOQNX010000026.1 GCF_025961575.1 Rhodoblastus acidophilus | reverse complement strand
GGCCAGCGACGAAACAAAAGTCGCATCCACAGGCCGGAGACATGACCGCACCCGAAATGTTCATACCACGCCAAGAAAACCCTTGATCTAGGGGCCGTCCAGACAGGACAGGAACGCATTGCGCCCCCTGGCTGGGCGAAACCGGAGACACCGGGCGCGCAATGCGATCCAGTCCCCTTCAGTGCGGCTCGGCCTCGACCGTGAACACCACCGGCACCGAACCGGCGTTCTCAAAAATCAGCTCGCCGGTGATCTTGTCTCCGGCGACCAGCGGTTTTTTCAGGTTGCGCATCAGGATGTGATAGCCGCCGGGGGCGAAACTGAAACTGCGCTCCGCGGGAATGTCGATGTTGTAGAGCCGGCGCAGGTTCGGAACATCCTGAAGGATGCGGATGCCCGCGATCTCCGTGCTCAGCGCGGCGTCCGTCTTCACCCCGACCAGATGATCCATTTCGGCGGAATGATTGAAGATTTTCACATAGGCGCGGCCGACCACCGCCTTGGGCGGGGTGGGCTGCGCCCAGGGATGCTCGAGCAGGATTTCGGCCCGCGCGGCGCCCGCAAAAAGCAGCAGCGCCGCAACAGCAAGCGCGCGCATCACTTCGCCGCCAGGGTCTTTTTCAACGTGAAGACGCCGCGCATATCCCCCTCCTTGAACCCGAGCGCCTGGTCCTGCGGATAAAGCGCCTTGATTTTCTGTTGCAGGTCCGGCGCGACATTTTCGCCATGGCAGGTGAGGCAAAGCTCGCCCGTCGGAATGGCCTTCACCAAGCGGAACACTTTTTGTCCATTTTCATCCACCACTTCGGCGCTGGCGAGGTCTGCGGCCTTTTCTCCCTTGGCGATGCGGGCGAGGAACGCCTCCATCACCTTGCGCTCATAGGCGTCGGGCGCGGAGGCGGCGTTGCGCGGCTTCAGACTGGTGCGCGCCACCGACCAGCCGCTGTCCCGGGACATTTCGGCGGCGATCACCGGCGCCTGTTTGTTGCACACCTCCAGCGCGCCTTCCGCGCCGCCGGCTTCGATGGCCGAGCTCAGCGCCCCCTTGAGTTTGCCGCCATAGGCCTGGACGAGTTCGACCGCCTTGGCCTTCAGTTCGGGGGTGGGGGCGTCGGCCCAGGCGGGCGCGACGACGGCCAGAGTTGTGGCGGCGATCCAAACACGCATCAGCGTCTCCATTCCTTGCGGCGACGCTCCGGAATGCGCGGGCGTCGGTTCGCGTCCATGACTATCATGAAAATATGAATGTGTGAATGTATTTGCTTATCTTCCGCGCACCTGCGCGACCACGCGCTTGAAACCGTCGTAATCGAGGGGTTGCGCGATCTTGTAGGGGCCGATCAGAAACACCGGCGTGCCCGGCAGACCGAGCGCCTCCGCCTGTTCGTTATTGCGTTTCAGCAGCGCGGTGATCTCGGCGTCATGGGCGTCGAGGTCGGCTTGCAGGCGGGCGAGGTCGATCCCGGCGGCGCCGAGCGCCGCGGTCATGTCGGCTTCCGTGCGCGGGCCAGACAGGGACATCAACGTCCGATGCGCGACCTCGAACTTGCCCTGGTGGCGCGCGGCCAGAGCGAGCTTGGCGCTGACCACGGAGGTTTTCGAAAGGATCGGCCAGTCCTTGTAGATCAGTTTGATATGGCCGTCGTCGCGCGCCAGCCGCGCGAGCTCGGGCATGGCCTTGCGGCAGGAGGGGCAGAGATAGTCGAAGAAGATGACGACGGGAACGTCGCCCTTGGGATCGCCGCCGACGGGCGCATCGGGATCGTCGAGGATGGCGCGCACATCGATTTGCGCGCAGGCGGGGGCGGCGGCGAGCGCGGCCGCAAGCAGAAGGAGATGACGGCGGTGGATCATTCGGACGCCTGTGTGAGCGGTCGGTTCATGCGATAGGCCTCGGCGAAGCAGCGGAACGCCGGCAGATGACATTCGCGCGACGCGCGCATCAGCGCCTCGAAAATCTGCGCGATCACCGGATAGGCCGCGACCCGCGGGAGCAGGTCTTCGGTATAGAGGCGTTCGTTGCGGATTTCATCCTCGATCGCCGCCTCGCAGGCCTCGGCCAGCGTGTCCGGGGCGCTGCGCAAAATCTCGGGGCTGTCGAGGTGCGGGTTTGGCGGCGTCTTCGCGCCATAGGCGTCGAGGAGGCTGGTCAAGACGGCGGCGTGGCGCGCCTCGGATTCGGCGATGGGCGCGAAGGGCAGGGCGTAGGGAAACTTGCTCAGCACGGCGCGATAAAAGGCCTGGGCGCGGTATTCGTCGTCGAGCGCGCGGAGCACGGCCTGGAGCGCCTCGGCGGAAAGCGGCGTCTCCGGGGCGCCGATCTTTGGCGCACATTCGGCGTTCACGCTCGCCGCCTTGCATCCCCACCAGCCCTGACCGCCAGAATGGCCGCACCGCATGACGGACTCCAAACAAAACCTTTTTCGCGCCCGCCGGACGGAAACGGGGCCGCGTCGAAAGCGAAAAAAATCGTTGGAAACATGGGACGGTCAAGTTCGAGCGTCAACATGCGTTTCGCCGCGTGCGATCAAAGGCCGCAAGCGCGCGGCGCTCACCACAACCAGCGCGGCGTTTTCGCCGCGTAGGAACTCCATTCCGCGCCGAAGCGCGCCGACAGATGCGCCTCTTCGCGGCGGATGGCGAGGCGCTCGACGGACCAGGCGGCGGCGAAGCCGAGCGGCACGAACCACAGGGCGCCCAGTCCCAGCCCGATGCCGAGCGTGAAAAGCGTGTTGCCGAGATAGATGGGGTTGCGGGTGAAGGCGAACGGGCCGGAGGTCACCAGATGCGACGCGCCATGATTGGGCATGATGTTGGTGCCGGCCGAGGTCATGGCGCCCATCGCCCAGAGGTCGAGCAGAATGCCGGCCGCCGCGATCACGCGGCCGATCGTCAGCGCCCAGTGCGGCAGCGCGTCGCCGCTCGGCGCGAATTGCTCCAGGACGAAGCCGACAATCCACGCGATGCCGAAAATGACCGGAGGCCACGGCAGCACGTTGGGGCGCGCATGAAGATCGAGGGTCAACCGACACCGCCTTCTTTTCCCAGCAGATTAACGGATGGGCGCCCGGAGTAAATGACGCCGAACGCCGCAGCCCGCTTGAATTGGCCTTAAAACATTAATATAATCGAATATACAAAACAAGGAGGATGCTGATGACGCTCAACAATGCCGTTCGCGCTCTCGCCGGGACGATGGTGCTCATATCCGTCGCGCTGGTCTATTTCGTCTCCCCCTGGTTCCTGCTGTTCACTGTGTTCATCGGGCTCAACCTGATCCAGTCGGCCTTCACCGGTTTCTGTCCGCCGGAATTCCTGTTTCGCAGGATGGGCCTGAAGTGAGGCGGTGCCAAGGCCATGACCACAAACAAAAAAACCCGCCTCACGGCGGGTTTCTTGTTGGGTCTTGAACCTCAGCGGCTCTGGCGGCGCAGGAAGGCCGGGATTTCCAGCTGGTCCTCCTCGGGGCGCGGCAGGGCGCGGCCGTCGGCGGGGCGCGGCTGCTGCGGACGCGGCGCATATTCGGCGTGGACCGGCGCCGGCTTCTGCTGCGCATAGCCCTGCGGGGGAGCGATCTGCGGCTGCTGCGGGACGTGATGGGCGCGCAGCTCGTCGGCGCGGCTCATGCCGAAATTGGCGAGACGCTCGAGAAGGGTGCGGCGCTTGGTTTCAGGCTCCTGCTCGAGCGGCTGCTGGCCGCGCAGGAGATTCTGGCCCGGAATCGGCAGGTCGTCGATGCTCGGCATGCGGCGGCTCTGCGGCTGTTCGGCGGCCGGCGGAATGTACATCTGCTGCGTCGGCGCGGGGGCCTGGCGCACCTGCGGCGCAGGCGCCGGCGCGTGATAGGGCTGCTGGGCCACGCGGGTGATCTGCACGTCGGCGTGATGCGGGGCGTAGCCCTGGTCGACCGGGGCGGGATAATAGGCCTGGGGCGCAGGCTCCATCTGCGGGGCCGGAGCGGGCTCGGGCGCATAGATGGGCTCGGGCGCGGGCGCGGCCATCTGTTGCGCCGGGGACTGCTGGATCGGCATCTGCGCCGGGGCCGGCGGCTGGCCCTGGGCGGCGCGCGAGGCGTTGTCGGCGCGGGCGGCGGCTTGCGCGGCGGCCTGGGCGCGCAGGCGCTCGCCGGCTTCGGCGAGGCGCTGCTCGTTGACGTCGAAGGCGCCCAGCGGCTTGTCGATGCCGGTGGCGACCACGGAGACGCGGATGATCCCGTCGAGGCTGGAGTCGAAGGTCGCGCCGAGGATGATGTTGGCGTCCTCGTCGACCTCCTGGCGGATGCGGCTGGCGGCCTCGTCCACCTCGTAGAGGGTGAGGTCGTTGCCGCCGGTGATCGAGATCAGCAGGCCGCGCGCGCCCTTCATCGAGACTTCGTCGAGCAGCGGGTTGGCGATGGCCGCTTCGGCGGCGAGAATGGCGCGGCGGTCGCCGGAGGCCTCACCGGTGCCCATCATCGCCTTGCCCATGTCGCGCATGATGGCGCGCACGTCGGCGAAGTCGAGGTTAATCAGGCCTTCGCGCACCATCAGGTCGGTGATGCAGGCGACGCCGGAATAGAGCACCTGGTCGGCCATCGAGAAGGCGTCGGCGAAGGTGGTGCGCTCGTTGGCGACGCGGAACAGGTTCTGGTTCGGGATGACGATCAGCGTGTCGACCGCCTTGTGCAGCTCCTCGATGCCCTGGTCGGCGACGCGCATGCGCCGGGCGCCCTCGAACTGGAAGGGTTTGGTGACGACGCCAACGGTGAGGATGCCCATGTCGCGGGCGGTGCGCGCGATCACCGGGGCCGCGCCGGTGCCGGTGCCGCCGCCCATGCCGGCCGTGACGAAGCACATATGCGCGCCGGTGAGGTGGTCGCGAATTTCGTCCATCGCCTCCTCGGCGGAGGCGCGGCCGATCTCCGGCTGCGAGCCGGCGCCCAGACCCTCGGTGACCTGCAAGCCCATCTGGATGATCCGCTCGGCTTTGCTGGAGGTCAGCGCCTGAGCGTCGGTGTTGGCGACGATGAAATCGACGCCGGCCAGGCCGGAGGCGATCATGTTGTTGACCGCGTTGCCGCCGGCGCCGCCGACGCCGCACACCATGATCCGGGGCTTCAATTCGCGCAACTGTGGCGCTTGCAGGTTAATCGTCATGTCGGCCTCTTGTCCTCACCAGGTCTGGGCAGTTCTGGGCAGCGCGAGTGGAATGATCCCAAGCTTGTATGACTTCGCCGCAATATCGTTAGAATTTCGTTAACGCCGTTAACTTTTCGTCCACCACATTGCGGAGCCGTTGATGCGCAAGGCCTCGCTGCAGGTCGAAATGTTTACGTCCTCGTCGCAGCCGCCTCGCTCACCAACCCGAATCGAAACGACAGGCTTGCGTGATTCGCTTGCGCCAATCTGGAGGCCGACCGCGGCGCGGGTTTAAAAACTCTCGCGCAGCCAGCGGCCCATCCGGCCGAAATAGCCTTTCGACACAGGCGCGGCGGCGCCGGAGCGGCCGGGCTCGAAATATTCGCCGGCCGAAAACTGCGGATAGATCAGCAGGCCGACCGCCACGGCGAAGCCGGGGTTTTTGGCTGAATCCGGCAGGCCCTGCACGCCGAGCGGGCGGCCGATGCGGATCTGGCCGCCGAGAATGCGCCGGGCCGCGTCAGGCAGGCCGGTGAGCTGGCTGGCGCCGCCGGTGAGGACCACCCGGCGACCGGCGACCGGATGGCCGGCGGCGTTGAGCCGGTCGCGGGCGAGCTCCAGAATCTCTTCGACGCGCGGTGCGATGATCCGATTGAGATGCGCGCGCGGAATATGGGCGGGATTGTCGCGGTCTTCCGCCACCTGGACGATGGGCAGGGTTTCGCGCTCGTCGGAGGGCGAGAAGATCGCGCTGCCGTGCAGCGTCTTCAGCCGCTCCGCGTCGCGCAGCGGGATGTTGAGGACGCGGGCGATGTCCATGGTGACGTGGCGGCCGCCGATGGCGAACGCGTCGGCGTGGACCAGCTTGCTGTCCTGGAACACGCCCGTGCTCACCGAGCCGCCGCCAATGTCGAGCACGATGGCGCCCAGTTGCGCCTCGTCGTCGACCAGCACCGACAGGCCGGCCGCATAGGGGGTGGCGACCACGGCCTCGACCGAGAGATGGCAGCGCTCGATCGCCAGCATCAGATTGCGCAGCGCGGCGGAATCGGCTGACACGACATGGAATTGCGCGCCGAGCTTTTCGCCCATCATGCCGCGGGGATCGCGAATCCCGGAGGCGCCGTCGAGCGCGAAACCATTGGGCAGGCTGTGCAGCACGGAGCGGCCCGGCTGCGCCGTGCGCAGCGCGGTGGCCTCGAGCACGCGATGCAGGTCGTTGGCGGTGACGCCGGCGCCATAGATCGGCACATTGGCCTGGAAACAGGCGGCCGACAGCCGCCCGCCCGCATTGGCGACGATGACGCTCTCGACCTGGACGCGCGCCATGCGTTCGGCGGCGTCGACCGCCAGGCGCACCGAGGCTTCCGCCTCTTCCATATTGACGACCACGCCGGCCTTGACCCCGCGCGAGCGCTGGTGGCCGATGCCGAGGATGCGGGCGCGATGGGTGCGCCCGCGCAAGGCGTCGGAGCTCTCCACCGGCTCCAGCTTGGCGATCAGGCACACGACTTTGGAACAGCCGATGTCGAGCACGCAGAGCGTGGCGCTCTTGCGCGGCGACAGCGGTTTGAGGCGCGGAAGGACGAGCGGTTGGGTCATTTGGGCGCTCCCTTGTGCGGCATGGCGGCGGCGCGGGCGGCGGCGGCCTCTTCCGTCAGCCGTACGAACAGCCGTCCGGGGGTGCGAAAATCGAGCGAGACGATGTCCTTGTCGAGGATGCGGCTGTCCGACTGGAGCCGGGCCAGCTGGCGCAAGGCGGCGGCGGCGTCCTTCTCCGGCAGCATCACCTCGACGCCATTGCTCATCGACAGCGTCCAGCGCCGCTTCGACACCAGAATCCCGGCGCGCACCTTGTCCTTCAGCTCGCCGGCGGCGTCGAGCAGCGCCAGATATTCGTCGATGCGGTTGTTGGCGTCCTCGCCGACCACGAAGGGCAGGCGGGCGTGGCGGGCCTCGTGGAACTCGTCTATCGGCGCGCCGTCGGCGGCGACGATGCGGATCACCCCGTCCTTCTGCCAGACGGCGTGCGGCGTGCGTTCGGTGATCTCGATGATCAGCCGGTTGGGCAGCAGTTTTCGAATCTGGGCGTTCTTGACCAGCGGCAGGGTCATCAGCCGCGCGCGCACTTCGGCCGCGTCGAGGAAGGGCAGGGATTGCAGGCCGTTGACGCCGGCGCCCTTGAGGATTTGCGCCTCGTTCAATTCGAGCGTCCCGGAAATGGTGACGGTGTCGAGCCCGAAGCCGAGCGCGCGGGCGACAATGTCGGCGGGGGCGCCGTTGGCCTTGACGAAGGCGTCATATTCGCCGCCGCGCTGCGCGCCATAGAGGCCGACCGCGGCGAAAAAGACGAGGCCGAGGCTGAAGGGCACGCCGGGCCTGGCGAAAAAGCGGGCGATGGACGCGCGGGTGTCGCCGCGCTGGCTCTGCCGGGCGCGCGGGAAGATTTTGGCGGGACGGGCGGCGCCGGCTTTAGACGATGCGCCGGGATAAGCAGTTTGGCGTGGCGACGCGCCGGCATAAGCGGGCTGACCTGTCGCGGACGCGCCGGCATAAGCCGGCCCTCTGCCTGCGGGAGACGCGCCAGCAAAAGCCGGCGCTCCGCCTGTAGGGGACGCGCCGGCAAAAGCCGGCGCTATGGGGGGCGCCAGCCGAAACCGGATCAACGATCGCAGGAAGCGTCCCGCACCATCCATGTCACCAACTCGCCGAATGTCATGCCCGCATGGGCGGCCATTTCGGGCGCGAGCGAGGTCTCGGTCATGCCGGGCTGGGTGTTGACCTCGAGCACGACGAGCGCCCCGGTTCCCCCGGGGGTGTCGTCGTAGCGGAAGTCGGTCCGGCTGATGCCGCGGCAGCCGAGCGCCTTGTGCGCCTTGAGCGCCAACTCTTGAACTTTTAAGTAAATATTTTCTTTAATTTTCGCCGGAAGTTCGTGGACGGAGCCGCCCGGCTGGTATTTGGAGTCGAAATCGTACCATTCGCTGGACACCGACTTGATCTCGGTGACGCCCAGCGCGTGGTCGCCCATCACAGCGCAAGTTAATTCGCGCCCGGCGATGAACGTCTCCGCCAGCATCAGGTCGCCATGGGACCAATCGGGCCTGAGCAATTCCTGCGGCGGGTGCGGACAATCTTCCTTGACGATGAAGACGCCGTAGGACGACCCTTCGGAAACCGGCTTCAGCACATAGGGCGGCGGCAGCACATGGGCCTTGGCCGCCTCGAAGCGCGTCACCGTCTTGCCCGAAGGCACGGGCACGCCGGCGGCGGCCATCACGATCTTGGCCTTTTCCTTGTTGGCGGCCAGCGCCGAGGCGAGCACGCCGGAATGGGTGTAGGGAATGCGCAGGGTTTCGAGCAGGCCCTGGATGGCCCCGTCCTCGCCGCCCGGCCCGTGCAGGGCGTTCAGCGCGACATCGGGCTTGAGCGCCGTCAACGCATAAGCGACGTCGCGGCCGACATCGACGCGGGTGACCCGAAATCCTTCGGCTTCGAGGGCCTTGGCGCAGGCCTCGCCGGAGCGGAGCGACACGCTGCGTTCGCTGGACAGCCCGCCCATCAGGACGGCGACATGTTGGCTCATGACGATTCGACTCACCTTTGTCCGATTCAGCCCGCCAATGAGGACGCCGGGGCGCAAATGGCAAGGAGATTTTGCAGCCGGCGCCTGAGTCTTGGGCATTTGAGTCTTGAGCGCCCGAGTCTTGGGCGCCTGTGCGCACGCCGGAGTTGAGCGCTTGTTAACCTGAATATGGGACGAACAGACATGGTTAAGCAGCCGTTGGGCGGCGAGAAATGCATTTCGCGTGAAGGATTTGTCCTGCCGCCCCTTTTGGCTCCGGCGTTGCGTGTTTGAGGCCTGATATGAAAAAAGCGATGTTGTGTCTGCTTGGCTCGACTTTATTGAGCTCCAGCGCCTTTGCGGCGGATGTGCCGTCGCTGAACTTGCGCCCCGCCATGGACGCGGAGGACGCCGGCTGGGAAGGCGCCTATGCCGGCCTGAATTACGGGACGGCCCTGGGGACGACACAATGGTCGAATCCGACCGGCGACCTGCTGCTCGCGGCGACGCCGCGCTTTCCCGCATCGGGCTCCCAGGTCGGCATTCTGGGCGGCCTCACCATCGGATATAATTTCCGGCTCGGCGGACCCTGGGTTGTCGGCGTCGAGGGCGACATTGACGCGACCAGCCTGTCCGGCGCCGCCGTGTGCGGCGGCGTGCGCGGCGCGGGCGGCGTCGGCTGGGCGTGCACATCCGCGCAGGCCACGCTGGCGACGCTTGACGCGCGGCTCGGCTACGCCTTGGGCGGGCTGCTGCTGTTCACCAAGGGCGGTCTGGCCTACGCCCATGAAAAGCTGAGCATCGGCGCCTTCAACCCCTATGGCGGCCCCAATCCCTCGATTTCGACCGCGCAGGACACTGTCGGCTACAACGCCGGCGGCGGCGTCGAATATGCGCTGGGCGGCGGTTGGTCGGCCAAGGCCGAATATGACTATTACGGGCTTCGCAAGCGCTCCTTCGCCGCGCAGGACGCCGGCTTCGCCGCGACCTATGGCGCCAGCGCTCGGCAGACAGCCAGCGTCGCCAAATTCGGCCTCAACCGTCATTGGGGCGCGGGCGAGGAGAGCGCCGGGACCACGCCCGGCCTGCTCTCCTATCTCTCCGGCGAGTTCGGCGCGCGCGTCGGCTGGGGCGGCGGTCGCTACCGCTACAACCTCTACGACAATGTCGTGGCCAGCCAGATGAACTCGCGGCTGACATGGCCGGCCTCCGGCGTCATGACCGAGACGTTCGGGCGCGTCGACACGCCCCTCGGCGTCTATCTGAAGGGGATGATCGGCGGCATCGCCCTCGCCGATGGCGGGACCATGCGCGACGAGGATTTTGTCCCCGCCCTCGATCCCTATTCGCATACCGTGTCGCAGACGCGCGGCGGCAGCGATGTCTATGGCGCCTTCGACCTCGGCTACGCCTTCAGTGGCGGCGGCTGGCGCGTCGGCCCGTTCGCCGGCTACAGCTATCTGGAGGATCGGCAGAACGCCTATGGCTGCACGCAGGTCGCGTCCAATCCCGACATGTGTTCGCCGCCCGGCGTGACGCCGCCGATGGTGGCGGCCAATCAGCTCACGCTCAGCCGGGTCGACAAGTGGAACGCCCTGCGGATCGGCCTGGCCGGCGACGTGAAGCTCGGCGACCGCTTCAAATTCGCAGCGGAAGCGGCCTGGCTGCCCTATGCCAATGTCGACGGCAGCCTGGACAACCATTGGCTGCGTCCCGACATCAATCCCCAGGCCGATCGCGGCCACGGGTCCGGCTACCAGCTCGAGGCGGTTTTGTCCTATCTGATCACCGATCGCGTCAGCGCCGGCGTCGGCGGCAGATACTGGAGCATGTCGGCCGACGGCTCCACCCGTTTCCCCTGGGTATCCACGGATTCGCCGACCAAGGTTTCCGTCGACCGCGCCATGGCCTTCGGACAGGTGTCCTATGCCTTTGGTTGGCGCCCGGCGCCGGAGCCTGTCGTGGCGAAATTCTGAGCAGGCGTCAGCCTGTCCCCGGACCGCAGGCCTCGACGATCCCATCCGAAATGTCGCGGTCCGCCTCGGACAAGGCGCAGATGTCGTAATAATAGACCGCCCGTTTTTTCAGGCGGCTGTTCAGGATGATGTAGTCGAGAAGCTGGCGGAGCAGGGGGCTTTGCTCCCGCGTCAGGCGCATCATGTGCGTGCCGGCGTTGTCGAAGACATGGAACGTGTCATAGCCGGCCGCCAACAGCTGTTCGAGCGCCTCCGCGCATTTTTCGTAGGGGCTGCTGGGCTGGCAGGGGTCCATTTCGAAGAACACGACGGGACGGCGCCGCGCGATGAAGGCGGCGCCGGAGCGCAGGACGTCGGGGTCGAAGCCATCCGTGTCGATCTTCAGGAATTGCGCGTCCTGGAACGCGCCGCGCCGCGCCAGGACCTCGTCGAGACTGACGAGCTTGACCGCCTGGCCCTTATCGCCGCCCGGCACGATGCGCGCCGTGCCCGCGCCGGTCTCGACGACCGGCGCGGCGCCGGATTGTCCGTCGCCGATATAGGCCAGCTCGAATTCGGCCTGGGGGCAGAATGCGCGCACATTTTGTTGCAGGAGCGTCGAAAACCGGGGGTTGCCCTCGACGCACAACAGGCGGCAGCGCGCATCCTTGACCATGAAGGCGGCGGTGTCTCCGACATTCGCGCCGACGTCGATGGCGGTCAGCCCATTGTATTTCTCGGCGATAAGGCCGGAGATCACCTCAATGGGCCGCTCGTAGCCGGGATGATGCGCCCGGAACTTGTCCAGCGCATGTCCCGGCGGCAGGACGATGACATGCGCGCCGATCCGGTAAGGACGGTGGAAACGGGAGCGCGCCTTGAGCCACAAGGAGGCGGCGGCGCGTCGAATCCGCTCGGCGAGCGTCCGTTTCGCCATCCCGATCAGTCCGCGCGCGACGCGATCGCCACGCGCGGCGGGTTGCCCAGGCGCTTGTCGAGATAGTCGCCGACCGCGACCATCAGCTCGTCCACGCGGTTCTCGAAGAAATGGTTGGCGCCTTCCACCACCGCATGCTCGATGGCGATGCCCTTTTGCGTCTTCAATTTCTCGATCACGCCCGTGACCTCCTTCACCGGCGCCACGCGGTCCTGGTCGCCGTGGACGAACAGGCCGGAGGAGGGGCAGGGGGCGAGGAAGGTGAAGTCGAAGCGGTTCGCGGGCGGGGCGATCGAGATGAATCCCTCGATTTCGGGGCGGCGCATCAGCAATTGCATGCCGATCCACGAGCCGAAGGACACGCCGGCGATCCAGCAGGCGCGGGCCTCGGGGCTGACCGCCTGGGCCCAGTCGAGCGCGCTGGCGGCGTCCGAGAGTTCGCCGGCGCCGTGGTCGAACGCGCCCTGGGAGCGGCCGACGCCGCGGAAGTTGAAGCGCAGGACGGAGAAACCGCGTTCCGCAAAGGCATAGTAGAGCTGGTAGACGATCTGGTTGTTCATCGTCCCGCCAAACTGCGGATGCGGATGCAAAATGATCGCGAGCGGCGCGCCGCGCTGCTTCGACGGATGGAAGCGGCCTTCCAGCCTGCCGGCGGGGCCGTTGAAAATCACCTCGGGCATGTTATTTCCTATATGAGGGCGCGTCGCGCTTTCTTACATAAGCCCTGAGTCGAAACGCAAACATTTTCGCCAATTGTTCGGAGTGCCCCCCGTGCTTATGGTCATTCGCTTCATCGCCCTCACCGCTTCGGTGATCGGCGTCCATCTTTTCGACGGGCTCGGCTTCGGCGCTCTCGTGTTCGGATTCCTGATCGGCCTGCTCGCCGTGCGCTTCTACTGGCTGCTGCTGCCGGCGGCCGGCCTCGCCAACCTCTCCAACCTGATCTATGCGGAAAGCACCGGCACCGGCAAAATGGAGGGCGCGCTGGGCGTCTTCCCGGTGGAGCTATTGGCCTTCACCGTGCTGGTTGGCCTGGGCTACGCCTTCGGCGTCTATGCCCGCGTCGTGCTGGCCTGGCGCGTCGAGCGGCTGAAAAGCCTGGGCGCCGCCGAGACGGGGGCGGCGGATGAAGCGAAAGCTGGGGGGACGACGGCGACGGAGGTCGCGGCGGTCACCACCCTGCGCGGCGAGCCCGGCGAAGCGGGGAAGAGCGCGCCTTGAGCGTGTCTGCGGCTTGACATTCGGAAACTCGGCCGCCTACTGGGCTTCTGATGATGTCAGAATCGGGAACCCATGGCGATTTCATCACCTAAATGGTCCTACAGCCCCGCCCTGGACCAACTTCGATTTGTCGCCGCCACAGTGGTGCTGTTCTACCACTTCAAGCCCTTCAACGACATTCCCGCGAACGCGACCGGCCTGCGCTACATCGGCGACCTCTGGCTGGCGCATGGCGGCGTAGGCGTATCTCTGTTCATCGTCCTGACGGGCTTCCTGTTTTCGATGATCTTCGACGCGGGGCGGCTGCCCGTGAATTACGGCAGGTTCATCGTCAAGCGCGCGTTCCGCATCCTGCCGATGTACTTGGTTGTCATGTTTCTGCTGATGGCGCAGATCCGTCCATCGTGGACCGCCGAGACCTTCCTGAAGTTCGCTCTGTTCCAGGTCAACACCGGCGACCCGATCACCGGCTTCGGGAACCAGTTCTTGCCGGTCGGACCGATCTGGACCATCGGCGTGGAGTTTCAGTTCTACCTTCTGTTCCCGCTGCTGATCGCGGCTATTCCCGCCTACGACTGGCGCCGGATTGGCGGCCTGGTGCTCGTGACCGTCCTGTTCCGGCTCCTGCTCGGCTTCTGGACGCCATCAATTTATGACAATCTCTATCACACCATGCTCGGCCGCCTTGACCAATTCCTGATCGGCATGGCGGGCGCCGCCGCGTTTTGTGCGATTCGCCACAGAATTTCCAAGCCGATTGGCTTCGCCGTGGCCGCCTGCGCCGTGGGCCTTTTGACGGCGTGGATCGCCGTGTTCGATCCGTCAAAATATCCGCTCAACATGTTCGGATTCACCGTCGAGGCCCTGCTGTTCGCGGCGATGATCGTCGGTTTCCACGCGGCCGGCGGAGTTCCCGGAGCGATCGGCCGCGGCCTGGCTACGCTGGGTTCGGCGAGCTACTCGCTTTATCTGTTGCACCTGTTTGTCGGCATGGTCCTCTTCAAGGCGGTCGACCAATGGGGCTTGCACATGTCCAATTTCGTGCGCGCTTTGCTGTTTGCCTTCTTGCCGTCGCTGGGCCTGTCTCTGCTCACCTATTTTGTCATCGAGAAACCGTTCATTGCGCTCGGCAAGCGGCTCGGACCCAATTCGCCCACCGAGGCTCCGACTTAGCGAACCCGTGCAAACGCCGCAAACGCCGCCAGCTGCTTGCCGATAAAATCCTTGGTGCCCTGGTCGGTGAGGTCGCCGCTGTCCTTATCGAATTTCGCCATGGCGCCGCCGACCATCACTTCGGGCGCGTTGAACACACGCGCGTCAAGAAACACGAAACATTGGCGCAATTGATATTGCATGCGCGCGCCGCCGAGCGCGCCGGGCGAGGCGCTCTGGATCAGGACGGGCTTGCCCTTGAACGGTTGTTCCGGGAGGCGCGACAGCCAGTCGATGGCGTTTTTGAGGCCCCCGGGGATCGAATAATTGTATTCCGGGGAAACGATAATGACGCCGTCGGCGGCGCGGATCGCCTCGCCCATCGCTGAGACGGCGGGCGGAAATCCTTCGGCCTGCAGATCGGCGTCGTAGAGCGGAAAATCGCCGACCGATCCGAGCGGGGAAATCGTCGCCCCCTCGGGCGCCAAGGCGGGCAGGGCGCGGGCGATCCCGGCGTTGAAGGACGCTTTTCGCAGGCTGCCGAGCAGGGTGACAAATGTTTGGGCCATGACCATTCCTTAGGAAAAAGCGGCGGGTCGCCGCCGCTCTTCCTAAAACAGCCAAGGCCGCGTTACGGTTCCCGGATCAGGCGGCCGCGTGGACGAAAAAGTACAGGAAGCCCTGGACGAGCAGGTAAAGCACGAAGCCCGACACCAGCACCGTGCCCTTCTTGCTCTTCATCTTGAACGACGCGAGCAGGCCGATGACCAGAGGCAGGACAGCAAAAAGCTGGAGCAGGCTGAGGGTTTGCGGCGTCACGCCGATGCCGAATTGCGAGTCCAAGGGGAAGTCTCCTGTTTCGTGTGCCGGTGCACACGTCTACCCTAGCGCAAGCTTTGGCTGAACTGGTTTTTCGTCAGCGCGGGCCTGCGGGTTATTGTCGCGCCTGACCCGCGAGCCTCGGCCGAACCAGTTTTTCGAACAGCTCCGCCTTCACGGTGAGCGTCGCCAGCGCCGGGGCGCCGATGAACAGGGTCACTCCTTTGCCCCATAAGACTTTCGCCGGCTCGGTCTTGACGATCTCCGGCCAGGGGATGCGCAGGTTGTGCTTGAGCGCGAAGGAGAGCGGGCGGCCCGGCGCCAGATAAAGCCCGGTATCGTCGGCGCCCACCGATATGCAGTCGCGGTAGAGCACCGGGCCGACCATCAGGCTTTGACGAGGCCGAACCTCCTTCGGCGCGGGACCTGAGGCTGGATAGTTCTTGGCGAGATCGCGCCAGCGCCCGCCGCCTCGACCAAAAGCGCGTTCGATGTGCGGCGCCGCCCAGGCGAGCGCGACAAAGGCGACCAGCAGCGCGTCGACGCCCATGTGCAGGTAGAAGCCGAAGTCCGAATCCATCAGGCCTCCTGCGCGATCCACCCCTCGGCGGCGGCGCGTCCGGCCTCGCGCAGCTTGCTGACGAACGACCAGCTCAGGTTGCCGGCGCTCTGCTGCGCCAGGGCCTCCACCTCGTTTTCGGCGGCGATCCGATCCAGGCGCAGCCGCGCCCATTTGCCGGAGGCGTCGCCGGCGGCGCATAGCGGCGCCAATTGCCGGATGGCGTCGATTTCGCGGTCGAGGGTCGAACAGAAATTGATCTGGTCGATGCGCCGCTCGATGTCGGCGCGGCTGCGCGGCGCGCCATCGGCGCGTTTGGGCGAGATTTGCACGATGAGCACCGTGCTGGCCTCGGTCTTGACCACCAGCGGGGTCAGCGGCGGGTTGGCGACATAGCCGCCGTCCCAATAATGCTCGCCGTCGATCTCGACGCTGTGCTGCAACAGCGGCAGGCAGGCCGAGGCCAGCACGCAGTCCACCGTCAGTTCGCCGCGCGAAAAAATGCGCAGGCCGGCGTCGGAGATTCGGGTGGCGCCGATCAGAAGCTTGGGGCCGTTCGCCTTCCGCAACAGCTCGAAGTCGACATGGGCGTTGAGCGCGTCGCGCAGCGGATTGAGGTCGAAGGGATTGAACTGGTAGGGCGTCAGCGCCTTGGTCATGAAGTCGAGCGGCAGATGCGCGATCGGCAGGAACAGGTTGGGATGGCTGACGTGGGTCCAGAATTCTTCGAGGACTTTGCGGGCGCCGTCACGGCCGCCTGACGCGAGGCCCGAGGCGAGAAGCACGGCGTTCACCGCGCCGGCGCTCGCGCCCGAGATCGCGTCGAAGGAAATCGCCTCCTCTTCCAGTAGGCGCTCCAGCGCCCCCCAGGTGAAGGCGCCGAAGGAGCCGCCGCCTTGCAAGGCGAGGGCAAGCCGCGCGGGCGGCCAGGGCCGGCCAGGTCCTGGCGTGCGACTTTTCAGTTTTTTGAAGAAATCCATCCCCTCCAAATGGGTTTGCGCAGGCTTCAGCGCAAGCTCCACGTTTCCAGCGCGTCGTCGAACAGAGGCTGGGCGTAGCGCGGTAGATTCGGCGGAAATCCGATGCGGCGCCGCCAGGCCACCCATTGGGCGTCGCGGTGAAACAGCGGGACCGCGTAAAATCCTGACAGCAACACCCGGTCGAGCGCGCGGGCGGCGGCGACAAATTTTTCGCGGGTGTCGGCGGCGACCAGCGCCGCGATCAGCGCGTCGAGCGCCGGGTTTTTCGCGCCGGAAAAATTGTAGGAGCCCTCGCGATCCGCGGCCTCGGCGCTCCAGCGGTTGCGCTGCTCGTTGCCGGGCGAGGCCGAGGCCTGCCAGAGCGCGAAGGTCATGTCGAAATCGAATTTTTGCCGCCGGCGCTGGAATTGCACCTCATCCACCGGGCGCACCCGCGCCTCCACGCCGATGCGGCGTAATTGCCCGGCATAATTCAGGGCGATGCGCTCCTGGTCGCGGGTCTGCACCATGATTTCGAACGCCAGCGCTTGGCCATCCCTGCGCAGCGCACCCTGTTCCATCCGCCAGCCCGCCTGTTCGGCAAGGACTAGCGCGCGGCGCGCGATCTGGCGGTCGCGGCCCGAGCCGTCCGAAACCGGCGGCGCCCACGCGCCCGCCAGAATGTCAGCGCGCACCGCGCCGGGAAAGGGTTTGAGCAGCGCCAGTTCCGCTGCGCTCGCCGGCCGCCCGGCGCTCGAAAGCTCCGACTGGTCGAAAAAACTCTTGGTCCGCGTGAACAGGCCGTCAAAAAGGTTGGCGTTGATCCATTCGAAATCGAACATCATCGCCAGCGCCTCGCGCAGGCGCGGGTCGGTAAAAATCTCGCGGCGGGTGTTGAAGGCGATCGCCTCAAAGCCCTTGGGGCCGCCGAGCGGCAGCGCCTGGACCAGGACCTCGCCGCGTTCTCGGGCGGGGAAGGCGTAGGCCTTGGCCCAGCGGTGCGGGTCGCTCTCCATGCGGACGTCGATGAGGCCGGCCTTGAACGCCTCGAACAGGCCGTTGTCGTCGCGGCCATACAAAAACTCGACGCGGTCGAAATTGGCGAAGCCGCGCGTCGATGGCAGGTCGCGGCCCCAATAATTCTCGTCGCGGGTCAACACCAGCTTTTCGCCCGGCTTGACCTCCGTCACTCTGTAGGGGCCGGAGCCCAGCGGGACGGTCAGGCCGTTGTCGCTAAAGATTTTTTCGGTGAGCGCGTGCGACGGAAGCACCGGCATCAGCGCCAGGATCAGCGGCAATTCGCGATCGTCCGCGCCGGTCAGGTCGAAGCGCACCGTGTGGTCGTCCGGCGCGGCGACGCGGGCGACCAGCCCGAAAGCGGCGCGGGTTTGCGGGCGGCCGTGTTCCTTGAGCACATTGAAGGAAAACAGCACGTCGCGGGCTGTGATCGGCGCGCCATCCGAAAAATGCGCCCGAGGGTTCAGGCGGAAGATGACAAAATCCCGGACCTCGTTGGTCTCGATGCTTTCCGCCACCAGGCCGTAGAGGGAAAAGGGCTCGTCGAGATTGCGCGCCATCAGGCTTTCATAGACCGGGCCGATCAGGCCCTGCGCGGTCGAGCCGGCGTTGACGCCAAACGGGTTGAGATTGTCGAAGGCGCCGTAGGCCCCGAGTTTGAGCACGCCGCCCTTTTTCGCCTCGGGGTCCGCGTAGGGAAAATTTTTAAAGTCCGGGGGCAGGGCGGGCGCGCCGTGCATGGCGAGTCCATGGGTGATTCGCGCGGCGCCCTCCTGCGCCCGCGCGGATGCGTTCGGGACGGCGAAAGAGAGCGCGCAGGCCAGCGCGAAAGCCCTGTGCGAAAACCGCAACATTTCGAAAGCTTAGGGGAAGCGCGGCGACAAGGCCAGAAATTCGACGGCTTTAGCAAAATTGGCTGCTGGCAAAACCGGGGCGAAGGGGATATGAAGGCGCCGTCAATTTATCGCCCCATTTGGGGGCGAAGAGCGCGCGCCCCGCTTGGAACGCACGCGACAGTTCCGGCGCGGGATAACTTGCCGGCGGCGTGGATGCGGCCTTGTGAGGATCAGTGAAAGGATTTTGGATGTCTCTGTCTTCGTCCCGCTTTACCGCCGCTCTGGTCGCGGGCGCCCTGCTTGCCTCGCCGGCCTTCGCCCAGGCGCAGAAGCCTGCCGCCCCCGCGGCGCCCGCCGCCCCGGCCCCCGGCGCGCCGGCTGGCCAGCCCGCCGCCCCGCAGGGTCCGATGAAGGTCGACCTGCAGCCGTCCCAGCCGCAATGGACCAAGGTTTGCGGCAAGGACCAGGCCGCGGGCAAGGAAATCTGCTACACGACCCGCGACTTCGGCGCCAAGGCCGACCAGCCGCCGGTTCTGGCGCTCGCCGTTTATGACGTGAAGGGGGACGAAACCAAGATCGTGCGCTTCCTGATGCCGGTGGGCCTGATGCTGCGCCCGGGCTTCCGCTTCGCCATCGACAAGGGCCCGGTGGCCGAAGGCGCCTATGAAATCTGCTTCCCCAACGGCTGCTTCGCCGAAGCCAAGGTGAAGAAGGACACGATCGAAGCCGCCAAGAAGGGCACGAACATGGCGGTCTCGGTGAAGAACCAGGCCAATATGGAAGTGGTGTTCAACCTGCCGCTCGCCGGCTTCGGCGCCGCCTTCGACGGCCCGGCGGTCGATCCCAAGGTGTTGGAAGAGCAGCAGAAGAAGCTCGCCGAAGAGCTGCAGAAGCGCGCCGAGGAAGAGCGGAAAAAACTCGAATCGCAGCAGCCGGCCGCCGCTGCGCCCGCCGCGCCGAAGTAAGCGTCGCGGACATCGATTGGAAAAAGCGCCCGGAGCGATCCGGGCGCTTTTTGTTTGGCGAACAGATGTTTGCTCCATGCCCGCGCGTCGTCCCGGGTATCCACGCGAAGCCGCCAGGATCATGCGACGAGCTCGCGCGGCCGCGCCACGTGGATGGCCGGGACGACGCCCGGCCATGACGACATGGGGTTCGATGGATTGCGAGATACGCTCGTAATTGTGGCGTCAGCGCCTCAGTTCATCACCTGGCAGCGCTTCACATAGCGTCCCGTTGGGCTGCGCAGGAAGACCACGTCCACCTGCGGGTTGCGCAGCGGGGTCTCGTTGTCGTCGGGCAGCAGGTTTTGCTCCGAGACATAGGCGGTATATTCGGTTTCCGCGTTTTCGGCGTAGAGATGGTAAAACGGCTGGTCCTTGGACGGGCGAACGTCCTCGGGGATCGACAGCCACCATTCCTCCGAATTGGCGAATACCGGGTCGATGTCGAAGATCACGCCGCGAAATGGATATTTGCGGTGCTTAACGACCTCGCCGATGCCATATTTGGCCGCCCTGGGTTTCATCGCTTCGCCCATCGCGCTTCCCCATTGCTTCAGCAGGAAATCTTAATCTCAAGCTCCGATGAGTCAATGCGGCGCAAAAAAAGCTCCCGGCGAACCGGGAGCTTAGCCATTTTTGGTCGCCCGCTCAGAACCCGTAGGCGGCGGCGAATTCCGGGTCTTTGGCGGCGACCTGCTTGGCGCAGTCCACCATCACCTTGGCCTGTTTCCAGGTGGCGTCGTCCTGCATCTTGCCGTCGATCATGGCGACGCCGGAGCCGTCGGGCATGGCCTCCAGAATCTTTTTCGCAAAGGCCACTTCCTTGGGATCGGGCGAAAACACCCGTTTGGCGATGGCGACCTGGTTGGGATGCAGCGACCACGCGCCGGCGCAGCCGAGCAGGAAGGCGTTGCGGAACTGCACTTCGCAGGCGGCGAGATCGGCGATGTCGCCGAACGGGCCATAGAAGGACTTGATGCCGGCGCTCTGGCAGGCGTCGACCATTTTGGCGACGGTGTAATGCCAGAGGTCCTGCTGATAGACGGCGCGCGGCGCCGAGCCTTCCGGATCGGCCAAGACCTTGTATTCGGGATGGCCGCCGCCGACGCGCGTGGTCTTCATGGCGCGCGAGGCCGCGAGATCCGCCGGTCCCAGGCTCATGCCGTGCATGCGGGGCGAGGCCAGGGCGATCTGCTCGACATTCTTGACGCCTTCGGCGGTCTCGAGAATGGCGTGGATGAGAATCGGCTTTTTCACCTGATGCCGCGCTTCGAGCTGCGCCAGCAGCTGGTCGAGATAGTGAATGTCCCAGGGGCCCTCGACCTTGGGCAGCATGATCACGTCGAGTTTGTCGCCGACCGCGGCGACGATCTCAGTGATGTCGTCGAGCGCCCAGGGCGAGTTCAGACAGTTCACGCGCGTCCACAGGCCGGTCGAGCCGTAGTCGTGCGCGGCGGCCATCTCAATAAAACCTTTGCGCGCCGCCTCCTTGGCGTCCGCCGGAATGGCGTCCTCGAGATTGCCGAGGATCACGTCGACGGTCGGGATCATGTCGCCGATTTTCGCCCGCACTTTTTCGAGATGCGGCGGGACGAAATGGATCATGCGCTCCACCCGCACCGGCAGCTCGCGATAGGGCTCGGGGGCGCCGATGGCGAGCGGTTTTAAGAAATTGCGCGGGCTCTTGACGGTCATGCAATACTCCCTTGTTGCGCTGCGCCATAAGCGAAAAGCGGTGAGGCCGCAATTGCATTTCCGTAGGGACCGGCTCAGACTTCGGCCATGGAACCCATCGAATTGCTGACACCCGAGGACATGGGCCGCGCCGACGCGCTCACCATCGCCGCCGGCGTTCCCGGCTATGCGCTGATGCTCAAGGCGGGGAAGAATGTCGCCGAGGCCGCCGCCGCTTTTTTGCGCGCGAACGGGGGACGGCGCGTCGCCGTGTTCTGCGGTCCCGGCAACAATGGCGGCGACGGCTATGTTGCCGCGCGGCTGTTGCGCGACGCCGGTTTCGATGTGGAGGTCGGCGCGCTGGGCGATCCGCGCGCCTTGCGCGGCGACGCCAAACAGGCTTTTGAGGATTGGGCGGGCGAGACCTGCGACGCCCCAGAGGTCGATCCGGCGCGGGCGGATGTGGTGATCGACGCTTTGTTCGGCGCCGGCCTGTCGCGTCCGCTGGACGGACGGGCGCTTGACCTCGTCGAGCGCCTCAATGCGGCGGGCAAGCCGATCCTCGCGGTCGACGTGCCCTCGGGGCTCGACGGCGCCACCGGCCTCGGCCCAGGCTGCGTCCGGGCCCACAAAACCGTCACCTTTTTTCGCAAGAAGCCCGGCCATGTGCTGCTGCCGGGCCGGCTTGCCTGCGGCGAGCTTTTGCTCACGCAAATCGGCATTGAGGCGCGCGTCTTGGCGGAGATCGCGCCGAAAACATTCGAAAACCGTCCGCCTCTCTGGCGCGCCCTGATGCCGAGGCCGGAGATCGCCGGGCACAAATATGCGCGCGGGCATTTGCTGGTCGCCTCGGGGCCGTTGGCGCGCACCGGCGCGGCGCGGCTCGCCGCGCGCGCGGGCCTGCGCGCCGGCGCGGGGCTGGTGACGGTGGTCAGTCCTGCGGATGCGTTGGCGGTCAACGCCGCGCAGCTCACCGCGATCATGCTGCGCGAAGCCGAGGGGCCGGCGCAATGGCGCGATCTTTTGTCTGACCGCCGTTTCAGCGCCTGTGTGTTCGGGCCGGCTTTTGGCGTCGGCCCGGCAACGGCCGAGATTGCGTCGGTCTTGCTGGCGGCGGCGACGCCGGATCGGCCACTCGGACTGGTGCTCGACGCCGACGCGCTTACCGCCTTTTCGGGGGACTGGCGGGCTTTGGCGCGCCGCATCGGGACGAGCGCCGCGCGCGTCGTCCTGACGCCGCATGACGGAGAATTTGAGCGTCTTTTCAAGGAGAAGAGTCAAGAATCTCCGTCTGGCCCGCCGGAGGACGGTGACCTAGCGTCATCTAGCAAGTCCGGTTTGCAACCGCTTGATTACACATCGAAACTGGAGAGAGCGCGGACTGCCGCCAAAAGTCTGGGCGCGGTGATCGTGCTAAAGGGGCCCGACACCGTGGTGGCTGGTCCCGACGGGCGCGCGGCCATCGCCGCCAACGCGCCGCCGACTCTGGCGACGGCCGGTTCGGGCGACGTGCTCGCGGGGATCATTGGCGGCCTGCTCGCGCAAAATATGCCGGCCTTCGAGGCGGCGGCCTGTGCGGTCTGGCTGCATGGCGAGGCGGCAAACGCCTTTGGCCCAGGCCTGATTGCGGAAGATTTGCCCGAGACGCTGCCGAGGGTTGTGGCGGCTCTTTGATAATCTGGGGCGAGAAGGCCCGATTCCGCCATTTTTTTGCTGCGCCGCGTCGCGCGCATTGCTATAGAGCGCCCCTTGCACACAGCGCGCGGGCGTGGCGGAACTGGTAGACGCGCCGGATTTAGGTTCCGGTGGCTGATGTCGTGGGGGTTCGAGTCCCTCCGCCCGCACCACTGCGCCGAGTTCCCAGGTTTCAGATGGTCCGGGCCCGCCCGGTAGAAAAAAGGTTTTGGAGATGCAGGCTACGGAAACGCTTTCGCAGGGGCTGAAGCGCGAATACAGGATCGTTCTCCCGGCGAGCGAATTGGCCGAAAAGCTCGACGCGCAGATCGCGTCCATGAAGGACAAGGTCCAGATCAAGGGGTTCCGTCCCGGCAAAGTCCCGGTCGGCCACCTCAAGCGCGTCTATGGCAAGTCGATCATGGGCGATGTCGTCCAGGAGGCGGTGAACGCCGCCCAGCAGAAAATCCTCGACGACAACAAGCTGCGCCTCGCCGCCGCGCCGAAATTCAGCTTCCCCGAAGACAAGGGCGAGATGGAAAAGGTTTTGGAGGCCAGCGGCGACCTCACCTTCTCCCTCGCCTTTGAAGTCCTGCCGACCTTCGAGGTCGGCTCCTTCGAGGACATCGAGGTCGAGCGCCTCGTCGCCGAACTGCCCGACAGCGAGGTCGAGGAGGCCATCAAGCGTCTGGTCGACCGCAATCGCGCCTACACTGCCCGCGAAGAAGGCGCCGCCGCCGAAAACGGCGACAAGCTGACCATCGATTTCGTCGGCAAGATCGGCGACGAGGCTTTTGAGGGCGGCACAGCGCAGGGCGTCGATCTCGTGCTCGGCTCCGGCTCGTTCATTCCCGGTTTCGAAGACCAGCTCGTCGGCGCCAAGGCCGGCGAGGACCGCGCGGTGAACGTCACCTTCCCCGAGGATTATTCGGCGCAAAACCTCGCCGGCAAGGCGGCTGTGTTCGATGTCAAGGTGACGGCGGTGGCCGCGCCCGGCGAACAGGCGGTGGATGACGAATTCGCCAAGGGATTCGGTTTTGAGAGCGCCGAAAAGCTGCGCGAGGGCATCGTCGAGCGCCTCAAGGGCGACTACACCAAGGCGTCGCGCGAAAAGCTGAAGCGCACCCTGCTTGACGCGCTGGACAAGCGCTACGCCTTCGATCTGCCGGAAGAGCTGGTCAATCACGAGTTCGAGGGGATCTGGAATCAGCTCCTCGCCGAGCAGCGTTCGACCGGCAAGAGCTTTGAGGACGCCGGCACGACCGAAGAGGCGCAGCGCGCCGAATATCGCCGCATCGCCGAACGCCGCGTGCGTCTCGGCCTCGTGGTCGCCGAAGTCGGCGAGAGCGCGGGCGTCAAGGTGACCGATGACGAGGTCACGCGCGGCATTGTCGACCAGGCTCGCCAGTTCCCCGGCCAGGAAAAGCTGCTGTGGGAATATTACCAGAAGAACCCGCAGGCGCTGGCCCAGATTCGCGCGCCGATCTTCGAGGAGAAGGTCATCGACCACATCCTCGGACAGGCCAAGGTCACGGACAAGACCGTGTCCAAGGAGGAATTGTTCAAGCCGCAGGATGACGAATGAGCTTGAACTGACGTCCGATTTGCAACGACGCGCCCGCGCCCCTCGCGCGGGCGCGTCTCGTTTTGGCCTTCCGCACCGTCAGCGCAAAGCCTTGCAAACCTTCGGAATCTTTAGGGTTTATTCAGTCGGCGGGCGCTAGAGTTGGCGGATATTCTCGTCGACCCCGGCCTTTGCGCCGGGCGGAGACCAAACCGGCCCCGGATTTGCATGACGGTTTCATGCAACCAGCACGGCCATTGCCACGGGCCGAAAGCACATTATGTTGGCAGATATGGGAATGCGGTCGAGGCCTGAAGGCGCGGCCGACAAGGTTCAAGGGATGATCCATGCGCGATCCGATCGAAACGTATAATCAATATCTCATTCCGCAGGTCATCGAGAACACGCCGCGCGGCGAGCGCGGATTCGACATTTATTCCCGTCTGCTGCGCGAGCGAATCGTCTTCCTCACCGGCCCGGTCGAAGACGGCATGGCCTCCGTCATCATCGCCCAGCTGCTGTTCCTGGAAGCGGAGAATCCCAAGAAGGAGATCTCCATGTACATCAACTCGCCGGGCGGCGTGGTGACGGCGGGCATGGCGATCTACGACACCATGCAGTTCATCAAGCCCAAAGTGTCCACGCTCTGCGTCGGCCAGGCGGCGTCGATGGGCTCGCTGCTGCTGTGCGGCGGCGAGGCGGGCATGCGCTTCGCCCTGCCGAACGCGCGAATCATGGTCCATCAACCCTCCGGCGGCTTCCAGGGGCAAGCCTCTGACATCCTTCGCCATGCTGAAGACATAATGAAGGTGAAGAAGCGGTTGAATGAAGTTTATGTGAAACACACCGGCCAGGACTATGAGACGATCGAGAAGACGCTTGATCGCGACCATTTCATGTCTTCCGAAGAGGCCAAGGATTTCGGCCTGATCGACAATGTGCTGAGCAAGCGTCCGGACGACAAGGCCGACGAGAAGAAGTGAGCCGCCGGCCGTCCGCGGCCGGTCATCGTGAAACGCCGTGAATTCGGCACAGCTTGTCATTGGCGTCGAACGGCTTAAACTGGCCGGTCGACGCAGATGAACCCGGAGCGTCGAAAGGGCGCGCTGATCGTCGGTCCGGCGATGGTTTTTCGGGCGCGGCGTGGCCGCATGAGCCCCCAGAGCGGCCGGTAGGTCTCGAACCGGCGGCCAAGGAGAGATGAATGAGCAAGGTTGGCGCCAGCGACTCCAAGAACACGCTGTATTGTTCCTTCTGCGGCAAAAGCCAGCACGAAGTGCGCAAGCTGATCGCAGGGCCGACGGTGTTCATCTGCGACGAATGCGTCGAACTGTGCATGGACATCATTCGCGAGGAGAACAAATCCGCGCTGGTGAAAACCCGCGACGGCATTCCCACGCCGAAGGAAATCTGCAAGGTTTTGGACGATTACGTCATCGGCCAGTTCTCGGCCAAGCGCGTGCTCTCCGTCGCCGTGCACAACCATTACAAGCGGCTGAACCACGCGACCAAGCATTCGGACGTGGAATTGGCCAAGTCGAACATCCTGCTGGTCGGCCCCACCGGCTCCGGCAAGACGCTGCTGGCGCAGACGCTCGCCCGCATCCTCGACGTGCCCTTCACCATGGCCGACGCCACCACGCTCACCGAGGCCGGCTATGTCGGCGAGGACGTGGAAAACATCATCCTGAAGCTGCTGCAGGCCTCCGACTACAATGTCGAGCGCGCCCAGCGCGGCATCGTCTATATCGACGAAATCGACAAGATCTCCCGCAAGTCCGACAATCCCTCGATCACCCGCGACGTCTCGGGCGAGGGCGTGCAGCAGGCGCTGCTGAAGATCATGGAAGGCACCGTGGCTTCGGTGCCCCCGCAGGGCGGCCGCAAGCACCCGCAGCAGGAATTCCTGCAGGTGGACACGACCAACATCCTGTTCATCTGCGGCGGCGCCTTCGCCGGTCTCGACAAGATCATCTCGAATCGCGGCAACAAGACCTCGATCGGCTTCGCCGCCAATGTGGAAGGGCCGGACGAGCGCCGCACCGGCGAAATCTTCCGCCAGGTCGAGCCGGAGGATCTGCTCAAGTTCGGCCTGATCCCGGAATTCGTCGGCCGCCTGCCGGTGATCGCCACTTTGGAGGACCTCGACGAGGAGGCGCTGAAGCGCATTCTCACCGAGCCGAAGAACGCGCTGGTCAAGCAGTACCAGCGCCTGTTCGAGATGGAGAATGTCGAGCTGTCCTTCCAGGACGAGGCGCTCAACGTCATCTCGCGCAAGGCCATCGAGCGGAAAACCGGCGCGCGCGGCTTGCGTTCGATCATGGAGGGCATTCTGCTCGACACCATGTTCGACCTGCCGGGGCTCGAGGGCGTCGAGCAGGTGGTGATCGGCCCCGAAGTGGTCGATGGCAAGGCGAAGCCGCTCTACATCTACGCGGAGCGCGCCGAGAAGACCGGCGCCAGCGCATAAGTCGAATGGCGTGGGCGCAAGGCCCAGGCCATAGTCGAACACAGGGGCGAACTTGAAACTGGGGCGGAGACGCCCCATTTCCGTCGGTGAGCCCCACGCCGCCGAGGCCTAGCACGGATCGGACGGCGCACGGAGGGAGGGTCGGCGCTCGCGAGGAGGCCGTGTCCGTCCGTTCCGTGGGCGGCCCGGACCTTGCAACGGTAAGACGACCAAGGTCAGGTCCGCCGTGACCAAAGGATGAAGAGATGACCACCACAAAGCGCGAACTGCCTCCCGCCGGCGTCACCGAGACGTTCCCGGTTCTCCCGCTGCGCGACATCGTCGTCTTCCCGCACATGATCGTGCCGCTGTTCGTCGGTCGCGAAAAGAGCATTCGCGCGCTTGAAGAGGTGATGAAGGCCGACAAGCACATCCTGCTCGCCACCCAGATGAACGCGGCCGACGACGATCCCAAGCCGGAAGCCGTCTTCTCCGCCGGCGTGCTGGCGAGCGTGCTGCAATTGCTGAAGCTGCCCGACGGCACCGTCAAGGTGCTGGTGGAAGGCGTCGCCCGCGCCAAGGTCGGCAAATATGTCCGCACCGACGAATATTACGAGGCCGAGGCCACCGTCACCCCGGAGGACAAGGTCGATATGGTCGAGGCGGAAGCCCTCGCCCGCTCCGTGGCCTCGGAATTCGAAGGCTATGTCAAGCTGAACAAGAAGGTCTCGCCGGAGGTAGTCTCCGCCGTGGCGCAGATCGACGATCCCAGCAAGCTGGCCGACACCGTCGCCTCGCATCTGTCGGTGAAGATCGGCGACCGCCAGGCGGTGCTGGAGATGACCTCGGTCGTCAAGCGGCTGGAAAAGTGCCTGGCGCTGATGGAAAGCGAGATCTCGGTCTTGCAGGTCGAGAAGCGCATTCGCACGCGCGTCAAACGGCAGATGGAGAAGACCCAACGCGAATATTATCTGAATGAGCAGATGAAGGCCATTCAGAAGGAGCTGGGCGACGAGGACGGCAAGGACGACCTCTACGAGCTCGAAGAGAAGATCAAGCGCACAAAACTGTCGAAGGAGGCCCGCGACAAGGCCACCGCCGAGCTGAAGAAACTGCGGCAGATGTCGCCGATGTCGGCTGAAGCGACGGTCGTCCGCAATTATCTCGACTGGCTGCTGTCCATTCCGTGGGGCAAGAAATCCAAGATCAAGAAGGACCTGGCTTCGGCCCAGGAGCTTCTAGACGCGGAGCACTATGGGCTGGACAAGGTCAAGGAGCGCATTGTCGAATATCTGGCGGTGCAGAGCCGGGCGAATAAGCTGACGGGCCCGATCCTGTGTCTCGTCGGACCGCCCGGCGTCGGCAAGACGTCGCTCGGCAAATCGATCGCCAAGGCGACCGGACGCGAGTTCGTGCGCATGTCGCTCGGCGGCGTGCGCGACGAGGCCGAGATTCGCGGTCACCGCCGCACCTATATCGGCTCGATGCCCGGCAAGCTGATCCAGTCGATGCGTAAGGCCAAGACCAACAATCCGTTGTTCCTGCTCGACGAAATCGACAAGATGGGCATGGATTTCCGCGGCGACCCGTCCTCGGCCCTGCTGGAGGTGCTGGACCCCGAGCAGAACGCCACGTTCAACGACCATTACCTGGAGGTCGACTACGACCTGTCCAATGTGATGTTCGTGACCACGGCGAACACGCTCAACATTCCGGCGCCGCTGATGGACCGCATGGAGATCATCCGCATCGCCGGCTATACCGAGGACGAAAAGGCGGTGATCGCGCGCAAGCACCTGATCCCCGCCGCCACGGCCAAGCATGGTCTCGGCTCTGACGAGTGGATTCTCGAGGATGCGGCTCTGATCAAGGTGATCCGGCGCTACACCCGCGAGGCCGGTGTGCGTAATCTGGAGCGTGAGATCTCCAACCTCGCCCGCAAGGCGGTGAAGGATATCTTGCTGTCCAAGCCGAAGAAGGATCGTATCGTCTTCACCGAGGAAAACATCGAGACCTATCTCGGCGTGCCCCGCTATCGCTACGGCGAGGCGGAGTCGGAGGATCAGATCGGCGTGGTCACCGGCCTCGCCTGGACGGAAGTCGGCGGCGAATTGCTGACCATCGAAGGCGTGATGATGCCCGGCAAGGGCCGCATGACCGTCACCGGCAATCTGCGCGATGTGATGAAGGAATCGATTTCCGCCGCCGCCTCTTATGTGCGGTCGCGGGCGGTCGATTTCGGCATCGAGCCGCCGGTGTTCGAGAAGCGCGACATCCACGTGCACGTGCCGGAAGGCGCGACGCCCAAGGATGGTCCGTCGGCGGGCGTGGCCATGGCCACGGCCATCGTCTCGATCATGACCGGCATTCCCGTGCGCCGCGACATCGCCATGACCGGCGAGGTCACGCTGCGCGGCCGGGTGCTCCCCATTGGCGGCCTCAAGGAGAAGCTGCTGGCGGCGCTGCGCGGCGGGCTGAAGAAGGTCTTGATCCCCGAGGACAACGCCAAGGATCTGGTCGATATCCCGGATTCCGTGAAGAACAACCTCGAGATCGTGCCGGTCTCGCGCATGGAGGAGGTGCTGAAACACGCCCTGCTGCGCATGCCCGAGCCGATCTCCTGGGAGGAGGGCGCGGTCAAGGCGGACGGCCAGGATCGCGAGGAAGATGGCGTCGGCGTGGTCGCCCACTAAGACCGCGCGCCGGGAGGATTTCCCGCCTGAATTGGGGGCCGGGGCCATTTTGGCTCCGGCCCTTTGTCTTTGCGCAAGCCGAGGGGCTAAAAAGCCCGATTTTGCTGGGTTTTTTTGGAGAATCTCCCGCCCGGTCCCTTGCCTTGGCCCGGATTCGCATCAAAAGTAGCGCCATCGTCCGGTTACGATTCGAGCAGCGCCCTGCGGCGCGCTTTTCGTGGCGGCGATCAAGCTTCCATCCGGACAGCGGCCCGGGAGAACATAAGGTTGCGACTGAGAGCGCGCCGCAGAGACAGGAGTTTCATATGACCAACAAAGCCGAACTGATCGACGTGGTGGCTGAAGCGACGGAATCCTCGAAGGCCGCCGCCGGCGCCGCCCTCGACGCCGTGATCGATGCGATCTCGCAGGCGCTGAAGAATGGCGAGGAAGTTCGCCTCGTCGGTTTCGGCACCTTCTCGGTCAAGGAGCGCGCCGCCGGCAAGGGTCGCAATCCCGCGACCGGCGAGGAGATCACGATTCCCGCCTCCAAGAGCGTGCGCTTCAAGCCCGGCGCCCAGCTCAAGACGCTGGTCAACAAGTAAGTCACACGCGCTTTCGGACTGCGAGCCTGGCGAATTGCGATTCGTCAGGTTTTGTTATCTCTCGAGCCTGGCGAATCCACATTCGCCAGGCTTTTTTTCGGGTTTGCTATCGGGCGTTCTCAAGCGTTCCGGGGCTTCTCACGGTTGCGGAGCTTGGCGTTCCCATTCGCAAGGTTTTAATCTCTTTGGCCGAAAGTCTTGTCAGGGCGCGTGGCGCGTCCTAAAGCGTTTTTGAGCGCCCGCAGCCGGCGCGAAGGGCGGTTAGCTCAGTTGGTAGAGCATCTCGTTTACACCGAGAGGGTCGGCGGTTCGAGACCGTCACCGCCCACCATATCTGGAGAGTCTCCGTGGCGAATTTCTGGGGCGGAGTTGCGCGCATGATGTCTCAACCCCGCCTTGCGCTCGGGGCGCTCGCCTTCGGCGCGCTCGCCGCGACCCATGCGCAGGCCATGACGTTCCGGCTCGAATCGCTCGGCGGCGGCTGCCGCGGCGGCTGTCCCATGGCGATTGTCGCGGAGGGCCAGATCACCAATTCCACGCCGCACGAGTTCCTGGCCTTTTTGCGGGAGAACGCGGGGAATCGCGATCTGCGCACCGTCGTGTTCCTGAATTCCGAAGGCGGCTATGTCGTCGCCTCCATGGAGCTCGGGCAGATTTTCCGCCGAATCGGCGCGGCCACCGTAGTGGCGCGGCTTTCGCCGTCCTCGGGGCGGGGCGGGCGCTTCCTGTCCGCCCATTGCCTGTCGGCTTGCGTCTACGCCTTCATGGGCGGCCGCAAGCGCGTGGCGCCGCAAGGCAGTTCGCTCGGCATCCATCGCATGTTCGCCAACCAGACCACCGACGCCGGCATTTTTGGCGATGGCGGCGCGGTGGTGCGCCGCTACGACAATGGCTCGATGGCCGCGCATCTGATGGCCTATAGCGCCCGCATGGGCGTCTCCAGCGACCTGATCCGCACCGCCGAACATATTTCCTCGTCGACGCTGCATATGGTGACGTCGTCGGAAATGGCGCGCTGGAATCTGGCCAGCCGGGTTTTCTGACGGTCCTTTTCCCCGTTTGAGCGGCGCTGTCCGGGAACGCCTCCGGCAGGCTTTTCGCCTGTCGCGCCCCGTCCTGTCGTTCTGGCCGGTGCCTATGGCGTCGTCCCAGCTCCACGCGCCGCTGAACGCGACCTCGCCGCTTTCTCCTCACGGGTGGTATGGCCCGGGACAGCCCACCACCACGCGTTGATCTCGCGATTCCCTCTGATTCTCGCCGTTGCGACGCGCCGGAGCGTCCGAACGGGGGTATTGCTCCCATCCTTGCGCCGCATCCGTCGCGGCGGAAGCCAGGCTTTGCCTAGTATTTTCACAAACCATCAAAAAGTCGTCACAAGGGCGCTTGACTTGAACCGCGCCCTGCCTTACTTCGCACCCATCCGCACGACGCAAGTCACTGACGCGCGCCGGACATGCGGGGGAGTAGCTCAGTTGGTCAGAGCGCCGGCCTGTCACGCCGGAGGTCGCGGGTTCGAGCCCCGTCTCTCTCGCCATTTCACCATGGCGACACCATATCAGGCGCAGCGGCAAATGGTCGCGATCGTCGCTTGCCCGCTCCGTGCTGATCATCTTTGAATCTTCCGCGATTCCAACGACTTCGCTGTCACGTGGTTCGCCCGGACCCGTCCTTAGTCCTAGACGCGCGTTTCGACCTTGCGCGTATTGTCGCACTAAGATACGGAACGAGACCAAAGGGGCGGCGGTGGCAGGGCTCTTGCTACTGAGCTACTGTCGCCGGAACGCCTTCCCGATTCTTTATGGTTTCGGGGTGAGCGCCAAAAATCGGCGGGAGGACAAAAATGTCGGTTCTCAACGATTATCTGCCGCTGGTGATCTTCATCGCCATCGCGACAGTGCTTTCTGGGGCGCTGCTCGTCGCGCCCTTCATCCTCGCCCACAAGGCGCCCGACGCGGAAAAACTCTCCGCCTACGAGTGCGGCTTCAACGCCTTCGACGACGCCCGCATGAAGTTCGACGTGCGCTTCTATCTCGTGTCGCTTCTGTTCATCATCTTCGATCTGGAAGTCGCCTTCCTGTTCCCCTGGGCGGTCGCCTTCCGCGCGATCGGCCCCTTCGGGTTCTGGTCGATGATGCTGTTCCTCGGGGTGCTCACCGTCGGCTTCGTCTATGAATGGAAAAAGGGAGCCCTTGAATGGGACTGACGCGCGAAACGCAGCCGACACTGATCGCGCCCGCGCCCCGCGGAATCCTCGATCCCCGCACCGGCAAGCCGATCGGCGCCGACGATCCGACCTTCCTGTCCATTAACGAACAGTTGGCCGACAAGGGGTTCATCGTCACCGCGACCGACGACCTGATCAACTGGGCGCGCACCGGCTCGCTGATGTGGATGACTTTTGGTCTCGCCTGTTGCGCCGTCGAAATGATGCATGTGGCCATGCCGCGCTATGACGTGGAGCGCTACGGTTTTGCGCCCCGCGCCTCGCCGCGCCAGTCCGACGTGATGATCGTCGCCGGCACGCTCACCAACAAGATGGCCCCGGCGCTGCGCAAGGTCTACGACCAGATGCCGGAGCCGCGCTACGTGATCTCGATGGGCTCCTGCGCCAATGGCGGCGGCTACTACCACTATTCCTATTCGGTGGTGCGCGGCTGCGACCGCATCGTGCCCGTGGACATCTACGTGCCCGGCTGCCCGCCCTCGGCGGAAGCGCTGCTCTACGGCATCATGCTGCTGCAGCGCAAGATCCGCCGCACCGGCACGATCGAACGCTAAAATCCGGCGCGCATTGCCGAAAAGCGTGAAGCGGTTTTCGGGAAAAATGTGCGCAAAACCAAGATTTCCGCCCCCCTGCGGGCGAGGGACTTCGAGATGACGGACGCCACTCCTCCGGTCGAACACACCCATGCGGAGATTTTACGCACAAACCTGCGGGCGCTCTCCGAAAAGATCGAGGCGGGCCTGGGCGCCGCCTTCCTGTCCGCCAAGCTCGCCTTCGACGAGCTGAGCGTGACCGTCGATTCCGCCAAATGGATCGAATCGCTCACTTATTTGCGCGACAACGGCTTTGTCAGCTTCATCGACCTGACGGCGGTGGACTTTCCCGCGCGCGAAAAACGCTTCGACGTGGTCGTGCATCTGCTCGACCCCGCCGCCAATCTGCGCATTCGCGTGAAGACGGCGGCCGACGACATCAATCCGTTGCCTTCGGCGGTCAATGTGTGGCCCGCGGCCAATTGGTACGAGCGCGAAGCCTATGACATGTATGGCGTGCTGTTTGCGGACCATCCGGACCTGCGCCGCATGCTCACCGATTACGGGTTCGACGGCCATCCGCTGCGCAAGGACTTCCCGCTCACCGGCTATGTCGAAGTTCGCTACGACGACGAGAGCAAGCGGGTGGTCTACGAGCCTGTGAAGCTCAACCAGGAATTCCGATCCTTCGACTTCCTGTCCCCCTGGGAGTCGGCGACCCACACTCTTCCCGGCGACGAGAAGGCGACCAAGAGCTGATGATGCGCCGTTCCGCTTCGCTCCTGCTGGTCCTGGCGACGTTGGCCCTCGGTGGCGCCGCGTCGGCTCAGGATTCGGCGCAAAGCTATGCGGAAAAGCTCAAGGCGTATTCGCCGCAGGCGGTCGAAGCGGCGCAGGCCTACGCCCGGACGCTCGATCTCCGCGCGCTGGTGACCAAGAGCGCGCCCTTCGCCGCCCAGCAGGTGAACCAGCGGGTGCGCGTCGCCAATCCGGGACTGAACGAGGACCAGGCCTCCGCCTTCGTCGATCATTTCGTGCAAAAAATGCTGACGCAGGATGTGGACGCCATCGAGCGCGCCTCGGTCCTCACCTTGCTGGAGACGATGGACCCGGATGAGCTCGAGGCGTTGCGCGCCTTCCAGCAGACGCCCATGGGCGCCAAGGTGGTGCGCAAAATGCCGTTGCTGGTGGCGCGGTTGAATGAAAACATGCGCCTGATGAATGATTATGTGATCCCGCGCGCGCTCAGCGCCGCGCGCGACGAGATGCTGAAAAGCGGCGTCGAAGTGAAAATCTGAGGCGGACGATGACCGAACAGAATATGCGCAATTTCTCGATCAATTTCGGTCCGCAACATCCGGCGGCCCATGGCGTGCTGCGCCTGGTGCTGGAGCTGGACGGCGAAGTGGTCGAACGCGTCGATCCCCATATCGGCCTGCTGCATCGCGGCACGGAAAAGCTGATGGAGGCGCGCACTTATCTGCAGAACGTGCCTTATTTCGACCGGCTCGATTATTGCGGGCCGATGTCTCAGGAGCATTCCTTCGTCCTCGCCATCGAGAAACTGCTGGGCGTCACGGTTCCGCGCCGCGCGCAATTGATCCGCGTGCTCTATGCGGAAATGACCCGCATTCTCTCGCATATGCTCAACGTCACCACGCAGGCGATGGACGTCGGCGCGCTCACCCCGCCGGTCTGGGGGTTTGAAGAGCGCGAGAAGATCATGGTGTTCTACGAGCGCGCCTCCGGCGCCCGTATGCACGCCAATTATTTCCGGCCGGGCGGCGTCGCCAAGGACCTGCCGCCGGCTTTGATCGCCGATATCGGCGCCTGGCTCGATCCGTTCCTGAAACTGATGGACGATCTGGAAGCGCTGTTCGTCGAGAACCGCATTTTTAAGCAGCGCAATGCCGACATTGGCGTGCTCACCGCGGAAGAATGCTGGAAATGGGGCTTTTCTGGTCCGGTTCTGCGGGGCTCCGGCGTCGCCTGGGATTTGCGCCGCGCGCAGCCCTATGAATGCTACGAGGAAATGGAATTCGACATTCCCGTCGGCAAGCATGGCGACTGCTACGACCGGCAGGTCGTGCGCCTTGAAGAAATGCGACAATCCGTGCGCATCATGCGCCAATGTGTCGAAAAGCTTTCACTTGCGGAGAATCAGGGGCCGGTCCTGGTCCCTGACCACAAGATCACCCCGCCGCGCCGCGCCGCGATGAAACAGTCGATGGAAAGCCTGATCCATCACTTCAAACTGTTCACCGAAGGTTTCCGCACGCCGGAAGGCGAGGTCTATGTGGCCACCGAGGCGCCAAAAGGCGAGTTCGGCGTCTATCTGGTCTCTGACGGCACGGACAAGCCGTATAAGTGCAAGATCCGCGCGCCCGGCTTCGCCCATTTGCAGGGCATGGACCTGCTGTGCCGCAACCATATGCTCGCCGACGTCTCCGCCATTTTGGGCGCGCAGGACATCGTGTTCGGCGAGGTCGACCGATGACGGTTCTGGACTCCCTGCGAAAGAACGCGCGCTTTCTCGTCAGCGGGCTCGGCTCCGCGATTCTCGTCCTCATCCTCTGGCGGGCCGTGAACGGCGCGCCGCTGATCCAGCCGCAATCCGATTTCGGCATCCTCCTCGGCGGCCTCGCCGTCACGGCCTATGTCGTCATCCAGGACCTGCGCGAATCCAATGGAAAGAAATCATGAGCGCCCGCCGTCTCGCCGAGCAGCAGCCCGACAGCTTTGAGTTCACGCCGGAGAACAAGGCGTGGCTGGACAGGCAGATCGCCAAATATCCGCCGGGCCGTCAGGCTTCCGCCGTGATCCCCGCTTTGTGGCAGGCGCAGAAGCAGCATGATTACTGGCTGCCGCAAAAGGCGATCGAAAAGGTCGCGGATCTGCTCGGCATGCCCTACATCCGCGTGCTCGAGGTCGCGACCTTTTACACCATGTTCAACCTGGAGCCGGTCGGCAAATTTTTCGTCCAGGTCTGCGGCACCACGCCCTGCATGCTGCGCGGCTCCGACGCGATCATCGAGGTCTGCCAGAAACGCATCGGCGAGCAGCGCCATGTCACCGCCGACGGCCTGTTCTCCTGGCTTGAGGTCGAGTGCCTGGGCGCCTGCTGCAACGCGCCCATGGTGCAGATCAACGACGATTATTACGAGGATTTGACCGCCGAATCCTTCGCCAAATTGCTCGACGATCTCGCCGCCGGCCGTCCCACCCATGTTGGCCCGCAGAACGGCCGCAACCGCTCGGAGCCGCTGGGCGGCCTCACCGCGCTCACCGAATTCTATGGCGCCGATGGCAAGAGCGGTCCGCTGAGCGACCCCGCCGCCGCCGCGCAGCCGGCCCATCCGGGCAAGTAAGGAGAAGACGATGCTTCAGGACAAGGATCGTATCTTCCAGAACCTTTACGGCTATGGCGATTGGGGCCTCGCCGGCGCGAAAAAGCGCGGCGCCTGGGACAACACCAAGGGCCTGATTGAAAAGGGCAAGGACTGGATCATTTCGGAAATGAAGGCCTCGGGTCTGCGCGGGCGCGGCGGCGCCGGCTTCCCGACCGGTCTGAAATGGTCGTTCATGCCCAAGCCCGATCCGGCGCGGCCGTCCTATCTGGTCGTCAACGCTGACGAATCCGAGCCCGGCACCTGCAAGGACCGTGAAATCCTGCGCAACGACCCGCATCTGCTGGTCGAGGGCTGTCTGGTCGCGGGCTTCGCCATGGGGGCGTCGGCCGCCTATATTTATGTGCGCGGCGAATTCATCTGGGAGCGCGAGCGCCTGCAGGCGGCGGTGGACCAGGCCTATGACGCCAAGCTGATCGGCAAGGACAATGTCCACGGCTATCCCTTTGATGTGATTGTGCATCATGGCGCCGGCGCCTATATTTGCGGTGAGGAGACCGCGCTGCTCGAATCGCTCGAGGGCAAGAAGGGCATGCCGCGGCTCAAGCCGCCGTTCCCCGCCAATATGGGTCTCTACGGCTGCCCGACCACCGTAAATAATGTCGAATCCATTGCGGTGGCGCCGACCATTTTGCGGCGGAGCGCGGCCTGGTTCGCCTCGTTCGGCGCCAAGAACAATGCCGGCACCAAGCTTTTCAGCATTTCCGGGCACGTCAACAAGCCCTGCAATGTCGAGGAGGCCATGTCGATCCCGTTCCGCGAGCTGATCGACAAGCATGCGGGCGGCGTGCGCGGCGGCTGGGACAATCTGTTGGCGGTGATCCCCGGCGGCTCCTCGGTGCGTTGCGTGCCGGCGCATCAGATCATCGACACGCCCATGGATTTCGACTCTCTGTCGGCGCTGAAATCCGGCCTCGGCACCGCGGCCGTGATCGTCATGGACAAGAGCACGGACATCATCCGCGCGATCGCCCGACTCTCGCATTTCTACAAGCACGAGAGCTGCGGCCAGTGCACGCCATGTCGCGAAGGCACCGGCTGGATGTATCGGATCATGCAACGCATGGTCGAAGGTCGTGCACAAAAGTCGGAAATCGACCTGCTGTTCGACGTGTCCAAGCAGATCGAGGGCCACACCATCTGCGCTCTGGGCGACGCCGCGGCCTGGCCGATCCAGGGGCTGATCAATCATTTCCGCCCGGTGATCGAGGCGCGGATCGACTCTTACACCGCCCGCGCCGACAAGGACGCGGTCAAGGTGGCGGCGCAATAGGCAAAAAGGCGCCCAAAAGGCGGGGTTCTTGCATCGGCGCGCCCGATGTTAAAGCATCCTGAAAAACGGTTCGGAGCTGGACCGGCGTGCGGATAACCCCGCCGCGTCCGGCGCAAAGGGAAGAAACATGGCGAAAATCATCGTCGATGGGATCGAAGTGGATGTCCCGGCGGAGTACACGCTGCTGCAGGCGGCGGAAACCGCCGGCAAGGAGATTCCGCGCTTCTGTTTCCATGAACGGCTGTCGGTCGCCGGCAATTGCCGCATGTGCCTGGTCGAGGTGAAGGGCGGCCCGCCCAAGCCCACCGCTTCCTGCGCCATGTCGGTCAAGGATCTGCGCCCCGGCCCGAATGGCGAGCCGCCGGAAATGTTCACCAATTCGCCGATGGTGAAAAAGGCGCGCGAAGGCGTGATGGAATTCCTGCTCATTAACCATCCGCTGGATTGCCCGATCTGCGACCAGGGCGGCGAATGCGATCTGCAGGATCAGGCTTTGGCCTTCGGCCGCGACCGCTCCCGCTACACCGAGAACAAGAACGCGGTCGAAAACAAATATATCGGTCCGCTGGTGAAGACCGAAATGACCCGCTGCATCCAGTGCACGCGCTGCGTCCGCTTCACCGCCGAAATCTGCGGCACCTCCGACATGGGCAATATCGGCCGCGGCGAGGATTCGGAGATCACCACCTATCTGCAATCGGCGATGCGCTCGGAATTGCAGGGCAATGTCACCGATCTCTGCCCGGTCGGCGCGCTGCTGCCGCGCCCGCAGAATTTTCGCGCGCGTCCCTGGGAATATACCAAGACGCCGGGCGTCGACGTCTCCGACGCGCTCGGCGCCAATATCCGCATCGACACGCGCGGCCGCGAAGTCATCCGCATCCTGCCGCGCATCAACGATGCGGTGAACGAGGAATGGATTTCCGACAAGGCCCGCCAGAGCGTCGACGGCTTGAAGCTGCAACGGCTTGATCGTCCCTATCTGCGCGAGAACGGGCGCCTGCGTCCGGCGAGCTGGTCCGAAGCTTTTGGCGCCATCGCCGCCAAGGTTCAGGCGACTTCGCCTGATAAGACTGGGTTCATCGGCGGCGACCTGTCGTCGGTCGAGGATTTGTTCGCCGCCAAGGCGCTTGCGGACAAGCTGGGCGTGAAGAATATCGACGCCCGTCAGGACGGCGCCAAGCTCGATCCGAAGAACGGGCGCGCGTCCTATCTGTTCAACGCCAGTGTCGAGGGCATTGACGCTGCCGACGCGCTGTTGATCATCGGCTCGAACCCGCGTTGGGAATCGCCGGTGCTCAACGCCCGCATCCGCCGCCGCTGGCGGGCAGGGGATTTTCACATCGCCGTCATCGGCGAGCCGCACGACCTTACCTATCCCTATGAGCATCTCGGCGCCGGTCCCGACGCGCTGGCCAAGGTCGCCCGTGGCGAAGGTTTCGGCGAGGTTCTGGCCAAGGCTGAGCGTCCGCTGATCCTGGTCGGCGCCGGCGCGCTGGCCCGCGAGGATGGCGCGGCCATCGCCGCGCTCGCCGCCAAGCTCGCGGTCAAGGGCGACTGGAACGGTTATTCGGTGCTGCACACCGCCGCCTCGCGCGTCGGCGCGCTCGACATTGGTTTTGTGCCGGGCGAGGGCGGTTTGACCGCCGCCGCCATGGCCAAGGCCGGGGCGCTCGACCTGCTGTTCCTGGTCGGCGCCGATGAAATCAACGTCGAGCCCGGCGCCTTCGTCGTCTATGTCGGCACCCATGGCGACCGCGGCGCGCATCGCGCCGATGTGATCCTGCCCGGCGCCGCCTATACGGAAAAATCCGGGCTTTACGTGAACACCGAAGGACGCGTCCAGTTGACCGACCGCGCCGGCTTCCCGCCCGGCGACGCCCGCGAGGATTGGGCTGTCTTCCGCGCCCTGTCGGCTGTGCTCGGCAAGACGCTGCCGTTCGACTCGCTGGCGCAATTGCGCGCGCTGCTGAACAAGGCTGTGCCGCATATGGCGCAGATCGACGAGATCGAGAAGGCCGATGCGGGCGCTCTGACAAAGCTGCCGGCGGGCGCGCTGAGCGGCGCGGCTTTCGTCTCGCCGATCACCGATTTTTATCTGACCAACCCGATCGCGCGCGCGTCAAAAGTCATGGCCGAGTGCTCCGCGCTCGCCAAGGGCGCGCTGAAGCAAGCGGCGGAATGAGGAGGACATGATGGAAACCCTGCTCCCGCTCCTCCTCATCGTCGCCAAAAGCCTGCTGCTGATCATTCTCGGCCTGACGGCGATCGCGTACTACCTGCTGGCCGACCGCAAAATCTGGGCGGCGGTGATGCTGCGCAAGGGTCCGAATGTCGTCGGGCCCTGGGGCATCTGGCAAAGCTTCGCCGACATGATCAAGTTCATGGTCAAGGAGCCGATCATCCCGACCACGGCCAACAAGGGCGTGTTCATGATCGCGCCCCTGGTCACGGCGGCGCTGGCGCTCTCGGCCTGGGCGGTGATCCCCGTCAATGACGGCTGGGCCATCGCCAACCTCAACGTCGGCATTCTCTATATTTTCGCCATCTCGTCGCTTGGCGTCTATGGCATCATCATGGGCGGCTGGGCTTCGAATTCGAAGTATCCGTTCCTGTCGGCCCTGCGCTCCGCCGCGCAAATGGTGTCCTACGAAGTCTCGATCGGTTTTGTGATCATCACCGTGCTGCTCTGCGCGGGCTCGCTGAACCTCAACGACATCGTCAAGGCGCAGGACACGCAATGGGGCATGCTCGGCTGGTACTGGCTGCCGCTGTTCCCGATGTTCGTGATCTTCTTCATCTCGGCGCTGGCGGAAACCAATCGTCCGCCCTTCGATCTGGTCGAGGCGGAATCCGAACTCGTCGCCGGCTTCATGGTCGAATATTCGTCCGCGCCCTATCTGCTGTTCATGCTCGGCGAATATGTGGCGATCATCACCATGTGCGCCCTGCTGGTGATCCTGTTCTGCGGGGGATGGCTGCCACCGTTCCACAATGAATATCTCGACCAGGTGCCCGGCGTGATCTGGTTCGTGCTGAAGCTCACCTGGTTCTTCTTCCTGTTCGCAATGGTGAAGGCTTTTGTTCCGCGCTACCGCTACGACCAGCTGATGCGCCTGGGATGGAAGGTCTTCCTGCCGCTGTCGCTCGCCGCCGTCATATTGGTCGCGGGTGTGCTGCAATTCGCCGGCTTTGCCGCGCAGTGAGGTTTGGTTTGATGCAAATCACCGCCGCAATCAAAAGCCTGTTCCTGAAGGAGTTCTTCGGAGCTTTCTTCCTGGCGTTCCGCTATATGCTCAAGCCGAAGCCGACCATCAACTATCCGCACGAGAAGAACCCGCAATCGCCCAGATATCGCGGCGAGCATGCGCTGCGCCGCTATCCTAACGGCGAAGAACGCTGCATCGCCTGCAAACTGTGCGAGGCGATCTGCCCGGCGCAGGCGATCACCATCGAGGCGGAGCCGCGCGGCAATGACGGCACCCGCCGCACCACCCGCTACGACATCGACATGGTCAAATGCATCTATTGCGGCTTCTGTCAGGAAGCCTGTCCGGTGGACGCTATCGTCGAGGGGCCGAACGCGGAATTCGCGACGGAGACGCGCGAGGAGCTCTATTACGACAAGCAGCGCCTGCTCGATAACGGCGCCATGTGGGAGCGCGAGATCGCGCGCAACATCGCGGCCGACGCGCCGTACCGCTGAACCTTCGCGCCAGCGCGAAACAGATTTTGGGCCGCGACGCGCGGCGAAACGAAACGGCCCGCAAGGGCGCACAAGGTGGGACCATGAGCGTAGCCACGGCCTTCTTCTACCTGTTCTCCATCATCACCATCGCCTCCGCGGCCATGGTGATCGTGGGGCGCAATCCCGTTCACTCCGTGCTGTTCCTGATCCTGGCCTTCGTCAGCGCGGCCGGCCTGTTCGTGCTGACCGGCGCGGAATTCCTGGCCATGCTGCTGGTCGTCGTCTATGTCGGCGCGGTCATGGTGCTGTTCCTGTTCGTCGTCATGATGCTCGACGTGGACTTCGCCCAGCTGCAAAAGACGGTCGGCAAATATCTGCCCGTTGGCGGCTTGATCACGCTGGTCGTGCTCGCGGAGCTGGTGCTGGTCGTCGGCTCCTGGAATGTCGCGCCCGAATCCGTGCTGTCGACCCCGACGCCGGCGGGGCTCAGCAACACCGCCGCTTTGGGCCAGGTGCTCTACACGCAATATGCCTATCTGTTCCAGGCGGCGGGCCTGGTGCTGCTCACCGCCATGATCGGCGCCATCGTGCTCACCCTGCATCACCGCCCGAACGTCAAGCGCCAGGACATTTCCGCGCAGAACGCGCGCACCCGCGCCACGGCAATCGAAAACAAGCACGTCCCGTCCCGCACGGGCGTGCCGGTCCCGTAAGGAGCGACATCATGGTCATCGGTCTCGAACATTACCTGATCGTCGCCGCCATCGTTTTTACGCTGGGCGTGGCGGGCATCATCCTCAACCGCAAGAACGTCATCATCATCCTGATGTCGATCGAGCTGATCCTGCTGTCGGTGAACATCAACCTCGTCGCCTTTTCGGCGAAGCTGCACGACCTCACCGGACAGGTGTTCGCGCTGTTCATCCTGACGGTCGCGGCGGCGGAAGCGGCCATCGGCCTCGCCATTCTCGTCACCTACTTCCGCAATCGCCGCAGCATTGCGGTGGAAGACATCAATATGATGAAGGGCTGAGCGACACATGTATTCGGCAATCGTCTTCCTCCCCCTTCTCGGTTTCCTGATCGCCGGCCTCGGCGGCAAGAAACTCGGCGACCGTCCCTCCGAAATCATCACGACCGCGCTGCTGTTCGTCTCCTGCGCCCTGTCGTGGATCACTTTTGTCGATGTCGGCCTGCATGACGGCCATTTTTCCGCTCCAGTGCTCGCCAATTGGCTGACCTCCGGCGAGCTGAAGATCGACTGGTCCTTGCGGATCGACACGCTGACCTCGGTGATGCTGATCGTGGTCACCACGGTCTCGGCGCTCGTGCATTTGTATTCGATTGGCTACATGCACGAGGACTCTTCGCGCCCGAGGTTCTTCGCGTATTTGTCTCTCTTCACCTTCGCCATGCTGATGCTGGTGACGTCGGACAATCTGGCGCAAATGTTCTTTGGCTGGGAAGGCGTCGGTCTCGCCTCCTATCTGCTGATCGGTTTCTGGTACGAAAAGCCGTCCGCCAATGCGGCGGCGATCAAGGCGTTCGTCGTCAACCGCGTCGGCGATTTCGGCTTTTCGCTCGGCATGTTCCTGGTGTTCATGCTCACCGGCTCCATCGCCTTCGACACGATCTTTGCCGCAGCTCCCGGCCTCGCCAACAAGAGCGTGCATGCGTTCGGGCTCGACTGGAACGCCATGACGCTCGCCTGCCTGCTGCTGTTCATGGGCGCGATGGGCAAGTCGGCGCAGTTCCTGCTGCACACCTGGCTGCCCGACGCGATGGAAGGCCCGACTCCGGTCTCCGCGCTCATCCATGCCGCCACCATGGTCACCGCCGGCGTGTTCATGGTGGCGCGTCTGTCGCCTCTGTTCGAGCAGTCGGCCACCGCTCTCACCGTGGTCACGTTGGTCGGCGGGATCACCGCTTTCTTCGCCGCCACCGTCGGTCTGGTGCAGAACGACATCAAGCGCGTCATCGCCTATTCGACCTGTTCGCAGCTCGGCTATATGTTCGTCGGCCTGGGCGTGGGCGGCTATGCGCTCGGCATTTTCCACCTGTTCACCCATGCCTTCTTCAAGGCGCTGCTGTTTTTGGGCGCCGGCTCGGTGATCCATGCCTTGCACCATGAGCAGGACATGCGCCGCATGGGCGGGTTGTGGAGCAAGATCCCCGTCACCTTCGCCTGCATGACCATCGGCACGCTGGCGCTGACCGGTTTTCCAATGACGGCGGGCTATTTCTCCAAGGACGCGATCATCGAGGGCGCCTTTGCCGCCGGCGGACATTCCGGCGTGGCCATGCTGGCCTTCGTGCTGCTGGTGGTCGCGGCGGGCATGACCTCGTTCTACTCCTGGCGCCTGGTGTTCATGACCTTCTTCGGCGAGCGCCGCTGGTCGGAGCAATATCGCCTGCTGCATCCCGAGCATGACCATGGCCATGACGATCATCATCACCATGTCGGCGAGCCCCATGAATCCCCGCTGACCATGATGGTTCCGCTGTTCGTGCTGTCGATCGGCGCGCTCGCCGCAGGCTATCTGTTCAAGGGCGAGTTCATCGGCCATGCCGCGGGCGAATTCTGGCGCACGTCGCTGTTTACGGGCGAGCACAACCATATCCTGCATGAGATGCACGAAATCCCGGAATGGGTGGGTTATGCGCCCTTCGCCATGATGGTCGGCGGATTTGTCGTCGCGCTGTTCATGTATGTGGTCGCGCCCAAGGTTCCGGCGACGCTCGCGGGCAAATTCCCGGCGCTCTACAAGTTCCTCTTGAACAAGTGGTACTTCGACGAGCTCTACGACAAGATTTTCGTCAAGCCGGCGTTCTGGCTGGGCCGGCTCTTCTGGAAGGGCGGCGACGGCGCCATCATCGACCGGCTCGGCCCGGATGGGGTCGCCGCGCGTGTCGTCGACGGCGCGGGTTTCGCCTCGCGGCTGCAAACCGGCTTCATCTACAATTATGCGTTCGCGATGCTGCTCGGCCTCGCCGCGCTGATCACCTACGGCATGTTCTCGCTGGGCGGGGGGCAATAAATGTTCGGCTTTGGCATTCTCTCCGGGCTGACTTTTTTGCCCCTGATCGGCGCTGCGCTGATCGCTTTGGTCAAGGAAGACGATAACGGGAAAAACACGATCCGCTGGATCGCGCTCTGGACGACTTTGGTCACCCTGGCCCTGTCGTTCTATGCGTGGTCGCAGTTCGTTCCCGGCGTCGCGGACTTCCAATTCGTCGAAGAAAAAAGCTGGTTCGGCTCCGGCCTCAGCTACAAAATGGGCGTGGACGGCATTTCCTTCCCGTTCGTCGTCTTGACCGCGTTTTTGATGCCGTTTTGCATCGCGGCCTCCTGGAAATCGATCGATGTCCGCGTCAAACAGTACATGATCGCGTTCCTGGTGCTGGAAACGCTCATGATTGGCGTGTTCTGCGCGCTGGACCTCGTTCTGTTCTATCTGTTCTTCGAGGGCGGCCTGATCCCGATGTTCATCATCATCGGCGTCTGGGGCGGCAAGCGGCGCATCTACGCGAGTTTTAAATTTTTCCTCTATACGCTCGCGGGCTCGCTGCTCATGCTGGTCGCCATCATGGCCATGTATGCGCAGACGCATTCGACCGACATTGTCGGGCTGCTGACCACCAAATTCGATCCGAGCCTGCAAAAATGGCTGTGGCTGGCGTTCTTCGCCTCGTTTGCGGTCAAGATGCCGATGTGGCCGGTGCATACTTGGTTGCCCGACGCCCACGTCGAGGCGCCCACCGCTGGCTCCGTCATCCTGGCCGGCATTTTGCTCAAAATGGGCGGCTACGGGTTCATCCGCTTCTCGCTGCCGATGTTCCCCGACGCCTCCGCCTATTTCGCGCCTCTGGTCTATGCCCTGTCGGTGATCGCCATCGTCTACACCTCGCTGGTGGCGCTGGTGCAGGAGGATATCAAAAAGCTGATCGCTTACTCGTCCGTGGCGCATATGGGCTTTGTCACCATGGGCCTGTTCGCCATGAACCAGCAGGCGGTCGAGGGCGCGGTTTTTCAAATGGTGTCGCATGGCATCGTCTCCGGCGCGCTGTTCTTGTGCGTCGGCGTGGTCTATGACCGCCTGCACACCCGCGAGATCGCGGCTTATGGCGGCATCGTCGCCAAAATGCCCGTCTATGCCGCGGCCTTCATGGTGTTCACCATGGCGAACGTCGGCCTGCCCGGCACGTCAGGTTTTGTCGGCGAATTTTTGACGCTGATCGGCGCGTTCAAGGCCAACACTTTTGTTGCCCTGTTCGCCACCACCGGCGTCATCCTGTCGGCGGCTTATGCGCTCTACCTCTACTGGCGCGTGGTGTTCGGCAAGCTGGAAAAGCCAACGCTTCAGGGCCTTGCCGACCTGTCGATGCGCGAGTTCGCCATCCTGGCCCCGCTCGTGCTCTTGACCATCTGGTACGGGATTCAGCCGAACCAAGTGCTGCACGCCTGTTCCGGCGCGGTCGCCCAGCTGATCAAGAACTACGACGCGGCGCTCGCCGTCACCCGCACGGCCGCCCTTTCTCTTTACTGAGAGTTTTTATGGAAACGCTGCAACTCGCCCTCGTCCACGCCCTGCCGGAAGTCATTTTGGCGATTGGCGTGATCGCCATGGTCCTCGTCGGCGCCTTCCGGGGCAAGCCGGATGACGGCCCGATGAGTGAGATCGCCGTCGTGCTCCTCGGCGCGGCGCTGGTCGCCATCGTGCTCAAAACCCCTGGGGTCTCCGGGGTCGTTTTCGACAATGCTTTTGTTGACGACCGCTTCGGCGATTTTATGAAGGCGCTGGCGCTGATCGGCTCCATCGTCACTTTGCTCATGGCCGGCGATTTCTTTCGTGGCGAGGGCATCAACAAATTCGAGTTTCCAATCCTCGTGGTGCTGGCGACGCTCGGCATGATGATGCTGATCTCTGCCAATGGCCTGATCGCGCTTTATCTCGGCCTCGAACTGATGTCGCTCGCCCTCTATGTCACCGCGGCGCTGTCGCGCGATGACGCACGGGCGTCGGAAGCGGGTCTGAAATATTTCGTGCTCGGCGCGCTGTCCTCCGGCATGCTGCTCTATGGCGCCTCGCTGCTGTACGGGTTCTCCGGCAATGTCTCCTTCGCCGGGATCGCCGCCGCCATCGGCGACCATCCCAATGTCGGCGTGATCTTTGGTCTGGTGTTCCTGTTCACCGGACTGGCGTTCAAAATGTCCGTCGTGCCGTTCCATATGTGGACGCCCGACGTCTATGAGGGCGCGCCGACCCCGGTGACCGCCTTCTTCGCCTCGGCGCCGAAAATGGCGGCGGTGGCCATCGCCACCCGCGTCATCTACACCGCCTTCCCCGGCGCCACCCACCAGTGGCAGCAGATCGTCATCTTCATGTCGATCGCCTCGATGGCGCTCGGCGCCTTCGCCGCGATCAAGCAGGACAATATCAAGCGCCTGATGGCCTATTCCTCGATCGGCCATATGGGCTTCGCCCTGGTCGGCCTCGCGGCCGGCACCGAAGAGGGGGTCAAGGGCGTGTTGTTCTACATGGCGATCTATCTCGTCATGACGCTCGGCGCCTTCGCCGCCATCCTGTCGATGCGGGTGAACGGCAAGCCGGTGGAAAAAATCTCGGACCTGTCCGGCCTCGACAACACCAACCGCCCCATGGCTCTGTTCATCGCGCTGTTGATGGTCTCGCTGTCGGGCGTCCCGCCGCTCGCGGGCTTCTTCGCCAAATGGTATGTGTTCCTGGCGGCGGTGCAGGCCAATCTGTTCACCCTCGCGGTGATCGGCGTGCTGTGCTCCGCGGTGGCGGCGTTCTACTACTGGCGCATCATCAAGGTCATGTATTTCGACGACGCCGCGCCGGCTTTCGACAAGCCCAGCCTGACGCTGCGCGCCGTGCTCGCCGTCTCCGCCGTCTCGATGCTGCTCTACTGGGTCTATCCGGCGCCGCTGGTGCAGGCCGCCGATTCCGCCGCAAAGTCCCTGTTCTAAAAGGTGGACCTCGGAAAGGGCGCGGCGCGGGCGGGTTTTCGCCTGGAGCATTTCGCGGAACTTGGCTCGACCAATGACGAGGCGGTCTCAAGGATCGCCTCGGGAGACCCCGGGCGTCTCTGGATCGTCGCCGACAGCCAGAGCCGGGGCAGGGGACGGCTGGGGCGCGTGTGGTCCTCGCCGCCCGGAAATCTTTTCGCCAGTCTGCTGTTGATTGAGCCCTGCGCGCGTCCCATCGCGCCGCAATTGGGTTTTGTCGCCGGCGTGGCGCTGGCCGATGCGCTGCGCGGGCTGCTCGGCGGCGACCGGCGGCTGGCGCTGAAATGGCCCAATGACGCGCTCTACGATGGCGCCAAAATCTCCGGGCTTTTGCTCGAGAGTTCCGGCATCGGCTGCGTCATCGGCTTTGGCGTGAATTGCGAAACCTATCCCGACGACACGCCCTATCCCGCCACGAGTTTGAAAGCGATCGGCGCCCGGGTCGGCCGCGAGGCGGTGTTCGCGGCTTTGTCCGACGCGCTGGCCATGTGGCTCGACTTCTGGGCGCGCGGTGAAAACTTTGCTTACATTCGTCGCGCCTGGCTCGATGTCGCCGGCGGCCTCGACGCCCCTGCAAAAGTGCAGCGCAACGGAAATGTCATGAACGGAGTCTTTCGCGGCATTGACGCGCAGGGGCGCATGCTGTTGGAACGCCCTAACGGAATTATGGAAACGATCGAGGCGGGCGATCTGAGTTTTGCGCCGCCGAATTTTGGATGAAGGGCTCATAAATGCCTTCCGCACAGGAAGAACTGGTCTTCGCTCCGCTCGGGGGCCTCGGCGAAATCGGTATGAATGCGGCGGTCTACGGGTTTGGCGCGCCGGGAAAGCGAAAATACATCCTGGTCGATTGCGGCGTGGCCTTCGCCCACACCGACATGCCCGGCGTCGACCTGATCCTGCCCGATCCCGCCTTCATCGAGAAAAACCGCAAGGATTTGTTGGGGATCGTTATCACCCACGCCCACGAGGACCATGTCGGCGCCGTCGCGGCGCTGTGGCCGCGCCTGAAATGCCCGATTTACGCGACGCCATTCGCCACCGGCCTGTTGCAGACCCGCCGCCTCGCCGAACCCGGCGCGCCAAAAGTGCCGATCGAAATCGTGCGGCAGGGCGACCGGCTGCAGCTCGGTCCCTTCGAGATCGAATTCGTCGCCATGTCGCATTCGATTCCGGAAGCCTGCCTGCTGGCGATCCGCACGCCGGTCGGGACGGTCGTTCATTCCGGCGACTGGAAGCTCGACGAAAACCCTGGGCTCGGACGTCCGACCGATATCGCGCGGCTGAAGGAGATCGGCGACGAGGGCGTGCTGGCGCTGATCAGCGATTCCACCAATATTTTGCGCGAGGGCGAGAGTCCGTCGGAAGCCCAGGTCGCGGAAATTTTGCGCGAAAAGATTTCCGCCGCGCAGGGCAGGGTGCTGGTCACCACTTTCGCCTCCAACATTGCGCGTCTGCGCGCCGTCTGCCTCGCGGCGCAGGAGGCCGGGCGACAGGTGGTGCTGGCGGGCCGCGCCATGGAGCGCTCGCTCGATGTGGCGCGCGAGTGCGGCTATCTCGACGGCGTTCCCGAGCCGCTGTCGCTCGAAGCCTTTTCGCGGCTGCCGGCGCAAAAAGTGCTGGTGCTGGCGACGGGGAGCCAGGGCGAGGCGCGCGCCGCCATGTCGCGGATCATTCGCGGCGAACACGCGGTCAAGCTGGGCGCCAACGATCTCGCCATCTTTTCGTCGCGCACCATTCCCGGCAATGAGCGCGAGGTCGGCGCCATCGTCAACGCTTTGATCTTGCAGGCGGTGGATGTGGTCACCGGCCATGACGCGCTGGTGCATTGCTCCGGCCATCCCCGGCGCGGCGAGGTCGAGCAGCTTTACCAATGGCTGCGGCCGAAAATCGCAGTGCCCGCCCATGGCGAGGCGCTGCATCTGCGGGTTCACGCCGCCTTCGCCCGGCAGATGGGGGTGGAGCATGTGCTCACCGCCCATAATGGCGACATGATCGCGCTGGCGCCTGGGGCGCCCGGCCATCTGCCGGGAATCGCCCACGGAAGACTCTATCGTGACGGCGAGGTCATCCTTTCCGAGATGGATGATTGCTTCCGCCAGCGCCATCGGCTGGCGGCGGCGGGCATTGTCAGCATCGCCTTCGCGCTCAACGACAAGGGCGATTTGATCGGCACGCCGGACATGGTTACGTTTGGTCTGCCGCGTGTGGGAGTCGACGGCCGCGCGCTCGACGAGGTGATCGACCGCGCTTTGTTCGATACGCTGGATTCCCTGCCCAAGGCGAAGAAAAGGGACCCGGACGTCGCCTGCGGCGCGGTGGAGAAGTCGGTGCGCGCCGCGGTCGCCGCCGTCTGGGGGAAGAAGCCGCACGTGCATGTGTTGGCGATTGAGGTTTGACGGCGGAGTCGTGGACCGCCCTCGTGCTTCGAGACGGCCGCAATGCGGCCTCCTCAGCATGAGGGCTGCTGAGAAATAGTGAATTCCCTCATGGTGAGGAGGCTGCGAAGCAGCCGTCTCGAACCATGGCTATCGGAACGAATGTTTGAGGAGATTCGGATGATCGGACGTTTGAACCATGTCGCCATTGCGGTGAAGGACCTCGCGGCGGCTTCCAAGACCTATCGTGACGTGCTCGGCGCCAAAGTGTCGGAGCCCAAGGCCCAGCCGGACCATGGCGTGACCGTCGTCTTCATTGAACTGCCCAACACCAAGATCGAACTGCTGGAGCCGCTCGGCGAATCCTCGCCGATCGCCAAATTCCTGGAAAAGAACCCCGATGGCGGCATGCATCATGTCTGCTACGAGGTGGAGGACATTTTGGCGGCCCGCGACCGTCTCAAGGCCGGCGGCGTCCGCGTGATCGGCGACGGCAATCCGAAAATCGGCGCGCACGGCAAGCCGGTTCTGTTCCTGCACCCGAAGGATTTCAACGGCACGCTGGTCGAAATCGAGCAGGTCTGAGTGAGCGAGAAACCGAATCCGCCCGTTCTCGGCGACTTTCCGTTCCGCACCCATGAAAAGCTGCGTTACGGCGACACCGACCGGCAGGGGCATGTCAACAACGCCGTTTTCGCCACCTTTTTCGAGACGGCGCGCGTCGATATGCTCATGGCCGGCGACGTCGACCTGAGGGGCGAGAACGGGGCCTTCGTGCTGGCGCGGCTCGCTATCGACTATGTGCGCGAGATCCATTGGCCCGGCGAGGTCGAGATCGGCACCCGCATCCTTGCGGTGGGCCGCTCCTCGCTGCGGCTGGAGCATGCCGTGTTCGACAACGGGGTTTACGCCGCGCGCGGCGAGGATGTGACCGTGCTCACCGACACGATCACGCGCAAGTCCAAGCCGTTTTCGGAGGAGGCGCGCGCCTGGCTCGAGGCTCGGCTTTAAAGAGTCTGATTTTGCTGGATCGAAGCCTTTTCCTCCTGCATAGAGGAGGAAAATTTCGGTCTTGCCATGGCTTCCGGCTTTCTCGCCTCTCCGCTTCGCAACGTCATCGGCGGCATCAGCTTTGTCGCCACGGTGTCGGCGCTCGCCGTCGGCGCCTATGTGTCGCAGGGCTGGAGCCTGGGCGACGCCGTGTTCATGGTGCTCACCACCATTTATACCGTCGGATATGGCGAAATTCAGCCCGTGCAGACGCCGGCGCTGCGCGCCATCACCATTGCGCTGATGGTGGTCGGCTGCACCGGCATGGTGTTCACCACGGGTTCGCTGATCCAGCTCATCACCGCCGCCCAGTTCCAGCAGATTTTCGGGAACCGCCGCATGCAGAAGGAAATCGACGGCCTGCACGGCCATGTCATCGTCTGCGGTTTCGGCCGCATCGGTCAAAAGCTCTGCCGCGAACTCAAGGCGGCCCGCGTGCCCTTCGTCATTGTCGACCATGATCCCAAGCGGATGGAATCGGCGCGCGTGTCCGAGCATGTGTTCATGCAGGCCGACGCCACCGACGACGAGGCGCTCAGGCGCAGCGGCATCGGCCGGGCCAAGGCGCTCGCCACCGTGCTGCCGGACGACGCCGCCAATGTGTTCATCACTTTGTCGGCGCGCGCCCTGAACCCGGATATTTTTATCGTCGCGCGCGGCGAATCCCCGTCCACCGAGCGCAAGCTGCTGCAGGCCGGCGCCAATCGTGTCGTCCTGCCCGCCCGTATCGGCGCGGAGCGCGTCGCGGAACTGCTGCTGTTCGACGACATCAATAGCATTGTCGCCCGCATGCGCGCCGGCGGCAGCGACCGGCTCGCCGCCGACCTGCGCCTGCTCGGCCTCGACATGGAGGTGATCGCGGTCGAGGCCGGCAGCAGATGCGACAAGCATACGATCGGCGAGATCGAAAAATTCGGCGCCGGGGCCTTTTTGATCGTGGCGCTGGAAAAGCGCGGCGGCGGCGCGCTGATCCAGCCGGAGCCCGGGACTTTTGTCGAGGCCGGCGACGGTCTCGCCATCGTCCGGCGTCCTGAGAAGGCGCAGATGCTGGAGGCGCTGTTCGCGGCGGGGGCGGCGTGAGGCGCGCCGTCGCTGTTTCAGCCGACGGCGCGCGTTTTTGGCAACCGTGGGTCATGGCGCCGTCGCGCGATGGACTTTGGCCTCCTGGAGCAGAATCTGGGACCAGGCCTGCGCCGTTTTCTCCAGGCCGGACCCGCCCATGTGGCAGTCGTCGTAGCGATCGTTTCCGTCAAGCAGGGCGTCGGTGTTCACGCCGCGTCGGATCGTCCCGCCCTCCTGTGACAGGGACATTTGCGCGCGCACGATGGAATTGTCGGGGGAATTGGTCTTGAACCCGCCATTGCTGGGCTCAAGGCATTTCGACGCGATGGAGATATAGACGGGCGCCGTGATGTCCCCCTTGCGCAATGTGTCCACCATCGACAGGAACCGCTCCTTATAGGCGTCCTCGCTCGTGCCCAGCACGTAATCGGCTTCGCCCTGGTGCCACAGCACATGGCTGGGACGGTAGCCCTGCTGTTTGATCTGGGCCGCCAACTGGATCAAGAGCGGGTTGATGTCGCCGCCGGGCGCCCAGCGCGCGACCGTCGAACCGTTGATCGCCAGCGGCGCGATCACGACCTGGTCGAAACGACCGGACTCGATCAGCAGATTGGCGACTTCTGTCCAGTATTCGCCCGTCGTTCCCGTCGCGCCCAGAAGCGGCGACGCCGCCCGGAAACAGCGGCCGTCGAAGAAGTTGACGATCCGGTCGCCATGCTGAGACCGGTAACGCTGTCCGCCGTGATTGGCGGCGTTGGATTGTCCGAGCACGAGCAGGAAAGCCGTCCGATCCGTTTGCGCGGGACAGGCGATCGCGGGTTTCGTTTCATCGGCGGTCAGACGGTCGAGCTTGTCCAGGACATAGCGGCTTTCCGGGGGGGGCGTTGGAGCGACCTTTTCCTTCAGCGCGTGGATTTGTGGCCAGGGGAGCCAGTCATGTCTCCCGCTGACCCCGCCGATTGCAAAGCCGGCGACAAGAGCGAGTATAAACGCCAAAGCTTTAGACATGAGATTCCTCTGCTAAGGATTAGCTTAATGAATACATTGATAGTTCATATGAAATCTCGTCGTATTTCAACTTACGAGAATTGCGTGATTTTGAATCGGTAAAAATGCGGACAAGAAATATTGTCACGCTCAGGAACAACTGTTTCAAAACGCCTTGGGCAAACGAGATGCGCTCACCCCAGCTTGCGGCGGTGAATGGTCGCCAGCGCCAGCACGCCGATCGCCAAAGCCTGATGCGCCAGCGCGGCGGGCAGGGGAACCGACAGCAGCAGCGTGGTCACGCCCAAGCCGGCTTGCGCGAAAATCAGCAGCGCCAGCGCCAGAGCCCGCCGCACCGCCCGCCGCGCCAGCCGCTCGCGGCTGATGTGGAAGGCGTGGAACAGGGCGAGCAGCAGCGCCAGATAGGCCGCCATGCGGTGCTGGAATTGCACCGTCAAGACATTGTCGAGAAAATTGGCCCAGAGCGGTTTCAGGCTGAGCAGGGCGTCGACCGGCGGGATGAACCGTCCGTCCATCAGCGGCCAGGTGTTATAGGCGAGGCCGGCGCGCGTTCCCGCCACCAGCGCGCCAAAGCCGATCTGCGCGAACACCAGGGCCAGCAGCAGGCCTGCCTCGAGGCGAAAGTTCCGGGCGTCCTTGCCCATGGGGTCGCGAAAATTGGGCCGCAATCCCTCCGCGGTCCACAGGATCGCGGCGAAAGTGATGCAGGCGAGCAGCAGATGGATCGCCAGCCGCTCCTGCGCCACCTCGGTGCGCTCCGACAGCCCCGACGACACCATCCACCAGCCGACAAAACCCTGGAGTCCGCCCAGCGCCAGGATGAACAGCAGTTTGAAGCGCAAGGCGCCGGCGACGAGCCCCTTGAGCCAGAAAAAAGCCAGTGGCAGGGCGAAGGCCAGTCCGATCAGCCGCCCGAGCAGCCGGTGCGCCCATTCCCAGAGATAGATGGTCTGGAACCGGGACAGCTCCATGTCCGGGAACATCTGCGCATATTGCGGAATCTGCTTGTATTTTTCAAAAGCCTCGCGCCACGCCTCCTGTGACAGCGGCGGCAGCACGCCGGTGATCGGCTTCCATTCCGTGATCGACAGGCCGGATTCGGTGAGGCGCGTGGCGCCGCCGACCAAAACCATCAGCGCGATCAGGCCCGCGACGGCAAACAGCCAGCGCCGGACGGCGACGAGCGGGTCGGTGGTTTTGGTTTTCTGCAACATGGGCGCTTCCGAAAGGGCAAATCTAGCCGGCATGCTGCGTCGCGGCAAAGAAAAACCGCGCCGAGGGGGGATCGGCGCGGTTTCCCTTGCTTCGGGCGGGGTCCGGGGGAGGAGCCCCGCCCGAATGGAAATCAATCGTCGTCCTTATCCTGGACGCAGCCGCCGCGCGGCTCGTGAGGACCCGGGCCGCCGTGCATCATTGCGCCCATCATGCCCGGTCCGCCTTCGCCCATGCCGCCATGCGGGCCGTGATGCCCCTGATGCCGGCTGATCTCCTCGAACTGGCCTTTCTGGCGCTCGTCCAGGCTGTTGTAGAAGGCGAGCAGTTTCGGCGTTTCGGCTTTCAGCGCGTCCAGCCGGGCTTGCAGCCGGGCCTGGCGGAATTCGAGCCGCTTTTCAAAGCTCAGGTTGGCGGGATTGGCGGCGCAGACCGCCGCGCGATTGTCCGTCACGGATTTGGCGCGGACGGCCTGCACGTCCTTGAACGCGGCCTTTTGCGCGTCGGTCAGCTTCAGGCGTTCGGCGAGCTGGTCCGCCCGGCGCTTCTGCATGTCGGCGAAATGTTCGGCGAACTTTTCGTCCGCGCAGAAGCGTTCGTGACGCGATCCCGGGCCGTCCCAGCCGGCCTGCGCCGGCGGCATCGCATAAGCGGCGAAGCCACAGGCGAGGGCGAGGGAAGCAATTCTGAAAACACGCATTTCCGTCTCCAATGGGGGTGAGCGCGGGGCTCATCCTTGACGCCTTATTTAGGAACGCCCGGCTGAATTTCGCATGAATGACTTGAGGTAAAATTGTGACTGCGGGATAAGACGGCAAAAGGAGAGATCATGACCAGCCGCACGCGAAAACTGATCGGAGCCCTGATCATGGTGCCCTTCGTGGTGATCTATGCGCTGATCGCCATGGTCCTGGCGCAGTACACGGCGATGAAGCTGGACTCGCAGGCGCTGCGCTTCATCATTTTCGCCGTGCTCGGCCTAGGCTGGGCGCTGCCGATGATGCCGCTGATCAAATGGATGGAAAAGCCCGACGCCTGACCGGTCAGCCGCCGCGTCGCGCGAAAAAACTGCGCGCGGCCTTGAGGCTTTCCGAGACGACCAGCACGGCCAGGCCGACGCCCAGCGCCAGGGAGAGGTCGTCGGCGTGCAGCGGGCCGAAACGGAAGAGATCGCGCAGCCACGGCCACAGCAGCGAGGCCGCGAGCATGGCCGCGACCGCCGGGAGGGTGAGCGCCAAAGCGGGATTGCGCCGCAGCAGCGCTTTGCGCAACGAGGCGCCCGTCGAACGGTTCACCAGGATCAGCGCGACAATGGCGATGACCAGCGAGAAAAACACCAGCGCGCGCACCTCGTCGCCCGGCATGCCCCGCCCCAGCGCGATCACGTAGATCGTCGCCGTCAACGCCAGCGCCAGGGCGCCCTGGAACAGCCCCCAAAGGATCATCGGCAGGGAAAACAGCGGCTCCGCCGGATTGCGCGGCGGCCGGCGCATCAGCCCGTCCTCTTCGCTTTCCGCCTCGAACACCAGCGAGCACACGGGGTCGATGATCATTTCCAGAAAGGCGATATGGACGGGGCCGAACAGGATCGGCGCGCCCAGGAACAGCGGCGCCAGGGCGAGGCCGGCGATGGGGACGTGCACGGCGAAAATAAAACTCATCGCCTTGCGCAGATTGTCGTAAATCCGCCGCCCCAGCCGCACCGTCTTGACGATCGATCCAAAATCGTCGTCGAGCAGCACGATGGAAGAGGCCTCGCGCGCCACATCCGTGCCGCGTCCGCCCATGGCGATTCCAATATGCGCGGCCTTCAGCGACAGCGCGTCGTTGACGCCGTCGCCGGTCATGGCGACCACCTCGCCGCCCGCCTTCAGGGCCTCGACGATGCGCAATTTCTGGTCCGGCATGATCCGCGCGAATACGGAGGTTTTTTGAACCCTTTCTGCGAGCGCCTCGGCTGACAAAGCTTCGATCTCGCGGCCCGTAAGATGGTGTTCGCTCGAAATGCCCGCCTGGCGCGCGATGGCGCGCGCCGTCGTCGGATAGTCGCCGGTGATCATCACCACCCTTATGCCCGCGCTTCGGCATTCGGCGACCGCGGCGGGAACGTCGGGGCGGATCGGGTCGGCGAGGCCGACGAGGCCCAGGAATTCGAACTCGAAGTCTTGTTGGGCCTCGGGGAGGTCCGACCCGGCGAAGGCGGCGCGGGCGACGCCAAGCACGCGCAGACCGGAAGCCGCCATATCCTCGACCGTGGCCGCCAGTTTGGCGCGGTCGGCGGGGGGCAGGCGGCAGAGCGCGACAATGTCCTCGGGCGCGCCCTTGGCCGCGACGATTTGCCGGCCGTCCGCCGCCCAGACCTGGGTGACGGCGAGGCAGTCCGGCCGAAGCGGATAGACCTGCACGATTTCGCCCGATGGCGGCGGCGCGCTGGTCTGCTGCGCCAGCGCCCAAAACGCCTTTTCCATGGGATCGAAGGGATCGCGCGCGCAGGCCAGGGCGCCGAACGCCAGGAGTTCGGCGGCGGCCGGGGGCAGGGGTTTGGCATCCGGGCCGATGCGAAAAATGTCGCTGTCGCGGCGCATTTGCGCGATGGCCATGCGGTTCTGGGTCAGCGTGCCCGTCTTGTCCGTGCACAGCACGGTCGCCGAGCCCAGGGATTCGATGGCGCTGGCGCGCCGCGTCAGCACGCGCGCCTGGGAAATCCGCCAGGCGCCCATGGCCATGAACACGGTCAGCACCACCGGGAATTCTTCCGGCAGCATGGACATGCCGATGGCGATGCCCGCGAGCAGCGCATCGAGGCCATTGCCGCGCAAGATCCAGTAGAGCGCCACCACCAGCGCGCTGACCGCGCCGCCGGCGACCGCGGCGATCATCACCAGGCGCCGGGTCTGGCTTTGCAGGCGCGGCGCTTCGGTCTCCAGGGTCCCAAGCGTCTTGCCGATCTTGCCGATCTCGCTGCGGGCGCCGGTGGCGGTCACCTCGGCGAGACCGCCGCCGCGCACGATCAGCGCGCCCGAATAAACGGCGTCGTCGCCCGCCGCTTGCGCCCGCTTGCGCACCGGCGCGGATTCCCCCGTCAGCAGGGATTCGTCGGCCTCGAGGTCTTGCGCTTCCAAGAGCCGCGCATCGGCGGGAACGCGGTCGCCTTCCGCGAGCACGATGAGATCGCCGCGCACCACTTCGCGTCCGGGAATGCGCTGGCGCTCCCCGTCGCGGATCACCAAGGCGCGCGGGCTGGTGAGGTCGCGGAGCGCCTCCAGCACGCGCTCGGTGCGCGCCTCCTGCACCACGGTGATGACGATCGACAGGCAGGCGAAGGCGAGCAGGATGATCGCCTCCCTTGTGTCGCCGAGGGCGAGATAGACCGCGCCGCCGCCGAGCAGCAGGGCGAGCATGGGCTCGCGCAGCACCTCCAGCACGATCTTCGCCAGCGTGCGGCGGTCCGGCTGCGGCAATTCGTTCGGACCTTCGGCGGCAAGCCGCGCGGCGGCGTCCACGGAGGTCAGGCCGGTCGTGGGCGAAGCCATCGGGGTCTCCTTGTCGGCGCGTCGCGGGCGAGTTTGCCCCGGCGACGCCGTCAAGTCTCTGTCGAAATCGCGGGTATGCGCAATGCGGTCCGTTCAGGCCGCATTGACCCGCCGCCCGCGATTCCAAAGCAGGAAGGGCGCGCCGGACAAAAGGATATCGAGCGAATCGATGTCCTGCCACAATCCGTTCACGGAGACCCGGGGCAGCGCGTGCAGATGCGCGGCATGTTCGGGAAAAATCATGCCGGGACGTGTGGTGACGGCGCTGGCGAAGCCGAGTTTTTCCGCGAGCGCGAATTCGCTCGGTCCGGCGGAACTTGGGTCGCCGACCGGATAGGCGAAATGCGGGCACGAGCGGCCGAGTTCGCGCTCCAAAACCTCGCGGCTACAAGCCATTTCGGCGCGAGCCTGGTCTTCGGCGATTTGCCGCAGGCGCGGATGGGTCATGGAATGCGCGCCGAAGCCGGCGAGTTCGGATGTTGCGAGTCGCCTGAGCCCGTCCCAGTCCAGACAGAGCCGATCGACCAAGTCCGCAGGGTCCACGCCGGCGCGGTCGCGCAGCACAGCCACCCCGTCCAGGAGCGCTTGTTCGCCCTGCGCGCGCAAAAACCAGTAGATTTTTTCGAAAGCGGCGGATTTTTCCCGCGCGTCGCGCGTGAGAAAAATTTGGCGTCCCAGCTCGATGGAGTCCAGGCGGCGCACCGCCTCCTCCAGCTCCACCCACCACAGCCGGGCGGTGCGCGAGGCGAGGCCGGGGGCGATATAGGCCATGAAGGGGGCGCGATGGCGCTCCAGCACCGGCAGGGCGTGCTCGGCGAGATCACGAAACCCATCGTCGAAGGTCAGGACGGCGAACCGCGCGCCTTCGCCTGACACCAGCCGCCGCAAGGCCTCGTCCAGCGTCACGATGTCGAGGCCGCTGGCGCGCAGGCGAGTGAGCGCGGCGTCGAGAAACCCGGGCGTGATCTCCAGCAGCGCGTTGGGCGCGAATTCTTTGTCATCCGCCGGCCGCACCCGGTGAAAGGTGAGGATCACGCCGCGCCCGCGCAAACCGTCGCCGGCGAGGCGGTGCAGACCGGCGCGGCGAAACAGCGCAAAGCCGGCCGCGACCATTTGGCGTTTGAGACTCATGACGTGATCTTAGCAAGGGCGTGTTGACCCTTTGTTGCTAGAGCTGCGCTCGCCATGAAAAACCGGAGCCAAAAATTCGACAGCGTCGAGGTGTTTCGCGACCCGCGCGACGCGCTGGACTGCTGGCGGGTTCTGTCGCCGGAGCGCTGCGGTTCGTTCTATCAATCCGAAGCCTTTCTGCTGAGCTGGCTCGAGGTTTTTGGCGCCGCGGTCGAGCCCTTCTTCATCGTGGCGCGGTCGGCGGGCGTTCCGGTCGCGCTGCTGCCGCTTGGGGTGCGGCGGGTCGGTCCGCTGCGGGTGGCGGAATTTTGGGGGGGCAAGCACGCCAATTACAATCTCGGCTTGTTCCGCGACCCCGACGCCTTTGCCGCCGAAGATGTCGCCGCGCTGCTGCGGGCCGGCGGGCGCACGCCGGGCGGGCCGCATCTCTATCGGCTTGTCGCTTTGCCGCGAAGCTGGAACGGGGTCGAAAACCCGCTGACGCGGCTGCCGAATCGGCCCGGCGCAAGCCCGGCCTATTGCACGGCGCTGGCGGGGGACGGCGAGGTGTTCCTCGCGCAAAAACTCTCCGCGGACACGCGCAAAAAATTGCGCAAGAAGGAAAAGCGGCTCACAGATCGGGGCGCGCTGAGCTATTTTCGCGCGCCCCCGGAGCAGGCCGACGCCGTGCTTGACGTCTATTTCGCGCACAAGCGGCGCAATTATGCGGCGGGGAGCGCGGCGGAGACCGCGTTTTATCGGCGACTGGCGGGGCAGGGGCTGGAACTGCATGTGCTGGCGCTGGACGAGCGCCCGATCGCGATTCTGGGGGTGGGGCTGAACGGCGCGCGCTTGCAGGGTCTGTTCATCGCCTACGATCCCGATCCCGAGATCGCGAAATCGAGTCCGGGCGACCTGCTGCTGACGCGAGTCCTTCGCGATGCTCGCGCGCGGGGGCTGACATGCTTCGACCTGGGGCTCGGCGAAGCGCGCTACAAGGCGATGTTTTGCGGCGAGCGGGAGGCGATGGCGGATGTCGTGTTCGCCGCGACGTGGCTGGGCGCTCTGACGGCGCCGGTGTTTTGGGCGCAATTGCAGGCGAAGGCGGCGATCAAGAGCAATGCGAGGGTCTGGGGCGCTGTGCAGCGCCTGCGCCGCGCGGTGTCGCGGGCGCGGAATTTGGCTTGACCACCCGCGCCAAGCCCTGTAACTCCCGCAGACCCTTTGAGCGCGTAGCTCAGCCGGTAGAGCATCTGACTTTTAATCAGAGGGTCCTGGGTTCGAGTCCCAGCGCGCTCACCAATAAATTCAAAGGGTTATAACGAAAAACCCCGGCTCAATGCCGGGGTTTTTGCTTTTGGGGCAACGAATAGGGCAACGCTGGCGGACTTTCGTTGCCCTCGGCGTGCGCAAAAAAACGCCCGCGACTGGTTTTCACCGTGCGGGGCTCTTGCAGACCGGAAATCAATTTGTCCGGTGTGGCTGCGGGCCGTTGCTGCATCAAGCCCGACGCTTAAGGCGCTGCGCTCTGGCTTCAGCCCTCATTGCGATCTCGTCCTGCAAATAGCGCTCGTGGTCCTCCAATATCTCCAACGTTCCGAGAAAGGCTTCCAGGGTTCGCTCCGCCGCGTCGGTGGGCACCTCCCACTCGCGAAGCCTTTTGATGACTATGAATTGGTCCTCGACCATCTGTCTGGTTCTTGCCAGTTGCAGGATCGTGCTTTGCATCGCGTGCTCGATTTCATCCATGAAATGCACCGTGCTGATGGTTGCTGACTTCAGCCCGTGTACAAGTCGCCCTCCCGGGCGCTGACGTGTTCGCTGGGCAAAGATTTCGAATCGCTCGCCAGGGTTTTCGGCTAGCGGGCGCTTTCTGCATGCCGGAAAGGATTGCTGTCCCGGCGGACGCCTTCCAGGCAAAGGTTGCGCTAACAGTCCATCGCGCGCCGAGGCCGAAGCGCCGGGAAGGTCGTTAACCACTTTGCGCCGGGCCAACGCGGAACAAATTCCAGAGTTCCAAATGCGCCCATCCGTGAAAGCCGCAATCTGTCACAACGAAAAGGCCCAGCGCCAAAGCGCCAGGCCAGTCACTCGTCCTACGCAACTAGCGAAAATGCCGCAGGCAGATTGTTACAGAGCCTAGAAACCTATTCGCCGAGTTGGTCTTTGACCTGTTCCCACACCGACTGCGCTCCTTTGACAAAGCCTGCTTGGAAGTGTTCGTCGGGCACCTCGCTCATTCCGGCGGCGCGCGCCCACCAATCGACCTCGTAGTCCTCTTCAAGGACTTCACAAATTTTGATCAAGCCCTGTTTCAGCGGGTAGTTCTTGCCGACAGCTTTCAGTTCAAGGAATTCGGCCTTGTTTTCGGCCCACTCGCGGCCTGCCTCGGCACCTGCCGCAATCCGATCATCGATCTGTCGTTTCTTCGAAGCTTGCAGGCGTTCGACCACTGCGCTCATGTTTGACTCCTCAATTTTTGGATAGAGCCGGAGCGAGCGTTCAAAAGATTCCTGCGCCAAAGCTGACCAATTAAGTTCAACCTTGTCCATTTTGCTTTTGAGCTCGTCCGGCACGTATATGCTCATACGCGCCATGGCAATTGTCCTTGTGTGCACAAGAAAGACCATATGCGCATACGGGGTGCGCGTCAAGCAATATACGCATAATTTACGCGGAGGCATTCTTATGCGTATGTCTCGGGTCGTTGCCGGATTTGAAACCGCCGGCGTCGAGTTCAGAGAATGGCGGTCGGGCAGGTGTGAGGTTGATAGTGCTACGGTGCGGAACTAGGTCGAATTTTTCTGACGAATACACCCAAGGACACAAAGTGTGCACGCCTAGTCCGGCGGCACATGTGTGCAATGATTAATAAAAGATCATAAGTACTTAAGTTCGATTTTCTCGCGTGTTGCAATGACCTATTTCAGGGGGGCTAGGGCCGAAGCAGGCGTGCAAGAACGATGGAAAACATCGCATCGTTATACGCTTAAGCCCGCGCCAGGGGAGAACGCTCAATGGATGCTGATGCGCGCGATAAGTACATCGATCTTGTTGAAATTAATTTGCTCTACGCCAGAGCTGAGATGCTGGCCGGGATTTCTGACGCAGCGGCTTTATTGAGGTCCTTTGAGCACATAGAGCGCGCCCTCAAAGACATCCGCAACCACAAACGCGCGACAGGCAAAAGAGCGAAGGCGGCCTGATCACCTAGAGCGGCGCCACGCGCGCGGCGGCGCACTCAACCGTGCGCTTGTCTTTTCCGGTGGCGTCGGCAGTCGCACCAGCAAACGACAAATTGTCGCATGCTGCGCCCTGTCGCGCATTGCCGCCGGCGACATGCTGCTTCGTCTCCGGGTGCAACAGTTCGTAAATCTCTCTCCTGCGCGAGATAGCCAGTGCTTCTTGCGCAGGCGTTAGGTTCTCCCAGCCGCCGCGCGGACCCGCTCTGAGTTGGCGATTTCCTCGCCGATCTTACGGCTCAGACTCTTCTGGGCCTTTTCGGCGGCGGTCCTGAGGATTTGGCTTCCATTGCCGCAGGCGAACCCGGCAGGGCCTTGCGCTGATCCGTGAGCCTCCAGCGTCTTGCCGAATAACCTCCCGCTGTGGCCGTCAACGGCGACCGATGCCGCAATGGTCACATCGGCGGAAATGGAGGCCGCGAACATTCCGGGTGTGGCTTTCAGGTGCCCTTCGATGGACTCGCCGCGCACAACGATGATTCCTCTCGCGCTCTTTGAGGGGCTGGATTGCTCGGCCGGCTCGGATTGTTCGACCAAGTTGGCCAGTGTCGAATTGACGGAGCCTGCGAACCCTTGAGTAAAATCGAGGGGGTATTCGTGCGCGGAACATAGCTCGGTTTCCGGCTTTACGACCGCGTTCAACGCGCCTGCGTCTGCCACGATTTGCCAGCGGCCCGGCAGTTTCGATCCGAACGAGGTCACGGTGTCATAGGCCGGAGTCGACGCTACTTTGGCTTCGTAGGCGCAACTGGAGAGAGAAATAGCGGAAATAACGGCGGCAAGAAATTGAATGCTTCTAAACATGGGAAGCTCCGAAACGCGAGAATGTTGCGCGTTTCTGATCAAGCTTCAAGTTTATCTCCACTCACTCAGTATTTGGCGCAATCCCGCCGTCGATCACAGTGAAGACCGGCGTTTTCTTTCCACCGGCCTTTTCGCGGTCGTATTCCTCCAACATGTTGGCGAAGCCGTGGATGAGTCCGGAACTCACCGAGCCGTCCGGCGCAGCGTTGCCGCGCAGCTGATTGGCGAATTCGGTCCCGGTCATGGCGCCGGAGTCGACCAGCGCACGGGCCAGCAAGGCGGCGATCGTCAGGAACGCCAGTTCTCCTTCGGTCATCATCAGGTGCGCCCCGTCGAGCGCGACAAACCATAATTGTTCTGCAGCGCGCGCGCGATGCCGCCGTTATTGCTGAGGTCATTGTGAATGATGCCGCGCACCGCGATTTCGAGCTGGGCCTGTCCGTTGCTCCCGCGGGTCTGTCGCGTTTCGATATGCGCCCCGGCGTGGTTGTTCACGACCACGTTCATCGCGCCGCCACCACCACCGGCGCCATTTGGGAAGATCATGCCGCCACCATTGGGCATGAAGAGTTCGGGACCGTTCTCGCCGACCATGTACGCGCGGCCTCCGGTCACGGGGCCGCCTGCTGCGCGCCCAGGGAGGTCCTTGAGCCAAGACGAAAACGGGTTCATGGCGCCGCCGAGCAATCCACCCGAGCCGGGCTCACCGCCGAGGAAGCCGAACATACCTTTGCCCGTCAGCGCACCTTTGAGGGCAGCGCTTGTCATTTGCTGAACAAAGTTTCGGACGACTTCTTGTGCGTCTCGGCCTTTGACGATGATCTGGTCCATCGCGTCGGCGATGCTGTCCGACAGTCCCTCCGAGAAGTTTCTCATCTGATCCATGCTGTCTTTAAGCCGCTGGGTCGATTCAGCCAGCCCCTCGATCTGCTTCTTCTGCTCCTCTGTCACTTTGAGTCCGTCGCGCTCAGCTGCCGCCGTGGCCTGCGCAAGCGAAACGGCCTTCGCGCGCTCCACATTCGACAGGCCCCAAGTTGCATATTCTGCCTTCACCGTTTCGTTGGCCTTCTTGAGGCTATCGATGTAGCGTTCAACGGCTTCCTTCGCGTCCTTGGCCGATTTAGCGGCGCCACCGCCCTTGTCGCTGGGGATGGTGGTTTTGCGACCCCTGCCGCCGTCGACATTGATGTCAGGCAGGGCGGTAGGCTGTTCACCGCCCGATCCCTGTTCAGCCGCGGCGCCGCCTCCGGAATAATAATTCCAAATCTTGCGGCCTGCGCCGTACATGACGCCACCAACGCCCGGAATCGGCACATTGCCGAGGCCGGGAATCGGGTTGGTGATCAGGTCTTTGACGCCAGACGCGGTTGTGAGGAAACGTGAAGCAGGAATGGCGTCGCGCAATCTGTCGAATGCCTTGAGGACATCCATCACCGAGCTTTTCCACGCCGATGTGAAATCATCCGCGGCCGATTTCCATGCACGGGTAAACTCTCCCGCACGCGCCACCATCGCATCATCGATGGCGCTGCCCGCCTTCCTCGCTTCCTCTGCAAGCTGCCTGATCTTCTCCGAGCCCTGCTCGAAGAATGAAAGCATGCCCTCGCCGGAGCCGATCGCGCTCAACAGGACGAGTTTGTCTTGTTCGGTCTTGGCGTTCTTGATCATGTTCGCATAATCCGCCATGAGCGACATGGTCGGGCGTAACTGACCTTGGTTGTCCTTGAGCGCGACACCGTTGGCGGCCAGGATTTTGCTGAATTCATTTTCATCACGGCTGGCGTCGTTCGCCGCCTTGGAGATGCCTTTCAGCGCCGTCGCCATGTCATCACGCGTACCGCCAGAGACAACCGCCGCGCGCTGTAGGTTCTGTAACTGTGCGAGCGAGACGCCCGCCAGTTTTGCCGTCTGTTCGAGCTTTCCGATTTCTTCAATTGAATCTCGTGACATCAACACCATGGCGCCCATGGCGGCGCCCGCGGCGGTGGCGCCCAACATCGCAGTGCCGAGCACCTTCACCGCAAGGTTCGCGCGAGCAAGAGACGTCACCAACGTGGTTCCGATGATCCGCGATGTCTCCACCATCTGGCCGGACCAAGGTCCATAATTCCACGCCACGTCAGCGACGACCTGACCATGAGCGCGAATCTTTGCCGTGGTCTGTTCAGATGCCCGTCCGAATTCTAGAAATGCCCGCGTGGCCTCCGCCATTCGGGAGCGCATTTCATCGGCCGTGGCCTTGATGTTGTTCTTGGCTTCAGCCAGCTTGCTCTTCAAGTCGCCGACGTCAGCTTTGAACTGGAAGCTGATGGCCCCAACGGTTGCGTCGGTCATGATTGATCCTCTTGTGTGAATCCAGCCGCCAGCAGCGGCGCCGCGTCTGCCGCCGTGACCATGATTTTCCGATCTTCAGGGATGTTCAGGGATTCGCCCGAGAGCGTGAGCACTGTCGAAACGCCCTCCGGCGCCACGAGGCGAACGAGGGTTTGCGCCTGGCCTTCGATGACTTTGCCGGGTCGACCATTCGTTTCGACCTGGAGCCTGTAGAACTCGATTATTGCGTCGCCCGTGGTGCTGAGCATGAGCTCAGTCAGCGCGTAGACGCAGGCGTCGAGCCGGTCCGGCGATTTTGATGCGCCCGGCTGGAATGTCGTCATTTGGTCTTCGAGCTTTGAAAATGCGCCGGCGATTTTGACGCGGCGTTGCTCGAACAGAGCGCTTACCGGCTCCGCACGGGTGTATTTGCCGCGCGAGGCATGCACGCCCTTGTAGGCGACATTGGCGTCCACCACCTCGACGGTCGCGCGCACGAGCTCTCCGCCCTGATTGGTCTCGGCGACGATCCGGTCCGCGCGGTGCTTGTGGTAGGCGGCAACGGCCTCGCGTGCCCATTCTGTCGGAGAATAGCGCCCGCTGCGATCCTCCAGCACATAACCCACGCCATCAACGCCGAGGCCAGCTACGATGATCCCTGTCTCATCGGCGTCCTCACCGCTCGTCACGGCCGGATCGATCGCCACAACGATGCGGCGCATTTCGGGAACATCTTCGCGCCGGACGCGCGCCTCTTCAATCATGGCCAGCGACCACAAGGCGCCGGGCACGTCGGTCAATAACTCGCCCTCGAGCTCCTGACGCCCAAGTCTTGTTCCGCCGTACTGATTTTCAACGGTCGCCAGAAACGACGTCGCCAAATTCGCCGCGTTGTCGCGAGTTGATGCGCGAGTTATCACGACATCGCGGCCCTCTCGTGCGATCAGGTCTCGCAGCAGCTTCGTCGGTCTTGGCGTGGTGGTGACCAGGGCACGCGGGCGGGCGCCAAGCCGTAAACCAAACTGCGCCATGTCCCAGGTCATTTGCGCATCAGTCCACGCTGCCAGTTCGTCAGCCCACAGAGCATCGTGTTGCGGGCCGCGCAAGCGCTGGCCTTCCTCGGCGCTGTAGGTCGTCGCTATCGCCCCGTTCGGCCAAGTCAGACGACGTTTGGAAGGCTCGTAAACCGGACGATTCCAATCAGGCGCACAAGCGAGAATTCCCGACTCGCCCTCAATCATCACGTCCCGGACGTCCGCGCTGGTCGGTCCGATTAGCCCCAGGCGCCTCCGGCCGGCGGAAACCTGTTCCAAAATCCACTCGGAGCCAGCCCGAGTTTTCCCCGCCCCGCGCCCGGCGCAAATGAGCCAGATCGTCCAATCGCCGTCCGGCTCGATCTGATGCGGAAGCGCCCGCGCGCGCCAAGAGGTTTCCAGCGCGTCGGCAAATTGGCCGAAGATTGAAAGGTCATTCTGCGGCGAGGGCATCGGTGGCCTCGGTTTTCTTGGCTTCAATCATCGGCGCGGCGCGTCCCTCAAATTGCCGCAGCCCGGTGATGACGGCCGCGCGCGCCTCTGGGAACGGTGCGAGTTCGCGAATAATGACGGCTTGTAATTCCGCCACGGCCGGATTGCTCAAAACTGCGATGTTGTTGGTCACGCTGACGCCGCCTGGCGCAAGTTGCCGAATTTCGCCCGTCAACTTGCCGATCTCGCGAAGCACCTCCAGCAGGCGGCCCGCGATAACGCCCTGGCCTGATCTGTCGCCGGCGTCACAAGCGGCGTCGAACGACCGGAACAGTCGCGCCCGCATGTGATCAAAGCTGTCGAGCAAGCCCATGCTCTTTTCATGTGCTTGTTCCGCTAACTGTTCGGCCTTCACGTCCGGGCCGCAAATCAATTCGCTCTTGCGCTCAGGTGGAACGTGCTTTTGCCAGTGGCGCCAAACCTGATCGCGGCTCAGATCGAATTTCCTCGCAATGCTTTCGCAGCTAGCGCCGCCAGCACGCAACAGTTCGATCCTGGCGCGATCTGGGTGCATACAGACGGCGCAGGCTGGCCCAGGCTTCCAGTTCCGGGGACGTTTTTGACGCTCTGCCATGGTCCTTCTCGGTTATTGCAGCGCGGCGCCTCAACCCGATAGGAGGCACCGCCGCTCTTCGCGCGTTGGATGGGCGCGCGGAATAGAAATCACACCGCGGTGCCGGTGGCCGGATTGCGCCAGGTCGCGCCATCGAAGACGATCAGCGCGTTCAAGGTGGTGTCAAAAAAATGCACGCCAGGAGCGGCCGGATATGGGCCGAGCGCGCCCGCAGGTCGCGATGAAGTCGGGCCGCTCGGAGCGATCCAAACCCAGCCGTTGGCGGATAGTTCGGCGGCGTCGAAATCAACAACGTCGATCGCGACGCCGGGTGCGCCGGTGTAGATGCGGCCGCAGAAAGTTCGCGATTGATATCTCACGTCGGTCGGGGGCAGCATGCGAATGTTCACTGAAATCCTCCAATCTTCCTCGGACGGGCAAAGGCTTTCCTGATCTCCGCCAGCGCGTTGGCGCTAGCTATGTCCTCACGCAGAACGTCCGCGACCCTGTTGATCTCGGCTTTCGCTAGCGCCTTTTCATAGGACGTCCTGGCGGCGTCGAATTTCGCCATCGCCTGGTCGACCGCAAATTGCCGATGCGGCGGCAGTTCCGCAGACTTGAATTTTCGGACCTCCGCGACGCCCGCTTTGACCACCTCAAACACCGCAGTCGGAATGGCGGGACAATCAACGATGCTGACCTCGATCGGCCGCGCCGTGTATCGGACCAAATCGGGATTTTCAGGGTCTTGCCAGCGTTTGACGTAGGAGCCGCCGATTGAAAATCCGGTGTAAACGCCGGTGCGGATTTTTTCCCATTCCTCGCTATCGATGATCCGCGCGACACCGTTGATCGCCCGGGCCGCATCGTCGAACTCGATCTTTTCGAGTTTGCCCGCGGCGATCTTGTTGTGCATCGAACGCACGTTGCCAGCGCTCTTGCCGCCGGTTGCCTTGAAAATCGAACTCGACCAATCGCGGAAGAATGGCTTGGACGAGTTGTAATCCATGATTTCGCCCGACTTGTCGGGCACTTCCGCCGCCAGTTGGCCAATCACGAGACGTTGGTCCTCATCAACTTTTCGCAATTGCGCGAAGACGCTGAATTCCTGCATTTCAGTATCTCCCGAAGCGAGCGCGGGACTCGGTATCCCAATGGACTGCGGAGGCGCAGGACGGGCTTTGATTGGGTTCGGCGGGGATCGTCGGCGCGCCGCGGCGAAGGGTCTTTTCGAGGCCGGCGATGTCGCCACGGTGGCGGAATTTCAAATCAGCCAGTTCGCGCTCGAGAGCCGCGATGCGTTCTTCATCACGCGCCGCGCCGGCGGCTTTGGCGTAATCGGGGTGGAACCATCGCGGTTCGGCGGCATCGAGTTCAAAGGCTTTTTCAATCTCATCCAGCGCCGCATGGCCCGCAACGCGGAAGGCTTCAATGGCGTCGAGGCGTTCTTGCAGATTGATGGTGGTGCTTTTGCTGAGCCGGCAAAGGTCAGCAGACGCGGTTTTCATCGCGTCGAGGAAGGGTTTCACTTCGGGGCGGATCATCGCGCCGCCTCCAAAAACTCCTTGATCCTGGCGGCGCTGGCGGCGGTCGACGCTTCGACATCGCCGTTGAAGGGGATTCCAATTTGGTCGATCTGCGGCACTTCGAGTTTCTCAAGCCGCTGCATCAAATGGAGATCAAGCGTCTCGCTCTTGCCTTCCTGGCGCATCGCGGCGCAGCGATCGTACATGGCCCGTCGCATGCCCAGGAGGTCCGCGCCTTTGAGCCGGGCCTCGTCATAGGCCTTCTTCGTGGCGTCCACGGCCACCTCGTAATCGTCGATCAGCCGATTGAAGATCGCCAGATCAAGCTTTTCGGAAAGCTGGCGCCCCTTCTGGTGAAGCTCTGCATGCTGAATCTCAAGATCGGAAAGTGCACGTTCCGCGCCGGCGGCCTTCATTTGCGAGGCCAGCAAGCGTTCCTGCGCATCACGGCGCGCTTCAAATTCTGGCTGAGGCGCTGGTCCGTTGCAGGCATTAAGCGCCCATTGGCGAGCGGCTTCGATCTCGCGCGCACCAATCTCGCCGATTTCAGCGATGACGGCGTTTTCGTCGGCCACAAGTTTTTCGAGACGAGGGCGTTCGGCCTCAAGCCGGCGGAATTCAGCATTCGTCGCAGCGAGCGCGGTGGTGGCGGCGGCGACCGCGGCGTCGAGAGAATCATCGATGGCGTCAGGCGTCGGCGGGTCGGTTTCAACGAGGGCGAGGGCGGACATTTTTGGAAGCTCCAATGCTTGCGAAAATACTTCGCGCGTTGCCCGTATGTTGCCCAATAAATGCTGTTCCGCCAATAGCAACATAAAATAACGTTATATAACAATTACATAAATATTCAGGAGCACATTATCATGTATCACGTGCTTTCGGGCTTTTGCCGCCATTGAATCGCGAACCGGGCCGCATCGCGGCGCAAGAGAGCGGGGCGGGGCGCGTGTTTCTTGGCTAGAATTCTGCCGAGTGAAACTCGTTCGGTCTTATCGTTCTGGCCATCGTTCACCCTTTCCCTCCTAAGGGAGGGGAAAGGGGGTGAACGCTGAACGATTTGGCTTTTGTTCAGGCTGGCGTTCATGGGTGAACGCTTTGAAAATCAGAGTATTGCGGGTTGTCCGTTCAGGGCTTTCGTTCTGCCTGAACGCCTGAACGTTTTGGCCTGATCGTTCAGGGTGACCTGAACGCTTTTGCTGGGCCTCATTCGACGGCTTTTTGTCCCTTGTCGGTCACCCGCCATTTGCCCAGGATGTCCTCAACGAGTTTTTCCCTCTTGAGGGTTTGCAGCCTGCCATTGACGTTGCTCTTCGCCTTGCCGATGGCGGCGCCCCAATCTCGCTGTGATCCTGTCGGGTTGGCGATCATGGCGCGCAGCAAAGCGATGTTGACGTTGATGTCGGCTTGCTCCCGATCCTCGCTTGCCTCCTCAGTGACGGGTCTGCAAATCGGCAACGAGATTTCGCGGCCCTTGGAATCCAGAGCGTCGGGGCTGCTGGCGATGTCCAGGCGGAAATGTGCCGGTTTGAAATCCAGCCCGCGAATTTTGCCTTGCCAATGCAGAGTGGCGATGCCGCCCTTAGAGGTGAGGCAGAGGTTTCCATCGACCTCGTTCAGGATGGCCCCGGCGCCGTAAGGAATGAGATTGTCATCGCTGGCGTTCTTGACGGGGTGAGCCGCGACGATGACAGAGGGCTTGCCGGGGATATGCGACAGGGGGCGCAACCGCCGCATGAATTCGCCGCCGGCGACGTTGTCACTGGCGTCGGCGCCGTCGAAAAACGCCGCGAGTGTATCGATAATGACGAGCGCAAAGGGTTGAATGTCGGCCAGCCACTTCATGCGCTTGACCAATTCTTCCGGCTTAACGCGATAGTCGAGAATAACAAGGTCGTCGGCGAGTTCGTCCAGGTCGATGTGGAGATGATATGCCGAAACCATAATCCTCATGCGGAGATCGTCGGGGTTTTCGGCGGCGATATAGGCGACGCGCCCACGCTCGACATCCTTGTTCAGAATATCTGGCCGTCCTGTAGCGACTGCCAGGGCAGTTGAAATCAGCAGCGCCGTCTTGCCGCTGCCGGTTTTGGCGGTGAGCGTGTAAAGGCTCGAAGAGCGGATGATTGGCTCTATGGCGTAGGACAGCGGCTCATAGGCGGCGCAGAAATCTCGCGCCGATTTGAAGGATGCGATGCGTTCCGGCGGCTGTGCCGGACTTTGGGCAGGCGTCAGCGGCCGGTGCATTGCTGTCACTCGCTCGCCTCCGGCTCTGGGGTGTGGCCGCCCTGCTTCATCGCCTCGCGAATCGGGCTATATGCCCGTACAGCGCGGCGCATGGCGTCGACGGCGTGGGTCAAATCCCAGATGGCTCCGGGATCATCGGCAATCTGAAGATGCGCGACGGTCATCTCGCAGTAATGGACACACAGCGCTAGGCAATCCGCCGCGGCTTCACGGGCCTGCCTGTCGAGATCAGCTTGCGTGAGCTGCTGGTTCATAAGGCCGCCCTCGCAAATTCTGCCTTGCGGCGGTGATTGAATACCCTCGTGGTCCATCCATTGAATTTGCGAATGGCTTCTGGTGTCATGCCAAGCCGGTCGAATTTCACGGCCTGGCGCAGGTCGGCAGCGCGCTCGCGTTCGTCAGCGGTGATGTCCATGCCGAGGAACCAGTCGAGCCACTGGAGAATGAGCGCGATGCGATCCTTCTGTCCCAGCAACGCTTCCCAGGTCGGCCCGCGGTCGCCCTTCCCTTCGCATCGCGCTCGCAAAATCTTGTTTTTCTCTAGCGTTTCTGCGCGCTTGGCGGCTTGTTCAGCCTTGCGCTTGGCTGCTTCCTCGGCCTCGGCTTCGGCGCGGCGGCGCGCCTCTTCCTCCGCCGCCGCACGTGCCGCGGCGCGTTCAGCGGCGGCACGTTCAGCTGCATCCATTCTTTCTTCTGTTGCTTTAGCTGCGCGCTGGGCTGCTGCAGGATCGGTCCAGTGGAATTCATGGAACGTGAAGCCGCTGCCGCCGTTCTCAATTCTCGCCGCTAGGTCGTGAACATCGAGGTTGGCGCCGGCGAGCGTCGACCTGATCGCGCGCACTGTCGCCAACAACTCCGCATCGTTGTCGCTCAGCAGCATCGGCAGGATTTTTGCTAACCGCTTTGCCGTGGGCGCGGGGATGGCTCTTGCGCTCATTGAGGCCTCCCCGTTCTGTCGAAAACAGGGATGCGGTCGCGCAGCGCGATTTCTTCGGCTTCCCGCAGCGCGTCTTGGCGGAATTCTCCCGTCCAGATGATCGCCTCGGAACCGTCATTCAGGTGAAGGACAATCGCGAAGAATTCACCGCCTGACGGGTCGGCGGTGTCACAATAGCCGCCTTCAATGATCAGATATTCGCGAGGGATTGCGATGATGCTGCTCATGACCGCGCACCCAATTCTTGAATTTGGGAGGCGGTATGGCTATTCTCCGAAGTGTTAGCCGTCGCCAAACTGCTCAACATTTCCGGAGCCCCGCGCCCAGCCCGCGCGGGGTTTCTCATGCCGAAGGCCATGGCTCAGGCCGCCTCCACCGAGCCGGCACCGCGCATCGCAGCTCGTTGTTTCAGCCAGGCTTCAATCTCACTTTCAATCCACCCAACCGAACGCTCGGATAACTTGATGCCGCGCGGAAAATTTTGATGGGCGATCCACCGCGACAAGGTCACGCGATTGCCAACGATGCCCCGTGCTTTCAGATCGGAAAATCGGAGGATTTTCATCATGTCAGACTCCCTGCGCGAGAATGCGGTGGACCTCTTCCGAAGGAACGCGACGCCGCTTTCCGACCTGAATCGTTTGAATTTTCCCCTCGCGAATGAGGACGCCGACCTTCGAGGGCGAGATGGCCAGCATGCGCGCTAGATCGGCGGGCGTCACAAAAAGTGGGGCGGGAGAGGCTTGGGTGTTCATCCTGGGGACTCCAAAAAAAAGCCCACCGCTGTAGCGGCAGGCTTGGGGGGAGGGGGGTGACCGGGAAAACGACGCAAAAAAACCCGCTAGGCTCGCGCCTGCGGGGTGTCCTTATTGTTCGCGTCCGAGTTTTAGTCTGTAGAAAGCAAAAAGCTGCATAAAACGCAGCTTCTGCATGTTTGGCGTTTTAGACGTCCTGGGGTCGACTGTCAATTTGCCGATTTTTTCGCCCTTACACATTTTAATCGATTTAGTCAACTCACTTAAAGCCGCCATTTAGCCGTTTCAGTCGTTCCGCTTTAAGGTGTGTTGCTTTGTTGTATTTATCTAGAATAAGGGGTGTCGATTCCGTATTTCTGTTAGCAATGCTAATATTGTATGTGTAAGGCATTTTTTAAAAAATTATTATTGAGCTATCGCTTCGAAGAGAGTGACCACGTTGCTGGGAGGTTCCGGGCTAACAATCGCCAGAAGCCGCGCCTCCCATAGCTTCAACGCGTGCCGCTTTTCGTCCCGGTAGGCGTGAAGATCATAAATTTTGTGCAGGCCCGGTTTGGCGTGGGCGATAACGAGTTCGGCGACCAAGTTGGGAATCGGGAGCGCTGACAGTCCGGTCCGCATCGTCCTCCGCAAATCGTGAAAGCGCCAGTCCGGCATTTCCTCGGCTCCGGAGGTCTGGCGATGCTGCGCAATCGCGCCGTCGAGGCGCGTCTTCGCCTTAGAAAATCCGCTGATCGGCCGTTTGCCGCCGGTGGTCGAAAAAACAAAATCGCCGGCGTCGCCGCGGGGCAGGGACCTCAGGATTTCAATTGCCATTGGGGGCAACGGGACTTCATGAGCGGCGCCGCCTTTCATTCGATCGGCAGGAATGATCCAGATTCCCGCATCTAGGTCGAATTCGCGCCAGCGCGCTTCTGCAACTTCACGGAGGCGCTGGCCGGTCAACAACAGCAGGCGCACGAACGGAGCAAATGGATACCCGATAGGGCCCGGTGCCTCGTTGCTCCAATCCGTGACCGCCCACAGCGCGCGAACCTCCTCCGGGTCCAAAGTGCGATCGCGAATCGTCGGCTTGCCGATAAGGTCCTTCACGGCGATCTTGTCGCACGGTGACGATTCGAGACCATAGATTTCCTGAGCAACCGCCCAATTGAAGAGCTTGCGGACGTATGCCAAGACCAAGCGCGCCTGCGCCGGTCGACCCTTCTTAATCGCGCGGATGCGCTCGATTACATCCCGGCGTGAAATCGAAGTGACCGGCCTTCTTCCCCAGCCCTCGAATGCCGGCTCGTCATCGGTTTTCACCTTCGCGTTGATCAGTTCACGGCGGATGGTCGCTGTTACCTCGTCTCCGGATCGCAGCCCCGACACATGCTCAGTAATGAAGGCCTCGGCGACGATCGAGAAACTGTTCTCCTTTGCGCGTTCGATAGCGCGCAGTTCGGCTTGCCGTCGCTCGGTGGGGTCAATTCCGGCTTTCATGTCTTCGATTGCCGCACGCGCTTTGTCGCGGGCCTCAGCCAACGTCATCATTGGCTTGTCACCGACAAGGCGCCATTCGCCAACAACGCGGCGAACTGGATTTCCGGCTCGGCCGATGCGCCTCATCACGATGAACGAGACTTGGCTCGCTCTTCCCTTGTCGTCAGTGGCGTCGGTGACGCGGACACCGAAATTCGGAAGACCGGCGTCCCAGATATCGAGACGCTGACCTTTCGGGGCAGGGCGGAGCGCTCGCAGGAAGCGGTCAGTCAAATTGACTTTCTGAGCGGAGGCGTTTTTCATCGGGGCAACACCAGGGCAACAAAGGAGGGGTGTTAATGTGTCTTTTCTTGTGTTGCATTATGTACCATGAAAAGCGCTGTAATCATAGGGTTTGTAAGGCTTTCGTCGAAAAAATGTTGCCCCGTGTTATCTTGTGAAAGATGCTATCACGTAACTTTTAATCAGAGGGTCCTAGGTTCGAGTCCCAGCGCGCTCACCACATTTCTCTAGGGACTCCGGCTGGTCCCTGAAGCGGGAGCTTCCCAAAATTCGGAAATGGGCAGCACCTGAGAAGCACCGTTGAGAAAAAAGTGGCTCGGCGTTCGTTCGTCATGCTTCGGTTCGACCTCTCGACCGCCTGCGAAACCCGCCCACGCGCCCCGACAGCCGCGCCAAGGCCCAGCCACGCCGCTCCGTCGCACGCCCTGCTTGACCTCTCGACCGTCCATCAGCATGAGGGGCGACCGGCGCTCTCCCTCCGCCGAATCGCTGGCGGGGTCCACTCCGTCGTCCAGCGCCGCGTGCGAGTGCTGCAAGCCGGGACTGCTTGAAAGGATTCTTTTCGGCCACCCCACCCCTGGCCGCCGGATAGAGTGGCGACAACCGGCTCATTCCCGACCTTCCCGACGATGTCCGGGAATGACTCGTCTCGACCCGATACGTCATTGGCGATGGCGGCGACAAAGACAGTAATGCCCGAAAATGCGGCCGGTCACTCCATGCGTTTTGACTACAGATGACGCCTTCGCCTCGCAGATCAGGGTTCTAGCCAGCACCAGCTTCCGCTCATCGGTACACAAAAACATCGACGCGACGATTGTGTTCGAAATCTTCGCCCAGATCATCTCGGATAGGCAGTTCGTCGCAGAGGCCTCGCGACTTGATATTGCTGAAGCCCAAGTTGACGAACTCGTCCGAGACGGATTCCGCACGTTTTTGGGATAGAGCGCATTTGTTGGGGCGCGTGCCCCGGCTGTCGGCAAACCCCACGAGCACGACTTGCGACGACGGCATGCGGCGAAGGATTTCGGCAACGCGTAGCACATTCGCCCGCGCCAGTTTGTCTAGCTTTGACGACGCCGTATCGAAAGTGAAGCTCGACGAAATTTCTCCGGCGCGAGCGCGCAATCGGCAAAATTCTTCGCGGTCGCCCTTCCACTGGTCGCTCAGCTCGCAATTGACCGTTTCGCGCGGAGGCCAATAAATTTCGGGCTTCAATGGCGTGGTGTCTCGCGAGTTGGCGTTCTTCTGACCGTCGCCGAGCGCGTATTTTACGAATTCAAGCGAATCCGCGCTGCTCAGACGTGACGTATAAAGATAAAGCCGCCGCGCAAGCGGATAACTTTCCTTTTGCACCGTGAAACGAGTGGGTTCGACTGGGGTCAGCCTGCCGTCGCCGATGGCAACCGCCTTGGCGGGCTTCACATAGCCCATGCCAACGAAACCGATGCCTTGCGCATCGCTGGACACGTCGCGCGACAAATCGGCATTGTCATCATAGCCTTGAGGCTTGGCGCCGAATAGGGGCGACATCGACACGCCGCTCCCGAGCACCATTTCGTCGAAGGTCTTTCTTGTGCCTGATGCCTTGTCTCGCGCGTACAGATGAATGGCGCCGGGCGTCCCGCCGACCTCGCGCCAGTCCTTAATCTGACCGACAAAGATCGCCCTGATCTGCGCCTTGCTCAATGCGGAAACGGGGTTGGCCGGGCTTGTGACGATGGCGATTCCATCCAACCCGACGATGTTTTCCGAATCGCCGCCTCGTTGAACGCCGACAGCAGCGAGCGTCTCCAATTGCGCGTCCGTGACCTGCGCCGACGCCATCCAGATGTCGGCGTCGCCTTGAGCCAGGGCCGTCACCCCGGTGCCCGTGCCGTGCGCCTTGATTTCGACCCCGACGGGCGCTCCGTTCAACCGGCCGCTGACGACAAACTCGGGAATGGCGCGACCCGATTCATCCGCGCACTGTTGCTTGGTTATGTTCGAAACGCTCTTGGAAGCAAGCCAGGCTTCCGCGAGATTGGGCGCGAGTTCGCCGCCAACGGTATTCGATCCGCTCAAGCGCACCAGATAGGAGGACAGACGAACGCATTGCGCGCCAGGTACGGCGGGCGTCGCCACTATGTTTCCAGACGAACGATTCTTGTCTTCGGACAAATTTTGAGACGATTGGGGTGTTTGCACGGAGGAACCAGGCGGTTGTTGCGCATCCTGACCGGATCCGATGATCTTTTGGCCGGCTCCGACGATGGCTCCACCTATAGCAACGCCATTATTGAAAGTGTCTGCGGTGGCGGAAACCCAGCGCCAAGCGCCAAAGCCGCCGAGGCTCAGGAGCGCGACGACCACCGTAACAGGAACGGCGGCGGGAATTCCGCGTTTCGGGCCACTGACAATCATCAACGGTGAACCGCATTCCGAACAGCGAGCGTCGGGACCCGCCATTTCCTGCGGCGTTCCGGCCTTCGCTAGGGAACACATGTCGGGGATGTTCGTGCAGCGACCGCTGAGAGCCGATTTGTCATTCATACCGTTTCCTCCCTTCGCAGCACGGCCATCGCCTTCTTTCGCGCATCGCGCCATTCGGCGACGGCGGGATCGGTGATGTCGCCGCCGCGTCGCTCCGCCATTTGCCCTTCGACAGCGCTCATCGCTGTCAGCGCGCCTTGGCGATCCTCATTCGACAGACACTTGCCGTCGCGCAACGCACGCTCTACTTCGCCCTGAAGTGCGATAATCTGGCTTTCGTCGAGCGTTTGCGAGATATCGATGAGGTCGCTTCCTAGCGGGAGAGGTTCGATCATTCCATCGCGATCGAGCGTGTTGAGAACTTGGGAAACTTTTCCCGTCGCCGCGTTACGGACTTCGACGATCGAACCAGCCGCTTTCGCCAGGAGCAGCAGAGTGCGCGCCTTTTTCCAAAGCGCTTGGCCGCCAGGAACGAAAAGCTCTGGAAGCTGCGCGCCGTCGCCTTCGGAATGAATTTCGAGCGAAGCGCGCGCGCCGCTTTCGGCGAGGCGTTTCTCATATTCCTGCCGGAGCGAACCGACCAGGCGAACGAACCGCAACGGAAACAGATTGACCAGACTGACGAGCGAAATTTCGGAATTGCGCCCCTTCGTCGGCAGAATATTGACCGTTCCCGCCTTTGCACCCTTGAACGCGGTTTGCAGCTTGGTCACATAGTCGAGCTGGTTCGCCGGCATGGGCATCATCACGGCGAAACTTTCCTTGGCGCGCTGCTCGTTCACCCGGCCGAGAAAGTTCCGGTCGCGCTCGGTATTGTCGAAAACGACAAAGCGGGTGGCGCTATTAGCGAGGCGAGTGGCCTGACGCGCCAGAGCTTCAGGGGCTTCGCCCCACTCCTGTTGCAGTTTTTCGATGATCGAAACGCCGATGACCTTTTCATTACGATCTTCGATCAGCCGTTGATGCGTGTCGTCAACGTTGATCGTGCAAGTCTTGACGATCGTGTTTGAAATTTCGGCACCGGAAAGGCGTAGAGACAGCGTGCCGAAATTCGGTTGATAGCCGAGCGCGGCAATGATCGCCGAACGGACGGCGGCCGTCTGGCCGCGCTGTTCGTCCTTGTCCAGAACGAGTTTGCGTCGAACCGTCTCGACGATGTTTGGATCGCCGACCAGAGCAACGTAACTCGGCTCCTCATCCTTTCCTTTTTCCTTGGGCCGTCGCGCCTTGGCGATCCGACGGGCCTCCTCCGCCTCCTTGCCGATCTTGGCTTCTGCGGCGGCGATGCGACGGCGCAATTCATCCAGGGACGCGCGCAGACCCGGATTCAGAGTCTTGGCGAAGCGCTCGGCTTCCGCACGCGTGCGAACGACGCTCTGCTCGCGCAACGCAAGCCCCATGCGTTGGATCAGTCGCGGCCTCTTCCCCATCAGGTCGCCAGGCAGCCAATGTCCCCATTCATTCTCGATTTCCATTATAAGACGCTGCTGTTCCTGCGCCTTTGCGTTCTGCTTTTGGATAAATTCGTCGTAAGTCGCCGCCCGCGCCTCGAGATCGCCGATCAGCGCTTCGACGATGCGACCGCATTCCGACAAAGCCTTTTCGCCCTCGCGCCAGTTTTGGAAAAGACTGGCTTCGACGCGTTTAACGATTTCTGCGACCAAGCCAGGGAGGTCGCGCGCATTAACCTCGAAGAATTTCGCGACGCCATGCTGCCGGAACTGTTCGTTCCAGGCACCCTGGAACATGGTTTTCAGGGAGTTGAGCCATTGCATCTTGTCCGGTCCCTGCTGGACCAGCGCAATGAAATGGGTTTCGAAAACCTCCCATTCCTTAGCGAAGCCTTGCCAGCGCTTGGAATCCGGCGTTTCGACGATCGCCCGCTCAAGTCGCAGATATTCGTCCGAAAGCCTCCATTCGTCGCTTTGCTTGGGGTCCGCGACAAAAGCGGAATCGAGGGCGGGCCGAGCCGTTTCCAGAAATCCGTGACCGTCGTCCCAATGATTATGCAGAAGTTGGAGGTACGCTTGGTTGGCGTAATCGTAAGCGAGGCTTTCGCGGATAGCTTCTTCGGGAAAAGCGAGGCGCCTCAATCCGAAACCGAGGAATCGGAGAGACCTTTGGCCGACGTGTTGCCCCGGAGCTGCTTCCGGCGTGGCGTCGCCGTTCTCGCTGTTTTCAAAACGTTGCAGATCGTCCCATCCGACTTGGTCTGCGACGACGATCTTATGAAAGATAAAATCGGCGAGGATTTCCAAAATGTCTTGGTGTCCATCGTCAAGGCGGGCGCGAAATCCTTGATCGTTAAGATCGCTGAAGACGTAACAGCCGTTGAACCAAATGTTGTGCCTTTTCCCTTCGGCACCAGTATAGATATCGAAGGGCGTCCAAGCGCCTGCCGACAAAGCATTCAACTCCAAAAGCGCCGCATAGGCGTTCGCAAAATAGTTACGTCCCTTCCACTTTGGCGGCGGATTCATGTCAGGAAGATACGCATAAGCCATGATCCGATGACTTGCCGCATCGGGATACATGCGACGAATTTGCGCAATGGCGTCGATGATTGCACCGGAGCCAGTCCCTCCCGCAAGCCCACAGAAAATGTGAATTGTGGTGGCGTTGCTGGACGTCTTGTTCTGCAAGTCGGCAACGAGCGTTTGGACTTGATTGCAGAAGCGTTCAACTGACATCGTGAAAAGAAAACGACCAAGGCGGCGCATCTGGCCGCCGGCGGAATCGACATTCAACCCGTTAAGAATCGCGCCCCACGCCTCACGGTCGCCAAGCCAGGGTCTAAGCCGGGAGTAGCCTTGCAGGTCACGAACAACGGTACGCAGATCAGCCTGCTCGATCGGCAATCGGCTCCGCTCGGGCAGGACGAGCGATTTGCCCAGCACCGTCCACCTCGGATCGTCGTCACGGAACGATTTCGGGTCTGAGTCGACGAACAGGTAGTCTACAGCGAGCTTTTGATCACCGGAGGCGCGTTCGTAGAGATAAAGCGACTTGCGCAGATGCCGCAGAACAGAGCCGCCCGTGCCGCCAAGACCAACAAACAAATGGTTCATCATCGCCTCCGCAATGGATAACCATTCGTAAATTTATGTGACGGTTTTTTTACAAATCGACTGTTGAGATCAGAACATTATCACTAATCAAATGCGACTGTATGCCGCATTGTAATCCCCGCTGCCTCGACCGAACCAACCATGGTACGGCGCATAGAACATTTGTACGAAGTTCAGTGTCCGTTCGATGCTGGAGACCTCTTCGTCCCCGTCCTGCCTTATCCTTCAGGAAAATACCGCTTTCCGCCCAGCGCCGTCATCGGCCGCCGCTTTGGCAAACTTCCGCTCTCCGCCGGGAAGAGCCGAGCCCCTTGAGCACTGCTGAGATACGGCAACAGTCAAGCCGGTAGGAGCGCCATCGGCTCGAAGGCAGAGCTGGCGTCGTTTGTTTAGACAGCGCCCCGCGGAAATTAGGCTCCGGACCCATAAATCGCTTGGCCTGAAGGGCGGGTTATGATTCAGGGCTTCCGAAAGGAAGCGGGCATGAATCGAGATCAGTTCTGGCTCACGGACGAGCAGTTTTCGAAGATCCAACCTCATCTTCCGACCGACACGCGCGGCAAGGAGCGGGTTGATGATCTCCGCGTGATCAGCGGTATCGTGCATGTGCTGAAATCTGGCGGGCGC
>NZ_JAOQNX010000025.1 GCF_025961575.1 Rhodoblastus acidophilus | reverse complement strand
CTGACAAGAGGGACCCCGCAAGCACGCTGGTTGTCCCCACACCCAACTCATCAGACAAGCGAAGGGACAGAGATTAAGTCACAGCCTCTGAGGAGGCCCCGGCAGGGGCCGTCTCGAAGGGCGAGGGCGGTCCACGGACGCGACCATTACGGCGCGGCTTCGACGATCTTTTTCAGATTGTCCAATCCCGCGCGGTAAACGCCGCGCACCGCTTTCACCGAATTCTCGTCGTTCAGCTCTTCCGGGGGATCGTTGAGCATGTAGCCGCGATAGAACGCCCCCTTCCATTCCACGGTCGAGCCGCCCTTGCCATTGTCGAGCACGGTAATCGTCGAGGTGTAATTGTTCACCGGCAGAACTTTTGGATCGACCTTGGGGATTTCGTATTTGTAGCTGTGGCCCGCCGCGTCGTATTTGTCCAAGACCTCATCAAAACTCGGATCGCCCGGCGCCTTCAGCACGAGATGGCGCACGGAGCCGACCTCATTGCCCTTGTCGGCGACGCTGGAGGCGACGACCGGATGCCATTTGGACAAAGCGTCGAAATTCCCCATCACCGCCCAGACTTTTTCGACGGGCTTGTCGATCTCCACGGTCTCGACGATTTTCTGGCGCGTCGGGCCATGGGCTGACGCCGAAAACGCCGACATCGCCACCATTGCCGCAGCCAGAGCCAAAGCACGCATGCAGTCCTCCCAATTTCGTTATGGGAGGATTGTGGCAGAGGCCGCGCTCCGCCGAAAGCCGGCTATGGGATTTCTAAGACTCTCTTACTGCGCGGGCGCTGGCGGCGGCTGGAGTTTTTCGGCCTGCTTGCGCGCCTCCTCCTGCTTGCGCCGCTCCACCTCGGCCTTGCGCTGCCGGTCAGCCTCGCGCTGGCGGGCGATGCGGGCCTGCTCGCGCTCCAGCGCCTTGGCCGCTGCCACCGCCACAAACGGCGCCGCCTCGACTTTTCGCACCGGCGACGCCCAGGCGCCCGACCAGGTCAATGCGCCCTGGCGATCCGGCAGCGACGAATCAAGCGAAAAACTGAGATCGTTGAGATCGTAGGTGAAGGCGACGCCCTCGCGCGCGATCTTCAGTTCGCCCTTGGCCAGCCGCAGCGACGCCTCGCCGTCGCCAAGGCGCAATTCGCCGCCGGCGAGCGCCTTGTCGAGATCGCGCACCGTGTCCTTGGCGTTGAACGGTTTTTCGCTCGCCGCCTGGGCGTCCAAAACTTGCGCAGGCGCTTCCGGCGCAGCGCCAGCCACGATCGCATCGGTGAGTTTCGCCGAGCCGGTTCCCGAGAGCGCGCCGACCAGCGCCGCCATGCTCGCGCCGGACCCCGCCAGTTTGATCCGTCCGGCCGCTGTGGCGGAAAGGGCTGGGTTTTTCACCGCCAGGCCCTCGCCGGAAAACTCGCCGGAAAAGGTCGCCTGACCCGCCTGCCGGCGCAAGTCGAACGCGCCGCGCAGCTTGCCGCCATTCACCGCCGCCTCGAGATTGGCGACGCTGAGCGCATTGGCCGCGAGGCTGAGCTGGAAGGTGGCGGGAACGCCGAAGGGCGCGACATCGGCCGCATGAATGAGAAGTTTCGTGCGGGGCGGGTCGATCACCACGGGAGCGAAGGATAGGCTCGGCCAGAACGCGCCGGGTTTGGCTGGTGCGGGCGGACCGAGGCTCAGGGCCAAAAAGGCCGGGGCGGAGAATTTGTCGACATCCAGCTCGCCGCTCACCCCATCCGAGGACAGGCTCAACTGCCCGGTGAAATGGGAGTCGCCGCGCTCGCCAAGGATTTTGCTCAAGGTGATGCGGCCGTCACGCGATTCCACCTCGCCGTCGATCTTGCCGTTTCCGGCGGGCCCGCCGATCAGGCTGGAGGGATCGCCTGACAGCGACAAGCGCCCGTCCACAGCGCCGTCGCGAAAAGCGCCGTCGAACTGGCCGTTAATTTTGCCCAGCGCCGCCCTGCCGGTGACCGTGCGGCGGGCGCCCTGGGCTTGCGTCTGCACGGAAATCTGACCGGGACCGAGCTTTTGCGGCGACAGCAGCGGCGGCGCGCCCAATTGCGCCAGCAGATCGAACGCTTCCGGCGCGGACACATCCAGCGCCAGGCCCCTGTCGTCCAGGCTCGCCGAAAATTTCGTCGCCGCCGCCTGTCCGTCGAAGGCATATGCCCCCTGCTCCGCCTTGGCGTTGAACACAGCCGGCGACAGGATTTTCGCGCGAGACGCCACGAGCCGGGTTGTGTCGTTGGGCGCAAGGCGCGCCAGCAGCGTGGCGAAATCCTGGAGCTCGCCAGCCTTGAGGCGAACCGTCCCCTTCAGCCCGGAAAATTTGTCCTTCCATTCGCCCGAGGCGGTCACGTCGGCGCCGGCGAGGTTTTTGCCCTCAAGCCGCTCCAGCCGCGAAAACCCTTTTTCGCGCAGCAGGCGCAGGCTGAGTTTTCCCTCGCTTTTGCCGGCGGTCTGCGCGTCGAGGGTGAGGTCGAGATCGGACTCGCCCAGCGCGGCGCCATAGTCGGGAACGCTGGCGAGATCGAGCGCGCTTGCCGCCAGTTTCGCGGTGAGTTTTGCCCGCGACTCTTTGGTTGCCGGGGTCCAGGCGGCGTCGCCGGTGAATTTCGTGCGGTCGAGCGTGACCGCGGCATTGGAAAGCGCCAATGCGCCGCCGGAAAAATTGAACAGGCCGCCCACGACGATCTGGCGGAACGGCAAGGCCGGCGCGCCGACATCGGCGGCGAAGACGGGATAGTCGACGGTCGAAAAATCGCCCTTGCCGCGCCAGTTTCGCGAGCCCTCGCGGGTGACGGCCATGTCGAAACGGGCGCCGCCGGCGCCCTCCGCCGCGATTTTCAGGGGACCGCCGGCGTCGCGCGCCAGTTTCACGCGGCTCCACGTTCCCCGCCAGTTCAGCGAGTCGAGTTGCGCCCGCAAAACCGTCGGCGCGGCGCGGTCCATGGCGCGCGCCAGAAGGCCGGCCCCGACATCGGCCCAGGCGCCGTCGAGATGCGCTCCTGAAAAATCGACCGTCAGCGCGCCATGATCGACGCCGTAATCGGCGCCGCCGGCAAAATGCATGGCCTGGACGCCTTCGCCCAGATGCAGCGCCGCCTTGTCCAGCTTGACGGCTTCGGGTTTGGCGAGGACATCGCCTTCCAGCCGCCACGGCCCGTCCGCCGCCGCGCCTTCGCCCAACACTTTGCCATCGAAGGAAAGGCCGCCGCCGAGGTCGAGCGCGCCATCGAAGGAGAAATTGCCGAGATTTTCGCTGCCGAGCGACAGTTTTATGGGCAGGCGCGATCCGGCAAAATGGTCGCTGCTCAAGCTGTAGCTGACGTTGCGATCCTTTGCGCGAAACACGCCGCGCGCGTCAAACGGGCCTTCGCCGCCGGCGAGGCGGCCGGAGAGATCGACATGGTCGAGCGAGATGAACGGTTTGCCCGCATGCAGCACGCGCAAAATTCCGTCGCGCAGGGTCAGATCGTCGAAGCGGACGGAGGCGTTGGGCTTGCGCAGCTGGTCGCCATCGACCTCGAGCGCAAAGTGGGACAGTTCGGCGCGGGTAAACGTCATATTGCCCTGGATCAGGGCGGGCAGCGACAATTCGAAATCGGCTTTGTCCGCCTTGAGAACGCCCAGCGGCCCCTTCAGCGACAGTTTTTGCGCTGAAAAATAGGGGGTGGGCAGGACGCGGAACTCGATGGGGCCGTCAAGTTGCGCCTGCGACCCCAGAGCTTTCGAGATTTCCTCGGCGAAACGCCCGCGATGCGCGTCGAAATCGATCACATAGGGCGCGCCGAGCAGCGCGGTCAGCACGAGAATCAGGCCAATGCCGAGATAAGTGAGCAAATCGCGCATAAATCACTTGCTTGTTTTCTCGACGAAGGAGTCGAGCACCAGTTTGCGTCCAGCTTTATCAAAATCGATGGTCAATTTCGAGGCGTCGACCGCAGCGACGGAACCCGGGCCGAATTTCTGGTGGAAGACGCGATCGCCCGGCGCGAAGGCGCCTGTCGGCGTGGACCGGCTTAAAACCTCGCCTTCGATGGTCAGCGGCCCGCGCCCGCCGGGGCCGTTTTTCTGCGCGCGTTTCCAGCCGGGCGTGTCGTAACGCGAGCCAAACGCGTCCATATTGGCGAAACGCGACTGCGCATAGGCGCCATAGCCGGAGCCGCTGCCGCGGTTTTCCGTCACCTGCACATGGGCGGCGGGGAGGTCGTCCAAAAAACGCGAGGGGGTTGTTGTCTGCCACAGGCCGTGGATGCGGCGATTGGTCGCGAAATAAATTTTGGCGCGGCGCCGGGCGCGGGTGACGCCGACATAGGCCAGGCGGCGCTCCTCCTCCAGCCCGGCGCGGCCGTTCTCGTCGAGGCTGCGCTGGTGGGGAAAAAGGCCCTCCTCCCAGCCGGGGAGGAAAACGGTTTCGAATTCGAGACCTTTGGCGCCGTGCAGAGTCATGATCGAGACGCGCGCCCCGCCATCGGCATTGTCGGCGTCCATTACCAGCGAGACATGTTCGAGGAAGGCGCCGAGGTCGGGAAATTCCTCCATCGACCTGACGAGTTCCTTCAAATTTTCCAGGCGGCCCTCGGCTTCGGCGCTCTTTTCTTGCTTCCAGTGATCGGTGTAGCCGGATTCCTCGAGGATTTTTTCCGCAAGTTCGTGATGCGGCGTCTGGCCGATTTCGCTCGCCCAGCGCTCGAAATCTTTGAGGAGCGCCCGTAGGGTCGAGCGCTGCTTGGCCTTGAGCTCCTCGGTTTCGACCAGCACGCGGGCCGCCTGCATCAGCGGAATCTGCTGGCGGCGGGCGTAATCGTGGACGATCTGCAGGCTGGCCTCGCCGAGGCCGCGTTTGGGCGTGTTGACGATGCGCTCGAAGGCGAGGTCGTCGGCGGGCTGCGCGGTGCAGCGCAGATAGGCCAGCGCGTCGCGGATTTCCAGGCGCTCATAAAAACGCGGGCCGCCGATCACCTTATAGGGCAGGCCCAAGGTGATGAACCGCTCTTCGAACTCGCGCATCTGGAAGGAGGCGCGCACCAGAATGGCGACTTCGTCGAGCGAATGGTTTTGGCGCTGCAGCTGCTCGATTTCTTCGCCTATGACGCGGGCTTCTTCCTCGGAATCCCAGACGCCCGAGACCTGCGGCTTTTCCCCGTCCTCGCCATCGGTGAACAGGGTCTTGCCGAGGCGATCGGTGTTGTGGGCGATGAGATGGGCGGCCGCCGCCAGAATATGGCCGGTCGAGCGGTAATTGCGCTCCAGGCGGATCACTTTCGCGCCGGGAAAATCCTTTTCGAAGCGCAAAATATTGTCGACGTCGGCGCCGCGCCAGCCATAGATCGACTGGTCGTCGTCGCCCACGCAACAGAGATTGGGCTTGCCGCCGTCGGTTCGCTGCGCCAGCAGCCGCAGCCAGAGATATTGGACAGCGTTGGTGTCCTGATATTCGTCGACCAGGATATATTTGAAGCGCTGCTGATAATCCTTGAGAACGTCCGGATTCTCGCGGAAAATTTTCAGCGTCTCCAGGAGCAGGTCGCCGAAATCGGCGGCGTTGAGGATTTTGAGGCGCTCCTGATAGAGCGCATAGATCGCGCCGCCCTTGCCATTGGCAAAGGCCTGCGCCTCGCCGGCGGGCACGTTTTTGGGCGCGAGGCCGCGGTTTTTCCAATTGTCGATGAGATAGGCGATGGTGCGCGCCGTCCAGCGCTTTTCGTCAATGTTTTCGGCCCGCAAGATCTGCTTGAGCAGGCGCATCTGGTCGTCGGTGTCGAGAATGGTGAAATTGCTCTTGAGACCGGCGAGTTCGGCGTGGCGGCGCAGGATTTTTGTGGAAATCGCGTGAAACGTGCCGAGCCAGCCCATGCCCTCGGCGCTCGGCCCGATCAGGGCGGCTATGCGCTCCTTCATCTCGCGCGCCGCCTTGTTGGTGAAGGTGACGGCGAGAATCTGGTGCGGGCGCGCCTGGCCTTGCGCGAGAATATGGGCGATGCGCGAGGTCAGCACGCGGGTTTTTCCGGTGCCGGCGCCGGCGAGCACGAGAACCGGACCTTCCGTGGTTTCAACGGCCTCGCGCTGTTCGGGGTTGAGGGCGGAGATGAAATCCGGCGCGGGGCTCAGCGCGGCGAGCGCGCGCGCGGCAATGCCGCCGGCGCGCGGCGCGACGGGCTCATAGCCCGGAAAATCGTCATAGGGATCGGACACGGCGGCCTTTTGCGAATCGTCGCCGCCAATGTGGGGGCTGGCGCGCCGCTTGTCGAATCCTGCGCGTTGCAGGTTGTGGCGCGCGAGCATTTTCGCGGGAAGCGGATGCGCTGAAAGCGCCGTGCCCCCGCCCTTCGAGACGCCCGCTGACGCGGGCTCCTCTGGGTGAGGGCTACTATATTGTTATATATAGATAATATCCATATTCGAGCGTTCGCCGAACGGGCTCTAACGCCCCTCGCCCAGTGTCTTGCGCCAAAGGCCGAGTTCGCGCTGGAACGCGCGCGCCGCCTTCTTGTCGGTCACGACCTGGGCGTTCTCCCGGGTCGTTCCGCAAACGGCGCGCGCGAGCACGGCGGAAGCATCCGTCAGGTAGAAACAGCGCAGGCGGCTGTCGAGATCGAACAGGCCGAGGACGACATGCTTGCCCCCGTCCACAACGTCTAAACGGTGCTCGAGCCTGTCGTTGTTGCTGTAGAACAAGCGGCCCTTCGTCTCCCGCTCGTCGGAGCCCAGGCCCAGCAGGTCGCAGGTGGAGGCGCGGATGTAGGACTCGGCGCCATCGCTCAGCACGATCTTAATTTCGCCATCCAGCCCTGGATTTGGCGCTTGCGCGGCGTTCGGCTGCGCGCATGCGGGCGACGCCAAACACCAAATGCTCGCCGCAAGCGCCAAGGTCTTGCGCATGAAAGCCTCCGCCGCGCCGCTTCGGGCGCGCGCGGCATTGAAACAGGTCAGTTCACCCGCGTCCACTGCGCCGACTTGCAGATCATGCCGCCCAACGCGCAGCCCTGGGTCGTCATCGCCGCGCCGGACACGCTGACCTTGCCGTCATAGGTCTTGCCGTCCTCGGGATTGAACGCCGAACCGCTCCAGCCCTCTCCGGTCCGTTGCAGCCCGAAAAACACCTGCTGTCCCACATGGGCGGGCGAATTGGCGTCGCGCAGCCAGGTGATGGTGCCGCAGACAGCGCCGCCGCAATTGGCCATGCGAATGCGCGAACGGCCGTCGGCGCGCTTCCATTCGCCCAAAATGTCGCCGGCCAGAGCCGGGGCGGCGACGGACATGGCGATGGCGACCAAGGCAATTCTTTTCATCTCTTCCTCCCAATTTGGCGTCGTTCTTGGGACGCCTTCCAAAAAAACAATTCAGCCGCGCGCTCCCGCTTCGGCGGCGATCCAATGGGCGAGCCAATCCGGCACTTCGGATTCCGGCGCCTCCGCCGATATGGCGCGCAGCAGGGCGGCCGTGGGCAGGCCGCCCTCGCGTCCGAGCAGCAGCGCCTTGACCACCGCCTGGCAATAAAGGTCGCCCTCGCTCTCGATGCGATGTTCGATGAACAGCCATTTCGAATCCCAGCCGATGACCCGGCTGCGCAGGGTGAATTTTTGCAGCGGCGCCAGCGAGCGGCGAAACCGCACCATGGCGCTGGCCACCACGGGTTTCAGCTTTTCCCGCCAAACCAAGCCGGCAAAACCGCAGCGCAAGGCGAGGTCGAACCGGCCGATGTCCATCACCGCGAGATAGCGGGCGTTGTTCATGTGCAGGTTGATGTCGAGATCGTTCGGCCAGACGCGAAAGGTCAGGACGGACTCGTCGCGCCACCCCAGTTTGGGGCGGAACGGGGCGCCAAGGGCCATTTTCAGCAATCGCAACCAGGGCGCCAATTGATGTTCTCCAATGTTGCGGTTTGGGTGAGGGGCATAGGGCGTCGTCAGACGCCCGTCCAAAGACGGGCTATGGTTGCGATCCTCGCTGTCCCCAGGGCCAATGGAGGCGGCTGTCCTGACGACATTGAAGCCAACGCCCCTGCCCCTCACCCTAGCCCTCTCCCCGCTAAAGCGGGGCGAGGGAACAGAGCGGGCGCTTCACGGACGGTCCGTCAGAACGCCGCTTCCTCGAACGCCATCATGGTTTTCGAGCCGGCGCTGATCGTGGAAAACAGCGCGCCGGTCTGCGGCAGCAGCCGCTCCATGTAAAACCGCGCCGTCATGACTTTCGCCTTGTGGAACGGGTCGCTGTCGGCGTGCGGCAGGCTGATTTCCGCCATGCGCGCCCACATGAAGGCGAGCACGGTCAAGGCGAACAGCCGCAGATAATCGGTCGAGGCCGCGCCGGCCTCGTCGGGACGCGCCATCGAGGCGCGCGCCACATGCATGGTCGCCTGCTGCAAACGCCCGAACGCCTTTTGCAAGGGGCCGACGAAATCCGCCAGTTCCGGTTTCGCCTTGTTGGCCTCGACATATTCGGAGATCGGGTGGAACACGGTGCGCAAATAGCGCCCGGCATGCGCCGCCATTTTGCGCCCGATCAGGTCGAGACCCTGGATGCCGTTCGCGCCTTCGTAGATTTGGGTGATGCGGGCGTCGCGGACAAACTGCTCCATGCCGTTGTCGCGGATGTAGCCGTGGCCGCCAAAAACCTGCACGCCGATATTGGTCGCCTCGAACCCCATATCGGTGAAAAAGGCCTTGATCACCGGCGTGATCACCGCGACGAAATCATCGGCCTTGGTTCGCTCCGCCGGATCGGGGTGCATGCGATAGGTGTCGATGGATTTCGCCGTCCACATGCCCAGCGCGCGGCAGCCCTCGATATAGGCGCGTTGCGTCAGCAGCATGCGGCGCACGTCGGGATGGACGATGATGGGATCGGCGGCCTTCTCCAAAAATTTCGCGCCCGAGAGCGCGCGGCCCTGCAAGCGGTCCTTGGCATAGGCTACGGCGCCTTGGTAGGAGGCCTCGGCGAGGCCGAGGCCCTGCACGCCGACGCCCAGGCGCGCCGTGTTCATCATGGTGAACATCGCTTTCATGCCCTTGTGTTCCTCGCCGACGAGGAAACCCTTGGCGTCGTCGAAATTCATCACGCAGGTGGACGAGGCCTTGATGCCCATCTTGTGCTCGATGGAGCCGCAGCGCACGCCATTGCGTTCGCCGGGACGCCCCTGCGCGTCCGGCAGGAATTTCGGCACGAGGAACAGGCTGACGCCCTTGGTGCCCTTGGGACCGCCGGGGATTTTCGCCAGCACCAGATGGACGATGTTTTCGGTCAGGTCGTGCTCGCCGGCCGAGATGAAGATTTTCGTGCCGGTGAGGCGGAAGGAGCCATCCTCCTGCGGAACGGCCTTGGTGCGCATCTGGCCGAGATCGGTGCCGCAATGCGGCTCGGTCATGCACATGGTGCCCGACCATGTGCCGTCCACCATTTTTGGCAGATAGGCGTCCTGCAAGTCCTTGGAGCCGAAGGCGTGCAGCGCCTTGTAAGCGCCGTGGGACAGGCCGGGATACATGCCGAAGGACAGGTTGGAGGAACAGATCATTTCCTCGACCAGGGCGTTCACCGAAACCGGCATGCCCTGGCCGCCATATTGGGGCGCGCAGGCGAGCGAGGTCCAGCCGCCGTCGCGGAATGTGTCGTAGGCTTCCTTAAAACCTTTGGGGGTGCGGACCACGCCGTTTTCGTAATGGCAGCCCTCGGCGTCGCCGGAGCTGTTGAGCGGCGCCAACACCTCTTCGCAGAGTTTCGCGGCTTCCTCGAGCACGGCGTCCACCGTGTCCCGATCGAAATCCTCGTAGCCCGGCAGTTTCGTCAGATCGTCATAGCCCATCACGTCATAGAGGGCGTAGCGCATGTCGCGCAGCGGAGCCTTGTAGGCGGGCATAAAGAATCTCCCTGCGGTTCAGTTGCGGAGCGGCTTGCCGGTTTCGAGCATGTGCTCGACCCGGGCCATGCTGTCGGGATGGCGCACCAGGCGCATGAAGTTCTTCCGTTCGAGTTCGAGCAGCTTGTCCTCGCTGAGCTCGTCGAAATATTCGACGTCGCCGCCGGTCAGAATGTCGGCGAGCACGGCGGAGACGACCACATCATGCTTGGTCGCCTTGCCGATTTTGGCGAAACCGTCGACCGCCATGTTCAGCGCCAGTTTTCCGGAGAGGCCCGGGAGGCGGTAGGTTGGCGGCGCCGGCGGTTGGTAGTTTGCCACCATTGCGAGCGCCTTGGCCTTGGCGTCAAACAGCAGCCGGTCGCGGTTCATGGTGATGCCGTCGCCGTCGCGCAGGATTTGCATTTCGCGCGCTTCCGCCGCGGACTTCGCCACTTTCGCCGTGCTGATGTTTTCGAACACCTGCGCGACAGACGGCATCGGCCCCCGAGGCATTTTCGGATTGGCCTGCCAGCGCGCCAACAATTCCTTGCAGCCGCCCCAGGCGGGGATCAGCCCGACGCCGACCTCGACCAAGCCGATATAGGACTCGGCATGGGCCTGGATCGCCGAGCAATGCAGCAGGATTTCGCAGCCGCCGCCGAGCGCCATGCCGGAGGGCGCGCCGACCACCGGGAACGGCGCATATTTCAGGCCTTTGTAGGCGAACTGGCCGAGTCCGACGAGTTGCTCGATTTCGGTCCAGGCCGCGATGTTCGCCGCGAACAGGGCGAGGCCGAGATTGGCGCCAACCGTGAAATTGGTTCCCTCGTTGTAGATGACCAGCGCCTTGTACTTGGATTGCACAAGCTGGACGGTCTGGTTCAAGAGCATGACGATGTCGGCGTCGAGCGAGTTCATGATGCTGGTGAACTCGAAACACAGCACGCCGTCGCCAATGTCCCACACCGAAGCCGAGCCGTTTTTCAGGACCGGCTTTTGCGTGAGTTTTACGTCCGCGAGCAGCAGCACGCCCTCGCGGCGCTCCAGCGTGACATAGTCGCCGGAGAGGGTCAGAGCCTGGCGCTTGCCGTCCTGGATGCGATAAAAAGTCTTTCCGCGCGCAGCTTGCAGGATCGGCGGCACGAGTCCGCCGGCCTCCTCCAGTTTCGCGACGAACCAGTCGACGCCGATCTTGTCGAGCAGTTCGAACGGGCCCCATTTCCAGGCATAGCCGAGGCGCATGGCCTCATCGATGGAGAAAATGTCGTCGGCCGCGTCGCCGACCAGCGCTGCCGCATAGGTCAGGGTCTTGCGCACCACATCCCAGGCGTAGCGACCGTGCTCGCTGTCATGGGTGAAGAGTTTTTGCAGATTTTTTCCCGCGTCAGTCACCGCGTCGACACGCGGCTTTTTTTGCGCGCGATAGTCGCCTGTGGCGAGATCGAGGGCTTCCTTCAGCTTGCCTTTTTCGCGGTTGAGCCGATAGAATCCGCCCTTGCCCTTTCGGCCGGTATAGCCGTCCTTGATCATGCGCTCGACCAGCGGCAGCGGCTTGTTCATGCCGTGGAACGGGTCGGTGGACGGCAGCGCCGAGGCCATGCTGGCGTTGATGTGCGGCATCAGGTCGAGGCCGATCAGGTCGAGCAGGCCGAACACGCCGGTTTTGGGAATGCCGAGCGGCTTGCCGATGATGGCGTCGGCTTCCTCGACTTGCAGCTTATGCTCGAAGGCCAGGACCACGGCCGATTGCAGCCAGTAGACGCCCAAGCGGTTGGCGATGAAGCCCGGGCGGTCTTTGCAGACGACAACCCCCTTGCCGAGCTTGTAGTCGCAGAAATCGGTGATTTTCTTCACCGTGTCGGCGCTGTTCTTGTCGCTCGTCACCAGTTCCAGCAGCCGCATGTAGCGCGGCGGATTGAAGAAATGGGTGATGACGAATTTTTCCGCGAAATTTTCGGGCATGCCCTCGATGAGGACGCTAAGCGGAATGGTCGAGGTGTTGGAGGAGACGATCGCCTCCGGTTTTTTGTGCGCGTCGATTTTTCTGTAGAGCGCCTGTTTCACCTCGAGTTTTTCCACCACGACTTCGACGATCCAGTCGCAATCGCGCAAGAGGTCGAGATGATCCTCGATATTACCGGTGGTGATCAGTCTGGCCGCCGCTTTGCTCATGAACGGCGCCGGCTCGGTTTTCAGCATTTTGGCGACGGCGCCCTCGGCCACCGCATTGCGATTTGTGGCGCCCGCCGGAACGATGTCGAGCAGGACCACGGGCGTGCCTGCATTGGCCACTTGAGCGGCGATTCCGGCGCCCATCACGCCGGCCCCGATGACGGCGACTTTTTTGATGGTCATCACACCGCCTCCAGAATGGTGGCGATGCCCTGGCCGCCGCCGATGCACTGGGTCGCCAGCGCATATTTGCCGTTCTCGCGCTTCAGCAGGCTCGCGGCCTTGCCGACAATGCGCGCGCCGGTGGCGCCGAGCGGATGGCCGAGCGCAATGGCGCCGCCGTCGATATTGACCTGATCCGCGGACAGGCCGAGTTCGCGCATGCAGGCGATGCTTTGCGAGGCGAAGGCCTCGTTCAGCTCGACGATGTCGAGATGCTTGGCCTCGATGCCGGCGCGGGCCAGCGCTTTTTTCGTCGCGCCGACCGGGCCGATGCCCATGATTTCAGGGTCGCAGCCGGCGACGGCCACGCTTCTGACCACGGCCAGTATGTCAAAACCCTTCGCCTTGGCGTAATCCTCGGAGCAGACCAGAACGGCGGAGGCGCCATCGGTGAGCGGCGAGGACGTGCCGGCCGTGACCGAGCCGTTCGCGTCGAAGGCCGGCTTGAGTTCGGCGAGGCCCTGCGCCGTGGCGTCGGGACGCGGGCAGCCGTCGACGCTGACTTCGCCCTTTTTCGTCTTGATCGGGATGATCTCGTCCTTGAATTTGCCGGCGGCCTGGGCGGCGGCGGTGCGCTGCTGCGAGCGCAAGGCAAAATCTTCCTGCTCTTTGCGCGAAATCTGCCACTTGTTGGCGACGTTTTCCGCGGTCTCGCCCATGCCCATGTAAGCGCCGGGCATTTTCGCATAGAGTTCGGGGCTCGGCAGAGGGTTGAACCCCATCATCGGCACGCGGGTCATGCTCTCGACGCCGCCGCAGATAAAGACTTCGCCGGCGCCCAGCGCAATGGAGCCAGCGGCGATATGCACCGACGACATGGACGAGCCGCAAAAGCGGTTGACGGTGGCGCCGCCGGCCGATTTCGGCAGGCCGGCGAGCAGGCTGACGAGGCGGGCGACATTAAAACCCTGCTCGCCCTCGGGGAAGGCGCAGCCCATGATAACATCCTCGATCTCGGCGGGATCGACGCCGGTCTTGGCCACGAGCCCGGCGATCACCTGCGCGGCGAGGTCGTCCGGACGGACGGAGACGAGGTCGCCCTTTTTCGCCAGGGTGAAGGGCGAGCGCGCGTAGCCCGCAATGACGGTGCGAGTCATTTCAAAAATCTCCCGATGTGAAGCGTTCAGCTTGCTTGCTGTTTAGCGGCGCGTGCGGCGCCCTCTTGTGCGGATCGCGTACAAAACCAGCATTCCTCCCAGAGCCGCGCGCTTATGTCGCGCGTCGGCATGAATTTTATTCTTGACGCTGAAGGTAGTCGAAGCGCCTTCAGAGGTCAATATGGTTCATGTATGAACTTTTGCGCCGACGTCAAGCCGGGCGAAATCGGATTGCGGCGAACGGGTTCGACCGGATCGAACCGGGTTCAATCGGGTTCAATCGGATTGAACCCGGTTCAGTCGATTGAAGTGAGCTCAATCCGATTGAAACAAGTTCAATCGGATTGAACACGTTCAATCGGATTCAAAGAGATCGCGCGTGTAAATCTTGTCCGCGACGTCAGCCAGGGCCGCGCTTCGCCGGTTGCACAGGATGAGGTCGGCCTCCTGCTTGAAGGCGTCGAGGTCGCGGACCACGCGCGAACGAAAAAATTCGTCCTCTTTCAGCATAGGCTCGTAGACGATCACCGGGATGCCCTTGGCCTTGATCCGCTTCATGATGCCCTGGATGCTGGATGAGCGGAAATTGTCCGAGCCCGCCTTCATGATCAGGCGATAGACGCCGACCACCTTGGGGTTCCTGCGCACGATGTCCTCGGCGATGAAATCCTTGCGGGTCGTGTTGGAATCGACGATGGCGCGAATCAGCGACTGCGGCACGAACCGGTAGTTGGCGAGCAATTGCTTGGTGTCCTTGGGCAGGCAATAGCCGCCATAGCCGAAGGAGGGATTGTTATAATGCGCGCCGATGCGCGGATCGAGGCAGACGCCGTCGATGATCTGGCGCGTGTTCAGGCCGCGCATCATCGCATAGGAGTCGAGTTCGTTGAAATAGGACACACGCATCGCCAAAAAGGTGTTGGCGAACAGTTTTATGGCTTCGGCCTCGTCGGAATGGGCGAGGATAATCGGCGTCTCCGGCTCTTCCGACCCGTCCCGCAACAGATCCGCGAATTTTTGCGCGCGCTCCGAAACCTCGCCGACGACGATGCGCGAGGGATGCAGGTTGTCGTAGAGCGCCCTGCCCTCGCGCAGGAATTCCGGCGAGAAGATGATGTTGTCGGTGTCGAAGCGCTCGCGCATGGCGCGTGTGAAACCGACGGGCACGGTCGATTTCACCACCATAGTGGCGTCGGGGTTGATTTTCTGCACCTCGCCGATGGCGGACTCGACCGAGGAAGTGTCGAAGAAATTGGACTTGGGATCGTAATCAGTCGGCGTGGCGATGATGACGTAATCCGCACCCGCGTAAGCCTCGACGGCGTCGAGCGTGGCGCGCAGGTTGAGCTTGCGATGCTTCAGCCAGTCCTGCAATTCCGCGTCGACGAAGGGCGGTTCGCCCCGGTTCAGCAATTCGACCTTTTGCGCGACAATGTCGCGCACCACGACTTCATGCGACTGGGCGAGAAGGACCGCATTGGCCAGACCGACATATCCCATACCCGCAATAGCAATTTTCACGGCAATTCCCTCGCATCAACCAAGCGCGCGAGCAGTCTATCAACAAGATGACGTTTGAGTGAAGATGGGGTTTTGAACCGAGGCTAAAGCGGCAAAGAAAATGCCGCAGGCTGGGGCGGCCTGCGGCATGGACGAACGAAGCGTGGGAGGCTCGGTCCGCGGTTTCGCGTTTATTCCGCGTTGGCGACGTCTTGCGCGATCGAAAAGGCGCTGGTCAGCGCATAGCCGATCTTGGCGTCGGGCTTGTTCAGCGGACGCACCTGCACCATGTGGGCGCCGGCGATCTCGTCGCCATACTGGTAGATCAGGGCCACCTTGGCGCCGGGGGCCAGCTGCGCGCAACGGGCGCGGGCGGTTTCGGCCTTGATCGGGTCGTTCAGCCGGTTGAGCTGATAGGTCAGGATCTGCGTGCGGGTCTGGCAGAGCAGCGCCGGCTCCGCTCCGACAATGGCGGTCTTGAACTTCGGACCGGCGAAGGCGGGGGCCGCCACGAGGGCGAGCACAGTCGTCAACAGGATGCGTCGCATGGGAAACTCCATTTGTTGAGTTTTATGTAATGGAGATTTTTGCAGGCGAGATGCGGTATTAGCTCAGTCCTGCCATGCAGAACAAACAGCGGCGATTTGCCGCACTATACTGAGGCTTGAAAAATCGTATTTGCAGCGATCTCGCTTGGAGCTTGCCAATACTAACTATTGATCGCTCATCCTGCGACATAATGTTGCACAAGACTGAGACGCTCGCAAGCGGGCGGACGCAATTTCGTCACGATCGCGCTTGCACGCCGCCGCCCTGTCGTAAGCTCTCGCCCTGAAAAGGACTTGACAAATGACTGGGAAGTCAGTCATAATTCAAAAATGGTTGTCGCTCCTCCCCATAGGCGCTCCAAGCGCGAAGCGGCTTCCGAGGCGCGGCGGCAGGCGATCCTCGATGCGGCGCTCGAAATCTTCGTCAGCCAAGGCTTCGCCGCCGCTCGCCTCGACGACATCGTCAGCGCCGCCGGCGTCGCCAAAGGCACGATCTACCTGTTCTTCCGCGACAAGCAGGACCTTTTCGAACAAGTGGTGCGCGGCGCCGTCGGTCCCGTCTTCGCCGACATGGCCGTGCTGGCCGAAAAGGCCGACGCGCCGTTCGACGCCATGCTCGCCGCGCTGTTCGACACATTCCAGCGCGAGATTTTGGCGACGCCGAAACGGGAGATTCCCCGGCTGATTTTCGCCGAAGGGCGGCGCTTTCCCGAACTCGCCGCCTTTTATCATCGCGAGGTGATCACGCCGGGGCTCGACCTGCTGCGCCGCCTCGCGCAGCGCGCCCATGAGCGCGGCGAACTGGTCTCGGATGCGCTGGTCCGGCATCCCGTGCTGGCCTTCGCGCCCATGCTGGTCAGCCTGATCTGGACCTCCACCTTCGACCCCTTCCAGAAACTCGATGTGGCCGACCTGCTGGCGACGCATCGCGAGTTATTGTCCCCCCCTCAAGCGCGAAAGCCGACCCCATGAACACGCGCGCGAAAATTTTTGCTGTCATCGCCGTCTTGGCCCTGGCCGGCGGTGGGTATTGGTGGAGCAATCGCCACAGGTCCGAGGGGCCTTTGGTGCTGCAGGGCAATGTCGAGGTTCGTCAGGTCAATCTCGGCTTTAAAGTCGCCGGACGCATCGCCCAGCTTGACGTCGACGAGGGCGACAAGGTCGAGGCGGGCAAGAAAATGGCCTCGCTGGACAAGGTTTATTTCACCGATGCGCTCCGGCAGATGAAGGCGCAACGCGAACAGTCCGCCGCCAATCTGGCGAAAATGGTGGCCGGAAACCGGCCCGAGGAAATTTCGCAGGCTGAGGCCAATGTCGCGGATCGCGAGGCGACGCTCGCCAACATGCAATTGACCGTGGAGCGCGCGCAAAAACTGCTGAAAAACTCCGCCGGCACGCAAAAGGCCTATGACGACGCGACCCAGGCGGTGAAGCAGGCGCAGGCCCAGCTCGATTCCGCGCGGGCGGCGGAAAAGCTGATGAAGGCGGGTTTTCGCCAGGAGGACATCGATCTCGCCCGCGCCCAGCTCGCCGACCGCGATGCGGCCATCGCCATTGCCGAGCGCCAGCTCGCCGACGCCGATCTGTTTGCGCCAGCGACCGGCGTGGTGCTCAGCCGCGTGCGCGAACTCGGCGCCATCGTCAACGCGGGCGAAACAGTGTTTGTCGTCAGCCTGACGACGCCGGTCTGGGTGCGCTCCTATGTGTCCGAGCCCGACCTCGGGCGCATCAAGCCGGGCCAGGACGTTGAGCTGCGCACAGACACGCCGAGCATCAAACCACTGAAGGGCCGGATCGGCTTCATCTCGACCACAGCCGAATTCACGCCCAAGACCGTGGAGACGCGCGAATTGCGCACGGCGCTGGTTTATCGGCTGCGCATCGTCGCCGACGATCCAGAGGGCGTGCTGCGCCAGGGCATGCCGATGACGATTACTGTTTTGGAGCCGGCCTCCGGCGCGCCCGCGCTGGTGTCGCAGGAATCGGCAAAATGACGGCGCTGGTCGAGATCGACGGACTGGTGAAGCGTTTTGATAGCGGTCCCGCCGCCATTGACGGGCTGACGACCACGATCAAATCGAACCAGGTGACCGGGCTGGTCGGCCCCGACGGCGCCGGCAAAACAACGCTGATCAGGCTGATGGCGGCGCTGATGACGCCGAGCGAGGGTGTTGTCAAAACCTGCGGGTTCGACACACGCGAAAACCCCGAACCGATCCGCGATGTGATCGGCTACATGCCGCAGAAATTCGGGCTCTACGAAGATTTGACGGTAATGGAAAACCTCACCCTCTACGCCGACTTGCGCGGCGTGGTGGGACAGCAGCGAAAAGACACTTTTGAACGGCTGCTCGCCTTCACCGATCTGGCGCGGTTCACCAACCGGCTGGCGGGCGCGCTGTCCGGCGGCATGAAGCAAAAGCTTGGGCTCGCCTGCGCCATGCTGCGCTCGCCAAAACTGTTGTTGCTCGACGAGCCCAGCGTCGGCGTCGATCCGATCTCGCGGCGCGAACTCTGGCGCATGGTTTATACGCTGATCAGCGAAGGCGTCGGCGTGGTCTGGAGCACGGCCTATCTCGACGAGGCCGAAAATTGCGCCGAAGTCGTCGTGATGAATGCGGGCCGCGTGCTCTACCAGGGCGACCCCAAGGCGATGACCGCGACCATGAAAGGCCGCGTGTTTTTTGCGCGCGGCGCCGGCGCCGAACGGCGCGAAGGACTTTCGCGCGCGCTGCAAAATCCGAACATTGTCGATGGCGTGATGCAGGGCCAATCCATCCGTCTTGTCACGGCGAAAGGCGCGCCCGCGCCGACGCCTGACATTTTGGGGGTCGCGGCGCCCGTCGAAATCGTCGCGACGGCGCCCCGGTTCGAGGACGCTTTTGTCGCGCTGCTCGGCGGCGCCTCGAAACGCACGCTCGCGGCGCGGGCGCGCAAAATTTTGGACGAAAAAGCCGCGCCGCCGGTCGAGGCGCGCGGGCTGACACGGCGGTTCGGCGATTTCACCGCCGCGGATCACATCACCTTTCGCATCGAGCGCGGCGAGATTTTTGGCCTGCTCGGGCCCAATGGCGCCGGCAAATCCACCACGTTCAAAATGATGTGCGGGCTGCTGCGGCCCAGCGAAGGCGCGGCGCTGGTCGACGGCCTCGACCTCGCCAAGGCGCCTTCCGCCGCGCGGGCGCGGCTTGGCTATATGGCGCAGAAATTTTCGCTCTATGGCGATCTCAGCGTGCGGCAAAACCTGGAATTTTTCGCCGGCGCCTATGGGCTTTCCGGCGCGAGGCGCCGCGACGCCGTGGCGCGCGTGGTCGACGCCTTCGACCTCGCGCCGCATCTCGACGCCAATGCCGGCGGCCTTCCGCTCGGTTTTAAACAACGCCTCGCTTTGTCCGCGGCAATCATGCATGAACCGCCCGTTTTGTTCCTCGACGAACCCACTTCCGGCGTCGATCCGCTCACCCGCCGCGAGTTCTGGGCGACCATCAACGCCATGGTCGGGCGCGGGGTGACGGTGATGGTCACCACCCATTTCATGGACGAGGCCGAATATTGCGACCGCGTCGCGCTGATCTATCGCGGCAAGGCCATCGCCACCGGCGCCCCCGAAGAGTTACAGACACGCGTGCGTTCGGACGCGCTGCCTAACCCGACGCTTGAGGATGCGTTCATCGCTCTGGTGGAGGAGAACGACCGCCAGCGGGGGGCCGCCGCATGAACGCGCGCTGGCGGCGCATCCGCGCCCTGATCATCAAGGAAACGCGGCAGGTGTCGCGCGACCCCTCCAGTTTTGTCGTCGCCTTCGTGCTGCCGGCTCTCCTGCTCTTTCTGTTCGGCTTCGGCATTTCCTTCGACGCCACGCGGCTGAAAGTTGGATTGGTGATCGAGGAGCCGACGCCCGCCGCGCGCGAATTCTTGGTGGCGCTGTCGAACACGCCCTATTTCGACGTCAAGGAATCGTCCGATCGCCGCGCCTTCGTCGACGATCTCGCCGCCGGAAAGCTCAATGGCGTGATCGTTCTGTCCGGCGATTTTTCGGCGCGTCTTTCGCGCGGCGACACCGCCGCCATCCAGGTCATTTCCGACGGCAGCGATCCCAACACCGCTGCGCTGGTGACCGGCTACATGCAGGGTGCCTGGGCGTCTTGGCGGGAACAGCGGGGCCTCGGCGCCGAGGCGTCTCCCCCCGGTCAGATCGACATCAAATCGCGGTTCTGGTTCAATCCCGAGCTGCAAAGCCGCCGCTTTCTCGTGCCCGGCTCGATCTCGCTGATCCAGATGATGATCGGCTCCATGCTCACCGCGCTGGTCGTGTCGCGCGAATGGGAGCGCGGCACGATGGAGGCGCTGCTGGCGACCCCCGTCGGCGTGGTCGAATTCATCATCGGCAAACTCGTGCCGAATTTCGTGCTCGGCATGATCGCCATGGGCGTGTGCGTCGCCGCGTCCCTGTTCGTGTTCGACATTCCGCTGCGCGGCTCGTTTCTCGTCCTCACCGCCTTCACCGCGCTGTTCCTGATGGTGGCGCTGAGCATCGGCCTGCTGATCTCGACCGTGGCGCGCACACAATTCATCGCCAGCCAGATCGCCATGCTGGTCGCCTTTTTGCCGGGCCTTTACTTCTCCGGCTTCCTGTTCGAGGTCGCGAGCATGCCGGCGCCGTTGCGCGCTTTTGCGCGCATCGTGCCGGCCTATTATTACGTGCCGGGGCTGCAAACCATTTTTCTCGCCGGCGACATCTGGGCGGTGATCCTTCCGGGAAGCCTTGTGCTGCTCGCCATGGCCACCGCTTTGTTCACCCTCACCGCGCGAAAAACGCGCCAGCGGCTGGACTAAAAACCATGCTGTGGACCCGCCTTTCCGCATTGGTCGTCAAGGAGCTGCTCGCCGCCTTTCGCGACCCCAAGGCCCGCGTCGCGCTGGTGATGCCGCCGTTGATCCAGGTTTTTCTGTTCGCCTTCGCAGCGACCATAGAAGTCACCAATGTGCCGGTCGGCGTGGTCAACCAGGATTGGGGCGCGCAATCGCAACAGCTCATCAGCCGGTTCGAGCGCGCCTCCGCTTTTTCCGAGATTCGCCGCTACGACAGCCAGGCTGCCGCGCGCGCCGCCATCGACCGCCAGGAGGTGATGGTGGTCGTTCAGATCGGCCAGGATTTTTCCCGCAAGCTCGCCGCGCGCGAGACGCCTGATGTTTTGGTGCTGCTCGACGGGCGCAAGTCGAACAGCGCGCAGATCGTCAACTCCTATCTCAACACCATCATCAGCCAGTTCGGGACCGACGCTTTTGCGCCCGAGAATGTCAGCGCCGACAGCCGCATCGTCGACCGCAGCTGGTACAATCCCAATCGCGATTATCGCAACGCCATGGTCCCCGTCTTGATCGCGACCCTGCCGATGACCATGGTGCTGATGATGGTCGGCATGTCGGTCGCGCGCGAACGCGAGTTGGGCACGTTCGAGCAATTGCTGGTGTCGCCCTTGCAGCCGCTAGAGATCATCTCCGGCAAGGCCGCGCCCGGGCTGCTGGTGGGCCTTGCGCAATGCGTCGTCATCACCGGCATTGTCATCCTGCTGTTCGGCATTCCGCTGCTGGGCTCGGCGGCGATGCTGTTCCTGTCGCTGACCGTGTTTCTGATCGCGGTGATCGGCATCGCTTTGTTCATCTCCTCGCTGGTGTCGACGCAGCAGCAGGCGATGATGGGGATCATGCTGGTGATGATGCCGGCGATGATGCTGTCGGGTTTTTCCTCGCCGGTGCAGAACATGCCGGACTGGCTGCAGCCGCTCGCGCTGACCAATCCGCTCACCCACATTCTGGTCATCGTGCGCGGGCTGTTTCTGCGCGACATGCCGTTCTGGCTTGTCGCGCAGCGCATCTGGCCGATGGCCGTCGTCGCTGTGGTCACCATGGCCTCGGCGGCCTGGATGTTCCAGCGCAAGGTGCAGTGATTATTGCGGCTTGATGCTGTCGATCACATAGCCGCCGGCGCCGCGCGACAGAGTGAACACGACTTTTTCGCCGCTCTTGAGCGCGCTCAGATCGACGCCGGGCGCGACATTGAAATCCATGGTCATCCCAGGCCATTTGAGCGCCGCGACGGGGCCATGGGTCATGTTGAGTTTTTTGCTGGCGGCGTCGATGCTGTTGACCGTGCCCTCGCCTGTTGGTTTTTCCGCTTGAGCGACGACGATTTTTTCGGCGGCGCGCGCGGGGATTGCGGCGAGGGGAATGGCGGCGGCCAGCGCGGCGGCGAGACAGATTTTTTGCATAGGCTTCTCCTTATTCGGCGGCGATGGGGCCGCTGTGCTGAGTTAGGACGGGTTGGCGCGCCGTCGCGTTTTCGCGCGGCAGGCCAAAACCTTTGACGAGATCGTAGATCGCCGGGATGACGATCAGGGTCAGCAGCGTCGACGAGACCATGCCGCCGATCATCGGCACCGCAATGCGCTGCATCACTTCGGAGCCTGCGCCTGTGCTCCACAGGATGGGCAGGAGGCCGGCCATGATCGCCGCCACCGTCATCATCTTTGGGCGCACGCGCTCGACCGCGCCGAGCATGATGGCGCGGTGCAGATCTTCGCGGGTGAACGGCGCGCCCTGCTTGGCGCGCGCCGTCATCAGTTCGCGGCGGGCGTGGTCGAGATAGATCAGCATGACCACGCCGGTTTCGGCGGCGACGCCGGCCAGCGCGATAAAGCCGACCGCGACCGCCACCGACATGTTGAAGTTGAGAGAAGCCATCAGCCAGACGCCGCCGACCAGCGCGAAGGGCAGCGAGGCCATCACGATCAGCGTTTCGGTGAGGCTGCGGAAGTTGAGGTACAGCAACAGCAGGATCAGCAGCAGCGTGACAGGAATCACGAGTTTCAGCTTCGCCGCCGCGCGCTCCATATATTCGTACTGACCGCTCCATGTGACATAGGCGCCGGGCGGGAATTTGACGGACTGCGCCACCGCCGCCTTGGCCTCGGCGACATAGGAGCCGATGTCGCGGTCGCGCACGTCGACAAAGACATAGGCCGCGAGCTGTCCGTTCTCGGTGCGGATCGAGGTGGGGCCGCGCGCGAGCTGCACCTTGGCGACCTCGCCGAGCGGCGTGGTTCCGCCATTCGGCAGCGGGATCAGCACGTCATCGGCGATGGCCTGCGGCGACGACCTGTCATCGCGGGGATAGCGGATGTTGACGCCATAGCGTTCGCGGCCTTCGACCGTGGTCGTCACCGTCTCGCCGCCGAGCGCGGCGGCGATCACGTCCTGCACGTCGCCGATCATCAGGCCGTAGCGGGCGAGCGCGGAACGGTCGGGAACCACCTCGAGATAATAGCCGCCGATGATGCGTTCGGCATAGGCGCTCGATGTGCCCGGCACGTTTTTGAGGACGCTTTCGACCTGCCGCGCCAGGCCTTCGATCTCGTTGAGATCGCGGCCGAAGATTTTGACGCCGACCGGGGTGCGGATGCCGGTCGAGAGCATGTCGAGCCGGCCTTTGATCGGCATGGTCCAGGCGTTGGAAACGCCGGGGAATTGCAGCGCCGCGTCCATCTCGGCAATGAGTTTTTCCACGGTCAGGCCTGGGCGCCATTGCTCCCTAGGCTTGAGCTGGATCACCGTCTCGAACATTTCTGTGGGCGCCGGATCGGTGGCGCTGTTGACGCGGCCCGCCTTGCCATAGGCGCTTTCGACCTCGGCAAAACTTTTGATGATGCGGTCCTGGGTTTGCAGCAGTTCGGCCGCCTTGGTCACCGACAGGCCCGGCAGGGTTGTCGGCATGTAGAGCAGCGTGCCCTCGTTGAGCGTCGGCATGAACTCGCTGCCGATTTTTTGCGCGGGGAGCGCCGTCGCGGCGAGGATGGCCACGGCCAGCAATATTGTGGCGACGCGGGCGCGTAAGACGACGCGGATTACGGGGCGGTAAAGCCAGATCAGGAAGCGATTGATCGGGTTTTTGGCCTCCGCGACGATTTTACCGCGGACAAAAACCACCATCAGCGCCGGGACCAGGGTCACGGACAAAAACGCCGCCGCCGCCATCGCAAACGTTTTGGTGTAGGCGAGCGGGCTGAACAGCCGGCCTTCCTGCGCCTCCAGCGAAAAGATCGGCAGGAACGAGACCGTGATCACCAGCAGGCTGAAGAACAGGGCTGGGCCGACCTCGGTCGCCGCCTCGATGAGGATTTCCAGGCGCGGTTTTTCCGGCGGGGCGCGCTCCAGATGCTTGTGGGCGTTCTCGATCATGACGATGGCGGCGTCGACCATGGCGCCGATGGCGATGGCGATGCCGCCGAGGCTCATGATATTGGAGCTGAGGCCGAAAAATTTCATGGCGGCGAAGGCCATGAGCACGCCCACCGGCAGCATGATAATGGCGACCAGCGCGCTGCGCACATGCAGCAGGAAGATGATGCAGACCAGCGCGACGATGACGCTTTCCTCGGCGAGCGTGTGTTTGAGCGTTTCGATGGCGGCATGGATGAGCTGCGAGCGGTCGTAGACCGGCAGGATTTCGACGCCCTTGGGGAGGCTTGGCGCGAGTTGCGCCAGCGTCGCCTTGACGTTGTCGATGACGCTGAGCGCGTTGGCGCCGTAGCGCTGCAGGGCGATGCCGCTGGCGACCTCGCCTTCGCCGTTCAATTCGGTGATGCCGCGTCGCTCGTCGGGGCCGATCTCCACGCGCGCCACATCCTTGAGCAGCAGCGGCGTGCCGCCCTCCGCTTTCAGCACGATGTTTTCAAGGTCCGCGACGCCGCGAAGATAGCCGCGCGCACGAACAATATATTCGAATTCCGAGAGTTCGACGCTGCGGCCGCCGACATCGGCGTTGCTGGCGCGAATGGCGTCGCGCAGTTTTTGTAGCGGAATGTTGAGGGCCTTGAGGCGGCTCGGATCGACCACAACGTTATATTGCTTGACGAAACCGCCGACGCTGGCGACTTCCGCCACCCCTTCCGCCTTGGCGAGGCCGTAGCGCAGGGTCCAGTCCTGGAGCGAGCGCAGTTCGGCGAGCGTCATTTGTTTGGCGACGACGGCGTATTGATAGACCCAGCCGACGCCGGTGGCGTCTGGGCCCAGGGTTGGCGTGACGCCGGCGGGCAGTTTTTTCCCAGCCGCGCCCAAAAATTCGAGGACGCGCGAGCGCGCCCAGTACAAGTCCGTCCCGTCTTCAAAAATGATGTAGACGAAGGAGACGCCGAAGAAGGAGAAGCCGCGCACCACTTTGGATTTGGGCACGGTGAGCATGGCGCTGGCGAGCGGGTACGTGAGCTGATCCTCGACCACCTGCGGCGCCTGTCCGGGAACTTCGGTGTAGACGATGACCTGGGCGTCGGAGAGGTCGGGGAGCGCGTCGAGCGGCAGGGTTTTGACGGCCTGGACGCCGGCGGCGACCAGAAAAGCCGTGGCGATGAAGACCAGCACGAGATTGCGCGCCGACCAGGCGATGAGGCGGCCGATCATTTGGGCTCTCCGAAATTTTTCAGCGCCGCTTTCAGATTGCTCTCGGCGTCGATCAAAAAGTTCGCCGAGGTCACCAATTTGTCGCCCTCGGCCACGCCTTCGCGGATTTCGACAAAACCGTCGCCGCGCCGGCCGAGCTTGACCTCGCGCGGCTCGAAACGGCCCTCGCCCAGGTCGAGCAGTACGAGCTGCTTTGCGCCGGAATCGATGATTGCGCCGTCGGGCGCGGCGATGATTTTGTCGTCGTCGCCGGCAAAAATTTCGGCGTCGACATACATGTCGGGGCGCAGAGCCAGGTCGGGGTTTTGCAGTTCGACGCGCACGCGGGCGGTGCGGGTTTCCTTGCTGATCTGCGGATAGACGAGGCTGACCACGCCGGAGAAATTTTGGCCCGGCATGCCACGCGCCTGGACCAAGACTTTTTGCCCCGGTTTGATGCGCGCATAATCGCGCTCGGCGACATCGACCAGCGCCCAGACTTTTTGCAGGTCGACGATCTTGAACAGTTGTTGCCCGGGCTCGGCCTTCATGCCCTCAAACGCGTTGCGCTCGAAGACAATGCCGTCGCGCGGCGCCCGCCATTCCAGGCTCAACGGAATTTTTCGCGCCCGGTCGATCTCCGCAATGAATTCGGGGGGGACGTCGAGCACGTCAAGCCGGCGTCGCGCGCCTTCAAAGCCGGGGTTGGCGAAATATTGGGCGGCGGCGGAAGCGATTTCGGGCGAATAGAACCGGAACAGGACCTGGCCCTTTTTCACCCTTTCGCCGGTCGTGACCTCGGCGACCCCTTCAATGAAGGCGGTGGCGCGGGTGGAGACCAGGGTGATGCGGCGCTCGTCGAGCTGGATGGTTCCGGGGACGCGGATTCGTGTCGCCAGGATGCGGCGGGTCGCCGGTTCCGAGCGCACGCCGGTGCGCTGAACCTTTCCCGGCGCGATTTTGATGGCGGTCTCGTCCTCCTCGCCCTCGTAGACGGGGATGTAGTCCATCCCCATCCCGTCCTTTTTCGGAACCATGGAGGTGTCGGCGAGGCCCATGGGATTGCGGTAATAGAGGATGCGCTTTGGCGCGGCCTCCTCGGCTTGCGCGGCGAGGACGCCGCAGGCGAGGCAAGCCGCGAGCGCGAGCGCGCCCGTCAGGCGAGAAAAAAGCATTTTGGACTCCCGGCCGGCGCACCGGCCTCAAACATGAAGACGCGCCGCTCCCGCCCTTTTTTCGGGGGGAACGTGGGACGGCTTCACGCGATGGGAGGTCGCAAATCCGGGGAAAGCGAGCGGCTCGGCGGACCCGCGTCGTCGCGCAGGGCGGCGGCGGTCTTGGCGAACACGACCGGCGCGGCGGTCGAGGCGACCGGCGGCGCCACCGGCGGCAGCACCGCGCAGGCGCCGAACACACAGCAATCCGGCAAGGTTTTGGAATCGCCGCAGTCGGTCGCGTGATCGTCCAGGGTCATGGACGTCATTTCGGGGCAGCAATGATGCGCGCTCTTGGCCGCAACGCCGCCCGTTCCCGCGGCCAGCAGGCCGACGAGCGCGACGACAGAGAGAATGAGACGCAGCCAATTCGCCATCCCGCCATCATAGCGCGCGGCGAACGTCTTGTCATGCCCGTCGGCGATTTACTCGGGTTGACCTACCGGCAGCTTAGCCTAGCCTCGTCCCGAGACGAATCAGATCTAGGGCGCAGCGACATGGAAAACGGATCCGAGCCTGAGGCGCCGCGCGGTTTGACCCGCAGCGAGATTTTCGACCTCTATTGCCGCCTGCTGGCGCTGGAGGAGCGGCTGCGCGAAATCGACGCCATGGCCGCGGCGCATCAGCCGTTCGCGCATGCGGACGAATTGATGGCGGACGCCGTCAGCCTGCAAGCCGCCGGATCAGTTCCCGCGCAATTTGCAGCTCTCGGGTAAAGGGACCGCCTTCCGCCGCCACCCCCTTGGCGTGAAACAGGCCTTCGGTCCCGAAGCGGGCGCGAATCGATTCGTCGATCCAAGCCTGTTGCTGCATTTTTCGCCGCGCGTCGAGGGCGCCGGCGCCCTCGGCCCAGGCGCGGTGATCGGCGAGCGCCTTGTGCAGTTCGGCGATGCCGCCGGCGCCATGGGTCGCCGATGCCAAAATCACCGGCACGCGCCAGTCGTCGTCGCGCTCGAACAGGGTGAGCGCGCCCTCGACCTCGTTTCTCGCCCGCTGCGCGACGTCGCCCATGTCGGCTTTTGTCACCACGACAATGTCGGGCAGCTCCATCACGCCGGCTTTCATGAATTGCAGGCTGTCGCCGGAGCCGGGCTGGACGCAGAGGATCACCGTATCGACGGCGAAGGAAATATCGGCCTCGGACTGGCCGATGCCGACGCTTTCGATCAGCACGCGGTCGTAGAGCGCGCGCATGATCGCGCTGGCGGCGACCGTCTGGTCGGAGAGGCCGCCGAGCCGGTCGCGGGCGGCCATGGAGCGGACGAACACGCCCTGGTCCTCGGGGTCGGTGGCCATGCGGGCGCGGTCGCCGAGCAGCGCGCCTCCCGTGCGCCGCGACGAGGGGTCGACGGCGATCACGCCCACCGTCTCTTTTTTCGCGCGCCAGTCGCGCAGCAGCGCATTGGTCAGCGTGGATTTGCCGACGCCGGGCGGGCCGGTGAGGCCGGCGGTATGGGCGCGGGTTTGCGCCAGCGCCGCGTCGAGGAGGGTGGCGAGTTCAGCCGTGCCCTCGTGGGTCTCGACCAGGGCCAGGGCGCGGGACAGGCCGCGCTTGCCGCCTTCGGCGATGGTTTTGAGATCGGGAAAGGGCGGCACGGCTGGACCTTTGGCAGACTTTGATCCCGCATTCGGTAATGGCAAAAGCGCGGGATGAAAAGCCGACTATTCGCCGAGCGCGTGCAAGACGATTTCGCGATGGTGGGCGGGGCGACGGTGCTCGAACAGATAAATACCCTGCCAGGTCCCCAGAGCCAGTTCGCCGTCGGCGAAGGGGATGGTCAGGCTGGTTTGGGTCAAAGCGGAGCGGATGTGGGCCGGCATGTCGTCGGGGCCCTCGGTGTCATGGACGTAAAGGCCCCTGCCCTCGGGCGCGATATGGGCGAAAAAGGTTTTGAGATCGTCGACCACCGCGGGGTCGGCGTTTTCCTGGATCAGCAGCGACGCTGAGGTGTGGCGGCAGAAAATGGTGAGTTGCCCCAGGCGCAGATGCGCGCCGCGCAAAAAGGCGCGGGCTTCCGGCGTGAATTCGTAGAGGCCCTGCCCCTTGGTTTTGAGCGTCAGGACTTTTTGGGTTTGGCGCATAAAAATTCCCCGCAGCTTCGCTCGCCTCGGTGAACGCAGTCACGCTGAACAGAGGTAACAGTTCATGCCGTGCTGCGCCAGCAAGGGTCTGGCTTGGGCGTTTCGTTTACGATTAGGGGGGGCTGGCGCGGTGCTCCTGCAAGCGACGCATGATTCGCGTGAGCGCAAAAGTCGCGGCCCCAACCCGTTAGCCCTCATGGTGAGGAGGCCGCCGCAGGCGGCCGTCTCGAACCACGAGGGCGGTCCACGCCCGCCTCACGCCGGCGCAAGCTGCGCTGAAGAATGGCGGCGCCACCACGGCCTGACGCTACGCTCCCACGTCATGCCCGGGCTTGTCCCGGGCATCCACGCCAGCCCGCAAGTCCAAAGGGTCGGTGGGAACGCAAAACGACCCCGCCGCGCCGTCATTGCGAGCGAAGCGAAGCAATCCAGGGATCGCGCGAGCGACGAATGGCCTGCGTCAGCGAATCAAAGCCAAAACCGCCATTGAGTGAAAAGTGGAAAATGGATTTGCCAACTTGACAAACGCCAAAAATCTGTTCCCGCTATGTTCCACGTGAAACTTTTCAGCGCAAACTGCTGAAATATGAGACCTTTTCTGACCATCGCGCAGCCCGACCGCCGCATCGCCGCCGCAACAACCTCAGAGTTGTACGCGCAAAAACCGACGCATTTTGCGCGGTTTTTTCACGAAAATGCAGAAAAACACGCGATTTGCGATCACTTTTCGCGAATCGCATTCAACCCTGCGTAGAAATTTCGCGAAATCGCCCGTTTGCCGGGGGCGCCAAGGGCGCCATAAAGAACCAAAAATTCAGCGCGCCGGACCCTCCGCATTCATGAATGGAATGGCCAAGGCCGACCCTCGCTGGCGCGGAGCCTGTGTGCCGGCCGAGGGCCGGACCCATTGGCTCGCAATGACGGCAGGGAGGCTTCGCGTTGCCGCCGCCGCTTTGGACTTGCGGGCTGGCGTGGATGCCCGGGACAAGCCCGGGCATGACGGTCGTGCTGGGACGGGCGCCCCCTCATCCGTCTCGCGCCAAAGCCCGTCGAAAGACGGGCGTCTTTCGACGCCCATTGGCGCGAGCCACCTTCTCCCGCAAGGGGAGAAGGAGACGTCGCGGGTCTCGTCAGGCCGTGGTGGCGCCGCCGTTGTGCAGGGCCGCTTGCGCCGCCGCGAGGCGGGCGATCGGCACGCGGAACGGCGAACAGGACACGTAATCAAGGCCCGTGCGCTCGCAGAAGGCGATCGAGGCGGGGTCGCCGCCGTGCTCGCCGCAAATGCCGAGCTTGATGTCGGCCCGCGTCTTCCGCCCGCGCTCCGCCGCCAAAGCCACCAGTTCGCCCACGCCCTCCTGGTCGAGGGTGACGAAGGGGTCGTGCTCCAGAATGCCCTTTTGCACATAGGGGGCGAGGAAGGAGCCGGCGTCGTCGCGCGAAATGCCGAGCGTCGTCTGGGTGAGGTCGTTGGTGCCGAAGGAGAAGAACTCCGCCGTCTCCGCGATCTCGCCGGCGCGCAGCGCCGCGCGCGGCAGTTCGATCATCGTGCCGACCGAATAGGGCAGCGTCACCCCCTTGGCCTTGAACACGGATTCGGCCACAGCGACAATGCGCGCCTTGACCATGTCCAGCTCGCGCTTCGACAGCACCAGCGGCACCATGATCTCAGGTTTTACGGCGACGCCGGTCTTCTGCTGCGCCTCGATCGCGCCTTCAAAGATCGCCTTGGCCTGCATTTCCGCGATTTCGGGATAGGCGACGGCGAGACGCACGCCACGGAAGCCGAGCATCGGGTTGAACTCGTGCAGCTCGTCGGCGCGGCGCTTCAACTTGTCGGCGCTATGGCCCGTGGCTTCCGCGACCTCCGCCACTTCCTCCGGCTTGTGCGGCAGGAATTCGTGCAGCGGCGGGTCGAGCAGGCGGATCGTCACCGGCAGGCCCTGCATGATCTCGAACAGAGCGGCGAAATCGCCGCGCTGCATCGGCTCCAGCTTGGCGAGCGCGGCGCGGCGGCCGGTCTCCTCCTCGGCCAGAATCATTTCGCGGACCGCGATGATGCGCGATTCCTCGAAGAACATGTGCTCGGTGCGGCACAGGCCGATGCCCTCGGCGCCGAACTGGCGGGCGATGCGGGCGTCGGCGGGGGTGTCGGCGTTGGTGCGCACTTTCAGGCGGCGCGCTTCATCCGCCCAGGCCATCAGCACCGCGAATTCGCCGGACAGTTCCGGCTGCAGCATCGGCACTTCGCCGGCCATCACCTGGCCATTGGCGCCGTCGATGGTGATGATGTCGCCCTTGGCGAACGTCTGGCCGGAGGCGGTGAACGTGCCGGCGGCGTAATCGACGCGGATCGCGCCGGCGCCGGAGACGCAGGGCTTGCCCATGCCGCGCGCCACCACGGCGGCGTGCGAGGTCATGCCGCCACGCGTGGTCAAAATGCCTTCGGCGGCGTGCATGCCGTGAATGTCTTCCGGCGAGGTTTCGACGCGCACCAGGATGACGCGATGGCCGCCGGCCTTGAGCGCCTCGGCCTCGTCGGAATCGAACACCACTTCGCCGCAGGCGGCGCCGGGCGAGGCCGGCAGGCCCGTGGCCACGATTTTGCGCGGGGCTTTCGGGTCGAGCGTCGGATGCAGCAGCTGGTCGAGCGAATTCGGCTCGATGCGGCCGATGGCCTCCTCGCGGCTGATCAGGCCTTCATTGGCCATTTCCACCGCGACGCGCAGCGCCGCCTTGGCGGTGCGCTTGCCGTTGCGGGTCTGCAGCATCCAGAATTTGCCGCGCTCGACGGTGAATTCCATGTCCTGCATGTCGCGATAATGCTTTTCCAGCAGTTGCGTGGCGCGGACGAATTCGTCGAACACCGCCGGCATCGCCTGTTCCAGCGACGGCTTGTCGGAACCGGCGGCGATGCGCGCGGCTTCGGTGATGTTCTGCGGGGTGCGGATGCCCGCCACCACGTCCTCGCCCTGGGCGTTGATCAGGAATTCGCCATAAAGGGCGTTTTCGCCGGTGGAGGGATTGCGGGTGAAGGCGACGCCGGTGGCCGAGGTCTCGCCCATATTGCCGAACACCATGGCCTGGACGTTGACCGCCGTGCCCCAGCTTTCGGGAATGTCGTGCAAGCGGCGGTAGGTGATGGCGCGCTGGTTCATCCAGGAGGAGAAGACGGCGCCGATCGCGCCCCAGAGCTGTTCGCGGGCGTCCTGGGGGAAATCCTTGCCGGTCTCGCGCTTGACCACTTCCTTGTAGCCGTCGACGACCTGGGTCCAGTCATTGGCGTTGAGGTCGGTGTCCTGGGAATAGCCCTTGCGGTCCTTGTAGAGCTCCAGGATCTCTTCGAAATTGTGGTGGTCGATATCCAGGACCACGTTGGAATACATCTGGATGAAGCGGCGGTAGCTGTCCCAGGCGAAGCGCGGATCGCCCGAGGAGGCCGACATGGCCTCGACCGAGACGTCGTTGAGGCCGAGGTTGAGCACCGTGTCCATCATGCCCGGCATGGAGGCGCGGGCGCCGGAGCGCACGGACACCAGCAGCGGATTGGCGGCGTCGGCGAACACGCGGCCGGTGAGCGCGCCGATCTGGGCGAGCGCCGCCTCGACCTGCGCCTTCAGGTCTTCCGGATAGCTGTGGCTGTTGGCGTAATAATAGGTGCAGACTTCCGTGGAAATGGTGAAGCCGGGCGGCACGGGCAGGCCGAGATTGGCCATTTCGGCCAGATTGGCGCCCTTTCCGCCGAGCAAATTCTTCATTGCGCTGGCGCCCTCGGCCTTGCCGTCGCCAAACGAGTAAACCCATTTCGCCATTGTTGTTTTCCTTTAGCGTCCGACACAGAGTGACGCCACGCGAAGCTGAATGGCCCGCGGGCAGGCTCCGCCTCCCCGACGGGAACCAACAGGATGAATACCGCCCGGCGCAAGCGCGTCAAGGTGTTCCCTAAACAAAAGGCTATAGCCTGTCGGGGCCCCTGCGTCACAAACTTGCGCGGGATTCATTGCCCCAGCGAGCGGTTGCGTGTAAAGCAGCCATTCGCCTTGGCTCCCGGAGCCCGTGAGATATTGAGTGCGCTGTGACTGATTTGACGAAACAATCCCTGCTCGACAAGGTGAAAATCCCCGCCGATCTGCGCCGTCTTCCGGAAAGCGACCTCAGGGCCCTGGCCGATGAAGTCCGTCGCGCGACGATCGATACGGTGGCGGTCACCGGCGGGCACCTGGGCTCGAGCCTCGGCGTGGTCGAACTCACCGTTGCGCTGCACTACGTATTCAACACGCCCGACGACCGGCTGATCTGGGACGTGGGACACCAGGCCTATCCGCACAAGATTCTCACCGGACGGCGCGACCGCATCAAGACGCTGCGCCAGGGCGGCGGCCTCTCCGGCTTCACCAAGCGCGCCGAGAGCGAATACGACCCGTTTGGCGCCGGACATTCGTCGACCTCGATTTCCGTCGGCGTCGGCATGGCCGTGGCCCGCGATCTGCTGAAGCGCGACAATCATGTGGTCGCCGTGATCGGCGACGGCTCGATGTCGGCCGGCATGGCCTTTGAGGCGATGAACAATGCCGGCGCCATGCAATCGCGGCTGACCGTGATCCTCAACGACAATGACATGTCGATCGCGCCGCCGACCGGCGCCATGTCGTCCTATTTGGCCCGCCTGTCCTCGGACAAGAATTTCCTGAAACTGCGCGACGTCGGCAAGCAGATTTCCGCCCATTTGCCGAAGAGCGTCGACCGGGCGCTGACCCGCGCCGTCGAGCACGCCCGCACCTATGTCACCGGCGGCACGCTGTTCGAGGAACTGGGCTTTTACTATATCGGCCCGATCGACGGCCATAATCTCGACCATCTGCTGCCCGTGCTGAAAAACGTGCGCGACACCGATCCCGGCGGCCCCGTGCTGCTGCATGTCGTCACGCAGAAGGGCAAGGGCTATCCGCCGGCCGAAGCCGCCAAGGACAAGTACCACGGCGTCAACAAGTTCGACGTGGTCACCGGCGCGCAGTTCAAGCCCAAGGCCAATGCGCCGTCCTTCACCAAGGTTTTTGGCCAGTCGCTGGCCAAGGAGGGCGAGAAGGACCCCAAGATCGTCGCGGTCACCGCGGCCATGCCGAGCGGCACCGGCGTCGACCTGTTCGAACATGTGTTCCCGGACCGCACCTTCGACGTGGGCATCGCCGAGCAGCATGCGGTGACCTTTGCGGCGGGCCTCGCCGCCGAAGGCTTGAAGCCGTTCTGCGCGATTTATTCGACCTTCCTGCAGCGCGCCTATGATCAGGTGATGCACGACGTGTCGCTGCAAAAGCTGCCGGTGCGCTTCGCCATCGACCGCGCCGGTCTGGTCGGCGCCGACGGCGCCACCCATGCGGGCGCGTTCGACGTGGCCTTCCTGGGCTGCCTGCCGAATATGGTGATCATGGCCGCCGCCGATGAGGCGGAGCTGGTGCATATGGTCGCGACCGCCGTCGCCCATGACGATGGCCCGATCGCGCTGCGCTATCCGCGCGGCGACGGTTTTGGCGTGGAGATGCCGCAAGAGGGCGTTCCGCTCGAAATCGGCAAGGGCCGCATTGTGCGGAAGGGCGACAAGGTCGCCATCCTGACGCTCGGCCCGCGTCTCTACGAGGCGCTGAACGCCGCCGACCAGCTGGCGGCGCAGGGGATTTCGGTGACGGTCGCCGACGCCCGCTTCGCCAAGCCGCTGGACGTCGAACTGGTGCGCCAGCTCGCTTCCTCGCATGAGGCGCTGATCACCGTGGAAGAGGGGTCAATCGGCGGCTTCGGCTCCTATGTGCTGCAGCAGCTCGCCGAGGACGGTTTTCTCGATCGCGGCCTGAAGGCGCGCGCCATGGTGCTGCCCGACGTCTATCTCGACCACGACAGCCCGGAGAAGCTTTACGCCAAGGCCGGCCTGGATACGGCGGGCATCGTCGCCAAGGTTTTGAGCGTGCTGGGCAAGGCCCCGGCTGTGGCGGCTCGGGCCTGAGGCTCTCCCTTCTCCCGCAAGGGGAGAAGGGGCGCCGTCACTCGCCAAAATCCCCCTCGCCGCGCCGCCAGACATGGGCCAGCGCCTTGAAGCGCAGCGCCCAGCTCGCCCGCTCATTGCCCAGCGCGTCCAAAAAGTTGGCGAGCCGCCGCGACTTCATCACCGTGTAGAAGGTGAGCAGCGTGGTCGGGATGAACACCGCCAGGAAGATCTGGAACCGGTCCCAGGGCGGCAGGTCGGCATGCGCGAAAATGTTCATTCCGAGAAAACCGGTGGTGACCGTGCCGATCAGGCTGAGCATGGTGACCACGGTGAGTTGCAGGATGGTCACGGCCTGACGGCGCAACAGATCGGCCTCCATAAAACTTTCGCCGTCATTGACCTCGTCGCGCAGCTCCTGAAACAGCGCCGCCGTGCCGAGCTGCGTCGACCACATCTTAAAAATGTCGCGCAGCACCGCCTGGTCCGAGACTTCGGAAAAATAATAGCGGTGGGTGAAGCGCAGGAAGGCGGCGGAGAGGTTGCGAATGTCGCGGCGGAACCGCCCGACGGTGCGGCCGTCGCCGGGGTCGAGCCGGCGGATCACCTCGACAAGGCGGTTCGACATCATCAGCACCGCCGCGCGATGGAAATGCGCGATCATGCCGAGCATGAAGAACTGGTGGCGGAACTGGCCGAGATAGCCGCGCTCGGGATCGGCATAGGCGGGGTCGCCTGATCGCCCGACCATGACAAAGGCCTGGGCCGTGCACATGATCCGCATATTGAGCCAGTCGGGATCGCTGCGCTCGGGATCGAAGTAACGGTCGTAACAGTGGTTTTTCTCGAAATTCTCGAGAAAGGCGGTGGACATCGGCAGCGCTTTGCGCGGGCCCGGCGCGGCGGAATAGGCAAGCCGCACGAATTCGGCGCGGGTGAGGCGCAAGGGATCGTCCACCGCCAAAAACGCCATCAGCGGCATGCGATGGAATTCCAGCGGACGGTAGCGCACCGGAGCGTTGACCCCGGCGCGGTGGAGACGCATCGGGCGCAAGAGAAAATCCCAATGGGCGCCGATCTCCACCACCTGTTCGCTGACCACAGCCGAATAAAACCGCTCGATGTCGCCGAGATCGGACTGGGCGAGAGGGGCGCCATCGGCGTCGAGCCATTCAACGCTGTCAAAGCAATTGGCGGGCTCGCCGCGCTCGTCCCAGCCTGAGGGATAGGCGCGTCCGAACCGGTTCATCGTGTCCAGGGCGATGTCGAGGTCGATGTCGTCGGCCCAGATTTCGATCACGGGGATGATCACGTCGGCGTCGAAGAAGAAATAGACGTCGGCGTGTTTGACCCGAAACGTGCGGCTTTCCGTTTCATCCGGCGCGCGCACCCGCACGGCGGAAATGTTCTTGCGCCGGTAAATCCGCAGCGGCGACTCGCCATAGCTCGCGGCGCCGCCGCGCTCCCCGTAGAGAAAACGCTGGACGTGGGGCAGGAAGGCGACGAATTCGCGATAGTGGCGCTCGCGGTAGCGCCCGACATCGGAGGGAAAATCGTCTTCGAGGCGCATCCAGTCGGAATGCTCCTCCAGCGCGTCCCAATGCTGGGCGCGCGGCGCCGACAGCGGCATCAGCTGCAACGGCCAGAACAGGATCTGGCGAAAAGTCCGAACCGCGATTTTTTCGGATGTGTCGTCCATGCGCCCCGCCGCTTCTCTCGCGCGTCCCGATGTGATAGGCGCAGGAAGCTTCGCGCTCGACAAGCCCCGCTTTCGCCCGATCCCCAAGGACAGTTCATGACCCAGCGCGCAGATATGGCCCTGGTCGCCCGCGGGCTTTTCCCAAGCCGCGCCAAGGCGCGCGAGGCGATCGAGGCCGGGCTGGTGCGCCGCGACGGGATTTTGGTGACGAAACCGTCCGAACCCGTGGACGAGGCGGCGAAGATCGAGGCGGAGGCCCCCTATCCCTGGGTGTCGCGGGGCGGCGTCAAACTGGCGGCGGCGCTTGAGGCCTTTGGCATTTTGCCGGAGGGCAAGCGCGCGCTGGACATCGGCGCCTCGACCGGCGGGTTCGCCGACGTGCTGCTGTCTCGCGGCGCGGCGCATGTAACCTGCGTGGACGTGGGCTCCGGCCAATTGCACGAAAAGATCGCGCGCGATCCACGCGTGACCGCCTTCGAAAAATTCGACGCGCGCAAGCTGACCTTGGCCGACCTGCCGGGGGCGCCGGAACTGATCGTTTGCGATGTCAGCTTTATCTCGCTCGCCCTGGTCCTGCCGCCGGTCCTCGCCCTGGCCGGTCCCGGCGCCGAGGCCGCGATTCTCATAAAACCGCAGTTCGAGGCGGGGCCGGAGCAAGTCCGAAAAGGGTTTGTCCGCGACGCGCTCGTGCGCGAAAAAATCTGCGAAAAGATCAAAACCTTGGTCGCCGGCCTGGGCTGGCGCGTGCTGGGCGTCGTCCCTTCGCCGATCCACGGCGGCGACGGCAATGTGGAATTCTTGTTAGGAGCGCGCCGCGCGTGATCGACCTCAACGCCCGACTTTTCATCGACAAATTGACCTCGCGCGGCGACGGCATGGCCAAAGGCCCTGTCTTCGTCCCCTTCGCCCTGCCCGGCGAGGAGGTCTTGGCCGAAGTCGACGGCGAACGCGGCCGGCTGGTCGAGGTCTTAAAACCATCGGCGGACCGGGTCGCCGCGCCCTGCCCGCACTTTTCCGCCTGCGGCGGCTGCGCCGTGCAGACGCTGGCGCCCGACGCCTATGCCGAATGGAAGCGCAGCCTTGTGGTGGACGCCCTGCGCCATGCCGGACTCGCCGCCGAAGTGGCGCCGCTGCGCGCCGCCTGGGGCGCGGGCCGGCGCCGCGCCACCTTTCACGCCCGCTTCGATTTCCGTGGCCGCGCCCGCGTCGGCTTTATGGAGGCCCGCAGCCACAAGATTTTTGAACTCGACGCCTGCCCCATTCTCGCGCCAGACATGGCCGGCGCCGTCGCCGCGGCGCGCGAGATCGCCGAAAAACTCGCCGGGACGGAAAAGCCGCTCGACATCGTCGTCACCGGCTCGCGAACCGGGCTCGACGTCGACGTGCGCGGCTGCGGCAAGCTCGATTTCGACACCGAACAGGCTCTGATCGCGGCGGCGCAAAAACTTGACCTCGCGCGCATCTCCAACCACGGCATTGTGCTGATCGAGCGCCGCGCGCCGGAAATTGTTTCGGGGCGCGCGGTGGTGACGCCGCCGCCGGGCGGGTTTTTGCAGGCGACGGCGGCCGGCGAGGAGGTTTTGACCTCCGTGGTCGTCGACGCGCTTTCGGGGGCGAAAAAATGCGCCGACCTGTTCTCCGGCTCCGGCGCTTTCGCCCTGCGGCTGGCGGAACAGGCGGAGGTTTTCTGCGTCGAGAGCGACGCGGCGGCGCTCAACGCCTGTTTGCGCGCCGCGCACAATACCCAAAACCTGCGCGGGGTGAAGGGCGAGGTCCGCGACCTGTTCGTCCGCCCGCTGCTCCCGGCGGAGCTGGAAAAATTCGACGCCCTGGTGTTCGACCCGCCCCGGGCCGGCGCCGAGGCGCAAGCCCGCGAACTCGCGCGCAGCAGCATCCCGAAAATCGCGGCGGTGTCCTGCAACGCCCAGACTTTTGCCCGCGACGCCAAGATTTTGGTCGCCGGCGGCTATGCGCTGGACCGCGTCATTCCTGTTGACCAATTCCTCTATTCGCCGCATGTGGAGGTCATCGGGATTTTCGCCAAAGCTTTGCGCGCGAAGAAGAAGCGCCGCCTGCTTGGCTGACGTTTGAGGATGAAATGGCTGAGCAAATCGCCAAGGCGCTCGCGGACATTGTCGGCGACAAATATGTGCTGACCGGCGCCGATATGGCCGGCTATATGAGCGAGCCGCGCGACCTCTGGCATGGCAAGGCGGCTTGCGTGGTTCGCCCCGGCTCGGCGCAAGAAGTGGCGGCGGTGCTCGGCTATGCCGACGCCCATGGCCTGAAAATTGTACCGCAGGGCGGCAATACCGGGCTCGTCGGCGGCCAGATCACCGATCAATCCGGCACGCAAATCCTGCTGTCGCTGAACCGGCTCGACAAGATTCGCGAGATCGACCCGGCGTCCAACACCATGATCGTCGAAGCCGGCGTCACCCTGCAAAAAGTGCAGGAAGCCGCCGAAAGCGTCGACCGGCTGTTTCCGCTGTCGCTGGCGGCCGAGGGGTCCTGCACCATCGGCGGCAATCTGGCCTCCAACGCCGGCGGCACCGCCGTGCTCGCCTATGGCAACGCCCGCGACCTCGTCACCGGCCTGGAAGTGGCCCTCGCCGACGGCAAGCTGCTGAACAACCTTTCGAAACTGCGCAAAGACAACACCGGCTACGATTTGAAGCACGTGTTCATGGGCTCGGAGGGGACGCTCGGCGTGATCACGGCGGCGGTGGTCAAACTTTATCCGCGCCCGCGCGCGGTGGAGACGGCGCTGATCGGGTTGGACAGCCCGGAAAAATGCCTTGAGCTGCTGATGCTGGCCCAAAGCATTGCCGGGCCGGACCTCAAGACCTTTGAATTCATGTCGCGGTTTGGCATCGAGATCGTCATAACGCACACGGAAGGCGCGCGCGAACCGCTCGAAGGCCAGCACAAATGGTATGTGCTGCTGGAACTGGCGTCGCCATCGGCGTCCGGGCTCGCAGACAAGTTGATGGCGCTGCTTGAAGCCGCCTTCGAAAAGGACATCATTGAGGATGCGGTGGTCGCCGCCTCGCTCGACCAGCGCAAAGCGTTTTGGACGCTGCGCGAAAATCTGTCGGAAAAACAGAAGCACGAGGGCGGGTCGATCAAGCACGACGTGTGCTTGCCCGTGGCGCTGGTTCCGGCCTTTTTGGCGGAGGCCGGGCCGATTGTCGAAAAAACCATTCCGGGCGCGCGTCCCGTGCCGTTCGGGCACATGGGCGACGGCAACGTGCATTACAACATCACCCAGCCGGTCGGGGCCGACAAGGCGGCGTTTCTGGCGCGCTGGGAGGAGCTGAACGAGGCGGTCCATGCGGTGGTGACGCGCATGCACGGTTCGATTTCCGCCGAGCACGGCGTTGGCGTGCTGAAGCGCGATTTGTTGCCAGGGGTGAAGGACCCGGTGGCGCTGGAGGTCATGCGCCGCTTCAAGACCGCGCTGGACCCGAAGGGGACGCTGAATCCGGGGAAGGTGCTTTAGGCGCCAATCAGAGCGCCTGAAGGCCTTTGATCACAGTCGGTTCGAATTTGGGACCGCAGGTGTTCGCAAGCTCGCGCACCGCCAGGGTGAAGGCCGAGGCCGCAATCACGCCGAAGGCCGGGTCGTCGCCGTGGCGCTTGAGCGCGCTTTGAACGGCCGCGACGATGTCGCCTTGCAATTCGCTGATCGTGTCAGCCGCGAGCATTTCTTGCAGGGTCATGCGATCGGTCCTGGGCGCGGGAAGAATCGGGAAAGCAGACGTAGTCTTAACAGACGCCGTCATTTGGCGCATCTAATTGTTAAGACTAAGGAAACTCCGGGGAAGCGACCGGGCTGTCGCCCGGCCGCGAATTTTTAGCGCAGCGCGACGCGATAGGCGCGTTCGACATGCCGGGCGAAGGGGTTGCCGGCGTTGTGGCAGACCATCATCTGGCGGGCGTTCGCGGCGCCCATTCTGATGCAGGCGGCCATATGGGCGACGCCCGCGGCGATGCCGCCGGCGCAGGTGCGGGCGGCCGACGGAGAGATGCCGAAGCGGTGGGGATCGCCGACCTGGAACACGCCGTGATGCCGGCTGTTGCCGCGGGGATTGCATTGCATATGGGATTCGATCTGGGCGATTTTTAACGCCGTTGGGACCCATTGCGCGCCGATCTCTGAGGAGACCTTGGCGGAGATCATGGAACGGACGGCCTGGTTTTCAGAAGCCATCGTGGCGGTCGGCGTCGCGACGAGCGCGACGAGGATCGTCAAAACCTTCAAACTTCTACTCCTGTGCTCGCCACTTGCGCGTGGCTCATACCTCGTTGGTCATGGGTTGAGGTGAGGGGTTTTGCTCCAGGCATGAGTCCGGAGCGGCTCGGCGCCGGGGCTGCCCGGCGGCCGCTAAGTCGCGTAAGATCAAGGCCTTGGCGTGACGATTTTGTTGCAGCCCCGCGGTCTTTGCGATCGGGGGTTGTGCGGGACGTCGCTTTGGCGCCTTACGACGCGATCGCGTCGGGCTCCATCTCCAGGGCCCGCGTCGCCAGCGCCACCACACGCGGGATCGGCTTCTTGCCCTGTTCGTAATAGGCCACCATGCGGCGGCTCAGGCCGAGCGCGGCCGCCGCATTGTCAAGGGTATAGGCCTTGCGCACGCGCCATTGCCGAAAGGCCTCGGGTGACAGCGTGGCGCCCGTCTGTTCCTGCGCGAGGCGCCAGAGCGTGTCGGCGGCCATGTCGAGTTCATCCGACCAGACAAGGTCGGTCCCGTGCTCGCCGACGGCAACCTGCCGGAACAAAGCGGGGTCGCGCAGGGGCGCGTAAACGCGAAAGGTCTCGATCAGGCCGGACACATCGACAACGGTTTGCGCGCCATTGTCCCAGTCGATCCGAAGTTTTGTTGCGGGATCGGCCGCCGCGACGGCAAGGATTCGCGGCAAGATTTTCCGAGGCATGTCAGGTCCTCTCGTTCAATTCAGCCCATTTCAACGCCAAGAACGCCTTGTGCTCGCGCGCCCAGGCCAGGGCCTCGGCAAGGTCGGCGGCGCGCGCGTCCCCGGCGATCACCGCCCAATCCGACATGCGCACCAGAACCTGAAATTCCGGCGAGACAATATGGAAATGCGGCGGTCGATGGTCGTCCGCATAGATGCGAAGGCTGACCGCGCCAAAGCGCTGCAAGACGGGCATGAAACAACTTTTTCGAGGATGCAATAGTTGCACTTCTGGGGGCGAGTTTCAAGCCATCCCAGCTTGACGCCGCGTCCGCCGCAAGCTCTGATCCCTCAAACGGGAGGGCGTCATGTCAAAATTCAAAGCCATTCGCATCGTCAAGGAGCCGGCTTATGCCGCCTCCTATTCCGAATTCGACGAGTCCGAATTGATGGACGGCGATGTCACCGTCCGGATCAGCCATTCCACCGTCAATTACAAGGATGGCCTCGCCATCACCGGCAAGAGCCCCGTCGTTCGCCGCTTTCCCATGATTCCCGGCGTCGATTTCGCCGGCGTGGTGGAAAGTTCTTCAAATCCTGAGTTCAAGCCCGGCGACGCCGTTGTGCTCAACGGCTGGGGGCTCGGCGAGACGCATCTCGGCGCCTATGCGCAAAAAGCGCGGGTGAAGGCGGAATGGCTGGTGCCGCTTCCAAAAGAGTTTTCGCCCGCGCAGGCCATGGCCATCGGCACCGCCGGCTATACCGCGCAACTCGCCGTGCTGGCGCTGGAAAAACACGGCCTCACCCCCGAGCGCGGGCCGGTTCTGGTCACCGGCGCGGCGGGCGGCGTCGGCTCCGTCGCCGTGTCCTTGCTGGCGACGCTGGGCTGGCATGTGATCGCCTCGACCGGGCGTCCCGAGGAAGCCGAGTTTTTGAAAAAACTCGGGGCGGCGGAAATCATCGACCGCGCAGAACTCTCCGGGCCGGGGCGTCCGCTGTGGAAGGAGCGCTGGGCGGCGGCGGTGGACAGCGTCGGCTCGCACACGCTGGCCAATGTGCTGGCGCAGACCAAATATGAGGGGGCGGTCGCCGCCTGCGGCCTGGCGCAGGGCATGGATTTGCCCGCCACCGTCGCGCCGTTCATCCTGCGCGGCGTGTCCCTGCTCGGCATCGATTCGGTGATGCAGCCCAAGGCCAAGCGCCTTGCCGCCTGGGCGCGGCTCGCCCGCGATCTCGACCCGGCCAAGCTGGAGGCGCTGACCACGACCATCGGCTTCGATCAGGTGATCGAGACGGCGGAAAAAATTCTGGCCGGCAAGGTGCGCGGCCGCGTCGTGGTCGAGATCGGCTAGGTTGAAAAACGTCGCCCCGCTTCCGCGGGGCGACATTTTGAACTTACGCCGCCTTGGCGGGGAACGGCAGAACCTTGGTTTCCGCGCCGCGGGCGTTGCGCTGGTTGATCTCGGCCAGCAGCAGGTCCGGCGCGAACAGGGCCGCTTCGACCGCGGCGACGCCGATTTCACGATAGAGCCGCGATTGCAGATCGCGCGCGTCCTCGCGAGGCGGCTGGGCGGGGACGGGGTTTTGGAACAACTCGCTCATGGGACAACTCGCGGCTTACGCGTTACGCACGGCGGTTCCGCCGCTCCGTTAACGTTAGCGAAGAGCGAAAACCACACTCGCAATCTGAACGATCAGCGTAAAGCCGGGGTTAAATAGGCCCTCATTCCCCTGTGCCAAAAGGAAATGGCGGCGGCGAAAATTTGTGTTGCTCCTCCAGAATCTGCGCCAAAGCGATGGCGGAGCGATCCTCGTCATAGGGACAAATAATTTGCGCGCCGCGCGGCAGGCCGGAGGGTCCCGGGGTCACCGGGGCGACCGCCGCCGGCAGATGCGCGAGCGCCGCCAGGCAGGCCCATTTGAGCAGGTCGTGGTACGGCAATTCGCCGCCGCGCAGAGGCAGGCGTCGTGAAAACGGATCGGGCGAAAGATCGTGCGTGATGGCGAGACAAGGCGCCGGCGGGCATAAAATGGCGTCCCAATTTTCGAAAAAAGCGGCGAAGGCGCGCTTGATCGCGGCGCGACGGGTCATCAGCGCGGCATAGGCCGCCGCATCCATGCGCGCGGCCCGCGCCCGCAGCGCCGCCCATTCGGAGTCGCCGGCCTGCGCCAGCGCCTCGTCGCGCGCCTTGGGCGGCGCGCCGGCGAAACCGATGGCGAAGTTGAGCAGGGCGTAGATCTCCAGCGCCTCCGCCAGGGCGAAACCGGGCTTTTCCGGCTCGATGCGCGCCCCGGCCTCGCGGAAAAGATCGGCCGCCAGCAACACGCCCTGCTCCACTTCCGGGTCGACGGGGGCGAAACCCGGCTCCAGCCAAAGCGCGATCCGCCAGTCTTTCGGCGCCCGGCGCCTGGGCTTTTGCAAAAAAGCGGGGCCGGCGGCGTTGACCGGCCCGGCGACGATCGACAGCGCCAGCTCCAGATCGCGGGCCGAGCGCGCCATCGGCCCGGCCACGCCCATGTCGGGCGGGCTTTTCAGTTTGATCGACGGCAGCGGCGGAATGTGGCCGAGCATCGGGACCTGGCTCCAGCTGGTCTTCAGCCCGTAGACGCCGCAGGCATGCGCCGGCCAGCGGATGGAGCCGCCCAGGTCCGAGCCCAGCTCGAAGGCGGTGAAACCCGCCGCGACCGCCGCCGCCGCGCCGCCGGAGGACCCTCCGGGCGACCGGGACAAATCCCAGGGGTTGCTGGTGGCGTCGAACAGCGCGTTATGCGTCTGGAAATCGCCGGTCAGCCGGGGGACGTTGCTCTTGGCGAAGATGATCGCGCCGGCGGCGCGCAGCCGCGCCACGGCGAGCGCGTCCTCTTCGGCAAAAAAATCGGCGAGCTCCTCGGCGCCGGAGGTGGTCGGCATGCCGGTGACGGCGAAACTGTCCTTGATCGACAGCGGCAGACCGTCGAGCGGCAGGCCGTCGCGGCGGGCGAGCCGGCGATCCGAGTCCTCGGCCGCGCGTCGCGCGAAAGATTCGTCCCAGGCGATCAGCGCGTTGAGCGGCGGATTGCGCTCCATGACGCGGCCCCAGAGGGCGTCAAACAATTCGCAGGCGGAAAAGTCGCGTTTTTTCAGCGCGTCGCGCCAGGCGAGCGCCGGCGCGGCGAAAAACGCCTCGTCGAAATCGGTGAAGTCGGTCAAGTCAGGCTCGTGTCCACGGGGGACGGAATGCAGTGCGCCGGCGACGGGCCGCGCGCATCAGCCGATTGCGTGGGCGCAAGGCGATCCCGTTCCCTCGAGTCATCAGGCGTCCTGCTCCACGGCGTCGCCGGAGACGCGGACGTGCTCGCGCAGCTCCAGCAGCAGATCGTCGAGCTGGGCGAGCCGCTCCGGGGCGATCCGCCCAAAAGTGTCGGAGACAAAGGCCTGCTGCGCCTCGATCCCCTTGCGCGCCAGTTCGCGGCCGGCCGGGGTCAGGTGGATGGCGTGCGAGCGGCGGTCGCTCTGCAAGGAGCGGCGCTCCACCAGTCCGCTGGCGACGAGACGGTCGACCAGACCGGAAATATTGCCCTTGGTGACATAAAGCCGCGCCGCCAGCTCCTGCTGCGAAATGCCCTCGCGCTCGGTGAGCGTGGTCAGCACGTCGCATTGCGGCACGGACAGGTCGTAAGCGCGCAGGCGATTGGCGATCGCCATGCGGCTCCGCGTGTGCAGACGGATCAGGCGAAACCAGACCCGCAAGGCCTCGTTGTGATGGTTCATTCTCAGGCGCTAGCCTCCCGGGAACGACCGTAACCTTTCATACGGTTTGCGCAAGATCGCTTCGCGGATTGCGCAGGCCGTGGGACGCGGGGACCGCCCTCGCCCTGCGAGACGGCGCCTGCGGCGCCTCCTCGGGGCGAGGGCTGCAATTTCAAGGGTTTCACGCCGCCTTCGGCTTGGCGGGCACGGCGGGCGAGCCCTCCCATTCCGTATGGGCGGGGATCGATTCGCCCTTCATCACAATGGTCAGCGGCCCCAGCCGGGCGAAATCGCCGACATGGGAATCGTAGAGCACCGTGGAGCCCGCGCCGACCGTCACGCCCGAGCCCAATTTGACGCGGCCGACTTTCATCACCCGGTCTTCGTACAAATGGGTTTGCAGGGCGCACAGCGAGTTCAAGGTGCAGAAATCGCCGACCTCGACGCAGTCGAATTCGGTGATGTCGGTCATTTCGAACAAACACCCCTTGCCGATCTTGGCGCCGAACAGCCGCATCACCCAGGGCAGGAACGGCGTGCCGCGCAAAGGCTCCAACAAAGCTTTGCCGGCGAGGCCCCAGTAGAGCACCGCCACGGCTTCCGTTCGCATCGCCCACCACGACCACATCGGTTTTGTCACCGGCTCGTAACGACCCATGGTCACCCATTTGACCATGATGACGACGGCGGTCATGGCCATGGCGATGATCGCCGAGGCGACGACGAACATCCACAAGACCTGGCCGAAATGGCCGTCGAGCAGGGCCGGCCCGAACCATTCGATCGCCCAGGTGCCGAAGGTGATGAACAGCATGGTCGGAAGCGAAATATGGACGGCTTCAAAAACGCCGCGCGCAACCTTGCGCCATTTCGGCGCTTCATAGGTCCAGTTGGCGCCGCCGCCGTCAAACCGCTGGCGCACCGGCAATTTGATCGGCGGCGACCCGAACCAGGTGTCGTGGTGGGACATCAGGTCATTGGCCGGCGGTTTTGACTTGATGCCGATCAGGCAATCATCGGGGATGACCGCGCCGGGCGGCACCACGCCGTCATTGCCGACGAACACCCGCGAGCCCGTCTTGAGCTTTTCCAGGCGCATCCAGCCGCGCCGGACATCCTCGTCGCCCAGCACCACCTCGTCGGCGATGAAACATTTGTCGCCGATCTCGACGAGGTCGTAGCGGCCGGCAAGATTGGTCGAAATCTCGGAATCCTTGCCGATTTTCGCGCCCATCAGGCGGTACCAGGCGCGCATGTAGATGGTGGCGTAGAGCGACGACAGGGTTTCGAGCGTCACTTCCGTCGCCAGCGCCACCGCCCATTTGCGCATGTAGAACCAGGAGAAGACGGAATAATAGCCTTCGCGCACCCGCGGCAGCACGATCCAGCGCACGCCGGCGATGAACCCGACGGTCACCAGCACCATGACGAACGAGGTGGGCCAGGCCATGATCGGAATGGCCGCCATATAGAGCTGGCGGCTGGTCGCGGCGAGCCCCAAAAATTCGTCGATGCGGTCGAACACCCAGAACGCCGGGAACAAAGGCAGCAGACCGACCGGGGGAATCGACAGCAGCAGCAGCGTATAGAGGAAGGTCTGCAGGCTGCGCTTGGCCTTGGACACGGTGGCGAAGGGGCGCAAGGATTCCTTGTCGACGGAGCCGACGCATTTGCCCGGCGACCCGTCCCAGATTTCCCAGGCGCGGACGCGGGTGTGCGGCGCGAGGGCGGTGAGGTCGCGCAGCTCCGCGCCCTCCTCCAGCACGCAATTCTCCTCGATCACGCAGCTGGTGCCGACGTAGCAATCCGGGCCGATGTCGATCGTGCCGACAATCATCTCATTGCCGACGAAGGACACGTTGGACAGGTTGGCGCGCTGGCCGATGGTCGTGCCCGCGCCGATGGAAATGAGGTCGAGCGCGCCCATTTCCAGCTCGGAAATATTGGCGTCCGCGCCCACCTTGACTCCCAAAGCCTGGAGATAGACCCGCATCAAGGGCGAGCCCTGGAACCATTTGATGTGCGTGAGCATGAGCACGCGCACCACCAGCCACCAGCGGAAGTAATAAAAACCCCATAGCGGATAGCGGCCCGGCTTGAACCGCCCGATGACGATCCATTTGACCGCTATGGCGATGAAGACGGTGAGAATCTGGACGATCAGATACACGCCGAGCAGCGAGGCCACCTCTTGCAGGAAGGAGGCGTCGGTGTCGGTGAGCAGCATGTAGGAGACGAAAATGCCGAGCCATTGCGCCGTGGCCAGCGCCACGATGAACGGCAAGGCGATGGCCTGAGCGAGACCGCAGAAAAAACGCCGGAGCAAGGGCGGCGGCTCGAACGACAAATCTTTCGGCGCGCCCGCGACCGCGGATTTTTCATCGAGCAGCGCGGATATGGCGCGGAGCGTCCGGCCGGCATACATGTCCTGCAAGGTGACGCCGGCAAGCCGCGGCGTCTGGCGGACGATGGAGACGAAGCGCGCGGCGAGCAGCGAATGGCCGCCGAGATCGGTGAAGAAGTCGGCCTCGAACGGGATGCTTTGCGGCGGCAGCACTTTTTTGGCCGCATCGAGCAGAATCGCCTCGGTCTCGGTCTGCGGCTCCTCCTGCGTCTCGTCCGCGGCGGAAGGCGCGGTGAGCGGCTCCTTCTTCAGCGCCTTGCGGTCGACTTTTCCAGAGGACAGGCGCGGCAGCGCCTCGCGCGTCTCGTAACGCGCTGGCGTCATATAGGGCGGCAGGGTGGCGCGCAGATTGGTGCGCAAAATCTTGTGGTCGAGGGTCACGCCCGGTTCGGGGACCAGGAAGGCGACCAGCTGGTCCAGGCCGTCGTCGTTGCGCAGCACCACCGCCGCCTGCTTGACCCCCGGCTGGACCGACAGTTTGGATTCGATCTCGCCGAGTTCGACGCGAAAGCCGCGGATCTTCACCTGGTCGTCGATGCGGCCGTGGAAGGAAATGCTGCCGTCCGCCTCCATCACCACGGCGTCGCCGGAGCGATAGAGGATCGGATCGTCCCCGGTGGAGGGGAACGGGTTCGGGATGAATTTTTCCGCCGTCAGCTGGTCGCGCTTGAGATAGCCGCGCGCCACGCCGGGACCGCCGATCAAAAGCTCGCCTTCGACGCCGCGCGGCAGCAGCGTGTTGGCCTCGTCGGCGACATAACAGGTGTAATTGGCGATGGGACCGCCGATGGTCACGGGCCTGTCGGGCAAAACCTCGGCCATGGTGGCGACCACGGTGGCTTCCGTGGGGCCATAGGAATTGAAAATGGTGCGGCCGGGCTTGCACCAGCGCGCGGCGACCGCGGGCGGGCAGGCCTCGCCGCCAAGAATGATGACGCGCAGGCTGGGAATGTCGCGCGGCAGCAGCGACAGCAGCGTCGGCACCGTGTCGAGCACGGTGACGCCGATTTCCTCCATCAGTTCGGGCAGCTTTTCCGCCTCGCCCAGGACTTCCGGCGTGGCCACAAAAAGCTCGGCGCCGACCAGATAGGGAATCCAGATTTCCTCCATCGACAGGTCGAAGGCGATGGAGGCGCCCTGGAACACGACGTCGTCGACGTTGATTTTATAGCTTTCGTTGGCGGAGCGCAGGTAATGGCAGATGTTGCGCCCGGTGATGACAATGCCTTTCGGCGTGCCCGTCGAACCCGAGGTATAGATCATGTAGGCGGGATGGTCGGGCGTCGCCCCGTTCTTCCGCGCGTCGACCGGCGACTGGTCGGCGGGATCGACCAGATCGGCCTCGGTGAAGAGCGCGACGCTGATCCCGCCTTTCGCCTTGGCGGCGAAAGTTTCGGAGGTGAGAAGGCCCTTGGCGCCCGCGTCTTGCAGGCAGGTGTCGATGCGCTCGACCGGCGCGTCGGCGTCGAACGGCAGCCAGGCGGCGCCGGTCTTGGCGATGGCGATCTGGCCGATCAGCAGTTCGGGGCCGCGCGCGCCCCAGAGGCCGACGACATCCCCGGGGCCGACGCCGCGGCGAATCAGGCCGCGCGCGATGGCGGTCGCCTCGTGGTCGACGCGGGCGTAGGAAATCTTGCGCTCCATCGTCGTCATGGCGATGGCCTGGGGCGCCGCCTCGACGGTGGCGGCGAAGATTTCCGCCAGAATCTCGTCACGCAACAATTCGGGACGCCGCGCGCCGCGCAAGACCGATGGCTGCGAGCGCGACTCCGAGGCGCCCGCCTCGGACACGGCAATCGTTTCGGCGTCCAATTCGCTCATCTTTCAATCCGCTAGATTTTTGGGCGGGTCGCGAGTCCGCAACCCCTGCCAGGCGCGCGCAAAGCGGGCGGTCCGGTCTAACATGGTTTACGGCGGCGTCCTACCCGCAAAGTGGGGCCTTTCCGCGACCGGTTTTCCGGTCGGCGGATCGGTGTTAGGTTTTGAAATCCATGCAATCGGAGGCGGAAATATGACGCAAACGGATCGCTCCGTCTGGTTCATCACCGGATGTTCCACCGGATTTGGCCGCGAACTCGCCCGGCAATTGCTGGAAGCCGGCAAAAAGGTGGTCGTCACCGCCCGCGACGCGCAAAAAGTCGCCGACCTCGTCGCGCTTTCGCCGGAAAACGCCCTCGGCCTTGCGCTCGACGTCGACAAGACCGACGCGATCGCCGCCGCAGTAAAGGCGGCGCAGGACAGGTTCGGGCGCATCGACGCGCTCGTCAACAATGCCGGCTATGGCTATCTCGCCGCGATCGAGGAGGGCGAGGACGACGACATCCGCGCCATGTTCGAGACCAATGTGTTCGGGCTCGCCGCGCTGTGCCGCGCCGTGCTGCCGATCATGCGGGCGCAAGGGGCGGGCGTGATCGTCAACATTTCCTCCATGGCCGGGGTCTGCGGCTTTCCCGGCATCGGCTATTACAACGCCACAAAATTCGCCGTCGAAGGCCTGTCCGAGGCCATGTCCAAGGAGCTGGCCCCGCTCGGCGTCAAGGTTGTGATCGTCGAGCCCGGACCGTTCCGCACGGATTGGGCGGGGCGCTCGCTGAAAACGCCGAAAAACCCGATCCCCGCCTATGCCGAAACCGCCCTCGCCCGGCGCAACGCCGTGCAGAGCAGCAGCGGGAGCCAGCTCGGTGACCCCGTTCGCGGGGCGCGCGCGATCATCGCGGCGGCGCAGAGCGAAAACCCGCCGCTGCGGCTGGTGCTCGGCTCCGTGGCGCAGAAGGCGATCAGCGAGCGCACGCAAGGATTTGTGCGCGAGCTGGAGGCCGGCGCCGAGGTCGCGGCCGCCTGTGATTTTCCGGCGTAAATTCGGTCCAGATTTGGCCCGCTTGACACCTGCCCCCCTCTCCCCTCAAGCTCGCGTTTGAAGGCTCTTTCGGGATCAGGCGCCATATGGGCAAGTTTTTGAGTATCGCCGCCGTCTGTCTGCTGGTCTCCGGCTGCACGACCTGCGGGGACTGGTCGAAATTCAACACGTTTCCGGGCGTTTGCCACGCGCCGGACCCGGTGAAGTAAGAGAATCGGAACGCGAACCATCTGACACACGTCATGCCCGGGAACGGGCATGACGCGTCGATGCGGCTTGCTTCCGGCTTTTTGAACTCCGAGCCGCTCAGAACTTGTAGGCCATCGCGCCCTTGACGCTCTGGTCATTGGCGGATTTGGCGAGCTGCGCGCCATAGCGCGCCGTCACGAACAGCGAGTCCGTCAGCGCCACATCGACCGCGCCCTTCACCACCATGGCGTTTTCCGCCACGGGCGCGCCATAGATGGTGAAGGCGGAGCCGCCGACGAATTTCAGCATCTGCTGCGGGGCGAGATCGCCGAAGGCGTGCTGCCAGCCCAGTTCGCCGCGCAGGGTCGAGACCGCCGCGCCCACATTATAAGCATAGGCCGCGCGGACGCCGAGCGTGTTGAAGGCGACCCGCGTATCGTTGGAGACGGCGTGCAGCGCCGCCGCGCCGCCCGTCTCGGTGAACGGGTCGCTGTTGACGCTCACATAGGCGAGATTGTCGTAGGGCTCGTACCAGGCCGCGCCGGCGCGCATGCGATAGCTGAGGTCGCCGAAGGCTTGCGCCGTGGAATCGCGGCCCCGGCCCGACAGGCGGTTGGAATAGCCGGGGTAGAAGGCGTTGGAGGCGGCGTCGAAGGCCGCCGTGCGCGCGACGCTGAAATTGCTCGCCGTCCAGGCCGCGCCCGCCTTCAAACCCCAGCCGTTCAGCCGGGTTCCCGCATAGACGCCGGCGTGCCAATTGTCGCTGGTCCCCTTGGCGGCGCGATCGGCGACGTCGAAGGCGGTCTGGCTGAGGCCGCCGGCGACGCCGACGCGGACGAGATCGCCGAGCAGATTGTCATAGCCGAACAGCACGCCGCCGGTCCGATGGGTGAGCGCCATGGCGTTGCCGTCGCTCGCGTTCGAGCCCCAAGTATCAAAGCCCTGGATCCAAGCCCCATTGGCGCTCGCCGTCGCAGGCGCGTCCTTGAGCGCGGGAAAGGCGGTTTGCGTCGGCGCATAGCCGAGCGGCAGCGAGGCGGAGACATCGGCGTCCTCGGCGTCGCTCAGGCGCAGGACGAACGTGTCGCGCACGATGCGGCTGTCCTCGATCATCACGGTGCGGGCGGAGGCGTAGACCTCGCCGGAAATGGCGTCATAGGCGCGCCGCGCCTCGGCCCGGGGATCGCCGGCCGCCGTGCCGAGATAGCCGATGGCGTTGTAGAGCTCGCCCTTGTTGACGGAATCGAGGCCCTGCGCGGCGGCGCGCTGGTTGCGGGTCCGGGCGAAGGCGTCGAAGGCCGTGGTCTGCGCCACGTCGAGATAGACATGGGTCTGGTCGGTGTTGACCTTGAGGTCGTAGAAGGCCGAGACGAAAGTCGGCCCGGCGAGCGAGGGCGCGCCGCTCACGCCCTTGGCGGCGGTGAGGATCGGGTAGCGGTTTTCCAGAATCCAGTAGTTGCTTCGGTCGATCTTCTGGGCGTTGGCGAGGTCGAGATTGGTGATGTCGAGCTTCGCGCCGCCGGCGGGATCGAATTTGGCGGCGCCGGCGACCGTCAGCCCGCTGTTGCCCGTCACCGTCTTGACCTGGATCTGCAGGTCGGCGCCCTTCTGCTGGATGTAGTCGCCCGCGACGGTCAATCGGTCGAGGGCGCCCGTTCCCGGCGCGACCACCGCGCCCGCCTGCGCCACCACGCCGCCCACCGTTCCGGCGCCGCTGAGCTTGCCCCCGGCGCCGACGGTGACGGTTGAGCCCGACAGCGCGCCCTGAACGCGCAATTCGCCCGCCGACACCAAAGTGTCGCCCCAGAAATCGCTGGCCGCCGTCAGGGTCAGCATGCCGGCGCCGCGCTTCTCGAACGAGCCCCAGCCGCTGATCAGATTGTCGAAATTGGCGGCGGTCGGCTGGTCGATGACGAATTTGTCGTAGATCATCACCTGGCCCTTGCCGAAACTCGTGGCCGAGCCGATCAGCGTGCCGGTGTCGGCGGTGGTGACGCCGGTATAGGTGTTGACGCCGTTGAGGACGAGCACGCCATTGTCCACCTTGGTCAGGCCGCCGCCGCCAAACAGCGGCGCGTCGATTGTGGCGGTGATGTCGGAATAGCCCTGGTTGCTGCCGTCGCCGACCGCGACCCAGACGGTGCCGTCCCTAAGCCGGATCGGATCGCCCTTGATCACATAGCCGTCGGTGAGGAATTGCGCCGCGCCAATGCTGACCTGGCCATTGCTGTTGCTGACCTTGACCGTTCCCTTCGGCCCCGCGAACACCGGGCCGCCGACCAACGGGTTGAGCGCGCCGCCCCAGACGCCGGTGTTGTCGGTCCAGTTCTGGCTCAGCGCGGTCCAGGTTCCGTCGCCGCCGCCAAGCGCGCCGGTCGGGCCCTTCGCCGCGCCATTCCAGTACTGGATGCCGTCGCCGGACACCGGCGGCACGGCGGAGCCGACATTGTCGAGATAGGCGTAGCCGGCATGCGCGCCATAGGGGCAGTCATTGGCCAGGATCGACAGGACGAAGTCATGGCCGGCGAGACGGCCGACATTGATGTACTGGGTCATCCAGTTCGAATAATACCATCCCTTCTGGAGCTGGGACGGATTGAACAGGCCGGGCGCGTTGGCCGAATTGATGTTGTAGCTATAGATCACCTTGTTCAGCGTAGCGTCGGTGGCGGTGACGATGAAGGAATCGGAATCGGTCAGGCCGTGAGAGGATTCCAGCACCGCGGCGAAGGCGAAGGAAATGTGCGAATCCGTGTAAGCGCTGACGCGCTGGCTGAGCACCGAGACGGAATTGTCCGGCGTCGGATTGTTGATCATCACGGAATGGCCGCCGCTATAGACCGTGGCGAGCCTGTCGTCGGTGTTGGGGTCGTAGCCCGGGTTCATGATCGTGATTGCGGCCGAATTGGCGACGTAATTCCGTCCGCCGGGCAGGTAATCGGCGGGGACGGGATAATCGCCGCTCGACCAGACGCCGCCGCCCTGGGTCCAGCCCGTGAGCGTCCCCGCTTCAAAGCCGCCATTGACGAATTGACCGGCGTGCGCATGCGCGATCATGGCGGCGCCGGCGACGGAGGCCAGCAAACGGGTACGAAAATGACTCATGCGACAATCCCTGGGCAATATGCCTTCGCGTTTGCCGCGCCCTGACGCGGCAAACCGACTCAAATCCGAACGCGACGCAAAAAATCATCGGCGCGACCGCTGCAATCAGCGTCGGGCGCCAGAGAACGCGCGCCCTAGTCGTCAAGACATCATCGCAATGAGGAACTCTTACTGGCGCCGCCCCGCCGCGGCTTCACGACCCAACGGCGCCTTGAACGCATATTTGTTCGGAATGGCTTCCAAATGGTTAAGACCACGGTTGGCGTTCAGCCCCGGGCGCTGTGCGGAACTTGACTTTCGCGGGGTGAACGGCTTGACCGGGCCAAAGCAAGTCAGGCGCGCGGGGAGATATGAATCAGGGTTCGAAACATCCGGTCAGGAGAAAAGGCGGGCCGCCGCGGATCGGACTGATCGGTCTCGGCGCCTTCGGCCGGCTGATCGCCGCCCATGTCGGCGCCCGGCTGCCGCTGCTCGGCTACGATCCCACCCCGAAGGAGCCGATCAAGGGCGTGCGCTTCGCCAGCCTGGCGGAAGCCGCCGGCTGCGACGTGGTGATCCTCGCCGTGCCGGTCCCGGCGCTGCGCCAGACCTGCCGCGACATTCGGCCGCACCTGCGCCAGGGCGCTCTGGTCATCGACGTCTGTTCCGTCAAAGTCTTGCCGGCGCAGATCATGCGCGAGGAATTGCCGGAGCAGGTCGACATTATCGGCACCCATCCGATGTTCGGACCGCAATCCGCGCGCGGCGGCGTCAAGGGGATGAAGATCGTGCTCTGCCCGATTCGCGGCCATTGGACCCGGCCGCTGGCGGGCTGGCTGCGCCAGACCCTGGCGCTCGACGCGATCATCGCCACGCCGGAACAGCACGACCGCGAGGCCGCCATGGTGCAGGGCCTTGTGCATCTGATCGCCAAGGTTTTGGTGGAGATGGAGCCCCTGCCCCGCGCCATGACCACCGTCAGCTTCGATCTGCTGATGCGGGTGGTCGAGATGGTGCGCTATGACGCGCCCGAGGTTTTTTACGCCATCGAGCGGATGAACCCCTACGCCCCCGACGTGCGGCGGAAATTTTTCGGGCTGGCGGCGGAGCTGGCGGAACAGCTGGAACAGAACGGCGAGCGCGACGCTCAGGCCGGCGGCGGCGACGGGGCGTCCCGGGACTGATCCGGGGTCCAGCCCAACCGGACGGGTTCGAATTTCTCCGCCGCCAGGGCGCGCAAACGCTCGTTGAACGCGACCTCGACGGCGGCAAGCGCATATTCGCTCATCAGCGGCCGGTCGGCCTCATCGAGCATTTTTTGCTCCGCCAGGGCCTCCCCGGCGGCCAGGGCGAAAAAGCGCCGGGCGAGGGCGCAGTCGCGCGCGGTCGCGGGATCGGTGTGGTCGCCGTAGCGCAGAAAGAAATGGAAGGCGAAGGCGCGCCCGGCCTCGGTGGCGCGCGCTCTGACTTTTTCTGCGATGGCCCGGCGGTCGGTCAAGGATCGGTCTCGCGAATCGCGCCCCAAGCGGCGCTTCAGTTCGGGCAAGTTAGTCACGCATGACGCTTCGGCAACCTAGGGCCGCCGCCTAGGTGATTGCCCTGAATTTTAAGCGGCGCGTTAGGCCTTGCGCAACGCGCCGCCGGCTATCGTTGCGGCATGCGATCCCCTCTATTTTCCCTCGCTTTTCTTTTGTCTCTTTCCGCCTCCGCCGGCGCCGCCGAGGACGCGACCAGGTCCCCACTGACGCCGGCGCAGGTCGCCGCACAGAATGACGGTTACGCCTATGCGCGCTACCTCGCCAATCTGAACATGCGCTACCATCTGTCGCCGCCCGACGGCTCCTTCACCGGCGACCTCGCGCCGACGATTCCGGCGGATACGGGCGTCGGCGATCTGGACGCCGAGGGCCGGCCCAAATGGTTCGACGGCGGCAACAGCTGGCTGCAGCTCGCGGCGCTCCCCGACCAGCTGTTCGAGCGGGAGCAATTCGACGATCTCGACCGGCTGTTCGACGATTGGAATCAGCCGAACCAGCGGAGCGCCAATGGCGGGCTCAAGCTGCTGACGTACCACACCTCGCTTTCGCGGCGATTCAGCGCCGCCTATTGGGAGAAGGACGGCCGAATCCTCCGGCATTGGCGGGACGCCAAGCCGAAATCAGCGGCCGCCGCGGTCACGGAGGCCATCTATTGGCGCGTTTACGCCTGGAACGCGCGCGGAGGCGGCTACGCCAACACCGTCTCGCCCGAGGGATGGCGGCTGTTCCGGGACCGCATGGCCAAGGCCGAGGCCGTCCTGCGCGAAAGCAAGGCCTACGCCGCGAACAATCCGGTTTGGCACCGCGAATATATTGGCGTGCTCACCGAATCCGGCGCGCCGATGCAACAGGCGATGGACGCCCTCAAGCAAGCGGTCGAGACCAAGCAGGACTGTTCCCAGGACTATACGCAGGTCGCCGACCATCTCAGCCCGAAATGGGGAGGCTCCTGGAAATTGGTGGAGGCTTTCGCCACGGAGGCCACGGAGAACCCCAGGAACACATATGGCGCGATGCTCTACACCTGGATCTATCTCAGGATTTTGGCCACCAACAGCGGCAATGTCGACTTTTTCGGCGAGACCGAAGCCTCCTGGCCGAAAATGAAGCGGGGTTTTGAAGAGGCGCGCGCGCGTTATCCCCACAGCGTCTGGAGCCTCAACGAATTCGCCGGCATGGCCTGCGTCGCCGGCGATGGCGCGACCTATCGGACGCTGGTCACGCAAATCGGCGGCAATATCCTGCGCGGAGCCTGGCCGCCCAACCATTCGCCCGACCTGTGCGCACAAAAATTCGCGCCCGCCTCACACCCACTCGAACTTCCCCGTTGAAAACACCAGCACCCTGCCCTGCCAGATGTCGGCGGTGGGGGCGCGCTCGATGGGGAGGCCGCCGATGAGATGCATCAGCGCGCGGGCGACGCCGCCATGGGAGACGACCACCGTCGGCGGCTGCTGTTCGGCGAGCCAGGGCCGCAGCCGCTCCGCCAGATGGGCGTAGGATTCGCCGCCGGGGGGGCAAAAATTCCACTTGTCGCGGTCCCGCGCCGCCGCGCCCTCGGGGTCCAGGGCCATGACGTCCGGCCAGGTCTTACCTTCCCAGCGGCCGAAGGTGAACTCTTTCAAGCGGTCGTCGAGGCGCACGCCCGCGGCGGGCAGGCCCAGTTCGGCGCGCGCCAGCGTCATTGTGTCGCGGGTGCGCGTGAGCGGCGAGGCCTGCCAGACCGCCGGAACGCCGCCTGCGCCAAAAATTTTCTTGAGCTTGCGGCCGGCCTGGGCCGCCTGGCGGCGACCCAAAGCGTTGAGCGGAATGTCCTGCTGGCCCTGCAGGCGCCCTTCGGCGTTCCAGTCGGTTTCGCCGTGGCGCAGGAAGAACAGCTGCAGCGCCGTCAATCCTTCTTGACGATTTCGCCGATGTCGGGCGCCTTGGGATTCTTCATGCCGACGACATGGTAGCCGGCGTCGACATGCAGGATTTCGCCGGTGATCCCGCGCGACATGGGAGAGAGCAGGAACACGGCGCTTTCGCCGACTTCCTCGATGGTCACGGTGCGGCGCAGCGGCGCGTTATATTCGTTCCACTTCAGGATGTAGCGGAAATCGCCGATGCCGGAGGCGGCGAGCGTCTTGATCGGACCGGCGGAAATGGCGTTGACCGTAATGTTCTTCTCGCCGAGGTCGGCGGCGAGATAGCGCACGCTGGCCTCCAGCGCGGCCTTGGCGACGCCCATCACATTGTAATGCGGCATCCACTTTTCCGCACCGTAATAGGTCAGGGTCAGCATGGACCCGCCGTCCTTCATCAGCTTTTCCGCGCGCTGCGCGACGGCGGTGAAGGAATAGCAGGAGATCGACAGCGAAGTGGTGAAATTCTGCTCGGTGGTGTCGATGTAGCGGCCGGTGAGCTCGTCCTTGTCGGAATAGGCGATGCAATGGACCAGGAAGTCCAGCTTGCCCCAGAGCTTTTCGACTTCGGCGAAAACCTTGTCGATCGACTCGCCGTTGGTGACGTCGCATTCGCCGACCACATGGGCCTCGAGTTCGGCGGCGAGCGGGCGCACGCGCCGCTCCAGCGCCTCGCCCTGATAGGTCAGCGCGATCTCCGCGCCGGCGAGCCGCGCCGCCTTGGCGATGCCCCAGGCGATCGAGCGGTTGTTGGCGAGGCCCATCACCAGCCCGCGCTTGCCGCGCAAGACGCCCGATGTAACCGCGAGGGGGGCGGGGTCCGCTGTAATCATCGTCATGAACAATCCTGATCGTCGGTTCCGCGTGGCGCGAGCGGCGCCTTTGGGGCGTCGGCCGATTCGCCGCGTCGGGTCCACAATTGCGCGTTCGCGGCATTTACCCGCGCCGGGCGCCGGAAGCAAGAGCGGGGACGCCAGCGCCCCGCCGTCACGCCCTGTCACAGGCGAAAACGCGCGCTGGCGCTGTCGCCGTCTGGCGGGGACGCGTGAATCAGTTTATTAATTCTTAACGATTTGTGAACCGCGTTTCGATCCTTCGGGCGTGGACTTAAGCAAGGGGCGGTTTGCGCCATGCGCGAGAGTGTGGCCGGTCTGGCTCTTTCCCTGCGGCGTTACGCCCATGCCGTGCTCGGCCGCTGGCCGGTGGCGGGGGCGCGCGCCTGTTCGCGCAGCCGCGCCGACCAGGACGCCGACGATCTCGCCCAGGCGACCCTGCTGAGTTTCTGGCGCGCCGGACTGCTGCAAGGCTCAACCCAACATTCTGCGCAACATTCGGGCGCGCTGCGGCTCGCCATGCTGCGCCGCCTCACCCGGCTGGCGCGCGACGTGGCCGCCCAAGGCGCAGGCGCGGCGGCCTGCGGCGGCGGCCGGCATTTCCCCTGGTCGCCCGAAGCGCGGGCGCTGCCGCGCTTGTCCTTCGAGTCGCGGGCGCTGCTCGCTCTCGCCGCGCTGGAGCGGCTCGGTCACGAGGACATCGCCGCCGTGCTCGACATCAGCGCCGCCCAGGCGCTCGCGGGCCTCGCCCGCGCCCGCGCCGAACTGTCGAGCGAAATTTCGGGGCGGCGGCTTTCGCACCTGCGCACCGCTTGCGGCGTCGCCGAGGTGGATTTGCACCTTTTTGCCGACGATCGGCTCGATCCCGCGCGGCGCGCGGAAATCGCCGGCCTTCTGGAGCAAGATGAAGAGGCGGCGCGACGGGTGGAAGATTGGCGCCGGGGGGCGGAGCGTCTGCGCGGCGCCTTCGCCACGCTCGAGGCCGAAAAACTGCCGGCGACGCTGGATTTTTCGCGGCTCACGCCGGTTCGGCGCGACCTGCGCGGAAAAAGATCGTTGAAAAGCGTGTTCGCCTGGCTCGCGGGCGCGCCCCGGTCGGCCGCCGCCCGCTGAGGCGCGATTGGCCTCAGAGGTCTCGCCTCAGTGTTTCAGCGCGACCGTGAACTCGCCGGAGGTGATCCGCTGCGGCAGGCGCGAGGCGAAGGCCGCGACCGCGTCCTCGCCATAGGTCTCGACCAGCTCCTGCAAGGCGGCGAACAGGGCGGCATGAGCGAAGCTTTCGCTTTCGACGCCCGACAGAATGGCTTCGGCAAAGGCCTCGGTGACAAAGGCCAGAGCCGCGCGGCGCTCGTCCTCGGCGCCGGTCAGCTCGACATCGTCTTCAGAATCGTTCGGGGTCATCATGGACAAAGCTTAGCCGTCAAAGCCGGCGGTGGCGAGCAGGGTCTTAATAAACGGTTAACATTTTTTCCGCCCGGCTCGTGCGGCGCGCATCGGCCGAAATCGCGCCAACGCCTTGATCGGACTATCTTTCGCGGTAGGTCGTGGCGATCTCGTGGGCGAGCCGCCCACCTTCGTCCATCAGCCGGACCCGCGCCAGCTCCGCGCCATCGGTGCAGCGCCGATGGAAATAGGTGTAGCCGCGCAGGCCGCGATTATAGGCGCCGGCGAGACGCTCGCGCTGCATGGGGCCGGACTCCTGGGCGTCCATCAGTTTCTGCATATTGTCGCGCCAGCCGGCCTTGCCGCTGTCGCCGCAGAGCGGGTCGAGCACCGCCAGCGCGCCCATGATCTCGGAGAGACGCAGGAGCTGCGGCTCGAACGGCGGCGGCGGCCCCTCGACCTTGGGCGCATCCGGCTTTTTCGGTTCGGCCTTGGCGACGGGCCGGCGCTGCTCCTGTTTGGCGCGCGGCTTCTTCGGTTTCGGCTTGGCCTCGCGCGGCGGCGGCGCGGCGACCGGGGGCCGCGCCGGCTGCGGGTTGAAGAACTGGAAGAATTGCGCCGGCGCGGGCTCCGAGGTCAGCAGCGCGGCCAGCAGCACGGGCAAGGCGATACGCGCCCTCATCGACCGCGCTCCACCAGTTTGTGCGCGTCTGCGATCACATGCGCGACGCGCGGCGTCAGCGCGAGATCGGCGAGATCGTCGGGACGCCGCCACAGGATTTCGCCGGCCTCGGCGCTCGGCTTGCCTTCGCCCGCCAGCCAGCGCGCCGCGAAGGACAGAATGACGTAATGGCGCTCCACCCGCCCCGCCGAATCGCGCTCGATATGCTCGACCGGCTGGTTGAAACCGGCGATTTCGGCGATGACCCCGGTCTCCTCACGCAATTCGCGCAAGGCCGCCTGCTCCAGCGATTCGCCGGTTTCGACCAGCCCGCCCGGCAGGGTGAACACATTGCGATAGGGCGCGGCGGTGCGGGTCGCCAGCAACACCTCGCCCTCGCGAAACACGGCGATGCTCACCGCCACCGCGGGGTGGTCGGGGTAGTGACGGCGCGATCCGCTCATGGATAGAGCGCCTCGCAACTCCAGTCGCCCTGCGGCGCGGCGCGGCGGTAGCACAGGCGTTCGTGCAGGCGGAACGGCTTGTCCGTCCAGAACTCGATTTCGACGGGGCGGATGCGATAGCCGCCCCAATGCGGCGGGCGCGGGACTTCGCCGAGGCCGAAGCGCGCGGCCTGCGCCGCCACCGCCTTTTCCAGGGCGAATCGGCTCTCCAGCGGCCGCGATTGCGCGCTGGCCCAGGCGCCGATGCGGCTGTCGCGCGGCCGGCCGGCGAAATAAAGGTCCGATTCGGCCTCCGTCACATGTTCGACCGGCCCGCGAAAGCGGAACTGTTTGCGCAGGCTTTTCCAGTGCAGAACGCCGGCGGCCATGGGATGTGATTCGAGCTCGCCGCCCTTGGCGCTTTCGCGATTGGTGTAGAAGACGAAGCCGCGCTCGTCATATCCGCGCAGCAGGACCATGCGGGCGTTGGGCAGGCCGTTTTTGTCCACGCTCGCCAGGCACATGGCCTCGGGATCGTTGATTTCCTTGGCCCGCGCCTCCTCCATCCAGCGCGCGAACAGACCAAAGGGCTCATGCTCCGGCTTAAGGTTACCCGCCATTAACGCGTTCATTGGATGATGCTCAAGTCTGTGTACGGATTACGCCCGCTTGCTTGCACGTTCGCGCCTTCTTCCTAGCAAAACACCGACGCGCGGGCTGCATTTTTTTGCGGTCTTGCGCGCGACGGTGATGATTCCCTTCGCCCTGTGCGGATGCTCGGTCGCCACGCCGCTCAGTCCCGACGTGGACATGACGGCGACCGGCGCCATTCCGCCGGCCGCGGCGCCGGCGCGCCCCGCTTTGCCCGCCGCGCTCGACGAGGAGGACAGGCGCCGCGCCATGGGCGCGCTCGGCATCGCGCTCGACCCCCAGGGCAATGGCGCGAGCGTCGCCTGGAGCAATCCGGTGAGCAAGGCCCATGGAACGGTGACGCCGGTCGGCTTCGCCTATCCGGAAAACGGGCTGATCTGCCGAAAATTTTCCGCGCGTTTCGACACAGCGGCCGGGCCGGAATCGGATTCCGGCGCCGCCTGCCGCGACAAGGACGCGATGTGGACGCTGACCGAGTTCCGCAAGGGCTGATGAGGCCTGCCTGCGGCGCCCGGCGCACGCCCCTTGCGCTCGGCCGCGTTCAAGACCACATGATGACAGAAGACAGGACGCCGGGGCCGCTCGCGGACCGGCTGCCAGATGGGCTTTAGGACAATGCGCGATCCCTACCAGATACTCGGCGTGGCCAAGGACGCCCCGCAGGCGGATGTGAAGAAGGCGTTCCGGAAACTCGCCAAACAGCACCATCCCGACCAGAATCCGAACGACCCCAAGGCGCAGGCGAAATTCGCCGAAGTCAATTCGGCTTACGAAATTCTCGGCGACGAGAAAAAGCGCGCCGCCTTCGACCGAGGCGAGATCGACGCGGACGGCAAGCCGCGCGGGTTTGAAGGTTTTCCCGGCGGCGGGTTTCGACGCGGCGGTGCTGGCGGCGGTCCCGGCGGGTCGCATTTCGATTTCAATTTCGGCGGCGGCGCGCCCTTCGACGCGGCGGATATTTTCTCCGACCTGTTCGGCATGGGGGGACGCGGCCGCGGGCGTGGCGCTAGCGGCCCCGGCGCGGGTCAGGCGCGTCCGCAACCCGGCGCGGATGTCACGCTCGAAACCTATGTGTCGCTGGAAACCGCTTTGCACGGCGGCAAGGCCCGCGTGCTCACCCCCGCCGGCAAGACGCTCGAGGTCAACGTTCCCGCCGGCGTCGAAGAGGGCAAGCAGATCCGTCTGCGCGGCCAGGGCCAGGCCGGCCCGGGCGGCGGCCCGCCCGGCGATGCGCTGGTGACGGTGCATATTCAGAAGCATCCGCATTTCCGCGTCGACGGCCGCGACCTCCGGCTGGACCTGCCCGTGACTCTTTACGAGGCGGTGCTGGGCGGCAAAGTCGAGGCGCCGACGCTGGGCGGCAAGGTCGAGCTGACCCTGCCGCCGAAGAGCAATTCCGGCAAGACGCTGCGGTTGCGCGGCAAGGGCCTGCCGGCGTCGGGCGGACATGCCGCGGGCGACCTGCTGATCACGCTGCGCATCACCCTGCCGGACGGCGACTGGGCCGAACTGCAGGAGGTGGCGAAGAAGATGCAGGCGAAGCAGCCCTATGATCCGAGGGTGGAGTTAGCGAAGTGAGCGAGCCGCGCTCGGAGCCCGATGTCGATCCGGCGTCGGAATTTGCTGTGATCGAAATGAGCCAGGAAGGGTTTGCTGATTTCCTGGCGGCGCTTGGCGAGTCGACTCCGGCGCCGGACATGCTGGAGGTCGCGCGGCGTCCCGCACCTTGGGAGCCCGGATATACGCCAAGAAAATCGGGGCAAGCGTAGTCACCCTTTGGCGTTTGGTGCGGGCGGCCGGGTTCGAACCGGCACGGCCTTGCGGCCGAGAGATTTTAAGTCTCTTGCACAGCGGAAAAGACCAAGCGCAATTAATTGAAATATCGCAATTTTCATATGCACTAACGCATAAATCACTTCCGTTGTGGCAACAGTTTTCGCACGATCCGCCACAAAACGCGGGAAGGGGATCAATCCCCTTCCCCGTGCGCAACTAGCTGCGATTCCTAGCCTTTTCCATAGCCACAACGTTGGACACGGGTTCCGCGTCCACGTCCACAAACCGGCGTGCTCCTTCCAGAGCCTCCTTGCCGAACATATGCACATACCGCTGACTGACGGCGAGGGTCAGGTGGCCAGCCAGCATTTGAATGTAGCTCGCGCTTGCGTTGGCTTCGGCGAGACGCGAGCAGAATTCATGGCGAATTACATGCGGAACGAAGTCAGGATCATCCACGAGATCGAACGCCTCGCGCATCTTTTCCCACTGCACATCGAACTTACGCTTTGTCAGCCCAGCAAAGATGCGCTGCTCGTCGGACGTGGCCGCCTTGCGGCGCCGCTCGACAAGCTCGATGACGGCGGGATGCTCGATAGGGACTGCGCGGAACTTCTTGTTCTTCGTGATCTCGGCGGGAAAGTTGGCCGTCTTCCCGCGCAGGTTGACGTCGGCGAACGTGATCTTCAACGATTCGCCGTTCCGACTGCCGACCTTGATCGACCACAGGATGAAATCGTGAATGTCGTCCAAGCTCATCCGCTTGCACCACGCCAGCATCCGACGTTCGAGATCGCGCGAAATGCGGGCAATCCGCCCCTCGGTTTCCTTTTGCTTTTTCCACGTCGGGCGGCTGGAAATGACTTCGAGCTTGACCGCTTCGGTCAGACATCGACGCAGGGCAGCTAGCTTGCGGTTGATGGTCGCACCAGAGTTGCCACCGGCTTTGAGTTCCGCCGTCACCTTATTGATTTCGAAGGCGCCGATCTTCGACAGCATCTTGCTGCGGCCAAGGAGGTCGGCAACAGCGTAGGCGTTTTGGCGTTGCTTCTCGCCTCCGGCCTGTTCCTTCCAATAGTTCGCGAACACATACTCGATCATATCGGCAAGCGTTCGGGGCTTATCGTCTTTCCGGGCGCGCCCGAGCATATCCGGTTCGCCTCCGCGCATGATGGCAACCTTTGCCTCTGCCGCCCACATCTCTGCTTCATTTTCGGTGGCGAATGAAATTCGCTCCCGGCGGCTGGCGCCTTTTTCAGGTGTCCACGAGATTGTGGCTTCAAATGATTTGCCGCGCGGTGCAACTTTCGTGTTCACCTTGAACTGTTTTCTGTTTGTCAATTCTTTTCTCCAAAATTTTTTCTCTGTCTTTCTCTCGTGAGTTTGGGGATTTGGGCACGGTTTTAGCCACAACAGCCTGCACGTATGAAAAACACTTCATCGTCACGTGTTTCTTGAAGAGGTTGGTGGCCCCTGCCGGGGTCGAACCGGCACTCCCGAAGGATGCGGATTTTCTTACCAGCTACGGCTTCCGCCGCCGGGACATGTTGCCCCGTTTGTGGTCTGGACTATCCCTTCAGCATAGGCGTCTGCCGACACCCGTAGCTGCGACCCGTCTAGTCTCTACACGTTCCCCCAAACTGAGGGCTTCGCTCGGGATTACCAACGGCACCGCCGTGAGGCTTCCCCGAATTTGGGTCGTTCTACTCCCGGCGTTTCCACCGGGGCACTCGTGGTCGCGCCTAAGCGCGGGTCAAGTCCGCTGCGTCTACCAATTTCGCCAAGGGGCCTCTAAACCGTTTTCATATCCCATACTCGCGCCTCATGCTAGGCCGCGATCATCGGGTAGGTCCCACCAAAAATTCATTTAAGTTTCTTGGTCTTCCACTCCTCTATGAACTGCTCCTTCATCATCGGCTCAAAATCCGTCACATGATCGGCGTTCAGCAGGGACAGAAGCTGATTGATCCGTTCGCGTCCCTTGCGGGTCAGGAAAAAGACCTTCCTACGTCGCTCGCGGGGATCATCAATGCTTTCAATCAGACCAAGCCCCGGACCTCCGTCCCGACCCCACTCCGACAGACTGTCGGTCATCCGACTCACGGTTGACTGATCGATCTGCATCAACCGCACCAGATCGCCGACCGTCGTTCCCTTCTGCTCCGCGATGCGAAGGAACGCGAAATAATGGCTCAATGGCAGCTTCTTGCTCTCCTGTGTTAGGACCGACAGCACCGCCGCAGCGGATAACGCCAACTGGTTTTGATACTTGATTCGCGGCGATTTCTTGCCGTGCGCAAGCTGAGCCGGCGACTGCATGAAGCCCATAGTGCCGTCGGGTGGCATCACGATTTCTCCTGACCATATATGCTGGACTGATTTTAATTGCGCTAACGCATAATATGGACTACACGCATATATATGTCAAATCGAAAAACAACGGGTGAAGTTTCGGAACTGATCGACCAGCAATTGACCATCTCTGCGAACCTGACGAAATCCGAGTGAGGTGCAACCATCGTGTTCATGCGCAGCATAAAGGTTCGACGACCGGCGGCATGGATTTGGACATGCTAGGCGGCGTCATTTGCACTGTGAAGGTCGAGGCGATCGCCGCGAAATCTGCCGCAGAGCGAGTTCGACGCTGACGACTGGCCACATCTCGACGCCAGTGCGGGCGATTCGTCGCCGCCTACTCCCGTGATCGAGGCAACTTGGCCCGGATCGATTGCCCGGTCCAGACGTCCCCACATTCTGGATGCTGTCGTCGAATAGCATCGTCAAGCAAGGCTTTGGCTTCAGCCGAGCAAAATATGATGTAGCACCAGTCGTTCACGGTGGGGCTATCGCTTGCGTGTTCTCCGATCCAACTGACGGCGTCTTCGCCGTTCTGAATCGTCCATTCTTTCGCGGTCAGCCGGCATGTTTTAGAGGCGAGACGATGAAGGCAGGCGTCGACATCGCACGAACCGAGCGGTCTGGAACGCTTCTGCGAACTTCCGATCTCCTGTCTCGACAAAGAGGGCTTCAACAGCAGAGATTTCAAGCGGATACACGCCAAATGGTCGGGTTGAATCGGTCATTGCATCACGGAATGATTTCGACCGCGTGCGGGTATTTCAGCATCATCCGCACAGCATCGTTTTCAGAAACCCGAAAAATGAAGTCGCCGTAGGAACCGACCGGATCACCATGGTGAACTTTTTTCACTTGCGAGCGCGCAGGGCCAAGTTCCTGACGGATATCACCCGCGATTCCTCCGCAGGTGACAAGAATGGTGGATTTGTTCATATGAGTTATCCTTCAATGTATTGATTCTAAAAGAGAAATGGCATGGGTTCGTAGTAGCGGGGCTGGGGCGCGCTGGGCACATTCCGAGCCCCGGTTCTGGGGTTCACCGTGAGAAAAACGCCTTTCAACGATCCGCATATTGGCGCGATTGGCCCAGCCAAAAGCGTCTGGGCGACGGTTTTGGCGTCATTCTGCTCCAAGGCGCGCACATCATCGCATCCGATCAGTTCGATGATGTCATTGGAGCCAAGCCGCGCGAGACACGCGACGCCGCGAACTTTGTCCCGCCCGTCCCAGCGAGCGATCAGGCCGAAGCTTTTCCAGATCGAATGTTTCTCGCGGCGGTGATCGACAGCGTCATGAAGCCGCCGTCGGAGCAACCAGAATGGGATTCCGTTCAGCGGCGTGACGAATGATACCCAAAGCTCGGGTGCCCATGGCGCGCACCGCCCTGCAAACAACGTCGAACGGCGCCTCACCGCGTAACGCGTGCAGTTCATGCACGAAGCTTGTCTGCAAAAATGGCGGACTTTGCCCGATAGCAATGACCCACAGGGCGGTCGCTGGAATTCGTCCAACTTCATGAATCTATTTATCTAAATGGAGATTTCACCGGCCACTGCCGTGATCAGTGAGCCATACTCTGACGTCATCGAGGCCGGTGAACGCCTCAATCTGCGTAGACGCGGACTACAGCACAATATCCCCGTGCAAATCGCCAAATAGCCATGGCCGTGTTTGCCCCAACGTTATAGCCTGTCGACCAAATTTTCGACTCAGACAATTTGCCGACGGTGCCGGAATGCCGACAAATCTCCGCCAGTTACTTGAAATATATAGAAAAAACGCAGCGTCCGAGCGAGAAAAGGGCGCCTATTTCGAGCAACTGACGAAGGTCTGGCTGGAGAACGCTCCGACTCAAAAGGCGCAGTTCTCGCGCGTGCTGACCTACGCGGAATGGGCAAGGGAAAATCGGCTTGATCAGCGCGACACCGGCATCGATCTCGTCGCCCAGCTTTCCGACAGCCCTGACGACTGGTGCGCCGTCCAATGCAAATTCTACCGGGAAGGCTATCGAATCCAGAAGTCGGACATCGATAGCTTTTTCACCGCGTCCGGACGCCGTCCGTTAGTCCGCCGAATGATCGTCGACACAACCGACGCCCAATGGAGTGAACACGCCAACGCCGCTTTGGACAACCAAACCATCGACACCACGCGCGTCGGCCTAAGCGATCTGGAAGACAGCGGCATCGATTGGGCGACCTTCGCGCGTGAAAAGGTCGTGCGGCTCGTTGAAAAGAAACAGCCCCGTCCTCACCAGACCGAAGCTCTGGCGGCAGTTCAGGAAGGCTTGAAGACGGCGGATCGCGGCAAGCTGATCATGGCTTGCGGCACCGGCAAGACCTATACGGCATTGAAGATCGCGGAGGCCATGGCGGGCAAAGGCGCCCGAGTTCTGTTTCTGGTGCCCTCGCTGTCCCTGATGTCCCAGACCATCCGCGAGTGGTCGATTGATTGCGTCGTGCCGCTCCGATCCTTCGCCGTTTGCTCTGATGTTCAGGTCGGCGTCCGCAAGGCCAAGGATGGCGATCTCGCCGACATTGATGTCCACGACCTCGAAATCCCCGCCACCACGCACGGCGCGAAACTGGCGGCCAAAGCCAACGCCGCCGATCCCGATCGCATGACGGTGGTCTTTTCCACCTACCAGTCGATTCAAGCGATTCACGAAGCGCAGGCCAACTTCGGTTTGCCAGAGTTCGACCTCATCGTCTGCGACGAGGCCCACCGCACGACCGGCGTGACCCTTGAGGGCGAGGATGAGAGCAATTTCGTGCGCGTCCACAACGCCGACTACATCAAGGGCGCCAAGCGTCTCTATATGACGGCCACGCCGCGCATCTTTGGTGACGCGGTGAAGCGAACCGCGAGCGACGCCAACGCCGTCCTGTGCTCGATGGACAACCCCGCCTATTTCGGTGAGACGCTGTTCACGCGCAATTTCTCGTGGGCGGTCCAGAATGGCCTGCTGACCGATTACAAGGTCATCGTGCTGGCGGTCGACGAAGAGGCGATCAGCGCAACCCTGCAAAAGCGTCTCGCTGACGAAAACAGTGAACTGATCCTCGACGACGCGACCAAGATCGTCGGCTGTTACAAGGCTCTCACCAAGGCCGACCTCAAACCCGATGTCGCGGGCGATACCGGTCCCATGCGCCGCGCGCTGGCGTTCACGCGCGACATCAAGCGGTCGAAGCTGGTGCAGCAAGAGTTCGAACGGGTCGCCGAAGAATGGCGCGACGCGCTCGATCCGAAGATTGCCGAGGTCATACCGCTGCTGGATTGTGAAGTCGAACACGTGGACGGCAGTTTCAGCGCGCACGCCCGCAATCACCTGCTGTCATGGCTGAAGGAGGACACCGGGGAAAGCGGCCCTTGCCGGATTCTGACCAACGCGCGCTGTTTGTCTGAAGGCGTGGATGTGCCCGCGCTCGACGCCATCATGTTCCTGCATCCGCGTAAGTCGCAGATCGACGTGGTCCAATCCGTCGGGCGCGTCATGCGTCGCGCCGAAGGTAAGAAGATGGGCTACGTCATTTTGCCCGTTGGCGTTCCCGCTGGCGTCGAGCCCGAAAAGGCTCTCGACGATAATGAGAAATACAAGGTGGTCTGGCAAATACTGAACGCGTTGCGCGCCCATGACGACCGGTTCGACGCCACCATCAACAAGATCGATCTCGGCGTCGACCCCGGCGAGCGCATCGAGATTGTCGCCGTCACCAACACGTTGCCGAAGCGCGCCGCAGCTTGTGACGCTGGCTTGGACCTCGGACGTGGCAGCGCGGTCGATGTCGAGCCGGGAGATTCCATTTCGAGCGGGATCATCCCCCAAACCCAATTGACCTTCGGCTTTGACGAGTTCTCCAAAGCCATCATGGCGCGGATCGTCAAGAAATGCGGGACGCGCACATATTGGGAGGACTGGGCGACCGACGTGGCGCGGATTGCCGAGATTCACGTGACCAGAATTCGGGCGGCGGTAAGGGCGGCGGGTTCGGAGGAGAAACGCGCGTTCGAGACCTTCCTCGCCGAAATTCGCGACGATCTAAACGACAGCATCACCGAGGATGAAGCCATTGAGATGTTGGCTCAACATCTCATCACGCGCCCGGTGTTCGACGCTCTGTTCGAGGGCTACAGCTTCGCCCAGCACAATCCCGTCTCGAAGGCCCTGCAAAGCGTTCTGGACGTGCTGGACCGGCAAAACCTCGACAAGGAGGCGACGAAGCTCGACAAGTTCTATGCGTCGGTGAAAATGCGCGCGCAGGGGATCGAGGACGCCACCGCGAAACAGAAGATCGTGGTCGAGCTTTACGACAAGTTCTTCAAGGCGGCGTTCCCCAAACTGACCGCGCGACTGGGCATCGTTTACACACCGGTCGAGGTGGTGGACTTCATCATCAAGTCCGTGGATGAGGTCCTACAATCGGAGTTTGGCCAAACCCTCGGCAGCGAGGGCGTCCACATCATCGATCCGTTTGTTGGCACGGGCACATTCATCACGCGGCTGTTGCAATCGGGCCTTATCACGCCGGAGCAGATGGCGCGCAAATACCGCCACGAAATCCACGCCAACGAGATCGTGCTGCTGGCCTATTACATTGCGGCCATCAACATTGAGGCGGCCTATCACGAGCAGATGGGAGGAGCTTACGAGCCATTCCCCGGCATCTGTCTGACGGATACATTCCAGCTTTGGGAGAAAGATGACCTGATCACTGGAATAATGGCGGACAACTCGACTCGGCGAACGCGACAGAAAAAGCTTCCCATCAAGGTTATCATTGGCAATCCCCCGTATTCTGCCGGCCAGAAGAGCGCGAACGATAACGCGGCCAACGTCCGATACGATCATTTGGATCAGCGAATCCGTGAATCTTATGCCGCACAATCAAACGCGACCAACAAAAACGCTCTTTACAATAGCTACATCAGAGCAATCCGCTGGGCCAGCGACCGCTTGAGCGAAACCGGTGGCGTTATGGCGTTCGTGACTGATGGAGGATGGTTCGACGGCAGCACAATGGACGGATTGCGCAAGTGTTTGAGAAAAGAAGCAACAAGCCTTCACGTGTTCCATCTGCGCGGCAACCAGCGCACCTCCGGCGAACGATCCCGTAAAGAAGGTGGCAAAATCTTTGGCCAAGGAAGTCGCCAGCCTGTGGTTGTGATGGTGATGGTCATCAATCCGGCCTCGGACGAACGAGGCAAAGTCTGCTGGCACGACGTGGGAGACTATCTGTCGCGTGAGCAGAAGCTTGCAGCTACGGCTAAGCTCGCCAGCATCGGCGGAATAACGAGAGCCAACGGTTGGAGCATTGTCATTCCCGACGAGCACGGGGACTGGCTCAGCAAACGTGATGAAAACTTCAATGCGTTTCTGGTCCTTGGGAACAAAGAAAACGACAATTCTCAATGTATCTTTGAAAACTTCTCAAGAGGCGTTGCGACGGCGCGAGATGCGTGGGCTTACAACTACAGCCGCAAAGCGTTGACCGAGAACATGAGGTCAATGATTGCTTTTTACAACTCAGAGCTTCACCGGTTCAAAGCCACGTTCACTGATGCGACCGGAAAAAACCGGACTGCCGTCGTCGACGATTTTGTTGATACCGACACGAGCAAAATTAGTTGGAACAGAAGCTTAAAGGCGGATTTCGCAAAAGAAAGGCGTTTCGATTTCTCTGAGAAATGTTTGGTGCCAAGCCTTTATCGCCCATTCATGCGTCAGTGGCTTTACTACAACCGTGCATTTAATGATATGGTCTATCAGATGCCGCGCTTGTTCGCTATCGACGAGATAACAACGGACAATCTTCTTATTTGCGTGCCGGGCACAGGTGGAGATAAGGGCTTTTCTGCCCTTTTGGTGAATGCAATACCTGACCTTAATCTCGCCCCCGGAATGGGCGGATATCAATGTTTTCCCAGATATATTTACGACGGCCCGCCGAGCGACCGCTCAAATCAAGGACACTTGCTCGAACACCTGAATAGTCGCGCAGCAGTTCGACGCGACGCAATCACCGACGTTGGCCTCAAAGTTTTCACCGACGCCTATCCCGACGCGGCGATCACGAAGGACGATGTCTTCTACTACGTTTACGGCCTGCTGCATTCGGAGGAATATCGCGAACGCTACGCCGACAACCTGTCGAAACAATTGCCTCGCATCCCGTTGATGAAGCGCGTAGAGGATTTTCGCGCCTTTGTTGAGGCGGGCCGCCGGCTCGGCGATCTCCACGTCGATTTCGAGAGCGTCGAGCCTTACCCAGTGACGATCAAGGAAGGCGACCTACGCCTTGCCCACATCCCCGACCCGGTGGCGTATTACCGCGTCGAGAAAATGAAGTTCGCCGGCAAGCGCGGCGCGATCGACAAGACGACGGTCGTTTACAATCCCCGGATCACCATGACGGACATCCCGCTGGAAGCCTATGATTACGTCGTGAACGGCAAGCCCGCGCTGGAATGGGTCATGGAGCGGCAGTGCGTCAAAACCGACCCAGCCAGCGGCATCGTCAACGACGCCAACCGCTATGCCATCGAGACGGTCGGCGACCCGGCCTATCCGCTCATGCTGTTCTGCCGGGTGATCACGGTCAGCCTCGAAACCATGCGGATCGTGCGGAATCTGCCTGCGCTGGACATCTTGGAGCCGGGGGCGCATCTCGTTCACTGAACTGCAAGAGCGGTGAGGGGATCATCGCTTGAACGCGGCGGAGCACAAAGTCTGCTTGGCATTAGCGACGCGGCGTCGCCGGTCCCTGTCCAGACCTCTGCGTGCGGCGCGGAGAGCTTTATAGCTTTCTCGAACCGCTCTTGATGTTCCGCTGATAGAAATAGGACCCAGACCCAGTCTCGTATTTCGGCTCCACGGGCATTTTCGGCAATCCACTCGCGCGCGTCGTCGTCAGCGGACATCGTCCATTCTCGCTCGTTCAATCTGAGGATTCGCGGAAATTTGAGCCGGTAGAGGCAAGCGTCGCCGTCATTTAGAAACCTGACCGTCTGGAAGGAACCGGCGCGACTATCGCTATCATCAATCTGCGCAAGGACCATCTCGGCGAACGCGATCGACAGCGAGTAATTCATGATTGTTATATCGTTTGGGCTATACGGCACAAAACAATCTCCCACGAAATTGGGTTCAGAAAATCAACGGCATAGGCGAAGGCGCGGCTGAAGCATTTCCCGCTTTGGCGATGAACGCATCCCGCTGCTTTTGCGACGAAAATCTGATCTCGACGCATTGGGACAATCGAACGCCGGCAGAATCGCGCAGCCATTCGAGAGCAAGAACGTCGGGCACGAGCCACGCCCCATCCACGCGGCGAGCGTCGGACCAGATTTGAAGAAAGCCGGCTCTGGTCAGCCTGTCATCGAAGCGGGCCAGCCAAAACTGACATGCTCGACTGGTCGTGTCGCCGCATTGGGCGAGAATGTGTAAAGCGCGGTCCAATGATCCGGGAAACCAGAGGACAAACTCGCGGTCGCTGGGTCCAGCGGGTTGGCTGCCATTAACCCGATCCGGGTCGGGATCGTAATATCGCACGCCCTGCGTGATGTGCTCGAACACTTCCCGGTATCTCACTGGATCAGCCTCACCCGATCGCCGTGCATTTTGAAAAACGCAGCGTCCGCAAGCTCGATTTCGAGCACATAGTCGCCGAGTGGGAAGCCGTGAGGATCATCCGGCCCAATTTGTCCGACGATCTTGAACGGCTTACCCCGCCAGACGAGTTCTTGCTTGATGTCTTGCGCCAGCGCGCCGTCGCAGAGGATTTGTTGAGGGTTATTTATGACGACTTTTTGAGCGGCTTGCGCCGCGATTCTGGCCGCAGCGATCCTTTTTAACAATTCGATGCAGCGCATTCTCTGCGCGTGTGCCCCGTTTTTGGTTTGGTTTTTCATGATCGTATTTATGAAAGCTGGACACTGACCTGATGGACCCGCGACAAAACGGTTTGCCCGCGAGGGCGTGGGCGGGATCGCTTCTCGCCGTGCGCCCGTCGGGGCCGGTGCAAACACGGATTCAGAAGCAACGAACTCGCCGGGCGCGCGGGCGGGAGTGTCGCGGCAGCCGGTCACATCGAACTTGATCGAGCGCACATCGCCACAGCCGAGAAATGCGTCTCCCGTTGTTGAATTCCATGCGCTAACATGAGCGTTGCCGTGTGGGCGAGGGCATGGCGAAATTTTTCTGGAGGCTGAGTCATTGGTCGGGAAGATTACCGTTCTCGGGACTGAGGATCATCCGACAACCGCGCTCCTCAAGGCTATTGGTGATCTTTCGTCAGACGCGATCTACGCTAAAGACTTGAATGGTCGCTTTATTTACGCGAATCCGACGGTTCTCAGGGTGATCGGAAAGAGCGCGGATGATGTGCTCGGCCATACCGACGCCGATTTACACTCCGATCCGGAGCAGGCCGCTACCGTCATGGCGAACGACCGGCGCATCATGCAGACCCGCATTCCCGAGGTGATCGAGGAAATATGGGATACACCCGATCAGGGCACGCGGACGTTTCGGTCAACCAAGGCGCCGCTTTGCGTCGGTAATGGGTCGGTTATCGGCATTGTGTGCGTATCAGCCGATATCACAAGCATTAAAGCAGCCAACCAAAAGCTTGCAAGGGTATATGATACGGCTCCCGTCGGCCTTTGCTTCATTGATCGCGATTTGCGATTCGTAATGATTAACAAATATCTTGCGTCAGTTAATGGAATATCTGTTGAGGCTCATATTGGGCGCACATTAAGTGAGGTTCTGGGTGATTTTGGGCGACGACTTGAAGCTTTATACAAACAGGTCCTTGATACCGGAGAACCCATCTTTGAGCGAGAGTTTAGCACTGAGAGCCAAGAGGATGATTTTTTCTCGCGCCATTGGCTATTGAGCCTTTACCCATTCGAAGATCATGCGGGGAATATCACCGGAGTTAACGCTACGGTCAGTGAGATCACCGAACAGAAAAGAGCGGAGAATGCCCTAAAGATCGCTAAGGCCGAGGGGGACCGAGCCTTGCTCGCCCGCTCCAAGTTCTTGGCCACCGCCAGCCATGACCTGCGCCAACCTGTGCAAGCACTCGTCCTTTTGCTTGCAGTCATAAAAAACCCGAAAGCCGGAGCGGAGACGGTTGAAAAGGCCGTCGGTATGATGGAGTCCGCGCTGGTCGGGCTGCAATCGCTGCTCACCAGCATCCTCGACATCTCACGCGTTGATGCGGGCGTCGTGGCGCCACAGTTGGAGAGCGTTGCGGTGGACGGGATGCTCCGTCGCCTGTGCGACGGCTATACGCTCGAATGTGAGCAGAAGAATCTGAGGCTTCGTTGTCGTTTCCAACCTGACCTGCATGCCCGAACGGACGCCGCGCTACTTGAGCGCATCCTGCGAAATTTAATCGAAAACGCCATCCGCTACACGGATCGCGGCGGCCTGCTCATCGGCGCCCGTCAGCGCGGAGACCGAATTCGAATCGACATCGTGGACAGCGGCGTCGGCGTCCCGGCGGACAAGCTTACGCACATCTTTGAGGAGTTCTATCAGGTCGCCAATCCGGGGCGAGATCAGAGGCAAGGGCTTGGACTGGGCCTTGCCATCGTCAGCCGGCTCGTTCGCCTGATTGGGGCCGATTTGCAGGTGCGGTCTCGTGAAGGGCGGGGAACATGGTTCACGCTTACAGTGCCCATCGCTGATCCGCTCTTTGTAGTTTCCGCTCCATCAGCCGCCGCAGAGACCGTCACCGGGCGGCGCATAATGGTGATTGAGGATGATCCCAAGGTCCGTGCCGGGCTCGAATTGCTCCTTGGAAGCTGGAATTGCGAAGTTATCGGTGTCGAGTCCGGGGAGGAGGCAATCGAGGTCGGAGAACGGGAAGGTTGGCGATTTGACCTCGTGATTGCCGATCACCGCTTGGGCGCCGGGTTGTCCGGCACCGAAACCGCCATCGAGATCGCCGCGCGCGCTGGACGCACGATCCCGACGTTGATCGTTACTGGCGACACCGCACCCGAGCGGATTAGCCAAGTTTATACCAGTGGATTTGAGATGTTGCACAAGCCCGTCAATCCCCACGAGTTGGCGCGCAAATTGGCGACGTTGTTGCGAAGCTGACGACGGACCGCCGGGCCGATCCAGCCGCGATTTCTATGTCGCGCGCGCACTGATCGAAGAAAGAGTCAACGTTTGCGGAAGCGATCGGCCCATTCGGCGCGCCAGCCCGGCTTGGGGCGCAGGACTCATGCATGAGCGTTCGCTGTGAAGCCATGTCGCTGAAAGGTAAGCTCAACCTCCACAGAGGCTATACACTCGCCGTGAAAGAGCGTGTCGTGATCATCAAGGCCGAAAAGGCGATGATAAAGGCGATCACCGCCGGCTTCGGCTGCGCGGAAGAGGATGGCGGCGACATGCTTGCAGCGCGGAATCGCGGCGATGGTGCTGGTCGAGATTGAGAAGCCCGTGAAGCCCGGATCGTTACGCGAACTTTTTGGCGGAGTGGCTTACTGGTGGAGACCGTTCGGCTGAGTTCGTCACGCCCTTCCTTGCCGCCGACGCAGCCGCTTCCGCAACTGCTCCTCGCCGATGACCGGCGGGCACCTATCCACTTGGGCAAGAAACAACTAATTCTACCCGTTCTTGCCGGTCGAGTGCCTTTGAACTTAGCGCGGTATTAGAGGCGGCTCATAAGAGCATTTTGGCAATCACAGCATCAGCGTCACTCCGAAAACAAAGATATCTCGCCTTAATTGTCCATATGGTTTCACCACGCGACTCGCAGTGGTCGCTCGGAATGCCGTCTGTGAAATTCCTAAAATATATTAGTCCGCTTTTGCTAGTTCTGCTTAACTTCGCTTCTGGCCATTCTTGCTTTCTGTATGCATCCGCGTCTGATTTCTTTTCAAAAGCCTCGGAAACGTCCATGACGCCCCACGTCACGGATTTCTGTTTGTCGATTGGGCCATAATGACTGTATGATTTTTTCACGTTGGCCATCAGCAAACGTCTCTCACCGATTGAATAAGGGGGCCATTGCATCACAAGCGGACACTCAAATGTCTCAATTAGCTTTGGCCACGCAAAATTACAATCCACTGCTATGCGAGCAGGAAATATAGCATCTATTGCACGCTTTATATGCACGCCATTCCATTCAATGCTTGCGATATTTGTCGGTATGTATTTCGGAATTTCATCGAAACGATCATACTCGCCTGAAGGTCTTTTTGTATGGTATGAAAACGACATTGCACGAGCCTCGCGACAATCTATCCACTGCATGAATCTTTTCTGCAAAACGGGTATGCATCGAACTCACGCCCGAGCCGTCATGCACTCTTCGAGAATGATAGGAGAAATCGCCTCAGCAAACTATGCAACCATTATTACATCTATCGACGGCAATGTCAATGTTGTATGTAATGTTAAAGATGTTGTAATGCGGGAGCAAAAGCAACGTCAAGCATTATTTCCTGCGCATCACAGCGCATCTCCCCCATAAGACGTCCATGCGCCCCGGATCGAAAATTTTCTTGACGGACTGATTTGCGTCGATTTGCCGACAGACGGATTATGACAATAGTGAATTCTGCGAAACCGAAACAGGGCGACTCCCCGTCTCGGCAGGATGGTCCACATTCGCGGGATCGGTCGCGGTGAATTGGAAATTCCCCCACAACGAGCGGGCCGCTTGCCGCGCAAGTTCGTCGCCGAACAGAACCACGATCGAAGGCATGGGCGCGGTCACGCGCATCGGCTGACGGGTCTGGGCTGACCAGAACCGCAGACGCTTCGGCAGCACAAAGACAAGCGCGTCATGCGCCACGCTCATAAACGCGCGGCTGCCGATCGCCCGGATCGGCAGCAGCAAGACGACCCGCTTCACGTCACCAGACTTCCATGCCTGATGCGCGCGGAGCAACCACGGCGCCATGGCACTAAAAGGAGGATTTGCGAAGCAAAAATGCCCCTTCCATGGAAGGCTCAGGCCGTCTTGGTATTCATAATACGTTGTTTTCGCGTCCACAAAGCTTTTATTGTTGCCGCAAGGGTCTAGACACACTGGTCCGAAAAGTTCGCGTAGCTGATCGAGAAGGTCAGGAGGCGTCAACTGGACGTCGCGGTTTCGAACTATTGGTCCACGTCGAACCGTCTTCGGCGCGGCTTGAGGCGAAAGCGAAAACATAATCTTGGCCGCACTCGCGATGTGTGCCTCGTCACGCTCTATGCGTCTGATGGTGCCGACGCTGACGCCTGTCATCGCCGACAGTGTCCTCAAGCTGAGCCCTTGCTTGGTGCGCTCCGCTTTAATCTGGCCGCCCAGTGTCGGGGCGGCGACCAAATGCTTGAAATCAAGGCCGATCGCGGCGGCGCCGAGTTCAAAAGTCTTGAGGGTCGCCTCGTTGCGCGCTTCAAGGCGGTAAAGTTGAGCAGGAGATAGGCCGGAAAGTTCACTAACCTTCTGGCGAGACAGCCCATGGGCCTCCCGATGGGCGCGGAACATTTTTCCAAGCAATGAGCGTGTCCAGAATCGTATTGAATTTCATACGAATCTAAACACAGCCAAGGCTTCGCCGCAAGCTTCGGCCCCAGTGGTCGGGTAAGCTCCGTCCCAGCAAGCACGAGGCGAGATCACATATCCAAAGCAAATCGCGCCAATTTCTTGAAGAACGTCCGATGAATTAAGGGCGAGGATCGGCTCGATGCACGAACCGTTCAGTCTTTGATGCTTCTTTCTAAGACCGTATCCAAAAAATAACGATTGCGCTTGATTAAATATATTGACTATCGGGTTTATTGCGTGTTATAAATAGTTTATATCACATATCCGTTCAGGAATTACGGGGGTTTATTCCACCCCGAATGAGCACCGGGACATTTAGACGTAGCTGCGGCGCGTCGCCCGACCGGGAGCAATAAGGCAGACGGGCCGACATGGCGGAATTGAGACAAACTCCAAGCGCGGGTGTCTCTCTAAACGGCCCCATCGGGAGAATGACCCGGAAAGGCAATATGATAAAGAGGACGAGTCCGTCTTGATGAATTTGACGCTCGTCCCGATCCAACCGGTCGTCAAGACTGGCCCGTTGGATCGCGCTTCAATTTCCAAAGAAATTGATAACCGTTTGGTCTGATGAAGTCTACGCCAAGGCAGGAGTCGGCAATGAAAAAGGGTGTTACGCCACATTGAAAATCCGAAAAAACTCCGAACTTGAGTCTACGTGAGGCGAGGACCGGAGAGGGCCGCTACATGCTGGTATTCGGGAAACCGCCAGCCGGGTTTAAAATCCCTAAGTGGCCAAGTCGGCATTATGCGATGGGGTCAGAACCCAAGTCCATTATGAACTCTCCCCCTTTCCATTTCCATTATATTTGGTTTTGGAAGGGGGGAGAAAAGACATCGCTCCGAAATCAGATGAGAAATCAAAATGCAAATAATTATTACGACGGAATTGAACGGAATAAATTTCCGAGCAAGCGAAATGGTTTTCGAGCAACGCGAGAAAACCGTTGAGCGTGCGAAGGAAATTAGGGTTTGCCGACGCGAGCGCATGGCGCGCGACGCGCCATGTGCCGAAGCAAGGCAACCCTAAATGAATTCACCCAAATGCGCGGTTGATGGCTAAATTAATCGGATCAATTCGCCGATTCGTATGCCGCCAGATGAAAATAATGCCGCTTTGAAGCGAAAAACCTTTTGGAGCCCGTGACGGAAATGAGAACTCGATGCGGCGAGCACATGGGCGCGCACGAGTTCGACGGAGATTTCGCAACCTGATTTCGCAGGAAAGTTCGACACAAAATTGAAATGACTGATCCCTTCGAAAACGCGATATTCGAATATCGGTGAGCCATTTCTGACCGGGCCAGCGTTCCGTGGATCAACGTCCGGGCTGCGCCACATAGTGGCGCATGTCGCAAGCCATGGGTCGAGGCTGAAGCTGCAAATTCGCTTTTCACGCAGCCGAGGGAAGCTTACGCTGATAATATTTCAGCATACGGTTTGACCCCATGCGACCATCGGAACTTCGCGACGTCGTGCGGCGGCTTGATGAAAGCGGCCCTATCCATTTGAAACTTGAAGCAGACCTTCGGAAACCCGGAGCCAAGGCGCCGTGGTATTCCTCGCAGAAAGAGCATTTGGACGGTTGGTTGAAGGAATACGACGGGCCGGGCGTTTATGGCCGCGCCAACTGGTCCAATCGGTCCGCCGAGTTTATCTATAACCATTTCCAATGTGCGCCGGGACTGGTTTGGCTCGCCGAAGCCTTGGGAGTTCCAAGGGCAATTTTGGTTTCCGCCTGTGAAGATGTGAAAACCGCTGGCGCGAGGTCTGCGTCGCAATGCGGCGCCTTTCGCCGCGCCGTGCCTTGGGCCATGATTCAAGAACGCATCGCATTGGTGGCAAAGCCGGAAAGCCGATTTAAACCATCGCGACCTGCCGTCGGCTCTGGCAAACCGAAGCCTGTCGGCGGCTATGGGAAAGGCATTGCCGGGCGCAAATAGCGGGACATTGGCGACAACGGCTATGGCGCCGCCGCGTGCTGATCCGAACTGTAAGAAGGAGCCAACCCGTTGGAAGTCTGCGCGATTTCTATACGGCAGCCATGGGCTTGGGCCGTGATCTTCGGCCAGAAGAACGTCGAGAACCGCTCATCATCGGTGGCAGGACAGCTTCGTAAGCTAATCGGCCAGCGCATTGCTATTCATGCATCGTCAAACCTGACGAAGCCGGATTACGATGCATCCCTCGCATTCATGCGCAGCATCAAAGCGCGACGACCGCCCGACTTAGACAAATTGTTGCTGGGCGGCATCATTGGCACGGTGAAAGTGGAGGCGGTCGTCGCGAAATCCTATTCGCCTTGGTTTGAGGGACCGATGGGTATTGTCTTTTCAAACCCGCGCAGCGTGGATTTCATCCCTTGTCGTGGGTGGCCGGGGGTCTTTCGCCTGTCGCAGAGCAACGTCAATGCTGGCGACTGGCCACAACTCGCAGTGAACTGAGGCGGGCCTAAATGTCCTTTCGCGCCCGCCTCGTCGGGCAGGTCTCGACCCGTAGCCGCGATCGGCGCGGTTCGGCGCAAGCCATCTCGTCGAAGAGTTTCAAATCGCGCGACGGCATCCCAGCGCATCAAGTGACCCCACCACACGCGGGTAGCGTCTCAAAATTCAACAATTCTGGGACAGTTCTTCTGGCCTTGAAAATCAGCGGCTTGACTGTCTCATAATATAGTCTCATAATTGCAGCATGAAATACGGATACGCGCGCGTCTCAACCGATGGCCAATCGCTTGAATCTCAAGTCGACGAACTGCGCGCCGCCGGGTGCGAGAAGATTTTTCAGGAGAAGGTCAGCGGAGCCCGTTCTGACCGCAAGGAACTGACGAAAGCGTTGAAGGCCCTCGCGGCTAATCCGGGGTCGAGCCTGACATGCTGCCGGCTCGACAGGCTGGCCCGTTCAACGCGCGACCTGTTGAACATATTGGACGCGATCGGCAAGTCCGGCGCCGAGTTCCGCTCAATCCACGACGCTTGGTGCGATACGACCACCGCCCACGGGCGCCTGATGATCACCGTGTTGGGCGGGCTGGCGGAATTCGAGAGAAGCCTCATCGTTTCGAGAACCACTCAAGGCCGAAAGAGATATGTGGAGCGCGGCGGTCGGCTTGGCAGAAAGCCGAAACTGACCCCCGATCAGCGCGCATATGTCGCGTCCGAGCGGGCCAAGGGCGAAGGCGTCCGCCATCTCGGTCGGCTATTGGGCGTTTCCAAAGCTACGATAGCGAGGATTCCCCCGGCTGAATGAGGGGAGCATTGCCGCTCCGAACTGATTGGTTGGGCAGCGGGCACACAGCTTGTTTTGTGCTTAGATGACCGATTTCTCGGGCCGATTTAACCGTTCTTTCTCTTGAACAGGTCCGATCCAATATTCCATGCCCATTCATTTAGGAGGCTTGCGATGAATTCTGTGTCAATTCCTTCTGGAAACCCACTGCGTCTCGCAAACAATATCATTCTGGTCGCAAGGAAATGAGCATCTATTATCAAATCCTCTAATATATTCTCATCAGTGCGTTGATGATTCACATCTGGCGCAACGCTGCCTACACCGAGACCTTTCCTTTGCTCGTCGCGCGTGGCGGTAAGGTCGGATTGAATGCTCTCGACCGCATCCCGTAAGGCCAATTCATTCATTTTGCTTTCGGTAATATCGAGATGCGCAACGATCCCGCCGACTGCACGCTTGAAATCCAGTGGGTCGACTTCCATCCGGAACCACCGCTGCACGGATGGGCTGTGGCACGGGTATTCCAATGTGAAAAGTGGGGAACTGCCGTCGAGAACGGCGGAAATTCCTTCGAGAGCGGTCCGGGCATAAGAGTCGCTCGGGGCTGAAACTCGACAAACGTCAAGGTAATTGCGTCCCACATAGGCGTCAGCTTGGCCGCCGTTTTCCTTCGCGAAGGCTTGCCACTTTGAATTGCCGAGTTTTATCCAGCCCTCTCTATCGATCACCGCAATATGTGCCGGGACGGCGTGAAGCCGATCGCGATACCGTCCTTCAACCGCCTGAATCGCGCGTTCGCCGGCGCCGCTGGCCGAGTTCCGCATGCCGAGGCTCCGATCGTTTTCTTGCGTGGATTTCGGGATCGCATGACGGACCACGCGCGGTCCGTTGATCACAATGCCCGAAGGCGTGCGAAGAAAAACCCGGACGTTCAGCCGATCGTCCGGGCGCAATTTCTCCCCGACCTTGGCTGATTAACCCCCAGCCATCTCCCGAGTTCCAGTTTCAGCGCATCCACCGGCGCCGTCGAGCCGAGCCAAGGTGGCGCATATTCGATCTCGACAGACGACATGAAAATCATGCGAAGCCCATATCGCCGCCAACAGCGCACGCGCCTCCTCGACCGCCTTTACGTGGCCCGTCGACTCAAGGATTTCGATGAATTCTTGCTGCCGGGCGATGTGCTTTTGAAGGAGCGAGATGGCTTCGACCGATTGCATCAATTCTTGACGCATGATTTCGGCCCCCACGGCTTGGTTGCATTGCAGCATACAGAACTCCGAGCCGGCTTCTTTGATCCCTCCATGGCGCGACCGCGCGAGTTCTCCACGAGGGGACATCTACGGCTTGGATGACCTCCGCTACCTTTAAGCTTAAGTTGCGGGAAAGAGCTGGTCCCGGTTGTCTGAACAGTTTCCCGCGACCGATAAGTGCTTTTCTGCCGGGTTCTTTCGTCAGAGGGCGCCGGGGTGTTGGGTGTGA
>NZ_JAOQNX010000024.1 GCF_025961575.1 Rhodoblastus acidophilus | reverse complement strand
TAGGCGCGCTCCTGTCAGCTTTCACGCCGCAAGAGTGCGCCAATTTCTTCGCCGCAGCAGGATATGATCCGGATTAAGTCGAATCCGCTCTAGCAAACAGCGGCGAGGAGAGCCGGGATGGGACGCGAAACAGACTTCGACCCCGTGAAGCCCCTGGCTCCATCGCAGGCCCCCGCCCGCGCCGCGCCGAACCGTGGCGACGGCGGTGCGGCCGACCGCGGTGACCCCGATCCGCCGACGCCGTTCGACCGCCTCCTGCGCGCCGGGCTCGCGCGCTATTCGCTGGGCTTGTCCCCTGCGGCGCTCTGGCTCGCTTATGCCGACTGGGCGATCCATCTGGCGGCTTCGCCGGGAAAGCGCGCCGAGCTTACGGAAAAAGGCTTTCGCAAGTTGGTGCGTTTCATCGCTTACGCGCTGAGCTCCGCCGGACGTCCGGACGCCGAGGGCTGCATCGAGCCGCTGCCGCAGGATCGGCGCTTCGACTCCGATCTCTGGCGCCAGCCGCCATTCAACCTGTTCCACCAATGGTTTTTGCTGCAGCAGCAATGGTGGCACAGCGCCACCACCGGCGTCAGCGGCGTTTCGGCTCATCATGAGCAATTGACGACCTTTATGGCGCGTCAGGCGCTCGACACCGTGTCTCCGGTCAATTTCATCCCCACCAATCCAGAAGTGCTTGCAGCGACGATCGCCGAGGGCGGCCTCAATCTGGCGCGCGGCGCGCTGAATTTCTGGCAGGACTGGGAGCGCGCCCTCGGCGAAAAGCCGCCGCTCGGCGCGGAGCGCTTCCGACCGGGCCGGGAAGTGGCGGTGACGCCCGGCGCGGTGGTTTTTCGCAATCGCCTGATCGAACTGATCCAATATGCGCCTGCGACGCCAGAGGTCGCGGCCGAGCCGGTGCTGATCGTTCCGGCCTGGATCATGAAATATTACATTCTTGATCTGTCGCCGCAGAATTCGCTGGTCAAATATCTGGTCGATCACGGCCACACCGTATTCATCATCTCCTGGCGCAATCCCGGCGCCGAGGACCGCGACATCGGCATGGACGATTATCTGCGCCTCGGCCTGCTCGAGGCGCTGAAGGCGGTCAACGCCATCGTCCCGGACACGCCGGTCAACGCGGTCGGCTATTGCCTGGGCGGCACCTTGCTTTCCATTGCCGCGGCTTATCTCGCCCGCGAAGGCAAGAGCGCGTTCAACACGATCTCGCTGCTGGCCGCGCAGACCGATTTCACCGAGGCCGGCGAACTCTCACTGTTCATCGACGAGAGCCAGCTCAGCTTTCTCGACGACATCATGTGGAACCAGGGTTTTCTCGACGCGAGGCAGATGGCCGGCACGTTTCAGTTGTTGCGCTCCGGAGATCTGATCTGGTCGCGCATGGTCCATGAATATCTCATGGGCCAGCGCCCGCCGATGAACGATCTGATGGCCTGGAACGCCGACGCGACGCGCATGCCCTATCGGATGCACAGTGAATACCTTCGAAAACTGTTCCTCGACAACGATTTGTTCGAAGGGCGTTATTCCGTCGACGGCCGGCCGGTCTCGCTCGGCGACATCCAGGCGCCGCTGTTCGTGGTCGCCACCGAAAGCGATCATGTCGCGCCCTGGCGCTCCGTCTACAAGATTCATCTGGTCGAAAGCATCGACATCACCTTCGTGCTGACCAGCGGCGGCCACAATGCCGGGATCGTCAGCGAACCCGGCCATCCCGGCCGGCGACTGCGGGTCGGGCGGCGCGCCGCCCACACCCGCTTCAGCGGCCCCGACGAATGGCTCGCCCGCGCCGAACACGCGCAGGGCTCGTGGTGGCCAAAATGGCTGGACTGGCTGGACGGGCGGTCGCGCGAAAAAATTGCCGCGCCCGGCGTCGGCCGCCCGGACTGCGGCTATGCGCCGATCACGCCGGCGCCCGGGACCTATGTGCTGCAATCCTGAGAATCCGCGCAAGACGAATTTGCCCCCGGGCGCCTCGCGCGCAAAAGAGCCGCGCCGGGATCGTCCAAGCTTCGAAATAACAAACCATTGACCTCTTGCCGATGTAATCCTACCATTTTGATATATTAATTGCTTCGCCGCGCCGGACTCGCGCGCTTGATGGACGCCAGATGAACGCACCCTTTTTCGCACGCGACACCATTGGCTCGGGTCGTGAACGCATTCGCATCCGCGCCGCCCGTCGCGAGGATCTCGACGGCCTCGCGGCGCTCGACGCCTGGGCCTGGCCGGACGGGGCGCGGCCGGAAAGCGGGCGCGGCGCGCCCTTCGCCACGCGCTTCAGCCTGGCCGATCTCACCGTGGCCCTGGCCGGCGAGCGCCACATCGGGTTCATCGCTCTGTCGCCGCGCAGCCGCGACGCCGCCAACAGCCATGTCGGCCTGGCGCGCGCCCTGCTGGTCGCCACCGATTTTCGCGGCCTGGGCGTCGCAACAAGCCTGTTCGCCGCCGCCGAGGCCTGGGCGCGGGCGCGCGGCTTCGTCAAGATCGACGCGCATGTCCTTTCCGGCAACAGGGCGGGCGCTGCCTGTCTCGGCAAGCTCGGCTTTTCCGTGGAGGGAAGGCTGCGCGGTGAATATCGTATCGACGGCCAGCTGATCGACGAACTCCATCTCGCCAAATGGCTGAGCGCGCCGGACGCGCTGCGCGCCGGTTCCGCGGAGGCCTCGCGAGGTCCGGCGCCATGATCGTCCTGTTCGATCTCGACGGGACCCTGTTCGATCATGCGGGCGCCGACCGGGAGGCGGCGCTCGCCCTTCGGGCTGTGGTCGCGCCGGAGCGCCCGCCTGAAATGTTCCTCGCCGATTGGCGCGCGGCGCGGGCGCGCCAGGCCGTGCGCTGGCGCTCTGGCCTGATCTCCTTTCTCGGAACAAAGGCGCGCCCGGGTGCGCGAAGTGCTGGGCAAGCGTCTGGGCGACGCCGAGGCCGATCTCGCCTTCAACTTCTATTCCGCCGCCTATCGCCGGGCCTGGCGGCTGTTCGACGACGTGCGGCCGTGCTTCGCCGCCTTGCAAGGCGCGAAGCTCGGCATGATCACCCATGGCGAGCCGGCGACGCAGCGGCGCAAGATCGACGCCCTCGGCCTGAGCGCGCATTTCGACGTGACCGTGATCGCCGACGAAGTGGGCGTGGCCAAGCCGGACGCGCGCATTTTCGCCATGGCCTGCGCGCGACTTGGCGCGCCGCCCGAGCGGGCCATCCATATCGGCAATGATCGCAGGGTGGACGCCGAGGGTGCGGCGGCGGCGGGATTGCGCGGATTCTGGCTCGACCGCTTCGGCCTCGGCTCAGACGATCCCCTGCGCATCGCCAGTCTTTCCAGCGTTCCCTCGCTGCTGGCGGGAACCGCCTGACTCGCGCATCGCGCCGGCTGCGCGGCGCGCCAATCGCGAGGAAATAAAGAAACATGAAAGGAACAGGCGGCGCCGCAAAAGCGTCGGAGGTCTCGGCGCCGCCTGCCTTACGCCCGCGCACCGAGGAGAGATAGCGGGGGCGAACTTATGTCGGAAAGGCGGGGTAGGGCACGTCCTCCGGCGAAACTGAATGGGCTGCGCCGCGGTCGGAAAAAGGAATGGCCTCACGGGGAGGCCATTCAGTTCCGACGGTCTCCCGGTTGCGGGGTGGACGTTCCGCAGCGAGAGTGTCGTTCTGTCGACCCGGGCGCATCGAGCCGCCTTGTCGACGCCTGCCGAAAACCGGCAGGCGTCAATTCGTGCGATGTCGTCAGTTCGCGATGACGCCGCTCGGCAGCGAAGCGACCGGTTTCGGCACAGCTTCGACGGCCGCCGCCTTCTTCACGCCGCCCTGCCAGTAAGCCGGGAACCAGGTGGTGTGGGTCAGGACCGCCAGATGCACGAGGATCGCGATCACCGTCACGGAGCCGAGAAAGAGCGGCAGTCCGACGCTCGGGGGGACAACCGTCCAGATCTTAGCTTGAGTGGTCATGGGGCGAGCCTCTTAGTGGAGCCAGGGAGTGGTGGTGAAAGCGAGGAAATGCGCGATCAGGGCGAGGCCCAGGAAAATCCGCGATCCGTCGATCACGTGTTTGTGGAGCTCTTCAGCCTGGTCCGGAGTGAGCGTATCAGCCATCTGTACACCTCTCTTGTTGCGCCCCTGCTTGTTTGGAAACCGCTAAGCGGGTCTCGCGCCCCAGGGGCAGGGCGGCGAAGGCTCCGGCGGCATCGCCATCAGCCGTTCGCAAGATAAGAATATAAAAACGGTAGGAAATGTCAATTGTTTCTCAACAGAGCAAGCCGGTCGCGGCAGGCCTGGACGAGGCGCCGGAGACAGGCGTTTGCCGCGATCGCATCGGCATGGACTTTTGTGTTGCCGAACCGCCCATCGGAAGCATGGTCTGACGAAATTTCAGGTTTTTGTGCGCAAGGTGCGACATTCCGCCGCATGTGGGGGCGCTTTGCGGCGCTTTCCCGAAAAGACGGCGCGCGTCCGCCCCGCCTGCCAAGTGGGCGGCGCAAACACGCTGAGATGATGGTGTGTGAAGTCGGCTTCGGCGCGGCGGGCGCGCGGAAATTGCCGTTAAGCGATCAAGAAGCTTAGGCGGGAAAGAAGTCGCGCAGCTGCGTTTCCGTCAGCCGGTCGGCGATCACCACGAGGCGCGAGCGGCGCTCGTCGTCGGGCCAGCCCGCCAGCGGTTCGGGCGCATGCAGAAAATGCTGGACGCCATGGGCGGCGACCGGACGTCCCTCGATGTTCAGCACGCCCTTCAGGCGCAGGATCGCCTCGCCATGCGCTTCCGCCAGGCCCCTGAAGGCGTCGGCAAAAGTGTCCCAGCTGAACGGCGCGTCGAACCACAGGCAGAACGCGCGGATTCCCTGGGCGTGCTCGCGGTCATGGGCGCTGCCGCCGGGCAAGCCGGCATAGCGGATCGCGGCGCCGGGCGCCGGATCGAACAGCCAGGCGCCCTCGACGGCGCCGTGATTGGCGACGACGAAGGGCGCGAAGGGATTGATTTCGGCAAGCCGCACTTTCAACCGGGCGACCGCGAGAGGCGCGGCGATGTCGCTCTTGCTCAGCACGATTCGATCCGCGAGCGCGACCTGCTTGACGCTCACCTTTTGGCGTTCGAGTTCGCGAAAACCCTGCAAGGCGTCGACCACAGCGACCACGCCATCGACGCGATAAACCTGGGTGAGCTTCAGGTCCTGGACCAGCGGCGCCAGCAGGGGCCCGGGATCGGCGAGACCGCTGGTCTCGATGACCACCCGCTGGAAGGGTTTTTCCGCGCGAAGCGCGTGCAGGTCGAGCAAGGTGGTCGCAAAGTCGCCGCCGATGCCGCAGCACAGGCAGCCACCGCTGAGAACGGCCACCTGGCCCTCGACTCGCCCGATCAGCGTCTGATCCAGCGGAATTTCGCCGAATTCATTGATGACGACGGCGAAAGGCCCGAGCTCCGGCCGCCGCAGCAAAGCGGTGAGCAAAGTGGTCTTGCCGCTGCCGAGAAAGCCGGTGACCAGGGTGACGGGAATGCGCGCATCCCCGCCGGTCACGCCACATCTTCCAGCGCGGGCCGGTGCGGACGGGGAAAGGCCATGGCGGCGACGAAGACTTTTGTGAAGGCCTCGTCATTGGCGAGTTCGACCGCTTCGACCGAACGCACCAGGCCGACCAGGGCGTCTCGGCTCGGCGCGTGGGTCAGCAGGGCCTCGGCGCCTGTGCGCGAGGTGTTGCCGACATAGATCGCCTTGCCGTCGAATTCCGGCGGGAACAGGCCGATGTCGATCAGGCTGCGCACGGTGAGGTGATAGCCGAAGGAGCCGGCGATCAGCGCCCGGTCCACATCAGCGGCGGTCAGCCCGTTGCGCCGCAGCAGCACGTCAATGCCCGCGCGTACGGCGCCCTTGGCGAGCTGCACCTGCCTTATGTCGCCCTGGGACAAATAGACGTCCGGCGTGAGATGGAAGACCGGCTTGCCGTCGCGCTCGCCAAAGCGCGCCTGCAGGCCCGGGGGCAGGGCGCCGCGATTTTTGGTGAAGCGCCCGGAGGGTTCGACCACGCCATGGACGGCGAGTTCGGCGACCGCATCGAGCAGGCCGCTGCCGCACAGGCCCGCCGCCGGAGCGTCGTCGATGGTTTTGACCGTCACGTCGCCGCCGTCAAGACTGACGCGCTCGATGGCGCCTCTTGCGGCGCGCATGCCGCAGGCGATGTTCATGCCCTCGAAGGCCGGACCGGCCGCCGTCGAGGTCGCCTGAAGATGGCCGTCGCGCGCCAAAACCATTTCGCCATTGGTGCCGATGTCGACGAACAGGGTCACGCCCTTTTCCTCGGCGAGGCTCGCCGACAGCATGCCGGCGGTGATGTCGGCGCCGACGAAGCCGGACACGACCGGGGGGAAATAGGCGAGGCCGAACGGCGAGATGATCAGGCCCAGCGCCTTGGCGGGATAATGCACGTCGCCCATGAGCGTCGGCGTGTAGGGATAGCGGCCGAGCGGCTCGGGATCGACGCGCGCGGCGAGGTGCAGCATGCAGGTGTTGCCGGCCAGGACCACTTCATAGATGCGCCGGCGTGGAATGTTGGCTTCAATGGCGAGCGACGTGATCAGCCGGTTGATTTCGGCCGTGACCTCGGCGTTCAGCAAAGCCAGGCCTTCGGAGGTGGAGCCGAGTTTTATGCGCGACAGAACATCCTGGGCGTGGCGCGCCTGCGGGTTGAGCGCCGAGGCCGCCCCCACATGCGAGCCCGTTCCGAGGTCGATGAGCGAAGCCACGATGGTGGTGCTGCCAATGTCCACCGCCACGCCATAGGCGCGCGCGCTGGTGTCGCCGGGCTCCTCCGCCAGCACGTCCCCGCCGGAGAGGATTTCCGTGACATTGCGTTCGGGATGAAAGCGCTTGCCGATCCAGGGGCTCAGCGGCAGATCGACCTGCTTGCCATGTTCCAGGATGCGCAGGCCGAGTTCGGCGCCCGCCGGCAGGTCGAGCGCGATGTCGCCCTCGACCAGCGTGGTGCAAAGCAGGGCCCAGCCGTCGCGGCGGTCCTCGTCGCTGAGCTTGCGGCTGTCGACGACATGCGCGACGCGGCGGGCCACCTCATCCAGACGCACCTTGCATTTGCCGCAGGTGCCGGCGCCGTTGCAGGGCGCCTCCAGGCGAACGCGGCCGCGCCGCGCGGCGTCGAGAAGCGAGGTTCCTTCTTCAACCTCGATACGGATGTCGTGGGAGCGGAAATGCACCTGAGGCATCAGGCGTGTTCCTTCACGGTGGCGGTCAGGGCGCGAATGTTATCGAGCCCGGTCGAGGTGCTCAAGCCGCAGGCCGGCGAGATGATGTCGATGCCGTCGCGGATCAGCCGCGCCGTGTTGCGCGAAACCTTCTCGGCCTCGCCGAACTCGAGCAAAGCGGTGCTGACATTGCCCATCGTGTTGATTTGCGGAAAATCTTCCTTGAGCTTTTTCAGATTGACCAGCGCGTCGACGCTGATGGCGTCGGCGTGGATGGCGGCGAGCTGGTTGCGGCTCCTCGACATGTCGCCGCAGATATGGACGATCACCTGCTTGCCATTGGCGTGGACGGCGTCGCAGAGCTGATTGAGGTAGCGCACGGCGAAATCCTCAAAAATGCGCGGACCCAGGATTTCGCCTGTCGCCGTGGGGTCGCCGATGGCGATGACGTCGGCGCCGCTGTCGATGACCTCGCGGGCATATTCGACCAGCAGCCGCGTGACATAGTCGAGCACGCGATGAGCGTCCTGCGGGCGGGTGCGCAATTCTTTCAAAAAGGTCAGCGGCGTCACCACGGAGGCGGCGGTGCTGACCGGGCCGGACAGGCTGGCGATGACGGGCGTGTCCGGGTTGCGCTTGCGCAAATGATGCGCGGCCTGGACCACGGTGGCGATGCGGCCCTCGCGGATGATTTTTTTCACGTCGCGGATTTCGACCTCGCCGCAGGAGGCGAAGGCTTCCTCGGCGATCTTGGGCTCGCAGGAGAGCGTGCCGGGATCGATGCGGCTGCCCAGGATTTCCGGCTCGACGGTCATGCAGAAGGGCACGCCGAGATTTTCGAAGCCGGTGGCGGCATGGACGCGTTGCGCCAGCTCCGCCATGCCTTCGGAATCGAAATGCGCGGCGGGCAGGGTGGGGCCGTTCTCGTCCATCACCTGGACCACGGCGGCGTTCATCATGCCGCCCGTGCAGATCACGGGGGCGCGGTCCACGGGCTGATCGGCGAGCACGCGGCTCAGCCGCTCGCGCGGCGCCATGTCAGACATTTGAAAACTCCTGTGCGGCCCGTGCGTTCTTGGCCGAAGTCATTGCGAGAATGTTTTGCAGCGGCGTGATGCTGGACATGCCGCAGGTCGGCGACAGCGCGTCGAACCCGCCGGGGCCCGACAGGCGCGCCGCCAGTTTGGCGATGCCTTTCGGCTCGCCCTGGTGCAGCAGAAAGGTGCTGATGTTGCCGATCAGCGCGGCGCCCGGCAGGCTCTTGTGCAGATCGGCGACGCTGAGCGAAGCGTCGGGAATATAGGCGTCGACGCCAAGACGCGCGACGGCCTCCGCCGACCGGCCGAGCGCGCCGCACATGTGCAGCAGCACGCGCCCGCCCGCCTCATGAATCGCCTCCACCAGCCTTCGCAGATGCGGGACAACCGCCTGCTCGAACGTGCGCGGTCCCACCAGCGCGGGCGTAACTGTGTCCTCGTGGATGGCGATGGCGTCGGCGCCGGCCTCGATCAACTGGAGCGCCCAGGCGATGAGGAAGTCGGTGGCGCGCGCCGAGAGCGCCGCGGTTTCCGCGGGCTTTGTCCGCAATTCGCGCAGGAAGGCGGTGGGCTCGACCACGGCGGCGGCGATGCTGACCGGGCCGATCAGATTGGCGATGATCGGCAGGTCGCCGGCTTGTTGCGCCAGCAGGCGCACCGCCTCCACGGAAATCTGCGCGCGCCCGCGCTGCAACAAGTCTTCGACGGGGGGCAGGGTTACGTCGGAGACCGAGGCGTAGGGCTCGCGCACGATCCGCGCCTCGGTGCGGGCGTCGCCCAGGTCGATTTCCGCGCCAAAAACCTCGGCTTCGACGGTGACGCATAGCGGCACGCCCACCGATTCGAAGCCGGTGATGCGGGCCGCCGCCAGGGCCAGTCCGGCCATGGCGGCGGCGTCGCCATGCGCTTCGGGCAGGGCATATCCCGAAAGCGCCACGACCTCATCGGGCGTCGCGGTCATGCTGCCGCCGGTGCAGATCACCGGCGCGCGATCCAGCGGCTGCCGCGCCAGCGCGCGGACAAACCGTTCACGGCGATCGAGGCTCATGCTCAATACCGGCCGTAAAGCCGCGCCGCCTGCACCATGGTGCGGGCGCTCAACAGATTGCCGTTGGGCGGGAATTCGCAGCCGCTGGAGAGGATGAAGCCGCCTTCGGCGATCCCAAACGTCTCGATCTGCTCGCGACAATCCTCCAGCACCTGCGCCTGCGAGAATTCATGCCCGAGTTTCGCCGGATCGGCGACGCCGATGCTGACCACTTTCTTCGCCCAGGCGTCGGCGTGGTGCTTCCAGCTGGCCGAGCCATGCGCGGGATAGGCGTGGGAAATGGCGATCGGGCTGATGTGCTCCAGCACCGCGTCGAAATAGACGCCGCCGCCGCAATTGTGCACGATCACCGGCACGCCGGCGTCGCGGATGGCGTCGGCCACCGATTTGAAGATTTCGGCCTCGAATTTCACCCAGGTGGATTTCTTCAAAATGCTCGCGGAGGAATAGAGGGGGTCGAGCACGATGGCGTGCGCGCCGGCCTCGATCTGCGCCTTGGCATATTCGATCAGCACATTGTTGATCGTGTGCACCGCCTCCAGCACCCGGTCGGGATGGCGGATGATGTCCTTGAAGAGTTCGGCATGGCCGCGAATCTGCGAGAGCACGCCGAGCGGGCCATAGACAAACCCCATGGTCGGCACGCGGTCGCCGCGCGCCTCCACCAGCCCGCGCACGATCTCGATCACCGTCGACATGCGCCGCGACTTGCGCGGATCCACCGGTTTGACCTTGATGTAATCGTCGGCGGTCTTGATGAAGGGGTTGTCGAAATTGGGCGCGGCGGTGCTGCGTTCGGGAAAGAGCACTTCCTGGCCGAAATCCTCGGCTTCGACGGAGAGATCGACCAGGGTGAGAAAACCGTCGAATTCGATCAGGTCCTGCGCAGCGAGCAGGCTGGCGACGGCCACTTTCGGGTCCTGCGACCAGCGGTCGTAGGAATAGCCCAGCACGCGGCAGGAGGCGCCGCAGACCAGCGGCGCCGCGGGGACGCGATCGGGTTTCTTGTATTGCAAGGCCAGCACGACGCGCTCGAGCGGCGTCAGCTCCTCGCGGGTTTCGGTGCGAATGGAGATGGTCATGCGGCGTTGCTCAATCCGACGAGACGTTTGGCGAGTTCGACGGCCTGCGCCGCCTTGGGCGCATAGCCGTCGGCGCCGATGCGATCCGAAAACTGCTGCGACAGCGGCGAGCCGCCGACGATCACCTTGAAGCGGTTGCGCACCTTTTCGGCTTCGAGAATCGAGACCACTTCGCCCATGCGCTCCATGGTGGTGGTCATCAGGGTGGAGAGGGCGATCAGGTCGGCCTTCACCGCAATGGCGGTCTCGACGAATTTTTGCGGCGGCACGTCGCGGCCGAGATCGTGGACTTCAAAGCCGGCGACTTCGAGCATGATGCGCACCAGATTCTTGCCGATGTCATGGGTGTCGCCCTGGACGACGCCGATGACGACGCGGCGGTTGAAACCGGAGTGGTGGGTCTTGATGTGCGGACGCAGGATGGCGAGGCCGGCATACATGGCGTCGGCGGCGATCAGCAGTTCGGGAACGAAATATTCCTCCTCGTCGAACAGCCGGCCGGCGCGGTTGACGCCCTCCAGAAGTCCGCGCTCGACCGCCTGCCAGGCGTCATAGCCGCGATCCAGCACTTCCTGCGACAGCAGCTTGGTCAGCTGTTCGTCCAGCTCGAAGACGGCGGTCGCCAATTGCTCGTAAAGTCTCTTTTGTTCGTCGGCGGACATGCATTCACTCCCAATGGGGCGGGGTTAAGGGCGGGGGGCTTTTGCCGAAGCGGCGGGCAGGCGGAACTGGGCGACGCCATCCTGCAGGCGGATGAGGCCGAAGTCGCAGGCGGGGACGCAGGCGCCGCAGCCGGCGCAATTGTCTTCCAGGATTTCGACGCCGCCGCGCTCCGCGGCGACGATGGCGTCGTTGAAACAGGCTTCCAGGCAGTCGGCGGCGCAGGCCGCGCATTGCGAGGGGGCCGAAACGGGCTCGGCGAGAAGTGTCGAAGAGTGAGGCATGTCAGAGCAAATCGCTTCCTGGCCGAAGGGGCGCATCACCGGGATGCGAACCAAGCTGAGCCGTAATTAGTATACTAAATCTATGTACAAAATTATTTAAGTCAAGGACGAGCTCCGCCACGGCGCGCGTATGGCGCAAGCGACGACGGCGCCGCCGTTGATATGCATCACGGCGCATAAGCGCATGTTTGCATATCATGTGCGCATGCAAGACGGCGTCGCCGTCCTTTCAGCTCTGGCCGAGCCCACGCCGCAATCCGCCTCCTCTGGGATGGCGAGGAGCATTGCGTTTGCGAGCTGATGAAGAAAATCGACGCCAGCCCGTCGCGCATGTCGCGGCATATGCTCGCGCTAAGAGTCGCCGGCCTGGTCGTCGACCGACGCGACGCCCAATGGGTGCGCTGCCGCCGCAATCCGAAGCTCGCGCCTGACATCGTCGCCATCATCGATGCGGTCATGGCGGCGACGCCGGAAGCCCGGGAGGATGCGGCATGAGCGCCGACGTTTCGCGACCGGGCGGAACCCGGTCCTGCACATTCCATGTGGTCGCCGCGGTCGCGCTGTGGTTCGTCCACTACCGGCGTCTGGAGGATGTCTCCGCCTGGGTGGTCGAATGGCTGCCTGTGGTTCCCAACAGCCGCATGGAGGAGGCCGCGCGCTTCTTCGTCTACGACGCGCCGAAGGTCATCATGCTGCTGACGCTGGTCGTGTTCGCCATGGGGATCGCGCGCAGATTCTGCTCACCCAAGCGCACGCGCGCGCTGCTTGCCGGCCGGCGCGAGGGTTTCAGCAATACCGCCGCCGCGACGCTCGGCGTTTTCACACCGTTCTGCTCCTGCTCCGCCGCGCCGCTGTTCGTATCGTATCCGCTGGCGCGCCGTTGACGGCAAGGTGGTCCATGCCGGCGGGCTTCCCAAGCCCGGGACGTCGCGAAATGGCTCGCGGCTTGATTTTTCGACGGCTTGTCCCTGTCCTTCGGCTGATCACAGTTCGTCTGTGAGCCTGGGGAAAGCGGCCCGGCGTCGCGCCGGGCCGCTTTCAAGCTGTCAGTGGGCGCCGGCGCCGCAGCAGCAGCCGCCCTCTTCCTCGTGGTCGCGGTCGTGGTCGTGCGGCGCCGGCGCGGCCAGCTTGCCGGAGAGAAAATCGGCCACCGCCTTGGCCGGGTTGGTTTCCGAGGTGATGACGGTCATCACGCCGCGCTGCGCCATGCGGCTGACGAAACCGCCGCCGGCGCTGCTGGCGATCAGGGCTTCCACCTCGTCGAGCGGGTGGTCGGCTTCCGGGTCCGCCGAGTGGATGGTCTGGTCTTTGGCCAGTTCGATCCGCTTCGCCTCGCGCGGCGGCTGGCCGGGCTCGGCGGAGAAGATGATGAAGCGGCGGGCCATCCCCGCATGTCCCGTGACATCCTCAAAATTCTGGCTGGCGACGGCGATGCGCATGGTTTTCCTTTCAGGCTGAAATTCGGTCACGCGCCGATCTGGATCTGCGTGTCCGAGAGAAATGAATAGGGGACGAGGGCCAGGTTTTTCGGCGCGGGTCCTTTGCGCACGCGGCCGGAGCCATCGTATTGCGAACCGTGGCAGTGGCAGAACCAGCCGCCGTAATCGCCTTCGTGATTGGCCGGGATGCAGCCGAGATGGGTGCAGGTTCCGTTTACAACCAGCCATTGCTCATGGCCGGGCTTGACGCGCTCGGCGTCGGGCTGCGGGTCGATCACGCCATCGTCGGCGCGGGCGGCGGCGATCTCCTGCGGGCTGCGATGATTGATGAACACCGGCTTGCCGCGCCAGAACACCTGGATCGAGCCGCCGACCGGAATGGCCGAGAGGTCGACGACCAGCGGCGCGCCGGCGGCCACGGTCGCGGCGGTCGGGCTCATTTGCGCGATCAGCGGCCAAGCGGTGGCGGCCGCGCCAACGGCCGCGGCGGTTCCCGTCGCCACCAGCAGAATGTCGCGACGGTTCGGGGCTTCGAGAGAAGCAGCTGTCATGTCCTGTCCTCCAGATCAAAGTTTGCGGATATCGCCGGCGGCGCGCGCGAGCAGCGCGACCACTTCGGCTTCGGCGTCGGCATCGGCCGCGAGCTGTTTCGCGGCGACGGCGCGCAGGTTGACCAGAGCCGCCTCGACCAGCGGCGGCAGGCCAGGGGAGGGGGCGTCTTCCCGCGGCTGCGCCTGAGACATCGCCACGCGCGCCCCCAGGGCGGCGAGGCGGTCGAGAACGGCCTCGGCGAGAACGATGTTTTCATTGAGGAAGGCGCGACCCTCGGGCGTGATCGCGTAGAGCTTTTTCACCCCCTCGGCCTGTGAGGTCACATGGCCGACGTCCTCGAGATAGGTGAGCGTCGGATAGACGACGCCGGGGCTCGGCGCGTAGAGGCCGCCGGTCCGCTCTTCGAGCGCCTTGATGATGTCGTAGCCGTGGCGCGGCTGTTGAGCGATCAGCGCCAGCGCGATCAGCTTCAAGTCGCCCTGGGCGAGCATGCGGCCGATGCGGAATTCACCGCCGCCTCCACCCCCGCCGCGACCGCCGCGCCAGCCGAAGCCGCGCCCCTTGCCGCCGCAGCCCGGGCCGCCCGATGCGCAATTTTGTTCCAAAGCCGGCGCTCCCTAAAAGATATAACTTCAGATAGCTCTTTCGATGCTATTCCGCAAGATATATCTTCGGGTGCGCCGTCGGTCCCTGGCCTCGCGGATGCAGATAAAGGCCAGCGCCAGCAGGATGAACACCAAAGTCTGGTTTTCCTTCTGCGACAGAGCCAGCCGGTAAATGCCGTAGGCGATCAGCGCACAGCCCAGCGGCCCGGCCAGCGCCGCCCGCGCGTCGCGATCGTACAGATATATCTTAAGACAAATGGCGGCGGCGAGCGCGAAGGCGGCGAAATAGCAAAAGGCGCCGGGAAAGCCGGTCTCGACCAGGACCGAAATCAGGTAGGAATCGACGCTGGTCGGCGCGCCCGGCGCGGACCGCCAGTCGAGCACGGTCGCGGCCAGGCCCAGGCCATGGCCGACCACGGGCTCATCGAGGATGAAGGGCCAGGCGGCAGCCGCCTGTTCGGTGCGCGAGGCGGTGCTGCCGACGGAATCGCCGCCGCCGAACACGATGTTGAACAGGCGTTTCCAGGCGAGAACCGTTGTGAGCGCCGCGGCGCCGGTCATGGCCACGGCGACGGACGCGATCGGGCCGGACAGGTCTTCGCGCCTGCGCCACAGGCGGAAAGCCCAGCACAGCCCGAGAAGGGGCATGGCGACCAGAAATCCCACGGAGCCGCCGCGTGATCCGCACACGAACAGACAGGCCAGCGCGGCGACGATCACGGAGGCGCCGAGCGCCCGGTCCTTGCGCCCGGCGCCGTGCAACAGCAGAAATCCGCCGAGCGGCGCACAGATGGCGGCGAATTCGCCGAGGGAGAGCGGCGTGTTGAAGATCGACACCGCGCGGAAAAACCCGTTGCGCCAGGGGTTGAACTCGACCAGCAATTTGATGCCGGGATTGTTTTCCGCCATGCGGGCAAGCAGCGCTTTCGGCAGAAGGTCCAGGGCGAAATTGCGCTCGGCGATAAAATCGGCGATGCCGAGCGCCGCCACCGGCAGGCTCAGCAGGCCGATCAGCCGCACGAGCCGGGCGCCGTCGGCCTCGTCGGCGACGACGATCAGGCAGGCGAGAAAGGGCAGGCGCCAGGAGAAAGCCGCTTCCACATAGGCCTGGGCCGCGGCGCCGGGATCGACGGAAAACAGCACGGAGAGCCCGGCCATGACGTCGAACCCGATGTTCAGCGCCAGCAGGACGGGGGCGGCGCCCAGCGCCGAAATCATCTGTTGGCGCGATCGCGCCGAAGTGGCCAAATGCGCCAGCGCCGCCGCGACCAGGGCCAGCAAGGTGAGCCGGCGCAGCGAAATCCACGGCAGGCCCTGCGTCTGGATCATGTAATAGGTCGGCAGGCATAGGTGCGCCGCCACCATGCCGACAAAGGCGGCGGCGACGAGACGCGGCGGAACCAACTCCTGGTCGGGCAGGAGCAGCAGCAGCAGCCCACTCAGGGGGAGGAGCATGCCGAGGCTCGCCAGCGGCGAACCGAGCGCGGCCACCGCGCCTGCCGCCAGCGCATAGGCGAGCAGCCCCAGCGCGGGAAGGCCGACCGCGATCATGGCGCCGCTCCGACGCGCGCCGGCGCCTCACCTCGGATCAGGATGCGGGTCAGGGCGGCGGCGGCCAGCGCCGCGCAGACCAGCGCGGTGGGGGCGCCGGGGACGGGCAGGCTTGCGATCAGCGTCAGGAGGCAAGCGAAAGCGAGCGCTTTGGCAAAATCGGCCGCGGCGGCGCCCAGCATCGGGCGCGTCAGCGAAAATGTGACGCTGAGCGCGATCGCCTCGCCCAGCGCCCGGCCGAACAAAGCGGATTCAACGCCGGGATGCGCCAGCATCAGTCCGGCGGACACAAGCAAGCCCGCCCATGCGGAAAGATTGCCAAGCGCCGCCTCCTTGGTGCGCCGGTCGAGCAGCAGCAGGGACGTGAACGGTTCGGCTCGGGCGATGCGGAGCAGGGCGGCGGCGCAGAGCAGGGCGAGACCCAGCGACGGCAGGACGAAGCGCGGGCCGAACGCCAGCGCCACGAGCGTGTTGGCGAAGGCCAGCCCGCCGCAGGCGTAAAAGGCGCCGACCGCCGGCGCGGCGCGGGCGATCCGCCGCAGTGTTTCGGTGCGGTCGCCGCCGGAATTGTAAAGCGCGGCGCCGCACAGCGCGCCCATCATCCGTTGGACCAGCGTGACCGGCACCAGCACCGCCAACATCGCGACGACATATAGCCCGAGCGCCTCGGGACCGAGCAGCGCGCCGACCAGCAGCCGATCCCCCTGCGCCGCGACGGCGAGGCCCAATCCGTTCGCCGTCAGCGGCGCGCCGAACCGCAAAGCCTTTTGGAACGCGGCGCCGAACGACAGCCGGTAGGGCGCGTCGGCGAACACGTGGCTCGCGACCGTCTGCCCCAAGCGCCAAGCCATAGAGCGAGGCGGTCAGAGCGGCGTGGCCGCCGCCCAGCGCCAGCGTCGCCGCCAGCGCCAGCAAGGAAAGCGCCGCGCCGCAAAGGGTGACGCGCAATTGCGCGCCATAAAGCGAGTCGCGCTCCGCCACTTTCGGCGCCAGATTTTCGAAGCCCCGTATCAACAGCGGCCCGGCAAGGGCGGCGAATGCGCCGGCGCCGCCGGAAAGGCCGAACAGCGAGGCGGCAAAGGGCGCGAGCGCCAGCGCCAGCGCCGCCAACACAACCCCGCGCAAGGCCAGCAGAGCGTGGGCGCCCGCCAATGCGCCGGCAAAATTGTCACGGCTTTCCGCGTAGACGCAGCGGTGCAGCGCCATGTCGGTGATCTGGTCGTAAAGCGCGTAAGCCGTCGCCAGGGCCGAGGCGAAGCCGAGTTCGCTCAGCGACAGCGCGCGGCTGAGCAGCAGCATCCGTGCGAAGGGCAGGGCGATCTCCAGCGCCGCGCTGCCGGAGAGCGCCGCGCCGCTTCGCCAGGCGCGCGGCGCCTTCATTGCGCATAGGCGCCGGCGCCGGCCGCGCGTTTGCGCCCCTCCGCGTCCGTTTCCGGGACGCCCTCGGCCGAACCCGCGACGGCGGTGGTCAAATGCAGGTCGAGCGCGCCGGTTTGCGGCGAAAAGACGCGAAAGAACGGAGAAAGCGGCGCGACGCGGTTGCCGCCGCCATCAACGATCTGCGCCTGTTTTTGCGCGCGGATCGGCAGAGCCGTCAGATTATGGTCGAGCGTGACGTCGGCGTTCTCGATGACAATCGCCGTCGCGATATTGTTGCGCACCAGCGCCTCGCCGCGCGTGGAATGGTCGGCGGAATCGTGGATCAGAATCCAGCTGTCGCGCTGACCAGGCCGGGTCGCGACCACCGTATTGTTGAGAACCTTGGCGGCCTTCACGCCATAAAGCGAGACGCCATGCCACGTGTTGGTGGCGACCACATTGTTCTGGACGGTGACGTTTTCAAAGCGTCCGGTGAAGATCGAAACGCCCTGCATGTAATTGTCTTCGGACGGGTTGAGATTGGCGATGATGTTGCCGTCGATGAGGATGTCGCGATGGACGGCGCCGTCGAGCGCCCAGCCCTGAATCCCGTCGGGGTGCAGCTTTTCGGCGGGAGGGTGCCGGCTTGCCGTAACATGGTTGCGCCGGATCGTCACGTCGCTGGCGTGGAAGTCCATGGCGTCATTGCCGAAATCGTGGAAGACATTGTCCTCGACGAGAGAGCCGTCGCCGCCGATGTCGAGCGCGTTGCGCAGATGGTAGAATTCATTGCCGCGCACCAGCGCGCAGCCCGCCCGCGACACCAGACCATACATTTTCGGCCGGTTCACCCAGTCCTCCTCGCGCCAGTCGGCGACGCTCGGGCTGGTGAAAAAGCGGTTCTGGATGAAGGCGATGTGGTCGCTGGGGCCGAGCGCGGGCGAGCCGGCCTCGACAATGGCGCCTGCGGGCCCGCTCTCGCCGGAGGCGGCCGAAAACGTCAGCCCGCGCACAAGCCAGTGCGAGGCGCCGGCGATGAACAGGCCGTGGGCGACAGGCTTGGCCCCCGGAGCCGCCGCGATGGTGATGAAATCCGGATTCACATAGCCGATCAGCGTGACGTCGCCGTAATCGCCATCGGCGAGTTCGATCGCGTCGCCGGCGCGAATGGGGCCGCCCTGCGCAGGTTCAGTGGCGAAACCGCCGTCCGGCTGGCGGCGCAGACGCGGCGCGGCGATCAGCCCGCGCCCGGGATCCAAAACCTCCGCGAGGCTGCGCCAGGGTTTTTGCACGGATCCGTCGCCTTCCGGCGAGCCGCGCGCGGGATCGACGTGGAAGATGCGCCCGGAAAAATCCTTCGGCGCGTCGCAGGCGCCGGCGATGTTCGGGAGGAGGGCGAGCGCGAGGCCGAAGAGAATGCGCTTCATGGCGATGTCCCCAAATGTTCGCGGGCCAGCGCCTCCTGATAGGCTTCGGCCAGAATGCCCCATTTGCGCGTGACCACGCCGGAGCGCAGGATGCGCGCGGGATTGCCGGCGAGGACGCTGCCGGCGGGCGCGTCCCGCGTCACCACCGCGCCGGCGCCGACGATGCAATTGTCGCCGATCCGCACGCCGGCCATCACGATGGCGCGCGCGCCGATGAAGCAATTGTCGCCGATATGGGTGTCGGCGTGAAAATGGCGCGAAAGGTCATGGGAGAAGATCACGGCGTCGAAGGCGATCAGCACACCGTCGCCGATATGGATGCCGCGCGGGTTGGTCGGATCGAGCCGCGCGCGCAGCGAAATCAGGCAATCGCGTCCAATCTCCATGCCGGCGCGGCGCAGCCAGCCGAGCCGCGCCGCGATCACGGCCTTTCGCAACGCCAGAATCAGGCGTCTGAGGGGGGAGGGCGGCGCGCCGTTTCTCCGCTCCGGTTTCGGGCGCTCCGCCGCGATCTGCGTGTTCAGGCTCACCGGTCCCGTCCCGTTCAAATGGCGTTGTGACCCTGGATCATCACCGCCGTCGTGCGCAGCAGGATGGAGACATCGAGCGCCAGGCTCCAGTTGCGCACATACCAGAGATCAAGCTCGACCCTGCGGCGGATCTGCTCCACGGTCTGCGTCGGTCCGCGCGCGCCCTGCACCTGCGCCCAGCCGGTCATGCCGGCGGCGACCTGCTGGCGAAGCGCGTAATCCTCCACATGGGCGGCGAACATCCGGTCGTGCTTCAAGGCGTGCGGTCGCGGGCCGACAAGGGACATTTCGCCGCGCAGGACATTGAGCAATTGCGGCAGTTCATCCAGGCTGGTCCGGCGCAGGAAGGCGCCGACCCGGGTGATGCGTCCGTCGCCGGGCAGGGCTTGTTCGACCTCAGGCCCGTCCTCGGTCCGATACATGGTGCGGAACTTGAACATGCCGAAGGTGCGGCCGCCCAGGCCGCCGCGCGTCTGCCGGAACAGCGGCGCCCCCGGACTGTCCAGACGGATAGCGAGGGCGATCGCCGCCATCAGCGGGGTGAGCGCCAGGAGCGCGGCGCCGGCCACGACAAGGTCGAAGGCTCTTTTCGCCGCGCGCGCCTCGGGGCTGAGCGCCGGCGCCGCGCCATGAGGCGCCGGACGGTTCCGCGCGGGTTCCGTATCCTGCGCCGCGCCAAAGCCGTGCGCGGCGCCGAAGGAATCGTCGTCATATGCGCCTGCGGCGGTCCCGGACATGTCTTCCATCGCTGGCTCCCGGTGTGATCGGGGTGGCTGGGCATATTCAGGTTGTTAAGCAAAAATTAATTCAACCTGCCGTTGCGCATTGTCATGATTGTTCCATTTCGGCACAGGAAATGTCGATAATTTCACATAGACGTTGCGCCGGAGGGGCTGGAATGACCGAGGTGATCGATTTGGGGCCTCGCGCCCGGAGGCGCTCCGGCCGGCTCTCTGTCGCTGCGCGGGGCATGCGCGCCGACGACAGTCGCCTGTCTCCGCTTCTTGGCGTCGCAGGAGCGCCGGCCGGGGAAGCCGCCGAATCCATTCGCTCCATACGCGCGTCGCTGATGGCCGCCGGTTTCGCGCGCGGCGGCAGTTTCGCCCTGGTCGCGGCGCGGATCGGGCAGGGCGCGAGCGTGCTGGCGGGCAATCTCGCCCTCGCCTTCGCGCAGCTTGAGTTGAAGACGCTGCTGGTCGACGCCAATCTGCGCCGCCCAAGCCTTTCACACCTGTTCGGGCTGCCGGCGCGCCGCGACGGTCTGGCGGATTCGCTGGCGCGGGGGCAGGGCGACGCGCCCATCGTCCACGAGGTCGCGCCGCATCTGGCGCTCGCGCCCGCCGGCGCGGCGCCGTCCAATCCACAGGATCTCCTGGCGTCCAAAATGTTCGCCCGTCTTGCGGCGAAATGGGCGCGGGAGTTCGATCTGGTGATCTATGACGCGCCTGCGGCGCTCGAAAGCGCCGACGCCGCGGTGATTGCGGCGCGCGCGGGCTCCGCCGTGATCGCGGCGCGCCTCGACGATGCGCGCTTCGAGGACGTGCAGCGCGTCAGCGCGGGCCTGCGCGCCCATGGCTGCGCCATCGCCGGCGTGGTCGGGGCGCGCTGGGCGCGGGCCTGAGTTCGTCCGCTCTCCCATGACGAACTCAGGTTCGGCGCCGCCTGGGCCTCAGTCGATCCGCTTGAAGCCGGAGAGATAGCGGCGCGCGTTCTCGACATAGTGGCGGGCGCTGCCCAGCAGCCCGTCCGCGGAGGAGGGATCGAGCGTCTTCCTGAGCTTGGCCGGGGCGCCGACGATCAGGGAATAGTCGGGGAATTCAGCGCCCTCGGTGACGAGCGCATTGGCGCCGACGATGCAGAACTTGCCGATTTTCGCATTGTTCATGATCGTCGCGCCCATGCCGATCAGGCTGCCCTCGCCGATCGTGCAGCCGTGCAGGATCACGCAATGGCCAATGGTCACGTCGGCGCCGATGGTCAGCGGACAACCCATGTCGGTGTGCAGGACGGAGCCGTCCTGGATGTTGGCGCGCGCGCCGACGTCGATCCATTCATTGTCGCCGCGCAGCGTCGCGCCGAACCAGACATTGGCGTCCTCGCGCAGCCGCACCCGACCGATCAGATTGGCGTCGGGCGCGACGAAAAATTTTCCGTCTTCCGGCAGCTCCGGCGACACGCCGTCGAGCGAATAGAGACTCATGGTTTTCTCCCTTGCGGTCGCCACAATAATCGGCTCAAAGCCATTCCGCCATTTCGTCTTTGCGGGTCCCATGCGCCGACTGCTGCTTCTTCTCGGCTTTGTTCCCATCCTGCTGGTTCTCGGCGGGGCCGCGGCCTGGCGGTTCTGGCCGGAGGCGCAGCCGCCGCAAATGGTCGAGGTCTCGATCGGGTCGAAGCGGCTGCATTTCACTTCGGCCTATCTGCGCGAGGGGCCGCTCGAGGCCAATCGCGTCGATCTCGTGGCGCTCGCGCCGGATTTCGCGCCGGCCGCCGCCGATCCGCGCCGGCTGCCCGGCGCCGGGGAAACCGACAAGGCGGGGGCCGCCCAGGTGTTCATCACCTTGACCCCCGACGCCGGCGGCGCCGGCCGTGTCGCGCCGGCCGACCAGCGCGCGCCCTATCTGGCGCCGGAGGTTCAGGTCAGCGAAGGCGGTCTGCTGATGCGCCGCTTCGAGGACCATTCGCCGTTCGCGGGCGAGGATTTCTATTACGCCGCCCCCGACGGACAGGACTTCGCCGCCCGCTGCCAGCGTCCAAAGATCCCGGCCGACGGGCTGCCGGAGGTCTGTCTCGCCCATTTTTCAGTTGATGGGCTCGATGTGGCGCTGCGCTTCGATCCGCGCTGGCTGCCGCACTGGGCCAGCCTGCGCGCCAATGCGCTGCAGCTGACCCGCGGCGCGCTGACCCCGTGAGATCGGCGGCGCATCAGCAACGCCAACAATTGACCTTCCGCCGATCGCGTGACTCCCTTGCGTCGCGCGCGCAGGCGTGAAAAGACGCGGGTGGAGGAAGACCATGGGCTTCTGGCTGGATATCGCCGCCTTCGCGCTGAAGGCGGCTCTCATCGTGGCGGCGGTCGGTGCGCTGGCGGCGCTGATGGCGCGCCTGAGCCGTCGCGACGGCGATAAAGGGCGCGAGATCGACGTGCGTTCGCTCAACGAGCGCTACGACCAGATGCGCGACGAGTTCGACGCCGAAATCCTGGACAAGAAGCAGCGCCGCGCGCGCGCCAAGGCGCGCAAACGCGAGGCCAAGGCGCGGCAAGGGGAAGACGCCGGCAAACGCATCTTCGTCCTCGGCTTCAAGGGCGATGTGATGGCGTCGGCGGTGAAAAACCTTTCGCGCGAGATCGACGCCGTGCTCACCGTCGCGCGTCCGCAGCAGGACGAGGTGGTGTTGCGGCTGCAAAGCCCCGGCGGCACGGTCACCGGCTATGGGCTCGGGGCCGCCGAAATCTCGCGGCTCCGCGACCGCGGCGTCAAGGTCACGGTTTGCGTCGACCAGGTGGCGGCGAGCGGCGGCTATATGATGGCTTGCGCGGCCGACGCCATTGTCGCCGCGCCCTTCGCCATGATCGGCTCGATCGGCGTGGTGGCGCAGGTCCCGAATCTTCACCGGCTGCTCAAGAAGAACGACATCGATTATGAGGAGCTGACGGCCGGAGAATTCAAGCGCTCCGTGTCGATGCTGGGCGAGATCACGCCGGCCGGGCGCGAGCATTTTCGCGGCAAGATCGAAGACACGCACACGATCTTCAAGACTTTCGTCGCCGAGCGCCGGCCGGGCGTCGACCTCGCCAAAGTCGCGACCGGCGACGTCTGGCTCGCCAGCGAGGCGCTCGGATTGGGTCTTGTCGACGCCCTGTCGACAGGCGACGAGCTTCTTTTCCGCTTGAAGGACGAGGCCCGTTTGTTCGAGGTCAGGACGGCGTCGCGCAGGACGGTTCTGCAACAGGTGCTCAGCCGTTTTGGACTTGATGGCGCTTCGGCCTTCAGTCCGCTCGGGGCGCTCCAAGCGCGTTCTTGATCGAGAGCGGCCAGGGCAGGGGGCGTGAACGCGTGCGATCCCTACCCCGTTCCAGGCGGCAAGCTCGCCGTGAGCTCCTGTTGGCTCATGTCGTGTGCGACGCCTGCGGCGAGCCGCCGCTATGGCTTGCGCAACGACTGCGGTCGCGTGGAAGTGGCGGCTATCCCCATAGAGCGCGCTCCCGATCCCGATGCACAGATGAGTTCCATAATGTTGATTATGCGAATCAGCCTCGTGGCCTCCCCCATCTCTATCCCCATTCCTCGACGAAGAACGTTGCACGTTTCTTTCACCGGTGTGAGCGCCCCATGACCACCCGAGACATCGCCTTTCTTCTGGCGCCCGGCGCCGGCGCGCCGACGACGCACCCGCGGATGCAGGAATTCCGCGCGCTGTTGGAGACGATTGGGACCGTTGTCCCCTTCGACTATTCCTATGCGCTCCAGGGCCGGAAAAGCCCGGACCGGTTGCCCAAGCTCATCGAGACCCATCGGGCGGCGCTGGCGGAAGTGCGAAACACTCATGCGGGACCAATCGTGCTGGTCGGCAAAAGCATGGGCGGGCGCGTCGGTTGTCACGTCGCCCTGGTCGAACCGGTCGACGCCGTCATCTGCCTTGGATATCCGCTCTGTGGCGGCGGCGACCCGTCGAAGCTTCGGGATGAAGCGCTTCTGGCCCTCAGGACGCCGATCCTGTTCGTCCAGGGAACGAAGGACAGGCTCTGCCCCCTCGATCTGCTTGAGGGCGTGCGCCAACGCATGAAAGCCCCCAATGCGCTCCATGTCGTCGCGGGCGGCGACCATTCGCTCGTCGTCTCGAAAACCGAACTCAAAGCGCGCGGCGTCAGCCAGGATCAGGTCGATGGCGAAATTCGCTTGGGGATCGCCGATTTCCTCACGCAGCATTAGCGAAGCAAAGCGCGCGACCCTGCGAATCGCGAGTCGTTTCAGGGGAATCGCCTCGCCTGAAACCGCGCCAGACACGCGGCCGGCGAGGCGCGCTCGCGAGGCGCCGTGCCCCTCGAAGCTAGCCTCTGCCCGCATCCACCGGTCCGCTGCCGCGCCGCGCGCCTCGGCAGCACTCGATTTTTCCTTGCGATTTCCGGCGCAAACGCCCGGAAAGCTTGGGATGGCAGGGGTTCCGTAACGGTAATTCCAAATGGGCGAAATTTCGCCATGAATCGGTGCGATTCCGCGAAATTACCCATAGCCAGAATTGGCCTTTTCCTGCTAAATAGTGAACGCGCGGGCTTTGGACTTGAAAATAATCACAGAACCATCTGCTGGCGGTTCCCTGGGCCGGTGCGCCGCGGGGCCAATAGGCGTAGGCGAACGTCCCGCGCCATTTTGAAATGAGGCGGAGTTAAATAGAGCGGACATGAGCAAAGGTAAAGATTTCCGGGGCCCCAGGAAGCGCGGTTTCGATGACGATGGGCCCTCATTCGACAGCCCGCGGCAGTTTCGCCAACCCCGCCAGACCTTCGACCGTCAGCCCATGGGCGGCGGTTTCGGCGATTTCGCTCCCCCGCCTCCGCCCGCCCCCGTCGGTAATTCCGTCGACGCCGTGGTGAAGTGGTTCAAGGGCGACAAGGGCTTCGGCTTCGTCGAGCTCTCCAATGGCGCGGGCGACGCCTTCCTCCACATCGGCGCGCTGCAGCAGGCCGGTTACGAGAACGTTCCTCCGGGCGCAAAGCTCAAGGTGCTCGTCGCCAATGGCGTCAAGGGCCAGCAGGTCACCCGCGTGCTCGAGGTGGACACCGCCGGCGCCGCCGAGCGCGCGCCGCAGCGTCCGTCCTTCGGCGATTCGCCGCGTCCGCAGCGCCGCCAGCCCGACCTGTCCAACGCCGTGGAAGTCCAGGGCGCGGTCAAGTGGTTCGACGGCGCCAAGGGGTTTGGCTTCGTCCAGGCCAGCGACGGCGGCAAGGACGTGTTCGTCCACATCTCCATCCTTGGCTCCGCCGGTATTTCCGGTCTCGCCGAGGGTCAGCCGGTCACCATGAAGGTGGTGGACACGCAGAAGGGCCGCGAAGCGGTCGCCATCTCGCTCTCCTGAGCCTGACGGTTTCAACATTTTCCCGGAGCAGGGCGGTCAACCGCCCTGCTCTTTTCTTTTGAGGCCAGCATGGAACCGACCCGCGATATTTCACGCCTGCTCGAAATCATGGCGCGTCTGCGCACGCCCGAGATCGGCTGCGCCTGGGATCTCGCGCAGGATTTCCACTCGCTGGCGCCCTATGCGATCGAAGAGGCCTGCGAGGTCGCCGACGCCATTGCGCGCGAGGACTTCGTCGATCTCTGCGACGAACTCGGCGATCTGCTGTTGCAGGTCGTGTTCCAGTCCCGGTTGGCCGAGGAGCGCGGCCTGTTCGACTTCGGCGCCGTCGTGCTGGCGATCAACGAGAAGATGATCCGCCGCCATCCCCATGTATTCGGCGCGCCCGAGGCGCGCACGCCGCAGGAGGTGGAAGGCGTCTGGGCCGAGATCAAGGCCCGCGAGAAGGCGGAAAAGGCGGAGCGCCGCCGCGCCGCTGGCCTGCCCGAACAGGCGCGCAGCGGTTTTCTGGCGGACGTGCCGATCCTCCTCCCCGCCCTCGCCCGCGCCGTCAAATTGCAGGACAAGGCGTCGAAGGTCGGCTTCGATTGGAACGACGCGCGTCTTGTGCTGGCCAAGATTCGCGAGGAATGCGACGAGGTCGAGGAGGCGCTGAACCAGGGCGACAACAGCCATGCGGCGGCGGAGATCGGCGATGTGCTGTTCGCGGTGGCGAACCTCGCCCGCCACTTGAAAACCGATCCGGACGCGGCGCTGCGCGCCACCAATCAAAAATTCGAACGGCGGTTCGGCTATATCGAACAAGCCATCGAAAAGCAGGGCAAAAAGCTTGGCGACGTCGATCTCGAGGCGATGGACGCGCTCTGGAACGAGGCCAAGGCGGCGGAATGATCCTTGCCGCACCGCCAAGTGCAGATTGGAAAACGGCATTTTGACAAGGCTGCGCGCACAACGTTCAATCCTGAACCATTTTGCGCGGAGCCCATCATGGCGGAGAAACGCCTCGATCCCGAAACATTCAACGCGATGGCGAAGGGGTTCCTTCCGGACCATCTCGGCTTGACCGTCACGCATGTGGCGCCGGGCGCGGTCGACATCGAAATGGAGATTGCGCCGCATCATCTCGCGCCCAACGGCTATCTCCACGCCGGCGCCATCATCACCCTCGCCGACACCGCCGCCGGCTATGGCTGCATCGCCAGCCTCCCCGAGGGCGCGGAAAACTTCACCACCATCGAGCTGAAGAGCAATTTCGTCGGTACGGCGCGTTCCGGGCTTTTGCGCGCGGAGGCGCGGCTGGCGCATGGCGGACGAACCACCCAGGTCTGGGAGGCCAAGGCGATTGATGCGAACGGACGCGCGCTGGCGCTTTTTCGCTGCACGCAGATGATTCTCTATCCGCGCTGAAAAGGCATTATCATAGCTTGCTATTAAAGGCGCCGCGATTTATAGCTTGCTATGTCTTTTTCGGACATAGGAGCGACGCATGTATCGTGCCTGCAAATTTCTTCATCTTCTGGGACTGACCCTGTTTCTCGGCAGCATTTTCGGCCACATCGTCGCCGGCGCGCTCGCCGGGGCGCCCGGCGACGCCAGTTTCCTCGCCGCACGCGCGCAGATCGTCCAGGCCACCCGACTGCTCACCCTGCCCGGCCTGGGGCTGTTGCTCGCGTCCGGCGCCGGCATGTTGGCGGCGGCGCGCCTTTCCCCGCTCAAAATCGGCTGGCTGGCGGCGCATGTCGGCGGGGCAGCGCTGATCCTCGTCAACACCGCCTTCGTCATCGTTCCCGCCGGCGCCCGCGCCTTCGCCTTGGCCAAGGCGGGCGAATACGGCGAAGCGCTCACCCGCGCCATACGCGCCGAGGACGGGTTTGGCGTCGCCAACGTGTCCCTGACTCTGGCTCTGATCGCGCTGGGTCTCTATAAGCCCACCCTGTTCCGGCGCCGGGCGGCGACGGCGTAAACGAGGGTTTTCATGACGACCGAGGGCGAGTTTCGCCGCGAAGACAGCCTCGGCTATATGGTCAATCTGCTCGGGCGATTGTTCGCCCGGGCGCTCGACCGTCGCTTGGGCAAATATGGCGTCGCGCACGGCCAATTCCCCGTCTTGCTGATCCTGTGGGAGCAGGAGGGAATCACCCAGTCGGAGATCGCGCGGCGGCTGGACATCGAGCAGCCGACCGTCGCCAACACGCTCAAACGCATGGAGCGCGATGATCTGGTGACCTTTGCCGCCGATCCCGGCAACCGCCGGCAGGTGCTGATCGGCCTCACGGAAAAAGGGCGTGCGCTGAAAACGCCGCTGATCGCCGAAGCGCTGGCCGTCAATGACCGGGCGGTTGAGGATTTCGAAGCGGCAGACCGCGTGCAATTCATTGCACGGCTGCGCCGCATGATCGACGCGCTGTCAGGGCCTGCGGAATAGAGCCCGCCAGTGGCGATTGGGCGTGGCGCCAGGGGGAATGTCCTCCAGCGCCTCCACCGCCAGCCCGCAGGCTTCGAACGCCAGCAAATCGGAGCGGGTCAGCGGCCAGGGCGGACCGTCGATCGCTTGGGTCTCGTCGCGGGCGCGCGCGATCACCAGAAGCTGTCCGCCGGGCTTGAGAAAACAAGCGAGCGCTTGCCGCGCCTGAGGCAGGAGGTCGGCGGGCAAGGCCTGTAGCGTATAGATCTCGCTGATGAAATCGAAGGCTTCGGCCCATTCGGGCGGCGGGGCGAACAGATCGGCCGTTTGGAACGCGATATGGGGAAAGCGTTGTTTCGCCCAATCGACGGCGTCGGCCACGAGGTCGAAGCCGGTGACCTCGGCCCCCTGCCCCGCCAGCGCGGCGGCGTTGTCGCCGAGGCCGCTGCCAATGTCGAGCGCGCGCATGCCGTCGAGGCGCGTGTTCGCCAGCCAGTCCGAGAGATGGGGATGGGCGCTGAGATTGCCCCAGGGAACCTTGGCGGCGTCGCCCTCGGCCAGCGCATAGACCGCGTGGAACCAATCGCGGCGAAACGGATCGCCGCCGCGCCCCTGTCGGGCGGGGTCGATGGCGTCGAGTCTTTGCCGCGCCTCGATCCGGCGACGGGCGAAATCCTCATCCGGGATCGCCTCGTGAACGGGTTTTTCCGCCATCATTGCGTCGCGTTCGCCGCCGCCTTCTTGGCGCTCTTGAAGCCGGACGACAGCGTCTTGTGGAAAATCTGCAGGCCAAGTTCGAAGGCGGCGTCCTTGGCGCGTTGGCTGAGATCGCCCAGCTCCACGGCCTCGCCGGTTTTCAGCGGGACATCCATCGCCAGGGTGGAACCGCTGAAGATTTTCAGGCGCGCCACCACGGTCCCCGCGGCCACCGGCGCAAGCAGCGGGCCCGTATAGACGATCTTGCCCGTAATCTTGTCGGTCGATCCGCGCGACGCCATCAGCCGCACCGGCGCGGTGGTCAGCAGCGGCGCCTCGGCCTTGGCGCCGCCATAAACCTTGGCGACGCCGACCTGCTCGTCCGCCGCCAGCAGTTCCTTCACCTCAAACCCGCGAAAACCCCAGTTGAACAGCTTGCGGGCTTCCTCGGCGCGGTCCTTGGCGGTTTTGGCGTCCAGCACGACGACGATCAGCCGCCGGTCGCCGTTCACCGCGGAGCCCACCAGATTGAACCCGCCGTCGGGCAGATTGCCGACCTTCAGCCCGTCGCCATTCACCTCATTGAACAGGATGGGATTGCGGTTGACCTGGCGGATCTTGCTCCAGGTAAACTCCTTCTCGCCGAAGAAGTGATAATATTCCGGATAGGTTTTTATGACGTGCTCGGCGAGACGGGCGAGATCGCGGGCGCTGACGGTTTGCGCGGGATTGGCCGAGCCCCAGGAATCGACGAAATGCGAGCGGCTCATGCCGAGTTCGTCCGCCCGCTTGTTCATCATGCCGGCAAAACTTTCCTCGGAGCCGCCAAGGCCTTCGGCGAGCGCCACCGCCGCGTCGGCGCCCGACTGCACGATCAGGCCGCGCAGCAAATCCTCGACGCGGATGTTGGCGCCGAGCCGCGCGAACATGGAGGCCCCGCCCCGCGCCGTCTTCCAGGCGTGTTCCGAGATGGGAAATTGGGTGTCGAGCGTGATCTTGCCGCCCTTGAGGTCGCGAAACACCAGTTCCGCCGTCATCAGCTTGACCACGGAGGCCGGCGCGGTCGGCTCATCCGCCGCCTTGTCGAACAGAACGGCGCCCGTGCCCACATCCATCACCAAAGCGCGTGGCGCGGTGGTCGTAACAGATTGCGCCCACGCGCCCGAGGCGGCGCCCAGGAGAAAAAACAGGACGGCGAATTTTCTCACACGACCCTCGATTCCGGCAATGCTTTGGGTCTCCGCACAGCGCGCGCGGAGGCTATTCATTTTCTATGCGATGACCGGGGGGATGCCAAGCCGCGGAAATTCCTCAGCGTCGGGAAAGCCGGATCGCCTTGTCCGTACGCGAACTTGCGCCGAGATCAAGCGGCCGCTGCGGCGGCGCGGGCGGATGTTCGGGAAGCTGCGCGACCGGCCCGGGCGCCGGCGCGAGATCTTCGGACCGCGACGGTGGCTCGGCCGCGGGGCGTCTCGGCGGCGGCGGCTGGTTCACCGCTACGTAATCCGAGCGCGGCGCGGCCTGCGGCGCGCTCGCCGGCTGAACCATGGCGACGCGCTCGATGTCGCGCGCGGCCTGGACGGGTTCGGGCTGCTGCTCCGGAAGCTCCCCGCGCTCCGCCACCATGGTCGGCGACAGGGAGAAGTCGTCGAGCTGCGCGGGCTTGCCGTCGACGCGCAGGGTCGCCATCAGCTTGTTGTCGTCGGAACCGCCGAGCGAGGCCCTGCCGACATATTCGACCTTGACCTTGGCGGTGCCGATATGGCGGTACCCCAGCGCCTCCGCGGCGCGGGAGGACAGGTCCATGATGCGGTTGTCGTGATAGGGGCCGCGGTCGTTGACGCGGACGATGATCGAATGGTGATTGCGCAGGTTGGTGACCCGCGCATAGCTCGGCAGCGGCATGGTCGGATGGGCGCCGCTGATCGAGGCCTTGTCGTAGACCTCGCCATTTGCGGTGCGCCGGCCATGGAAAGCGTCGCCATACCAGGAGGCGAGACCGACGCCGGAAAACTTGCGTTCGCTCGGCACATAGGTGTGGCCGGCGACGGAATAGGGTTTTCCCACCAGATACTGGCCGCCGCCCTTCGGCACGTCCTCACCTTCGGCGATGACGCGCGGACTGGCCCGGCCATATTTCGACTCGGGGAAATATTCCTTGCCGTGGGATTTGAACGCAGTCTGTTGCCGCTGGGCGCAGCCGCCGAGGCCAAGAGCAGCGATCACCAGGCCGAGAGTGACGAGACGTTTCATCAGCGATCTGACATCCTCGTTGCGCCGCGCCGCCCAAAGCGCGGGATTTTATTCAAATCTTTCAGGCTCGACCATGCGTGCCGAAAGTTTCCAAATGGTTACCGGCCCTCGCGGCCGCGCCGCGCGCGACAGATCACGGTTTCGTGAAGGTGAAAGGTGGTCAAGGATTGAGGCGGAAATACGGCGTGACCCTGGCGCGTGATGTCGCGCGTTCACGCCTGCTTTTGCCAGCCGCCCTCGTCGGTTTCCGCCCAATAGGCGAGCGTCGCGTTGATTTGGCGTAGTTTTTTCCATTGGACGCGCGCCGCCTGCAGAAAATCCTCGTCGCGGCCGTCAAACAGGATGATGAGTCGCTGGTAACCATGATCGACAAAATGCGTCGCCTCGACCCCCTCGAGCAGGAACCGGGTCTGGGCGTCGTTGGGGTTATCGTCGCCCAGAGTGAGCCAGACCGGCTGCATTTCGGGGTCGCCGTTCTTTCCGCCGCCATGTGGCAGGAAGGAATCCTCGGCATAGGTCCACAGCAGGTCGTCGAGGGTCGCGAGGCGCTCCGGCGTCGCCGCTTGGATCACCGCGCGCCAGCCACGCTGCAGCACCCGCTCGACCAGATTGGGCAAGACTTGTTCCAGCCGGCGGCGCTGGAGTTGATAGAACCAGACTTCGGTCATTGGGGAGGGCGGACCGACGCCACGAGTCCGGAAACGTCCGACGCGCGACGCGCCCCGATGTCGTCATGACCGGGCTTGTCCCGGCCATCCACGCGGCGCCGCCGAGCAAATTCTTTGGGATTACGGTCGCGCCTCCCGGCGTGGATGCCCGGGACAAGCCCGGGCATGACGGCCGTGATGTGAGCGGAAGGCGTCATTCCTCATAAAAATCGCGCACGAGGCGGTCGAGCAGGCGCACGCCCCAGCCGGAGCCCCAGCTCTGGTTGAGATCGCTCGATGGCGAACCCATCGCCGTCCCCGCTATGTCGAGATGCGCCCAGGGCGTGTCATTGACGAAATGCTGCAGGAAATGCGCGGCGGTGATCGAGCCGGCGAAGCGCCCGCCGGTGTTCTTGATGTCGGCGAACTTCGATTCGATCATCTTTTCATAGGCGGGGCCCATCGGCAGGCGCCAGACCTTTTCGCCGCTGGCCTCGCCGGCCTTCTTCAGCTTTTCCGAGAGTTCGTCATTGTTGGAGAACAGCCCGGCATATTCCTGGCCAAGCGACACCAGGATGGCGCCGGTCAGGGTCGCGAGATCGATCATGAAGGCCGGCTTGTAGGCGCTTTGCACGTGCCAGAGCACGTCGGCGAGCACCAGGCGGCCTTCCGCATCGGTATTGATGATTTCGATGGTGGTTCCGGACATGGCGGTGACAATGTCGGACGGGCGCTGGGCGCCGCCGTCGGGCATGTTTTCGACCAGGCCGATGGCGCCGACCACATTCGCTTTGGCCTTGCGCACGGCGAGCGCGCGCAACAGGCCGGTGACCGCGGCGGCGCCGCCCATATCCCCCTTCATGTCCTCCATGCCGGCGCCGGGCTTGATCGACACGCCGCCGGAATCGAAACAGACGCCCTTGCCGATGAAGGCCAGCGGGGCTTCGCCCTCCTTGCCGCCGTTCCAGCGCATGATCACCACGCGGCTCGGCCGCGCGGACCCCTGCCCGACCCCGAGCAGCGCCCGCATGCCCAGCTTTTCCATGGCGGGGACGTCGAGGATCTCCACCTCCACGCCAAGCTTTTCCAGCTCCTTGGCCTCGGCGGCGAAACTCTCGGGATAGAGCAGGTTGGGCGGCAGGTTGACGAGACGGCGCGCCAGATTCACGGAATCGGCGAGGCCGGAGGTTTCGGCGATCGCCTGCCCCAGCACGCCCGCGTCGGTTCCGGCGAGGACAACTTCGACGGGCTCGTCATTGTCCTTTTCCGGCTCGTCCTTCTTGGCCTTTTTCGTCTTGAACTGGTCGAATTTATAGGCGCGCAGCCGCAGGCCCAGGGCGAAATCCCCGGCGGCGGCGGCAAAATCCTCGGGCGCCGCCGCGAAATCGAAAATGACGCGGGCGAGCTTGGATTTTCCCAGTTTTGACGCGGCGATGCCGCCGAGACGGAGGTAATCCAGCTTTTCGCCGTCCTTGTCCGGCGTGGTCCCCAGAACAATCAGTTTTTGCGCGGCGAGGCCGGCGGGGGCCAAAAACTCCAGCGCCGAGCCGATCTTGCCCTTGAACCCTGCGAATTCCGCGGACGAGCCGATCAAGCCGGCGGCGTCGCCCAAAATCTTCGTCGTCTCGGCGCCGAGCGCCAAATCCTTGCCTGCGAAGGCGATCACGGTCAGAGCGCCCTTTTCCGGCGCGGTCAAAACCTCGGACAGGGGAAGAGCGCCGATCGAGACGGTCGCGGACATGTGAACCTCTTGGCTGGCCGGCGAGAACGCCGGAATCGGACAACGCGCGGAAGCGCCTGAAGGCACTATGCGCCGGCGCCGCGAAGAGGGTCAATCCGCAACCTCAATGACCTCCCGGCGTCAAGAGGACTGCGTGAACAGCTCCTTGAATAGCGCTTCGGCGCGTTGCAGACCGTCGTCGGTGAGGACCAGCGACTTGGCCTTCCCGTGGGGATCGTCGATCAATCCCTTCTGATGGAGACGGTCGAGCACATCAAAATCAAAGCCTTTCCAGGCGCGGCGCTCGTCGTGGAGCGTCAGCCAAAGCAGTGCGAGAACCGCATCGTCGATCTTGTCCGGACTGACCTTCATATGTGCTCCTCCGGTTCAATGCCGCAAACCGGGCGCCTCCTGTCCGGTGGACGCCACATATTCGCTGTAGCCGCCGGGATATTGATGCACGCCATCCGGGGTCAGTTCAAACACCCGGTTCGACAGCGCCGCCAAAAAATGCCGGTCGTGGGAGACGAACAGCATCGCCCCCTCGAACGCCGACAAGGCCTTGATCAGCATTTCCTTGGTGGCGATGTCCAAATGGTTGGTCGGCTCGTCGAGCACCAGAAAATTCGGCGGGTCAAACAGCATTTTCGCCATCACCAGCCGCGCCTTTTCGCCGCCCGACAGCACCCGGCACTTTTTCTCCACATCGTCGCCGGAAAAACCGAAACAGCCGGCGAGCGTCATCAGCGCCCCCCTGCCCGCCTGCGGGAACGTGGCTTCGAGATCCTCAAAAATGGTGGCCTCGCCGTCCAAAAGCTCCATGGCGTGCTGGGCGAAATAGCCCATTTTGGTGGCGGAGCCGATGGTCACCGCGCCCGCGTCCGGCTCGGCCGTCCCCGCCACAAGTTTGAGGAGCGTCGATTTGCCCGCGCCGTTCACCCCCATCACCGCCCAGCGTTCTTTCCGCCGCACCTGGAAATCGAGGCCGTCATAGATGCGCTTGGAGCCGTAAGCCTTTTTGACCCCCTTGAGCGTCGCCACGTCTTCGCCGGAGCGCGGCGCCGGGGGGAAGTCGAACATGACGGTCTGGCGGCGGCGCGGCGGTTCGACTTTTTCAATCTTGTCGAGTTTTTTGACCCGGCTTTGCACCTGCGACGCGTGCGACGCGCGCGCCTTGAACCGCTCGATGAACTTGATCTCCTTGGCGAGCATGGCCTGCTGGCGCTCGAATTGCGCCTGCTGCTGCTTTTCGTTGAGCGCGCGCTGCTGCTCGTAGAATTCGTAATCGCCGGAATAGGAGTTCAGCGATCCCCCGTCGATCTCGATGATTTTTCCGACGATCCGGTTCATGAAGGCGCGGTCGTGCGAGGTCATCAGCAGCGCGCCGTCATAGCCCTTTAAAAAATCCTCGAGCCAGATCAGGCTTTCCAAGTCGAGATGGTTGCTCGGCTCATCCAGGAGCATGGCGTCGGGGCGCATCAGCAGGATGCGGGCGAGCGCCACGCGCATCTTCCAGCCGCCCGACAATTTGCCGACGTCGCCGTCCATCATCTCGTCGGAAAAGTTCAGGCCCGCCAAAACTTCGCGCGCGCGACCTTCGAGCGCATAGCCGTCGAGTTCCTCGAAACGCGCCTGAACCTCGCCATAGCGGTGGACGATCTCGTCCATGCGATCCATGGCCTCGGGATCGGCCATTTCGGCCTCCAGCGCCTTCAATTCGGCGGCGACCTCGCTCACCGGTCCGGCGCCGTTCATCGCTTCGGCGACGGCGCTGTGGCCGGACATTTCGCCGACATCCTGGTTGAAATAGCCGATGGTGATTCCGCGATCGGTCGAGACCTGCCCCTCGTCCGGATTTTCCTGGCCGGCGATGAGACGAAACAAAGTGGTTTTTCCGGCGCCGTTCGGTCCGACCAACCCCACCTTTTCCCCGCGTAAAAGGGCGGCGGAGGCCTCGATGAAGATGAGGTGGGTGCCGTTCTGCTTGCTGATATTATCGAGTCGGATCATGTCTCGCCCTTTCGTCGCGCCTTGTAGGGCGCCGGGTCGGGCGAAGAAAGTCTTTCATCTCAAACAAACGGAGCGGCCTCTTGCGAGGCCGCTCCCAAAAGTCTAGCGGTTTCAGGCGATCACAGCGACAGGCTGAAGCCGCTCAGGCCGGCGTTGGCCTCGAAGCCGACCTGATTGCCGCGCAACTCCAGAATGACGCCATTCTGGTTCTGCATGCGGAAGACGCGCGCGCCGGCCGCAACGGCGACGCCGGCGCCAATGGCGGAATAGGTGCCGACAATGTCGGTGGGCTGGCGCAGGTTGAGCGCGCGGCCGACCAGGGTGCCGCCGGAGGCGCCGATCACGCCGACGCTGAGGCCGCCAATGCTCAGCGGATAGCTCCGGCCACGGAAGGTCAACGTGCCCGAGCCGCCGCCGACGCCGATGATGAAGCCGCCGCTGGCGAATCGCAGCCGGACCTTGCCGGAATCGGCGAGCGCCGGAGCGGACGCGATGCAGACGGCGGCCGCAGCGGCGGCGACGGTCTTAAAGATATGACGACGATTGATCATTCAAACCTCCGGTCTCTGGCGCAACGCCAAAATGAAGCGCGGCGTGATGCGCGCGCCGAACAAGTTCAGACAAAGTACGGCGACCGACAGTGCTGTATCTCGCCGCCCGGCGCAAACCCTTTTGTTGGCGCCCATTGGGTTATGGTTATGACCTGCCGCAATATCTCACCGCTGCTCGGGGACGGCGCGCGGAAGGGGCGACGGTCAGAACGGAATGTCGTCGTCGAGCGCGTCGGAGGACCGGCCGCCGCCGGAGCCGCCGCCGAATCCGCCGCCCTGCCCGCCCGAGGAGCCGCGCTGCATCGGCGAGGAGCGGCCGAAGGACTCGCCGCCGCCATAGGCGCCCTCGTCGCCGCCGCGCCCGCGGCTGTCAAGCAGGGTCAGTTCGCCACGGAAGCGTTGCAGCACCACTTCGGTCGTCTTGCGCTGGTTGCCGTCCTTGTCCTGGAACTCGCGGGTCTGCAACTGGCCTTCGATGTAAATCTTCGCGCCCTTCTTGCAATATTGCTCGGCGATCTTGCCCAGGTTTTCATTGAAGATGACGACATTGTGCCATTCGGTGCGGTCGCGGCGCTCGCCCGTCGCCTTGTCGCGCCAGCTCTCGGTGGTGGCGAGCGAGAAGGTCACGACGGGATCGCCATTGGCGGTGCGGCGCACCTCGGGGTCGCGGCCGAGATTGCCGATGAGAATGACCTTGTTGACGCTACCCGACATATTGTTCCCCCATTCGCGAGCCGCGCATCTTATACGGTTCAAAGCGCCGTCGCGCGTGCGCAATGGCCTTGTCCACAACGCGTTTACCGCGTTTGAAGCGGGAGGAATGGGCGAGGCGAGCCATTTGGCGCCGCCGGGCCGAAAAATCAAAGGCGTGGCCGCAGCCCAACCTTCTCCCCTTGCGGGAGAAGGTGGCTCGCACCGTTAGGTGCGAGACGGATGAGGGGTTCCGCCGCGTGGCCCCCTCATCCGGCGCTTCGCGCCACCTTCTCCCGCAAGGGGAGAAGGATTCGCCCCTATCCCAGCGCCGCATACATCTCATAGGCCGCGCGCATGTCCCTCAGCCGGATGTCGCGGCGCGCCTGCGCCTCCGCATCGGCGCCCCAGAGGCGAATCTGGTGGTCCTCGTCCACATGCGCCGCCGCCCAGCCCCGCTCGAATGTCTCCGCGCCGCGCGCCAGCGCCAGCGCGATCAGGACCGAGCCGGTCAGCGCCGTCATTTCATGCAGCGCGGTGAGGCGGAACGCGCCGTCGGGCTTGGCCGCCTCGTCCTCGATCGCCCGCGCCACCGCGGCGAGCGTCTCCTCCGGCTGCGCCACGAACATCACGCCCTCCGCGAGATTGAAGCGCGCCCCTAAAAAATCGCGGGCGAAATCGAGCACCGGCGTCCAGGCGGCGTTCTGCGCCGCGATCAAAGCCTCGGGCTCGCCGGCGCGGTAGCAGATCAGGTCGGAGCCGGCGAATTTCGCCACTTCCGCCGCCACCTGCGCCATTTGCGCGGCGACGCCGTCGAGCGCGGTATTGGCCATGCGGGTCAGCGGCATGGTCGCGGGATTGATGTGCTCCCCCTGCCCGCGCCATTCCGCGGCGATCGCTTCGGCCAGCGCCAGAGTCGGGAGGGCGAGCGCCGCCCGCGCCGGGGTGCGCACCGCCTTGCCGTCGAGGCTCAGGCCAAACCCGTTCTCGACGGGAACGACCGCCACATCCGTATAAAACCGCTTGGGCAGCGGACGCGCCATCTCGCGCTGCGCCGCCTTGACGGGATTGCGCTCCTCGTCGGCGACGAACAGGGCGGTCAGATCGTCACGGAGTGTCGGATCGTTGGAAGAACTCATCCAGCCTCGTCTCCAATTCGTCCACGCTGTGGACGAGCACATTTGCGCCAGCGACCTTCAGCTTGTCGTGGCAGTGATAGCCCCAGCACACGCCGATGCAATGGGCGCCGGCGCGGTGGCCCATGGTGATGTCGAATGTGGTGTCGCCGACCATGCAGGCGTCTTTCACCTCAATGCCGGTCTCGCGCAAGGCGCGCTCGAACATTTCCGTCGCCGGTTTCGAAATGGCGTCATCGGCCGTCTGCACCGTGGCGAACAGCTCGCCCCAATTCTGCCGCGCGAACAGCTTTTGCACGCCGACCCGGCTCTTGCCGGTGGCGATGCCGAGCTTGCAATCCGGCCGCGCCGCCAGACGGCGCAGCAGCGCGTCGATTCCCGGATAGATCTTGTCCTCGTCCGGCGTGGCCTGGGCGCGCAACTCGCTATAGGCCGCCTTGTAGGAGGCGGCGAGCGTCTCCACCGGCCCCTGGCCGTCGGTGAGTTCGACAAAGGCCTCGCGCAGCGACAGGCCGACCACCGACAGAGCGCGTTCGCGGCTCGGCGCCGGGCGGTTATGGGCGGCGAAGGCGCGTCGCTGCGCCTCGACGATGAAATTCTGGCTGTCCACCAGCGTGCCGTCGATATCGAACATGACGAGCTTCATCGCGCCCTCCCAAACGAGTCCGGCCGGACTATAGACCCGCCGGAACGCGCCGCCAATTCGAACATCAGCGCAGAAACTCGCCGGCGCGCTCACGCGTTGTGCCGCTAAAACCTTGACGGGTCTGTGGCGACGAGTCATCCCTATGCGCCTGGACCGCCATAAAAAAGCCGCTCTGAGCGGCGGAGGAAACGTAGATGACGAGCCTAGCGGAGCCCCGCAAAGCGGGGATTTTGTCCTATTTTGCCTGGATCGCCGTCGCGGCGCTCGGCGCCTTCGCGCTGGGGTGGGTCGCCCTGCACCGCGGCGAAACCATCAACGCGCTCTGGGTGGTGACCGCCGCCATCTGCGTCTATCTGATCGCCTACCGCTTCTACAGCCTCGTCATCGCGCGCCGCGCCCTGCGCCTCGACGATTCCCGCCCAACGCCGGCTGTGCGCCACAATGACGGGCTCGATTACGTCCCGACCGACAAATATGTGCTGTTCGGCCACCATTTCGCGGCCATCGCCGGCGCCGGCCCGCTGGTCGGCCCGGTGCTCGCGGCGCAAATGGGCTTTCTGCCCGGCACGCTCTGGCTGCTGGTCGGCGTGGTCTTCGCCGGCGCGGTCCAGGATTTCACCGTCCTGTTCCTCTCCACACGTCGCGACGGCCGCTCGCTCGGCGACATGATCAAGACGGAAATGGGCGTCACCGCCGGCCTGATCGCCCAGTTCGGCGTGCTCGCCATCATGGTCATCCTGCTCGCCGTGCTGGCGCTGGTGGTGGTCAAGGCGCTGGCCGGCAGCCCGTGGGGCACGTTCACCGTGTTCTCCACCCTGCCCACCGCCATCATCATGGGCCTCTACAACCGCTTCATCCGGCCGGGCCGCATCATGGAAATGTCGATCATCGGCTTCGTGCTGCTGATCGCCGGCATCCTGTTCGGCCGCACCGTGGCGGAAAGCGCGACGCTCGCGCCGCTGTTCACCTTCAAGGGCGAGACGCTGGCGCTGCTGCTGATCGGCTATGGTTTCGTCGCTTCGGTCCTGCCGGTCTGGCTGCTGCTGGCCCCGCGCGACTATCTGTCGACCTTCCTCAAGATCGGCACGATCTTCGCGCTGGCGATCGGCATCGCCTTCGTCATGCCCGCGCTGAAAATGCCGGCCGTGACCCAGTACATCGACGGCACGGGGCCCGTGTTCAAGGGCGCGCTGTTCCCCTTCCTGTTCATCACCATCGCCTGCGGCGCCGTCTCCGGTTTTCACGCGCTCATTGCGTCGGGCACGACGCCGAAAATGGCGATGCGCGAATCGGAGCTGCGCTTCATCGGCTATGGCGGCATGCTCATGGAAAGCTTCGTGGGCATTATGGCGCTGATCGCCGCCACCGCGCTGGAGCCGGGCGTCTATTTCGCCATGAACGCGCCGGCCGGCGTGATCGGAACCGACGCGGTCAAGGCGGCCTCGGTGATCTCCGGCTGGGGGTTCACGGTCACCCCTGAAATGCTGACCCAGGCCGCGGCCGATGTCGGCGAAAAGACCATTCTGTCGCGCGCCGGCGGCGCGCCGACTCTCGCCGTGGGCATGGCCGAAATCCTCTCAGGATTCTTGGGCGGCTCGGCGATGAAGGCGTTCTGGTACCATTTCGCCATTCTGTTCGAGGCCCTGTTCATCCTGACCACGGTCGACGCCGGCACCCGCGTCGCCCGCTTCATGATCCAGGACCTGACCGGCCATTTCGTGCCGTTCATGGCGCGCACCCGCAACTGGGCGGCCAATCTGGTCGCCACCGGTCTCGCGGTCGCGATGTGGGGCTATTTCCTCTACCAGGGCGTGGTCGATCCACTCGGCGGCATCAACACGCTGTGGCCGCTGTTCGGCATCGCCAACCAGATGCTGGCGGCGATCGCTTTGATCCTGTGCACGGCGGCCTTGTTCAAGATGAAGCGCGACCGCTACACTTGGGTGACCATCGTGCCGACCATCTGGCTGCTGGTGTGCACGCTCACCGCCGGCTGGCAAAAGCTGTTCGACGCCAACCCGGCGATCGGCTTCCTGGCGCAGGCCAACAAATATGCGGCCGCCGCCGCCGAGGGCAAGACGCTCGCGCCGGCCAAAACCGCCGAGGATATGGCGCGCGTGGTGCAGAACGCCTATGTCGACGCCGGCCTGACCGCCATTTTCATGGCGGTGGTGCTGACCATGGTGGTGTTCGGCTTCGCCACCATTTTCAAGGCGCGCCGCAATCCCAACGTCTCCACCAGGGAGGTCGGCGATGCCGGTGTGCTGCCCTCAGGGGCTTAAGAACTTTGGCCGGGCTTTAAGTCAGACGGCCGCGCTGATGTGCGGCCAGCCCGACTACGACGCCTATGTCGCCCATATGGCCCGGACGCATCCGGGCCAGACGCCGATGACCCGCACGGAATTTTTCCGCAATCGCGAGGATCGTCGGTTCGGGGTGGGCAACAACGCCGGATTCAGGTGCTGCTGAAGCGCAAGATCAACCGTCATGCCCGGGCTTGTCCCGGGCATCCACGCCGACCCGTCGGGCTAACTGCCATAAGGTCAAGCCAGATCGTCATACAGGTCTCGCCAATCTTCATTGAACTCGACAATCAACCGCGCCTTCCAGGCGCGCGGCCAATGTTTGACATTCTTCTCACGTTGTATGGCCGTGACGATGTCTTCATATCGCTCGTAATAGACGAGGCGATGCAACCCATAGCGCTGGGTAAACCCTGCTCCAGCGCCGGTCCGATGCTCATAAATTCGTCGCGCCAAATCAGCCGTCACGCCCGTGTAAAGGATGCCGTTCGGCCTGTTGGTGACGATGTACACCCATCCGCCCTTCATCCTGGCATGTTGGGCCGGCGTGGATGCCCGGGACAAGCCCGCGCATGACGGCGGATGCGCCCAGGCCAGCAAGCCAAAACCGCCATTTTGTAAAAAGTGAAAACCGCTCCCCCCGGCTTGACAAACGCCCAAAATTTGTTCCTGTTATGTTCCACGTGAAACTTTTTCCCGCAAACCTCTGATATTCAAGATCTTCCTTCACGCCGCCGCCGCCCCGGTCCGCGTAACAACCTCAAAGTTGCACATATGAAAACGCACGTGTTTCGCGCGGTTTTTCGCACAAATTGCGCGAAATAACGCGATTTCTGATCACATTTTGCAAATCGCATTCAACCAAAGGTAGAAAATTCACCAAATCCCCTCCCAAAGGCCCGGGTCAACAAGACCAAAACAGCGCCACCGCCCCGCTTCCCTCCCCCGCCGGTCCGCGCTAAAAGCGCGCTCCCGACGGAGCACCCATGGCCAATCCCGCATTCGACATCGATCCCATCCACGTCATTGGCGGCGGACTCGCAGGCAGCGAAGCCGCGTGGCAGATCGCCCGCGCCGGCGCGCCGGTGATCCTGCATGAAATGCGCCCGACCCGCCCGACCGACGCCCATAAGACGGATTCGCTCGCCGAACTCGTCTGCTCCAACTCGTTCCGCTCCGACGAGGCCTCCACCAATGCGGTGGGCGTGCTGCACCGGGAAATGCGGGCAATGAACTCGCTGATCATGGGCTGCGCCGACGCGCATCAGGTGCCGGCGGGCGGCGCGCTGGCGGTGGACCGCGACGGCTTTGCCGCCGCCGTCACCCATGCGCTGGAAAACGACCCGAACATCTGGGTCCGCCGCGAGGAAATTTCGGAACTGCCCCCGGAGACATGGGACAATGTCATCATCGCCACGGGGCCGCTGACCTCGGCCGCCCTCGCCGACGCCATCAAGCAAAAGACCGGCGAGCAGGAGCTGGCCTTTTTCGACGCCATCGCCCCGATCGTCCATAAAGACTCGATCGACATGGACAAGGCCTGGTTCCAGTCGCGTTACGACAAGACGGGACCGGGCGGCACCGGCGCCGACTACATCAACTGCCCCCTCGACCGCGACCAGTACGAAGCTTTTATCGACGCGCTGCTCGAAGGCGAAAAGGTCGCGTTCAAGGAATGGGAGAAGACGCCCTATTTCGACGGCTGCCTGCCGATCGAAGTGATGGCGGAGCGCGGCCGCGAGACCCTGCGCCATGGGCCGTTAAAACCCGTCGGCCTCACCAACCCGCACAATCCCACGCAAAAGCCCTGCGCGATCATCCAACTGCGCCAGGACAACGCCCTGGGCACGCTCTACAACATGGTCGGCTTCCAAACCAAGCTCACCTATGGCGCGCAACAAAAGGTTTTTCGCACCATTCCCGGGCTGGAAAAGGCGGAATTCGCGCGGCTCGGCGGCCTGCACCGCAACACGTTTCTCAATTCCCCGCGCGTGCTCGACGCGCGGCTGCGGCTCAAGGCGGACACGCGGATTCGCTTCGCCGGACAAATCACGGGCTGCGAGGGCTATGTCGAGAGCGCGGCGGTGGGGCTGATCGCCGGCCGCATGGCGGCGGCCGAGCGCCTGGGCGTGATCCTGCAACCGCCGCCGCCGACCACGGCGATCGGCGCGCTGCTCAACCACATCACCGGCGGCCACATCGACACGATCGACAACGGCCCTCAAAGCTTTCAGCCGATGAACGTCAATTTCGGCCTGTTCCCGCCGCTCGCGGAGACGCCGAAAGCCCCCGACGGCAAGAGGCTGCGCGGCCCGGAAAAGGCCATCGCCAAAAAGCGCGCCCTGTCCGCCCGCGCCGAGGCCGATCTGAAGACATGGCTGACGACCGCGTAAGCCGTCATCACGGTTTCACGCGCCTGGCCTAAGTTTTGAAGGTCAGGAGGATGCCATGAGCGACGTCCAGGACTATTCCGAACTCGACGCGCTGCAGAGCGCCTATAAGGCGGCGCTGGAGCAATGGATTGCGGCGATCCGCGCTGAGGAGGCGCTGGTCTGCGTCAATCACACCCTCGCCGAAGTGGACCGCTGGGAACAGGCGCATTTCGACGAGGAGGACGCCCGCGACCGGGCGAAGGAAGCCAAGCAGGATTACGAGAACGCGCTGCGCGAAAAGTTCTTCGATTTTTGAGTCGCGAGAGCAGGCTGCAGACCCGTGAACCGTCCCGCCAAGGCGGCGCCCTATAGAGAAACCCCTCATGGTGAGGAGGCTGCGAAGCAGCCTGCTGAGCCTGTCGAAGCATCGAACCATCGCCATCGGAACGGCGGGACTCTAAACCTTCGCGCGCAGCAGCGCCCATTGCCGGCGCCATTGGGCGATTTCCGGCAGCGGGGCCAAGGGATCGGCCGCGTCGTCCATCTGGGCGAGATAAAGCTTCGGCAGCGCCAACGCGCGATAGGCGGGGCGCTCCGCGGCCGGCGTGCGCTCCAGGGCCGCGCGGGTTTTTCCCAGATTTTCGCGGGCGTGGGCGCGCAATTCCTCCAGCGCCGCCCGCAAGGCCGGCGAGTTCTGCAGGCCCCTCACCCCATGGCGCGCCGCCACATCGGCGGGAACCAGCGATTTGTGCTCCGCCGCCAGCCAGGGCAACGCGCGCATCAGCCCGGTGAGCGCATAGGCGCGCCCGGCCGGCGCGGCGGCGAGTCCAGGCGCGGAGGGGTCAAGGATCTGGCCGGCAAGACGGAACAGCGCGCCGCAGGTGAGGTCGCAATAATGATCGAGCGCCTCGAGATCGGGATGCGGCTCGTCATAGAGATCGAACAGCCGGGCCTCCAGCAGCTCCAGCAGCACCTCGCGGTGCAGGCGGCAAACGTCGAGCGTGTCGAGTAGGGCCTCGGCCACCGGATTTTGCTCGCCGCCGCCCCCATTGAGCAGATCGGTCCAGAATTGCAGCCGCATTTCGCCGAGCAGCGGCTGGGTGACCTGACCGGCGATGCGCGACACCTCCAGGTTGAAGGCGTAGAGCGCGTGCAGATAGGGCCGTTTTTCGGCCGGCGCGAACATGGTGGCGAGCCAGCGATCCTTGTCGCCGTCGCGCAGGAGGGCCTCGCAATGGGCGTAGGAGTCGGGAGAGGCGGTCATGCGAAAAACCCCTCATCCGGCGCTTCGCGCCTCATTCTCCCGCAAGGGGAGAAGGAAAGCCGGCGCTCATCGTCGTGGAAGACAGAAAGCGCCGCAATACCGCAGAACGGGCTCACCCTTCTCCCCTTGCGGGAGAAGGTGGCTCGCGCGAAGCGCGAGACGGATGAGGGGGCGCCCCCGACGAATCTCAACATGCCAACTCCTCACCACGGCAACCCGCAACGCGCAAGTATGGTATTTTCCACAGCCGCGCGCGCGTGCAAGATTTCGTGAGTCCAAAATCGCACTATTGTGAATTCCTGCGACAGCAGAAAGGCGTCCCGACGATCATCCCGCGGATTTTCCGCATGCTGAGACCCATCCGCCTCCACGATCAACCGATGCTCAAAACATAAGAAATCAACAATATAAGGGGGAATGGGCGCCTGCCGCCGGAACTTCAACGCGCTGAGACGGGGTCCGCGTAAGATTTTCCAGAGCGCGGCCTCGGCCTCGGTCGGACCATGTCGCATGGCGCGCGCCCGCGCTTTCAGCAGGGGTGAAACATCGGTATTGCGCATCGCAGCGCCCCTCATCCGTCTCGCGGCTCGCGCCGCGAGCCACCTTCTCCCGCAAGGGGCGAAGGAGTCCACCTCCTACAAAGTTGCGGGATGTCCCTTCTCCCCTTGCGGGAGAAGGTGGCGCGAAGCGCCGGATGAGGGGTTCTTTCCGATAGAAGCAGCCCTAAGCCACGGCGATCAACAGCGCTCCAACCCGGCGTTTTTCACCCAGCAAAATATTATAGGTCTGCGCGGCATGGCCGGTGCTCATGGGATCACAGCGCACCCCCGCCTCCAGCAACCGCTGGCGCAAACCGGGAGGAACCGGCTGCAGCGACGGCCCGCAGCCGAACAGCAGCAATTCCACGTTTCCGCGCGGCAAAGCGAACAAGGGCGCCAGCACGCCCTCGTCCACCTCGGCAAAACGCGTGACCGAAATGGCGCGCACGCCATCAGGCAGCAGCAGCAGCGAGCCGACATGCGACATGCCGCCGAACTCGAAAGCCCCCTGCCCGATGCCCTCGATCATATGGGCGCCGGGCAGAAACCCCTCGTACTTGCGCTCTGGGATCAAAGCTTCCCGCTCGCCAGCGGCTTTGCGCCGGCCGTGGTCTCGTCGCGACCGCTGCGCTCGTTGCGCAGGCCGAGATAGATCAGCGTCGGCGAGCAGATGAAGATCGACGAATAGGTGGCGACGAAAATGCCCCACATCATCGCCAGCGAGAACGAGCGAATCACGTTGCCGCCAAAGATCACCAGCGACAGCAGCGCCAGGAACACGGTCGTCGCCGTCATCAAGGTGCGCGGCAGCACGGCGTTGACCGACATGTCGATCAGCTGGTCCGTCGGCATTTTCTTGTACTTGCGCATCATTTCGCGGATGCGGTCCAACACCACCACGGTCTCGTTGAGCGAATAGCCGACAATGGTCAGAATCGCCGCAATCGAGGTGGTGTTGAACTCCAATTGCGTGATCGAGAAGAAGCCCACCGTCAGCAACAGATCGTGCATGGTGGCGATGATCGCGCCAATGGCGAACTGCCATTCGAAGCGGAACCACAGATAGGCGAGCACGGCGAAGATCGAGATGACCACGCCGAGCGTACCCTGTTGCACCAGTTCGCCGGAGACGCGCGGCCCCACGACCTCGACGCGGCGGAATTCATAGGCGTCGCCGAGCGCCTTTTTCACCTTCTCGACCGCCGCCTGCTGGGCGACATCGCCGCCCGGCTGCATGCCGAAGCGGATGGAGGCGTCGGCGTCGCTGCCAAAGCCCTGAACTTCGAGATCGCCGAGGTTCAGATGCTCGGAGAGATCGCGAATATAGGAGAGATCGGCCTTGCCGTTCTTGGCCTGGATTTCCAGCAGCGTGCCGCCGGAAAAGTCGATGCCGAAATTCATCCCGACGAACAGGAACAGCAGCACCGACACGATGGAGAGCACGGCCGAGAACGGATAGGACACGCGCCGGAAGCGCATAAACGGGAATTTGGTGTTTTCGGGCGCAAGCCGCAGCAGTTTCATGGTCAAACCTTAGATCGGCAGCTTGGTCGGACGGCGGTACTTGTACCACAGCGCGATCATCATGCGCGTCATGGTCACGGCGGTGACGATGGTCGTCAGAATGCCGAGCGCCAGCGAGACGGCGAAGCCGCGCACCGGACCGGAGCCGAGGAAGTAGAGGATGGCGGCCACCACGAACATGGTGACATTGGAGTCGACGATGGTTGCAAAGGCGCGGTTAAAACCGGCGTCCAGCGCCGAAATGATCGAGCGCCCCGCATGCGATTCTTCGCGGATGCGTTCGTAGATCAAAACGTTGGAATCCACCGCCATGCCGATGGTCAAGACGATCCCGGCTATGCCCGGCAGGGTCAAAGTCGCCCGCAGCAGCACCAGAGCCGCAAAAATCATGGAAATGTGGATCAGCAAGGCGATATTGGCGAACACGCCGAACGTGCCATAGGTGATCAACATATAGGTGACGACCAGACCTGCGGCCCAATAGGCGGCGCGCTTGCCGGCGTCGATCGAATCCTGGCCCAGACCCGGACCCACGGTCCGCTCCTCGACAATGGTGAGTTTGGCGGGCAACGCGCCAGCGCGCAAAAGGATCGACAGATTATTGGCCTGCTCGACGGTGAACCGGCCGGAAATCTGGCCGGAGCCGCCGGTGATCGGCCCGAGGATGCGCGGCGCGGAAATCACCTTGTTGTCGAGCACGATGGCGAAGGGCCGGCCGACATTGGCGGAGGTCACCTGCCCGAATTTCTGGCCGCCCCTGATGTTGAAGCGGAAATTGACGACCGGCTCGTTGGTGCGCGAGTCGAAACCGGGCTGGGCGTCGGTGAGGTCCTCGCCCTCCACCATCACCTGCTTTTCCACCGGCAGTTTGCCCGGCTGATCGGTCTGCTCGAGCTGTTCGACGTCGCCGGGAGGCGCGCCCGGCTCGGCGACCAGGCGGAACTCCAGTTTCGCCGTGGTGCCGACGATTTCCTTCAGCCGGTTGGTGTCCTGCAGGCCCGGCACTTCGACGAGCACGCGGTCGGCGCCCTGGCGCTGGATGTTCGGCTCGGTGGTGCCGAGGCCGTTGACGCGGCGGTTCAAGACTTCGATGGTCTGCTCGACCGCGCGCTTCACCTTGTTGTCGATTGCGGCGTCGGTGATGGTCAGGCGCACCAGACCATCGTCATTACTGACCTCCAGGCCGGAGCCCGGCCCATTGGCCGCGAGCGGCACGAGCTGCGACAGTTTGGTCTGGATTCTGGAAAAATCCTTGGGATCGGCGAGACGGACCTGCACGCCGCGGGCGGTGACGCCGACGCCGCCGGAAACGCCCACCTTTTCCTCGCGCAGCAACCGGCGCAGATCGTCGCGCAGGTTCTGCGTCATGGTTTTCACGACATCGGCGCGATCGACCTCATAAAGGAGATGCGCGCCGCCCTGCAGGTCGAGGCCGAGCACGATGCTTTGCGGCTGAAACCACGACGGCAGGACCGAGGCGAGCTTCGCCCGGTTGTCCGGCCCGATCATGCTGGGAACGCAGATCGCGATGGCGATCAGCGTCGCGGCGAGGGTGAGGAGGGTTTTCCAGAGGGGGAACCGCAGCATGATCGGCTAGAACTTTCAGGCTTGGTCCTTGGAATCGTCCTTGGCCGGCTCGTCATTGGCCGGCGGGGTCTTCGGCGGCTCGGCCTTGGCGACCGGCCCCTTGCCCTTCTGCGGCTTGCCCGGAAGCTCCTTCTTAGCCGGCTCGTCCTTCACCGGCTCGCCCTTGGAGCGCACTTCGGCGACGCCGGCGCGCAACTGGCGAATGCGCACGTTCGGCGCGATTTCGATTTCGATTTCCGAGTCGTCGGCGACGCGCGACACGCGGCCGATCAGGCCGCTGTTGGTGACGACGGTGTCGCCGCGGCGGATGTTCTTGACCATGGTCTCATGTTCCTTGGCGCGCTTCTGCTGCGGGCGAAGGATGAGCACGTACATGATGAGGAGGATGATGCCGAACGGCGCCATCTGGACGAGAATGTCGGTCCCGCTTGCAGCGGCGCCGGCGGCCTGGGCATAGGCGGGCGTGACAAAGAACATGGAAAGCCTCTTCACCTCTAGATTTCGGCGCGGACTATAACGCGCGGCAGAACGAAAGCAAGGTGATGCGGCGCCGCGTCATGTCCCTGTCTATAGAGAAGGAACCGTCTCGAACCAGATGGGGCTAAAATGAAATAGCCCTCATGGTGAGGAGGACGCCGCAAGGCGTCCGTCTCGAACCACGAGGGCGGTCCACGAACCTATCAGCAGCGGCGGGTCACGCCGCGGACTTGATCCGCGCCGCCTCGGCCGCCGCGCGGATGGCGGCGATGTTGCGGCCATAGACTTCGGGCGTGTCGACGGAGCCGCCCTTGAACACGGCGGAGCCGGCGACCAGCGCGTCGGCGCCGGCGGCGACCACCAGCGGCGCGGTTTCCGGGGTGATGCCGCCGTCGATCTCGATATGGATCGGGCGATCGCCGATCATGGCGCGAATCTGCCGCACCTTTTCGACCTGGGATTCGATAAAGCTCTGACCGCCAAAGCCGGGGTTGACTGTCATCACCAGCACGAGGTCGATGCGGTCGAGCACGAATTCGATGGCGCTCGCAGGAGTGGACGGATTGAGCGACACGCCGGCTTTCTTGCCGCAAGCGCGGATCAATTGCAGCGAGCGGTCGAGATGCGGCCCGGCCTCGGCGTGGACGGTCAAAAAATCCGCGCCGGCATTACAAAAAGCTTCGATATAGGGGTCGACCGGAGCGATCATCAGATGGACGTCCATGACGCCCTTGATGTGCTTGCGAATCGCGGCGCAGGTGGCGGGGCCGAAGGTGATGTTGGGGACGAAATGGCCGTCCATCACGTCGACATGGACCCAGTCGCACCCCTGCGCCTCGATGGCGCGGCATTCCGCGCCGAAATTGGCGAAATCGGCGGAAAGGATGGAAGGCGCGATCTTGATGCTGCGGTCGAAGGACATGGGGAGGTTCCGTTGGTCAGGGGCATGGACCGCCCTCGTGGTTCGAGACGCCCGCTGCGCGGGCTCCTCACCATGAGGGCCACTTCATGTCCACGTTCTATCAGAAGCCCTCACCTGAGGAGGCCCCGCAGGGGCCGTCTCGAAGGGCGAGGGCGTCACGCATGCTTACTTGGCCGCGAACGCAAGCTTCTCGCGCCAGCCCGGATAGAGCTTGTCGGCGTCCTGCGGGAAGCTGTGGAAGGCGCGGGCGAGTTCGATGTGGTCCTTGGCATACTCGACCGGATCGGCGCCGGCGCGCCAGCACTGCTCCGCCTGGCGCAGCGAGACCGCGCCCTTGGCGCCGCCGTCGATATGGCCGAAGGCGCCGCCGCCCGCGGTCATGATCAGGTTGGAATGGCCGAGATTGTCGAAGAAGCCGGGCATGCGCAGCGCGTTCATGCCGCCGGAGATGATCGGCGTGGTCGGGTTCATGCCGAGCCATTCCTGATGGTAGAACGGGCCGTCGGCGCTGTCCTGAACCAGCATGAAGGCCTGGTTCTTGTCGGAGGCGTCGCCTTCCATCTTGCCATAGCCCATCGTGCCCGTGTGGATGCCGGAGGCGCCGATCAGGCGGGCCATTTTCGACAGCACGAAGGCGGTGTAGCCACGATCCGACTGCGGCGAGGTCACGGCGCCGTGGCCGGCGCGGTGATAGTGCAAATATTGCTTCGGGAACCGGCGGCGCGCGGTGGTCACGGCGGCCGGGCCCGCGACATAGCCGTCCACGAGGAAGGCGACGTGGTCGGCGTTCGGCCCAAAGGTTTCGAGGATATATTCGCCGCGCGCCACCATTTCGTTATGGTCGTCGGCGGTGATGTTGAACGAGAACAGCTTGGCCTGGCCGGTCTTGTCCTGGGCGCGGATCATGGCGTCATTGACGAGGCGCACGGACTCCCGGAACGGCGCGAACACCTGGTTGCCCTGGGGCTCGTCGTTCTTGATGAAGTCGCCGCCGAGCCAGAAATCATAGCAAGCCTTGGCGAAGGGCTCGGGACGCAGGCCAAGCTTCGGCTTGATGATGGTGCCGACGATAAAACCGCCGTCGACCACCGGGCGGCCGAGCACGCGCCACAAATCCTTGATGCCGGTCGACGGGCCGTCGAACAGGCGCAGATAGGCCGGCGGCACGTAGAAATCGTGCATCTTGCCATATTCGATGTCGCCCATGCCCTGGTTGTTGCCGATGGTGAGCGTCAGGAAGGACGCGATCATGGCGCGGCCGTCGATGATGTTGCGGTCGAAGAGGTCCACGGGATAGGCGATCTTCATGATCTCCTTGGCCTCGTCGATCTCGTACACGAGCGCATCAACGCCGCGGGTAAAATCGTCGGTGGTCGAGACTTCGACATTGGTGCCGGTCGAGGATTCCGCGGCGAAATGCGCGGCGGCCTGGAGATAGGTGCCGTGGCCGGGCTTGGGCTTCATCGTATAGGCGCACAGGACGTGCTTGCCGCCGGCGATGAGGTCGGCCTCTTTCAGGTTCAGATTGGCGTAACGAGCGGACTGGTCCATTGTCTTCTCCACTGAATTCGCGAGCGTAACGGAAAATTCGGTTTATTCGGCGGCGGCCTGGGCCGGGATCACCGGATCGAGCTTGCCGGACGCATAGGCCTTGGCCATTTCGGCCTGCGGCTTGACCTTGATGTATTGCGCCTGCCCCGCGCAGCCGAACGCTTCAAAACGGTCGCGACAGACCTTGCTCATGGCGTCCATGGCGGGTTTCAGGAATTTGCGCGGGTCGAACTCGGACTTGTTTTTCGTCGCGACGCGGCGGAACTCCGCAGCGGCGGCCAGACGCAGGTCGGTGTCGATATTCACCTTGCGCACGCCGAATTTTATCCCGCGCACGATCTCTTCCACCGGCACGCCATAGGTCTCGCGCATTTCGCCGCCGTTCTCGTTGAACAGGTTGCGATATTCCTCCGGCACGGAGGAGGAGCCGTGCATCACCAGATGGGTGTTGGGAATTTTGGCGTGGATTTCGGCGATGCGGTCGATGGCGAGCACGTCGCTGGTCGGCTTTTTGGTGAATTTGTAAGCGCCATGCGAGGTGCCGATGGCGACGGCGAGCGCGTCCACCTTGGTGGCGGCGACGAAACGCTGCGCCTCGTCCGGGTCGGTGAGAAGGTCTTTCTTGTCGAGCTTGCCTTCAAACCCATGGCCGTCCTCGGCCTCGCCATGGCCGGTTTCGAGCGAGCCGAGGCAGCCGAGTTCGCCTTCGACGGAAGCGCCGACCATATGGGCGAGCCGCGCCACTTCCGAGGTGATGGCGACATTATAATCATAATCGGCCGGCGACTTGCCGTCCTCCTTGAGCGAGCCGTCCATCATCACGGAAGTAAACCCGTTGGCGATGGCGGAAAGACAGGTGGCGACGCGCTCGCCGTGATCCTGATGGATGCACAGCGGAATCTCCGGATACATCAGCTCCAGCGCCTCCATCATTTTGGCGAACATGATGTCGCCGGCATAAGCGCGGGCGCCGCGGCTGGCCTGGATGATGACGGGCGCATTGGTCGCCCGCGCCGCCTCCATAATGGCGAGCGCCTGCTCCATATTGTTGACGTTGAAAGCGGGAACGCCATAGGAGCGCTCGGCGGCGGCGTCGAGAAGCTGTCGAAGGGTGATGCGGGCCATGTTTCCTCCGGTAAATGCGCGCACGGGCGCCTTCCTTCTCCCCATAGGACGTTCGTCAGAACGTCCGTCTTTCGGACGGCCTATGGCGGGAGAAGGTGGCTCGGCGGCGCAGCCGCCGAGACGGATGAGGGGTTTTTTTAAGCTTGCGCCGGAAGGGACGAACCCTCATCCGGCGCTTCGCGCCACCTTCTCCCGCAAGGGGAGAAGGCTGGCCGTGTTATCCGATCAGCTTTTTCGCTGCATCGGCCACGGCTTCCGCCGTGATGCCAAAGTGCTTGTAAAGCTCCGGCGCCGGAGCCGAGGCGCCGAAGCCGGTCATGCCGACGAAAGCGCCATTGTCGCCGATCCAGCGGTCCCAGCCGAAGCGCAGCGCCGCCTCCACGCCGACACGCGGCGCCGAACCCAGCACGGACTTGCGGTACTCGGGGCTCTGCGCCTCGAACAGCTCCCAGCAGGGCATGGAGACGACAGCCGCCTTCTTGCCTTGCGCCGCGAGCAGATCGGCGGCGGCCACCGCGATTTCGACTTCCGAGCCGGTCGCCAACAGGGTCACGTCGCGTCCGCCTTCCGGCTCGCGCAGAACATAAGCCCCCTTGGCGGTCAGATTCTCGCTCGGGGTCACCCGCAAAGGCTGCAGCGCCTGACGGGTCAGGGCCAGAACCGAGGGGGTGTGCAGGCTGTCGAGCGCCACCGCCCAGGCTTCCGCCGTCTCCACCGCATCCGCCGGACGGAACACCAGCAGGTTCGGGATGGCGCGCAGCGACGCCACGGTTTCCACGGGCTGGTGGGTCGGGCCGTCCTCGCCGAGGCCGATGGAATCATGGGTGAGCACATAGACCACCCGCACGCCCATCAGCGCGGAGAGGCGAATGGCGCCGCGCATATAGTCGGAGAACACCAGAAAGGTGCCGCCGTAGGGGATGAACCCGCCATGCAGCGCCACGCCGTTCATCGCAGCGGCCATGGCGTGTTCGCGGATGCCATAGTGCATGTAGCGGCCGCCGAACGAACCGGGTTTGACGGACTCCAACACCTTGGTGATCGTCAGGTTGGAGTGGGTCAGGTCGGCGGAGCCGCCGAGCGTCAGTTCGGTCGCGCCATTGATGGCCGCCAGCGCCACTTCCGACGCCTTGCGGGTCGCCAGCTTGGGCTTTTCGGCGACATGCTGCGCGATCAGCGCCTTGAGCGCCTCCTGCGCCTCCGGCACAGCGCCGGAGATCTGCTTGTCGAATTTTTGCGCCAAAGCCGAGGCATTGTGGCGCTTGGTCCATTCGGCATGGGCGCTGGCGCCTTTGCGCGAGACCTCGCGCCATTGCGACAGGATCGGCTCCGGGATCACAAACGGCTCGTAAGACCAGCCGAGATTTTTCCGCGCGCCGGCGATCTCTTCAGCGCCCAGCGCCTCGCCATGCGCCTTGGCGGTGCCGGCCCGGGTCGGGGCGCCGAAACCGATCACGGTTTTACACGCGATCAACCAGGGCTTGTCCGAATGCGCGCGGGCCTTTTCGATGGCGGCGGTCAGTTCAGCCTCGTTATGGCCGTCGACCTTCGCCACATTCCAGCCGGCGGCCTCAAAACGCTTGAGCTGGTCCATCGAGGTCGAGACGCTGGTGGCGCCGTCGATCGAGATGGAATTGTCGTCCCAGAGCACGATCAGCTTGCCGAGCTTCAGATGGCCGGCAAGATCGATCGCCTCGTGCGAAATGCCTTCCTGCAAACAACCGTCGCCGGCGATCACATAGGTATAGTGGTCAACCAGCTCATTGCCGAAGCGGGCGTTGAGCAGGCGTTCGGCCAGCGCCATGCCGACGGCGGTCGAAATCCCCTGCCCCAGCGGGCCAGTGGTGGTCTCGATGCCCTTGGCGTGGCCATATTCCGGGTGACCCGCGGTGCGCGCGCCGAGCTGGCGGAAATTCTTGAGCTGCTCGATCGGCATGTCGTCATAGCCGAGCAGATAATGCAGGGCGTAGATCAGCATGGAGCCATGGCCGGCGGAGAGCACGAAGCGGTCGCGGTCGGGCCAGGCCGGATCGGCCGGGTCGATCTTCATGAATTTGGTGAACAGCACCGCGGCGGCGTCGGCCATGCCCATGGGCATGCCGGGATGGCCCGATTTGGCTTTTTCCACCCCATCCATCGCCAGGGCGCGGATGGCGTTGGCCATGTCCTTGAAGGGAACGGCGGTCGCCTTTTCGGCAGTAACAGCCTGGTTCATGGATTTTGTCCTTTCAATCCGTCACTTGGCTCAGTTGGCTCAACTTGGCTCACTTGGCGCGCCGGCCGCGTTCGACCAGCCGGGTGATCAGAGGGGTTAGGATGAGTTGCATGGCCAGATCAAGCTTATCCGCGGGGATAACAATGGAATTCGCCCGGCTCATCCAGGAATCGTGGATCATGGCGGTGAGATAGGGGAAGTCGATCCCGCGGGGATTGCGGAAGCGGATCACCACCAGCGACTCGCCGGCGGTCGGGATCCAGCGCGCGATGAAGGGGTTGGACGTATCCACCACCGGCACGCGCTGAAAATTGATGTCGGTGTTGGTGAATTGCGGCGTGATGACATGCACATAGGCATGCATGCGGCGCAAAATCGTGTCGGTGACGGCTTCCGTGCTGTAACCGCGATGCGCGCGGTCGCGATGGATTTTCTGAATCCACTCCAGGTTGATCACCGGGACCACGCCGATCTTCAAATCGGCATGCTTGGCGATGTCGATGCCGTCGGCCTTCACCGCGCCATGCAGGCCTTCGTAGAACAGCAGGTCCGAGCCCTCGCCGACCTCGCGCCAGTCGGTGAAATGGCCGGGCTGCACGCCGTGCAGTTCCGCCTCGCGCTCGTCGTGGACATAGGTGCGCGCCTTGCACTTGCCGGTTTCGCCATAGGTCCGCATGGCGCCTTCCAGCTCGGAGAGCAGATTGGCCTCGACGGAGAAATGGCTGAAGGTGGCGTCGCCCGCCGCCTTGCGATTGGCCATTTCGGCCTTCATGTCGGCGCGGTTGAAGCGATGAAAAGCGTCGCCCTCGATGGAGGCGGCGACATAGCCCTCGCGGCGGAAAATGCCGTCGAACGTGTGCTTGACGGTGGACGTGCCCGCGCCCGAGGAGCCGACGACGGAAATGATGGGGTGCTGGATCGACATTTTTTAATTCCGATTCTCAGGCGTGGAACAGGCCGCGCTGGCCGAACAGGGGGGAAGGCGTGCTCTCGAAGTGGACGTTGGTGTAATAGGAGGAGATGCGTTTGACCTTCTCCACCGAGCCGAAGATCAGCGGCGTGCGCTGGTGCAGGGTCGAAGCCTGCTTGTCGAGGATGCGGTTGAACCCGTCGATGGCGCCGCCGCCGGCCTGCTCGACCAGGAAGGCGATCGGATTGGCCTCGTAGAGCAGGCGCAACCGGCCCTGCTCATAACCGCGGCGCTGGTCGGCCGGATAAAGGAAAACGCCGCCGCGGACAAAAATGCGGTGGGTTTCCGCGACCAGCGACGCCACCCAGCGCATGTTGAAATCCTTGCCGTGCGGCCCCTGCGCGCCCTCGACGCAATCGTCGATGAAGGTGCGGATCGGCGGAATCCAGTGGCGGTAGTTCGAGGCGTTGATCGCATATTCGCGGGTGCTCGGCGTGACCTTGACGCCATCGGCGACCAGCTTGAAGGTTTCGTCGATGGGATCGAGGACGAAATGGGCGACGCCCTCGCCGAGCGTGAACACCAGAGCCACATGCGGGCCATAGACGATATAGCCGCCGGCGATCTGCTCGTGGCCGGGGCGGAAGAAGCTCGCGGTCGCGCCGGCCGGGCTCGCCGGGAACACGGAAAAGATCGTGCCGACCGAAATATTGGCGTCGATATTGGAGGAGCCGTCGAGCGGATCCACCGCCACCGCCAGCGCGCCGCGCGGGTTCAGCGTCAGGATCGCTTCCTCTTCCTCGGAGGCGTAATAGGCGACATCCGCCGTCTTCAGCCCCGCGACGATTTTCTGGTCGGCGAGCACGTCGAGCGCGCGCTGCTTGTCGCCGTCGGCATTGGCGGCGCCGATCTCGACGCCGAGGCTGCCCTCGAGCGGGCCGCGCACCACGGCTTCGGTGATGGCGGCGCCGGCTTCGGCGAGCGCCGCTATGCATTGGGCCAGAGTGGCGCGGCTGGCGTCGCCCCCCGCCCAGGCGGTCAGATAGGCGTCAAGGCTCTCGCCCACGGCGTGCTGTCCCGGCGCATGATGTGCGGTCATTGTCGTCTCCGCCCGGCTCTGAGCCGGTTGCTTATTTCCCCCTTGCGGGATGTCCCTCTGGGGCTTGACGCCGAGTTCCCTCAGGCGACGGGGCCTAATAACGCCGTCCCTGGAGAAAAATAAATTTTAAAAAATGGAAATCTGATTTAGATAATCTAAAACGACGGGGAGAGACATGCCGGATTTTCGCGGATTGACCCGCAGGCAATTGCGCGCCTTCTCGGCGACGGTCGAGCGCGGCTCGGTGAGCGGCGCCGCCCTGACCCTCGGCGTCACCCCGCCCGCCATTTCCACCCAGTTGAAACTGCTGGAGGAGATGGTCGGCGCGCCGCTGTTCCATCGCGACAGCTCAAAACCCTTTGCGCCCACCGAAATCGGCGCCGAACTGCTGTCGCTCGCCCTGGATTTCGAGCGGCTGGCGGCGCGCGCCGGCGAAAGGGTCGACGCGCTGATCGCCGGCGCCACGGGCTCCGTGGTGTTCGGCGTGGTCTCCACCGGCAAATATCTCGCCCCCTATTTCGTCGCCGCCTTCAACCGCGCCTTCCCCGACATTCGCGTGACGCTGGAAATCGGCAATCGCGAGGAAATCATCGCGGCGCTCGAGCGCGACGAATTCGACATCGCCATGATGGGCCGCCCGCCCGCGCATCTGCGCGTCGAAACTTTTACGCTCGGCGATCATCCGCACGTCCTGATCGCGCCGCCCGGCCACCGGCTCGAAACCGACAATGAAATTCTCGCCGAAGATTTGGTCGAGGAGCGCTTTCTGGCGCGCGAACCGGGATCGGGCACAAGGCTGCTGATGGAGCGTTTTCTCGCCCGGCTCGGCGGCGGGCGCCCCTTCAATGTGGTGGAAATGGGCACCAACGAGACCATCAAGCAATCGGTGATGGCGGGGCTCGGCCTCGCCATCATTTCGGCGCACACCTGCCGGATGGAGCTGGCCGACCGCCACCTGATCGCTTTGCCGGTGACCGGCCTGCCCCTGGTGCGGCAATGGTTTCTGCTGACCCGAATCGAGCCCGCCCCAAGCCGCGCCGCATTGAAATTCCGTGATTTTTTTATCGCCAATCGCGCCCGGCTGTGGCCCAAAGTGTGAGCGTGCGGCAACACAACCTAGAATTGTGTTAACGAAGCTCAACACAACCTTAACGCGTTGCCTTCCCCGCGCCATACTCGTCCTGCGGTCGATGAGTCGAGGCCGCGCCGGGAGGGCGCCAACAATGACAAGCACAGCACAGGAATTGGCGGAACGCGCGTGGATCAGCATCGCCTATGCGCGCGCCGAGGTCATGAGAAGCCATCTCGACAGCGAAGCCTTCCTTCGCGTGCTCGCGCATCTCGATGACGCGCTGGACGACCTGCAAACGCTGACGCCGCCGCAAGCCGAGGCGGCGCACGAAGGCAAAGCCGCCTGATCTGGCTAAAAAAATTCGCGCCCAGGTCGCGGCGCCCAGATGACGCGGTCCCCTCGAATCAGCTAGCATGACGCTGCTGTCGCGGGCGCGACAGCGTTCAGGACCCGTCCCAGCGCCGCTACACGCTGGGGCGGGTTTATTTTTGACTTTCCCAGCCAAAGAAAAAGGGCGGCTCGCTGGAGCCGCCCCCTGATTTCACCTTTGCGAAAACGCTCAGGCGCCCGAGGCGGCCGCCGCAACTTCCGCCGCGAAATCGGCTTCCTGCTTCTCGATGCCTTCGCCGAGGCCGTAGCGAACAAAACCCTTCAGCGCGACGGGAGCGCCGACCACTTTCGCCGCTTCGGCGACGGCCTGGGCCACCGTCTTGGCGCCGTCATGGATGTAGGCCTGCTCGACCAGCGTGACTTCCTTGAAATAGGTTTTGAGGCCGGATTCGACGATCTTCTCCAGCACATGAGCCGGCTTGCCCGCGTTCTTCTCGCGCAGCACGTTCTTCTCGCGCTCCAGCGTGGCCGAATCGACGCCGGTCGAATCGAGCGCCACCGGATTGGTCGCGGCGACATGCATGGCGATCTTGCGGCCGAGCTCGGCGAGCGCGATCTTGTCGCCGGTCGATTCCAGCGCCACGAGCACGCCGATCTTGCCGAGGCCCTCGCCGATGGAATTGTGCAGGTAATGGCCGACCACGCCGTCCGACACGGTGAGTTTGGCGGCGCGACGCAGAGTCATGTTTTCGCCGATGGTGGCGATGGCGTTGGAGATGGCGTCGGCCACCGTGCCCGAGGCGCCGGGATAATGCTGGCCCTTGAGCGCCTCGACGTCGGTCTCGCCCTTTTCGGCGGCGACCAGCGCGATGGTCTTGACCAGAGCCTGGAACTCTTCGTTGCGAGCGACGAAGTCGGTCTCGGAGTTCACCTCGACGACGACGCCGGTGGTGCCGGAGGTGGCGATGCCCACCAGACCCTCGGCGGCGACGCGGTCGGATTTCTTGGCGGCCTTGGACAGGCCTTTCTTGCGCAGCCAGTCAATGGCGGCTTCGATGTCGCCGTCGACCTCGTTGAGCGCCTGCTTGCAGTCCATCATGCCGGCGCCGGTTTTTTCGCGGAGATCCTTCACCAGGGCGGCGGTGATCGTGGCCATGAACGTCATCCTCTTGGGCTTGGCCTGCGAATCGCTCAAGCGTTCGCGGCCTATGGAAACTTGGGAATGTGAAGAACCGGCGACAGCTCTCTTGATGCTCTTCGGCCGGCCCGCCGCGCGGACCGGATTGCATGCGCTTCAACCCGCTCTCTGCGCGAACCGGATTGGCCGGTTAAACAGACGGCGCGCCATTTTGGCGCGCCGCGGAAAACGTCGTCGGAAACGAAAAGTGTCAGACGGCGATCAGTTCGCGGGCCTGCTGCACCCAGCCGGCGACGCGGCCGTTGAGCTTGAGATCGGCGTCGACCTTGGCGGCGTCGGCGTCCGTCATGGCGGCGAACTGCCAGTAGTGGTAGAGGCCGGCGTCGGCGAGCTTCTTCTCCACCTGCGGACCGACGCCGGCGAGCTTGGACAGATCGTCCGGGGCGCCGCGCGGGGCGGACAGAAGCTCGAACACGTCGGTCGAGGCGAGTTCGGCGTCGGCCGGCAGTTCGACGGCGACCGGGGCCTCGGCGGCGCCGAGGTCGAAGCCGAGCGAACCCTGGCTGCGGGAAATGCCGTCGAGCGCGGCGCGGGCGACGAGGTCGCAGTACAGCGCGATGGCGCGGCCGGCGTCGTCATTGCCCGGGATCGGATAGGTGATGCCGTCCGGATCGCAATTGGTGTCGAGGATGGCCGCGACCGGAATGTGAAGGCGGGCCGCCTCCTTGATCGCCAGCTGCTCCTTGTTGGTGTCGATGACGAAGATCAGGTCCGGGACGCCGCCCATGTCCTTGATGCCGCCCAGCGCCTTCTCGAGCTTGTCGCGTTCGCGCGACATCATCAGGCGCTCTTTCTTGGTGAGGCCGGAGGCGCCGGAGTTCAGCTGGTCGTCGATCTTGCGCAGACGGGCGATCGAGGCGGAAATGGTCTTCCAGTTGGTCAGCATGCCGCCGAGCCAGCGGGCGTTGATGTAGTACTGCGCGGAGCGCTTGGCGGCGTCGGCGATCTGCTCCTGGGCCTGGCGCTTGGTGCCGACGAACAGCACGCGGCCGCCCTTGGCGACGGTGTCGGACACGGCCTTCAGCGCCTGGTGCAGCAGCGGCACGGTCTGGGCGAGGTCGATGACGTGGATGTTATTGCGCACGCCGAAAATATAGGGGGCCATTTTCGGGTTCCAGCGGTGAGCCTGGTGGCCGAAATGGGCGCCGGACTCGAGCAGGCCGCGCATGGTGAAATCAGGAAGCGCCATTACAAATTCTCCGGTTGAGCCGCCGCGAAGTTTTGGCTTTGAGGATCAAAGCCACCGGAGCGAGCCTTGGAACAGGCCGCCGTCCTTCGCGTGTGGATTGGAGGGGCCCCTTTATATCAGGCCGGAAAGAATGGCAAGCCGGTCGTCACATTCGCAGGCTAAGCTCGCGCCGATTCGAACCGATGGCGCGCCGACTCATGATCCCCCTTGTCCTGCTGAGCCTCGCCCTTACCGTTCCCGCGCTCGCCTGGCTCGCCGGCTCGGCCATGGTCTGGGGCCGGACGCCCGCCCCCCGGATCGCCGCCGCCGCGCCGGCGCAGGACATTTCTCTCACCGCAGCCGATGGCGTGACACTCGCCGCCACCTATTGGCCCGGCGCGAAACCGGATTCGCCCGGCATTCTGCTGCTGCACGGCATTTTCGCCCATCGGACCGGCTATGCCGCGCAAGCGCAATGGTTTTCGAAACAGGGTTTTGCTGTCCTCACCCTCGATCTGCGCGGCCACGGAGAGTCCGACGCCGCCGCCCACAGTTTTGGCCTGACGGAATCGCGCGACGCCCGCGCTGGTTTCGACTGGCTCAAGGCCAAACAGCACGGCGCCCCCATCGGCGTGATCGGCATTTCGCTGGGCGGCGCCGCCGCGCTGCTCGGCGACGACGGCCCCCTGTCCGCTCAGGCCTTTGCTCTCGTCTGCGTCTTCGCCGATATCGACAGGGCCATCCGCAACCGCATCGCCGCCCATGCGCCGGCGCCGCTCGCCAATCTGCTGACGCCGCTGCTGAAACACCAGTCCAGGCTGCGCTTCGGCGTCGGGCCGGAGCGCCTGCGTCCGATCGACGCCTTGCGCAAAGTGACGGCGCCGGCGCTGATTGTCGTCGGCGGCGCCGACGCCTATACGCCGCCGCGGGAAGGCCGGGAAATGCAGGCGGCGGCAGGTGGCCGCTCGGACCTGCTGGTCCTCGACGGCCTGAACCACGCCCAGGCGACCTGGGCCGACACGCCAGTCTATCGCGAACGGCTCAAGACGTTTTTCGTCAGCGCGCTCGACCGATGGGCCGTAACGGGCTGCTGAAAAAGTCCCGTTCTCATGTCTATGGTTCGATGCTTCGACAAGCTCGGCAGGCTGCTGCGCAGCCTCCTCGAGTAGCCCTCACCCTGAGGAGCCCGCCTTGGCGGGCGTCTCGGGCGCGCGCGCCAGGGCGGGGGCGGTCCACGGGTTTTTCAGCAGCTTGCTAGACCAGCTCCACCTCCGCCACCCCTGGCAAACTCTTGATCGCATTGGAGACCGCGGGATTGATCGGATATTTGCCGGGCAGCTTAACCTCGACCTCCCGCTCATCCTCGTCAAGCCGAAGCAGAAGCGTGACCTCGCCTTCCGGCTTGCCCTTCAGCCGCTCCGCCAGGATCGGCAGCGCCGCGCCGTCGCGCAGAGCGATCCTCAAACCCTTCTGAATCCGCGCCGCCGCCTCGTCGAGTTTTTCGACGAGGGTGATGCGGGCGCGCACATCCTCGCCGTCGAGCCGCGCGTCCAGCGTCACCAGCACGCACGCGCCTTTTTCAAGCAGTTCGCGGAACTGGTTCAGCCCCTCCTGGAACATGATGGCTTCGTACTGGCCGGAAGCGTCCGACAAAGTGACAATGCCCATCTTGTTGCCGGATTTTGTCCGCCGCTCGGTGCGGTCGAGCACGGTGGCGGCGAGCCGGTCGGCCGACGCCCCCTGTTTCACGGCGCGGGCGAACGACGCCCAATTGCGCACCCGCAATTTTTGCAGCACCGCCTGATAGGAATCGAGCGGATGCCCGGACAAAAAGAATCCGATCGAATCGAACTCGCGCTTCAACCGTTCCTCGGCTGACCAATTGTCCCACTTGCCCAGCCGCAGCGGCTCCGGCTCGCCGCCGCCGAACAAAGCGTTCTGCCCGGCCCGCGCTTCGTCCTGCGCCACATTGGCGTGCGCCAAAACCTTTTCCATCGACGCGAACGCCTTCGACCTATCACGCTCCAGCTCGTCGAACGCGCCGGCAGCAGCAAGACTCTCCAAGACCTTCTTGTTGACCTCGCGCGGGTTCAGCCGCTGCGCCATTTCCGCAAGGCTGACGAATTTTTGCTCCCCCCGAGCCGCCACAAGCGCCGCCGCCTGCCCCTCGCCCACGCCCTTTACGGCGGACAAGGCGTAGCGAATCGTCAGCGCGCCCTCCGGATCGGAGTGAACCTCGAAATCGACGCCGGAAAAATTGATCGACGGCGGCTCGACCTTGATTCCCAGCCGGCGCGCCTCATTGCGGAATTCCGCGAGTTTATCCGTGTTGCTCTTGTCGAGCGTCATCGACGCCGCCAAAAATTCGACGGGATAGTTCGCCTTGCACCAGGCGGTCTGATAGGCGACCAGCGCATAGGCCGCCGCATGGCTCTTGTTGAACCCATAGTCGGCGAATTTCGCCAACAGATCGAAAATTTCGTCAGCCTTGGCTTTTTCCAGACCGCCCTTCACCGCGCCATCGACGAATCGTTCGCGCTGCTTGTCCATCTCCGCCTTGATTTTCTTACCCATGGCGCGGCGGAGCATGTCGGCCTCGCCCAGCGAATAGCCGGACAGGATTTGGGCGATCTGCATCACCTGTTCCTGGTAGATGATGACGCCAAACGTCTCCTTCAGAACGCATTCGATCTTGGGGTGGATGTAGTCGGCGTCCTCCTCGCCGAGTTTCACCGCGCAATAAGTGGGGATGTTGGCCATGGGGCCGGGCCGGTAGAGCGCCACCAGCGCAATAATGTCCTCAAAACGGTCGGCGCGCATTTCGGACAAGGCCTTGCGCATGCCCGCGCTTTCCAGCTGGAACACGCCCACGGTCTCGCCGCGCCCGAGCATTTCGTAAGTCTTGATATCGTCCAGCGGGATTTTCGACAGGTCCACCTCGATCCCGCGCAATTTCAGCAGATTCACGCAGGTTGAAAGAGTCGTAAGCGTTTTCAGTCCCAGAAAGTCGAATTTCACCAGCCCGGCCGGCTCCACCCATTTCATGTTGAACTGGGTGGCCGGCATTTCCGACTTGGGGTCTTGGTAGAGCGGCACCAGCCGGTCGAGCGGCCGGTCGCCGATGACGATGCCCGCCGCATGGGTCGAGGCGTTGGAATACAGGCCTTCGAGCTTTTCGGCGATTTCCAACAGCTTGGCGACTTTCGAATCGCGTTCCGCCTCCTCCTGCAGGCGCGGCTCCGATTCGATCGCCTGTTTCAGCGACACCGGCGCCGCCGGATTCTGCGGCACCATCTTCGCCAGCTTGTCGACCTGGCCCAGCGGCATTTCCAGCACGCGGCCGACATTGCGCAACACGCCGCGCGCCAGAAACGAGCCAAACGTGATGATCTGCGCGACGCGATCTGCGCCATAGCGGCGGCGCACATAGGCGATCACCTCGTCGCGCCGTGTCTGGCAGAAATCGATATCGAAGTCCGGCATGGACACGCGTTCGGGATTCAAGAATCGCTCGAACAGCAGCGAAAAGCGCATCGGGTCGAGATCGGTGATGGTCAGCGCATAGGCGACCAGCGAGCCCGCGCCGGAGCCGCGCCCGGGCCCCACCGGAATCCCTTGCGATTTCGCCCATTTGATGAAGTCGGAGACGATCAAAAAATATCCCGGAAACTTCATCTTCTCGATGATCGACAGCTCGAATTCGAGGCGCTTGTCATAATCCTCCAGCGTCTGGCCCGGCGCGGGGCCGTGGGCGTCGAGCCGCGCCTTCAACCCCGCCACAGCCTGCGCCCGCAATTCGGCGGCCTCATCCGCGCCTTCGGTGAAATTCGGCAGAATCGGCCCGCGGGTTTTCGGCCGGAAGGCGCAGCGCAAGGCGATTTCCACCGTGTTGCGGGTGGCCTCGGGCAGGTCGGCGAACAGCTCCAGCATTTCCGCCCGCGTCTTGAACCGGTGCTCGGGCGTCAGTTTCTTGCGGTTGTCGTCCGACATCAGCGCGCCCTGGGCGATGCACAGCAGCGCGTCATGGGCGTCATGGTCGGATTTGGCGGCGAAATAGGGCTCGTTGGTCGCCACCAGCGGCACGTGGCGGCGATAGGCGACGTCGAGCAGCAGCGGCTCAACCTGCTGCTCCAGCTCCACGCCATGGCGCTGAAGCTCGATATAAAGCCGCTGGGGAAAAAGCGCGACCAGCGCGTCGAGCCGGGTCTCGGCGGCTTCGTCCTTGTGCAGGGCGAGCGCGCGGTCGAGCGGACCGGAGGGACCGCCGGTGAGCGCGATCAAACCCTCGTTCGATTCACGCAATTGCGCGAGCGTCACATGGGCGGCGTCGCCGGGATCGACGCCGGTCCAGGCCGCCGACACCAGCCTCATCAGATTGAGATAGCCGGCCTCGTCCATGGCCAGCAGCACCAGATTGCCGAGCGAGGCGTCGCCCGCCAGCGGCTCGCCGGGGACGCGCAGTGATTCGGCGTCGGCGAAATCGACCGCGAGTTGCACGCCGGCGATCGGCTGAAGCCCCTCCTTCGACGCCTTTTCCGAAAATTCCAGCGCGCCGAACAAATTGTTGGTGTCGGTCACCGCCAGCGCCGGCTGGCCGTCGGCCTCCGCCAGTTTCAGCAGTTTGGCCAGCGGCAGCGCGCCCTCGCGCAGGGAAAAGGCGGTGTGGGCGTGAAGATGAACGAAGCCGACCCGCTCGATCAAATCAGCGATGTGCTGCATCCGCCTCGTCCCCTTCAGGTTGTATCCCGCCCCCCGCACAGCCTGCGAAAGGATCGGGACTGCGACAAAGGATCACAGTTTTTTGTTCCCGTTCCATTGCGCGTGCGTTCCCCTAAACATCGAACGCAAAGTATTTTTTTCCGCAAACGGACAAACGGGCCGAAAATTCATGCGCTTCGGATCAATTGGTCCTGTGGATAACAGCCCGTTTTCTGTGGATGAGCCCAGCGCGAAGCTTGAGGCATGGCGCTGCAAATCCAATCGCTTGGCGACGCCAGCTCATGGAATGAAACACGGGCGCCGCCAAGACATAAGGTTGTGCTTTTACTCCAGCTCAACCAGAAGTCCATTGCGGAGGGTCCAGCGCCGATCCATCCGCGCGGCGAGCTCAAGATTATGCGTTGCGATCACCGCGGCGAGTCCGGTGGCGCGCACCAGCGTCATCAGAGCCGAAAATACTTTTTCCGCCGTCTGCGGATCGAGATTGCCGGTCGGCTCGTCCGCCAGCAGCAGCGCCGGCGCATTGGCGACCGCGCGCGCGATGGCGACCCTCTGCTGTTCGCCGCCGGACAATTCGGAGGGCCGGTGGTTTGCGCGCGCCCCAAGACCCAGATAGTCCAGCAGCTCATAGGCCCGCTCGCGCGCCTCGTGCTTGCTCAAGCCCGCGATCAGCTGCGGCGTCATCACGTTTTCCAGCGCGGTGAATTCCGGCAGCAGGTGATGGAACTGGTAGACAAAACCGATCTTGTCGCGGCGCAAAGCGGTGCGGGCGCGATCGTCGAGTTCCGATGCCACCTCGCCGTCAATGGCGACGACGCCGCCGTCCGGCCGCTCCAGCAGGCCGGCGATATGCAGCAGGGTCGATTTGCCGGCGCCCGAGGGGGCGACCAGGGCCACCGCCTGCCCCGGCCAGAGCATGCCGTCGGCGCCGCGCAAGATTTCGAGGAACCCGTCCCCTTCGGGATAGCGGCGGGTGACGCCGTTGAGGGCGAGGACCGGAAGGGACTCATTCATGGCGCAGCGCCTCAACGGGATCGAGCCGCGCCGCCCGCCAGGCGGGATAGATGGTGGCGACGAAGGACAGGCCGAGCGTGAGCAGGGCCACGCCGACGACTTCGCTCTTCTCCACCACGGTCGGCAATTGCGACAGACCAAAATAATATTGCGCCGGGAACAGGTTCAAGCTGAAGGCGCGATTGAGGAACTGGCGGACGTCGTCGAGATGCAGCGCCAGCGGCACGCCCAGCACCACGCCGAGCGTCACCCCGATCAGGCCGATGGCGACGCCGGTCAGAATGAAAATGCGCAGCACCGCGCCGCGCGACGCCCCCATGGTGCGCAGGATGGCGATCTCGCGGGTCTTGTCCTTCACCAGCAGCACCAGCCCCTGCACGATCAGCAGCGAGGCCACGGCGACGATAATGCTGAGAATCAGGAAAATGGCGTCGCTCTCGACCTTGAGCACGTCAAAAAAACCTTTGTTGCGCTGGCGCCAGTCGGTGAGAATGTTGGGGCGCTCGATGGCCTGTTCGATCTTCATGCGCACGTCGTCCATATGGGCGGGATCGTCGACGAATCCCTGGATGACGCTGACCTCGCCGGGCTTGTTGAAGAAGGCCTGGGCCTCCTCCAGAGGCAGATAGACGAACAGCTGGTCGAAATCGGACAGGCCGAACTGGAAGATCGCCTTGACCGGATAGGCCTTCATGCGCGGCGTCACGCCGAACGGGGTTTGCGCCCCCTTGGCGGTGAGCACGGACACGGTGTCGCCGACGCGCACGCCGAGATTGTCGGCCATGCGCTGGCCGATGGCGATGCCGACCGAGGAATCGAAATCCTCCAGCGTCCCCTGGCGCACATTGCCGGCCATGCCGGGCAGGCGCTTCAGATCCTCGCCGGAGACGCCGCGCACCAGCGCGCCGGTCTGCTGGGTCGGCGAGGATATGCCGGCCGGGCTCTCGACCATGGGGATGGCGCGCTTGACGCCGGGAATTTTTTCCAGCTGCGCCGCGACCTCCTTGTAGTCGGTCATCGGCGTGTCGATCGGCTGCAGGAAGAAATGGCCGTTGCCGCCGATGATCTTGCTCATCAGTTCGACGCGCATGCCGTTCATCACCGCCATGACGACGATGAGCGCCATCACGCCAACGGTGATGCCGGTGACGGACAGCCCGGCGATGGCCGAGGGCAGGAAACGATGCTTTCGCGCGCGCATGTAGCGCAGGGCGAGCATGCGTTCATAGGCGCCGAAAGGCGTGGCTTTGGGTCTGTTCAGCAGCGGATTCATCGCGCTCCGGTTTCTTCAGCTTTGCGCGAGTTAGGCGTGAATTGCGGGCAAAAGAAGACCTTTTGTGCGCGATTCGGGCGTTCGTCACAATGCCGGAAATCCTTTATCATTTTAAACCCGCATTTTAGGTTTTTCCCCAAGCGGGCGGCAATCTGACCCTGCGACAGTGGCTTCGGACCAGAACGGAGCCCGAAGACATGTCCAACGTCCGCCTGCAGGAAATCGCGCTGCTGCCGCTCGACCAGCGCGCCGCGCATATTGCGCGGCTGTTCGCGGAAAGCGGCGAGCCGCTCGCGCCGCGCCGGCCGGCGACGCGCGGCCGTGTCGAACGGCTGGCGCGCGTGATCGGCGAATGGGCGCATCCCCGGCGGCTGCCGATCGCGCTCACCGCCCTCGCCGCCCTGACGCGCGCTTTCCTGTTCGACTCGAAACCCATGTCGCTCGGCCGCGCGCCGGAGCGCGCCGACGGGTTCTGCGGGCTGTCGCCGACGCCCGACGCCGATTCGGCGCTCGATCTCTATGCCCGCGGCCTCTATTTCGAGGCCTTTCCGGGCCTCGCCTCGCTGTGGTCGCCGCCCAAGCGCGCCATCGTGCGGGCGGGGGCGCTTCACGTCCCGGGCTGCGCCGACTGCCGCGCCCTGGAGCTGCGGCTCGACTGCGATTTCGAGCGCCTGCTCGACCTCTGCGAGGCGCAAACCTCCGGCGCCGGGCGCCGTCCGCCGGGCCGGACCCATTTGCGCGAATTGTTCGGCCGCGGCCTCGCCCATGCGCTGGAGATGCGCGAGGGCGAGCAGACCTGCGCGGCGATCATCGGCGTTGCGGTGGGCGGCGTCTTCACCGTGGAGTGCTTTTTCGCCAGCAGTCGCCCGGCCTTCGCCTTCGCCGTCGCGGAACTGGCGCAACGCCTGGAGGACCGGCATTTTCTGGCGATGGATTTTCGCACCCCCTCGCCGCACCTCAACGGCCTGCCGATCGAGATCTTGGCGCGCCAGGATTTTGACGCCCTTTTGGCGGAGCCCGGCGGCGCGCGCCCCGGCCGCTGGCGCGACGGGGAGTCCGCGCGCCCGGCGCGCCAGGCGGCGTAACGGAGCCCCATTCGGGGCCGCTCATCCAGTGACGGCGCCCTCCTTCTCCCCTTGCGGGAGAAGGTGGCGCGCGAAGCGCGACGGATGAGGGGTTCGTTCATGACCCAAAGGTAGCCCCTCAGCCCTTCCGGATCAGCACCGCAACATAAAACCCGTCGACATCGTGGCGCGCCGGGGTCAGCCGCAGACCGGGGCCATGGGGCGAGGCCGCGCCCTCCAGCCCGTCCAGCCCTGCCAGACGAAGGCTGTCGCCAGCGCTTTCGCAGGCAAAATCGGGATTTTGCGACAGGAAGGCCGCGACCCTGTCCTCATTCTCCTCGCACAACAGCGAGCAGGTGACATAGACCAGCCGCCCGCCAGCCTTCACAAACGCAGCGCCTTTCGCCAGAACCTCGTCCTGCGCCGCCTGCCGCTGCTCGAGCGCGCCAGGGCGCATCCGCCATTTGGCGTCGGGATTGCGCCGCCAGGTGCCGACCCCGGTGCAGGGCGCGTCCACGACCACCAGATCGCATTGACCGTCGAGATCGGCGACCGGATCGTTCTTTCCGCGCGGCGCGCGCACGACAACGTTTTTCGCCCCCGCCCGCTCCAGGCGCGGAAAGATCGGGGTGAGTCGCCGGCCATCGGAATCGGTGGCGAAAAGCTCGCCGCGATTGTCCATGGTCGCCGCGAGCGCCAGAGTCTTGCCGCCGCCGCCCGCACACAAATCCAAAACCTTTTCGCCCGGCGCGGCGCGGCACAAAGCGGCGGCGAGTTGCGAGCCCTCATCCTGAATCTCGATCATGCCCCGCGCGTAAGCCGGCTCAGCGTCGAGCGCCGCGCCCCGACCGGCCGCCCCCTGCGGGATGCGCAGGCCGAACGGCGCGGAACGACAGGTCTGCGCGCCCAGATGCTCGAGTTCGACCAGCATTTCCGGCCGCGTCGCCTTGAGCGTGTTGACGCGCAGATCGAGCGGCGCGCGGGTGGCGAGCGCCCGGCCTTGCGCCACCGCCTCGTCGCCGAAGGCGCGGGAGAAATGCGGGCCGAGCCATTCCGGATAATCGCCGAGCACCCAGTCCGGCGCGCCCTCCAGATTTTGCGCGGCGAGACTTTGGCGCTCCGCCTCGTTCAGCGGCGCGGGCGCGTGGCCGATTCCGGAAAACTGGCCGGCAATCTCATCAACACTCATGTCCCGCGCGAAAAACAGCGCGCCGATCATTTCCGCACGCGGCGTTTCGGATTTCATCAGAAAGCGGGCGGAGGCGCGGCGGCGCAAGGCGTCATAGACCAGCGAGGCGATGGCGGCGCGGTCCTTGGAGCCGGCGAATCGGTGCGACAGCCCCCAATCCTTCAGCGCATCGGAGGCCGGGCGGCGGCGGCTTTCCAGATCGCCAAGGATTTCGATCGCAGCGGAGATGCGGGCGGAAGGATGCATGAAGGGAGCTCGCGGTTTGTCTGCGCCCGTCTTTTCACGAAGATGCGAGCCGCGCAACGCCCGTCCGCACCCATCGCACAACCTATTGATCCCGTTGACTTTGCCAACTCGGCCTCCGCAATCATGCGCCTTGCCTTGAACGCGGCGGAAGCGCAGATTGACGATGGAGGCTAAGACCTCCGTTTTGCGCTTCGAAGGAGTTGCCTGATGCGTCTCATTCGTTTTCTGCTGCTCGCCGTGACGCTCGGCCTGGCGGCGCCAACACTCACGCCTGATTCAGCAAAGGCCGCTCCAGTCGCCGCGTCCAGTCTCGGCAAGCAAACGCTCGCCTCCGATCTCATCGAACAAGCCCGCGTCTATTGCTACAACCGCTACACCGGCCGTTTCCTGCACTGGGGCCCCTGCTATCGCCGCCATTATTATCGGCCGCGCTATTATTATCGCCCCTATTACAGACCCTATCGGCATTACTACTACCGCCCGCACCGCCACTACTATCACCGCCACTATTATTGGTGAGCGGAAGCGCAAACGAACGCCGCCGGACCTCCGGCGGCGTTTTCATGAGCAGGACTCACGCTTTCCAGGGCAGCAGATCGACGCTCTTGTCGGTCAGCCAGGGGCGCGACGCGTTGAGCTTGCCGCCGTTGAGAATGATCTCGTATTTCTCCAGATAGCCGCGCGCCATGGCCGTCGCATTGAAAGACTCCCGCGCATAATCGTGGCAGCGGCGGGGATCGAAGGCGTTGTCGCGGACAGCGCGGGCGAGTTCGGACGCCGAGGTTGAGAGAAAACCGACTTCGCCTCCCACCAGTTCGGGAAGCGAGCCATAGGGCGTTCCGAACACCGGACAGCCGAAATACAGGCTTTCGATCACCACCAGCCCAAACGGCTCGGTCCAGCGAATCGGATAGATCAGGCCGCGCGAACCATTGAGCAGACGGGATTTCTTCTCGCCGCCGACCATGCCGTTGAAGCCGATGCTCGGCCAGGGGGTGAAGCGGAAGCCGCGCCGGAAATTGAGCCGCCTTCCGCCCAAAACTTCGAGCCGCTCGCCGGCGGCGCGGGCGACGTCAATGGCGCCGCGCACGTTCTTCTCCGGCGCCGCCGCCTTGGCGAGGAAATGATAGTAATCGCGCCGCCGGGCGAAATCGACGGGGCCGTAAGCGTCCCAATCCAGGCCATTATAGACATATTGGTCGGAATTGTGCCGCGCCGCCTGGTCCTTCGAGATGAACACGGTGTTGAGAAACCGGTGAGTCGGCGCCGTGGTGGCGTTGCCGTGCTCGGTCATCAGGAACGGCAGATCGAAATCCGTATCGGCGTCGAAATCCGGCAGAGTCTGGACATGAACGATGTCGACATGGCGCGGAATCTGCGGTTTCAGCGGTTTTTTCCGGTCAAGCGGCAGCACGTCGGCGAAATCGCAGCGCGACCCCGGCCGCGCCAAAAAAGTCACTTTATGGCCGAGCCGGACCAGCGCCTTGCCGAGATCCCAAACCACGCGCTCGGTGCCTCCATAGGCGAACACCGGAATGATTGCGTTGTGGACGAGAAGCACATGCATGGCGAAAACCGGCGAAACGAAAAAAAATTTAGCCTAAGACCCCAGTTCCCCAGCGCCGAAGGGGACTGGATCGCATGGCGCGGACGCGGCCGCCGGAAATGGCGGCGCTTCAAAGGCGCAATGCGTTCCTGTCCCCGATCCCGTTACAGCCCGGTCGGATAATTCGGGCTCTCGCGGGTGATCGCCACATCATGGACGTGGCTTTCGCGCAGGCCCGCGCCGGTGATGCGGACGAATCGCGCCTTCTGCTGGAACTCGGCGATGTTCGGCGCGCCGACATAGCCCATGGCGGCGCGCAGACCGCCGGCGAGCTGGTGCAGAATCGGTCCCACCGGACCGCGATAAGGCACCTGCCCCTCGATGCCCTCGGGAACCAGCTTGAGCGAATCGCGCACGTCCTGCTGGAAATAGCGGTCGGCGGAGCCGCGCGCCATCGCGCCGACCGAGCCCATGCCGCGATAGCTCTTGAACGAGCGGCCCTGGTACAAAAACACTTCGCCGGGCGCCTCTTCGGTGCCGGCCAGCAGCGAGCCGATCATGACGACATCGGCGCCGGCGGCGATCGCCTTGGCGAGGTCGCCGGAATATTTGATGCCGCCATCGGCGATCACGGGCACGCCGGCCTTCCTCGCCTCGCTCGCGGCTTCCATCACGGCGGTCAGCTGCGGCACGCCGACGCCCGCGACAATGCGGGTGGTGCAGATCGATCCCGGGCCGATGCCGACCTTGATCGCGTCGGCGCCGGCGTCGATCAGCGCCTTGGCGCCCTCGGCGGTCGCGATATTGCCGGCGATCACGCCGACGCTGTTGGAGATTTTCTTGATCCGCGTGACCTGGTCGAGCACGCTCTGCGAATGGCCATGGGCGGTATCGATGACGATGCAGTCCACGCCCGCGTCGATCAACAGCTCGGCGCGCTCATAACCCTTGTCGCCCACGGTGGAGGCGGCGGCGACGCGCAGGCGTCCGGCCTCGTCCTTGGCGGCTTCCGGATGCTGGGTGGCCTTTTCAATGTCCTTGACGGTCACCAGACCGACGCAGCGATACTCGTCGTCGACGACCAGCAGCTTTTCGATGCGGTTCTGGTGGAGCAGGCGGCGCGCCTCGTCCTTGGCGAAACCCTCGGCCACGGTGACGAGTTTCTTGGTCATCAGCTCGGAAATCGGCTGCGCCATGTTTTCGGCGAAACGCACGTCGCGGTTGGTGACGATGCCGACCAGCTTTCCGGAAAAACCTTCGCCGCGCTCGACCACCGGAATGCCGGAAATGGAATGGCGCTTCATCAGCGCCAGCGCGTCCGCCAGGGTTTCGTCGGGATGGATGGTGATGGGATTGACCACCATGCCGCTTTCATAGCGCTTGACCTTGCGCACTTCCTCGGCCTGCAGCTCGGGCTCGAGGTTGCGGTGGATGACGCCCAGACCGCCGGCCTGCGCCATGGCGATGGCGAGGCGGGCTTCGGTGACCGTGTCCATGGCGGAGGAAATGATCGGCAGGTTCAGGGTCACGCCGCGCGTCAAACGGGTCTGGATGGTCACGCCGGAGGGCATGACTTCCGAATGCCCCGGACGCAGCAGCACGTCATCGAAGGTCAGGGCTTCCGTCAGAACGGGGATATGGGTCAAGGCCAGCTCCGGATTTGGGCGCCATGCACGGAAAAGTGCGGCGGCGGCGGTTGAGGTGAGTTGGCGGGTGCTCATAGCATCTCATCGGCGGCAAACCAACAGAATTTGGCGCGCACGCCGCGCCTTTCATCGCAAGGCCCATCAATTTGACACCTTCTGCGCGCTGATGACAGTGTAAGACACACGCTGACAGCCGGACCCGCCGATGCCCACGACTTCACTGACGACCCGCCGATGCCCACGACTTCACTGACGACCCGCCTCGATCAGGATTTGAAGACCGAACTCGAGCGGATCGCCCGGTTCGACAAGAGGTCGGTCTCGTTCATGACCAACCAGGCGATTCGCAACCTGGTGGAGGAGCGTCGGGCGACCCGCGACCTGATCGCGACCGGGCTGGCCCTCAAGGAAAACAACGTGGAAGGCGTTTCCAGCGACGCCGTTCACGACTGGCTTCTGTCCTACGAAGACGCCCCGTTTCCGAAAGCCTAAGGCCGGATGGGCGTAAAATATCTTCCGACCGCCGCGTATGGCCTCAGGTGGATGCGACGGTATTATCGAGAGAATCCGCAACTCGATCTCAAGGCCGCCGCCGCCGCGTTGAAGCACGCCGAGCGGACGCTGGTTGAATTTCCCTTTAGCGGCGAACGCTACGAGGATTTTGAAGAGGTGAGGGAGCGCCAGATATCTGGAACGTCATTCTCTCTCCTCTACACTGTGTCCTCGGAAACGATTTGGATCATCGACGTGCGTGATGTCAGGGGCAATCGCAGCGCAGAGGCGCTGCGCGAATTCATCAAGACCGTGCGCCGCGAGAATAATCTGTAATGCGAGATCAAGGTTCGATCTCCCGCCCCCGCCCTTTCATCACCCCACTGATCGTCGCCTGCGCCCTGTTCATGGAGAATTTGGACTCCACGATCGTGGCCACCTCCCTGCCCGCGATCGCCGCCGACCTGCACCAGGACCCGATCGCGCTAAAACTGTCGATGACCTCCTACCTGCTGGCGCAGGCGGTGTTCATCCCGGCGTCGGGCTGGGCGGCGGACCGGTTCGGCGCCCGCACGGTGTTTCGCGCGGCGATTCTCGTCTTCACCCTCGGCTCGATTCTCTGCGGCCTGTCGAGCAGCCTGCCGCAATTCGTCGCCGCGCGAATCGTCCAGGGCTGCGGCGGCGCGATGATGGCCCCCGTCGGGCGACTCGCGCTGATGCGCTCGGTCGAGCGCAGCGAATTGGTCCGGGCGCTCGCCTGGCTCACCATTCCCGCGCTGATCGGCCCGATGCTCGGGCCGCCGGTGGGCGGCTTCATCTCCACTTACTTTCATTGGCGTTGGAATTTCTGGATCAACGTCCCCATCGGCCTCGCCGGCATGGTGCTGGTCAGCCTGTACATTGGCGAGTTTCGCCAGGAAAACCCCGCCAAATTCGATTCGCGCGGCTTCCTTCTCTCCGCCATCAGCCTGTCCAGCCTGATCTTCGGGCTGACCGTGCTCGGGCGCGGCTTCATCCCTCTTCCCGCCGCCGGCGCGCTGGTCCTGTTTGGCCTGATCGGTCTCCTTCTCTACGTGCGCCACGCGCGCACGGCGACCAATCCGATTCTCGATCTCAGCCTGTTCAAGGTGCGCACCTATCGCGCCAGCGTCATCGGCGGCTCGCTGTTCCGGATCGGCGCGGGCGCGACGCCCTTCCTGCTGCCGCTGATGCTGCAACTGGGATTCGGCATGTCGCCGTTCGAATCGGGCCTCACCACCTTCGTCTCCACGGCGGGGGCGTTGATCATGAAGGCGACGGCCGCAAGCGTGCTGCAAAAATTCGGATTTCGCGCCACGCTGCTGATCAACGGCGTGCTGTCGAGCCTGTCGCTCGCCGCCGTCGGCCTGTTCGGCCCGGATTCGCCGCACGCCCTGCTGATGGCGGCGCTGTTTGTCGGCGGCTTCTTCCGCTCGCTGCAATTCACCGCAATGAACGCGCTCGCCTATGCCGACATCACGGAGACGCGCCTGAGCAAGGCCACCAGCTTTTACGCGGTGGCGCAGCAACTCGCGCTTTCGGCGGGGGTCACGGTCGCGGCGGGGGCGCTGGAAATCGCCCGCGAACTGTCGGGCGGCGCGCTCGGCGCTGCACAGTTTCCGCCGGCCTTTTTCGGCGTCGCCTTGGTCTCGGCGGCGGCTTTGCTGGCTTTTCTGCCGCTTCCCGGAAACGCCGGTGCGTATTTATCCGGCCACAGACAGAATATTAAGGATGATGCGACATGATCATGTGGCGTTCGCGCAACACCACCTCGAAATCAACGGGGGCGCCCGAGACTCCGCTAGGCATGCGCGTCGGTAGAGCGTAGTTTCAGGCAAGTTCAATGGACTGACGCTGTCAGCCTCAATAAGTGGAAACCTTGTCATGTTGAAAAAGATCGTTCCTGCGTTCGCCGCGATCCTGATCGCCGCTCCCGCGCTCGCCGCTGACCTGCCCTCGCGCAAGGAAGCCCCCGTCTACATCGCTCCCGTTCCCGTCTTCTCCTGGACCGGCTTCTACATCGGCGCCGACATCGGCGGCGGCTGGAGCGAAGTGAACGCCAAGCCGTACGACCTGTTCGGCAACTACATCGGCAACAACGTCAACACCAGCGCCGCTGGCGTCGTTGGCGGTGGCCGCATCGGCTATAACTACCAGTTCAACCAGTTCGTGATCGGCGTCGAAGGCGACTTCTACGGCACCAGCATCGGCAAGACCACCAACTATGCCGCTCCGTTCTACGGCTACTATTCGAGCACCAAGACCAACCAGGATTGGCTGGCTTCGGTCAACGGCACCCTCGGCTACGCCATCGACCGCACCCTGATCTACGTCATCGGCGGTGTGGCTTGGGCCGGCGCCTCCGCGACCTGGAACAGCACCCTGTTCCCGGCCTATTCTTTCAACATCAACCACACCTACACCGGCTACGACGTCGGCGGCGGCGTGCAGTACGCCTTCACCCCGAACTGGATCGGCCGCGTCGAATATCGCCACTATGGCTTCGGCTCCTGGAACTACGGCGGCAACGCCGTCCTGTCCCGCACCAACGCGACCCTCAACAACAACGTCTTCACCGTTGGCGTGAGCTACAAGTTCGGTGGCCCGGCCGCCGCTCCGGTCGTCGCCAAGTACTGAGTTCGTCTCAGTCTGCAAAGACATTGTCCGCGACCCCACGGGGTCGCGGATTTTTTTTGCGCCGCACGCATCGAACGGCGCGCCAAGTCTCGTGTCTCTTTTCAGCCACACTGTTTAAGAATCCCTACACTGGCCTCAACCACATCTAGGTCTTGGTCAGGCTCAAGTGTATGTTAACTCCAAGTAGAGTCTTACAACGCTATTCACGGAACCTTCCTTATGCTGAAACGCTTCGCCCCCGCCCTCGCCGCTCTGGCCATGGCCGCCCCGGCCGTCGCCGGCGACCTCCCCAGCGTGAAGGATGCTCCGCTTCCTCCGCCGGTCGTGTTCCCCTATGACTGGACCGGCGTCTATGTCGGCGCCGATCTCGGCGGCGCCTGGGCCCAGGGCAAGTACACCCGCGGCGTGCTCAACAACACGCGGAACGCCAGCTCCATCATGGGCGGCGGCTTCGTCGGCTACAACCGTCAGATCGGCAGCTTCGTCCTCGGCGTTCAAGGCGACGTCCAGGGCCTGGGCGTCGACACGAACGGTCTCGTGTTTGGCTATAAGCAAAACCTGCTCGCCGCGCTCAACGGCCGTCTCGGCTTCGCCTTCGACCATGTGATGGTTTACGCCATCGGCGGCGTCGCCTTCTCCGACACCAAGGTCTCGAATGTCGGCGGCACCTATGCCGATTCGAACGTCGGCTACGACGTTGGCGGCGGTCTCGAATACGCCTTCCTGCCCAACTGGACCGTGCGCGGCGAGTATCGCTATTACAACTTTGGCACGTTCAATGGGACTTACGGCCCCGTCGCCGCCCCGGTCAACTTTGGCTTCCAGAAGACCGACAACACGTTCAACATCGGCGTCGCCTACAAGTTCGGCCTCCCGGCTCCGGCTCCGGTCGTCGCCAAGTACTGAGTTTTTCTCAGTCCAGCGAAACGCATAGACTTATCCGCGGCCCCCTTGGCCGCGGATTTTTTATTTGTCATCTTCGGGGATGGGATCGAAAGGCGGCCCGCTCATATGAGCGACGAGCGCGCAATTGCGTTCGGTTTATACCTAACAATACATTAGAGCATTTTCGAGCGAAGTGGATGCCGGTTCGCGTGAAGAAAATGCGTCAAACCAAAAAGTTAGAGCGCGTTCGGTGAACGGGAGTTCACCGAACGCGCTCTGGCCCTCACCCCGCGGAGCCCGCGTCAGCGGGCGTCTCGAAGGGCGGGGGCGGCCACGGTTTTTTTTAGTAAGCCTTACAAAACCCGTCAGCGGGCGCCGCGAAAACCGGTCGCCAGCACGTAGAGTTCGGAGGAATCAGCCCGGCTCGCCTGCGGCTTGACGTGGCGGACGAGGGCGAAATCGCGCTTGAGCTGGGTGACCAGTTCGCCGGTTTCCCCGCCCTGAAACAGCTTGCAGAGGAAGTAACCTCCGGGCGCCAAAACTTCGCCGGCGAAGGCTGCGGCGAGTTCGGCGAGATGGACGATCCGCAGGTGATCGGTGCGCTTGTGGCCGGTGGTGTTGGCGGCCATGTCGGAAATCACGCCATCGGCCTCGCCGCCCAGCATGGTTTTCAACAGCTCGGGCGCCTCATCGGCCAAGAAATCCTGAACCGCGAATGCAACGCCGGGAATCGGCTCGATGTCCAGGAGGTCGATGCCGACGACCTTGCCCTTGCCGTCCACGGATTTCACCTTTTTCGCCGCGACCTGCGACCAGCCGCCCGGCGCCGCGCCGAGATCGACGATTTTTTGCCCAGGCTTGAGCAAATGGTATTTTTCGTCGATCTCGATCAGCTTGAAGGCCGCGCGGGACCTCAAACCCTCGCGCTTGGCGCGGGCGACATAGGGATCGTTGAGCTGGCGCTGTAACCAGAGGGTCGAGGCCAAGGTGCGCTTGCGCGCGGTTTTCACGCGGATCTTGAGGCCCCGGCCGCCTTCGCCGCCCGAACCGCCGCCGGAAGATTTCGTCAAAGTGAGTTTCCGTCAGGCAAAACTTTTGTCCGCCCGCATCAACTCCAGAAGCATGCCTTCGCGCAACCCCCTGTCGGCGATGCGGATGCGTTCGGAGGGGAAACAGCGGCGAATGCCCTCGAGAATCGCGCAACCCGCCAGCACCAGATCGGCGCGGTCCGGCCCAATGCAGGCGTTCCGCGCCCGTTCCGAATAGGACATGCCGCGCAGCCGGTTCATCACCGTGTCGATCTCGGCATGGGACATCCACAGGCCGTCGACGCGGCGCCGGTCATAGCGGGCGAGATTGAGGTGGACGCCGGCCAGCGTGGTGACCGTCCCGGACGTGCCGAGCAGATGGAAGCGACCGCAGCGCTCCTCCTGGGCGGAGCGCGCGAGAAAATGCTGCAATTCGGACACGACCAGTTCGGTCATCGCGGTGAATTGCTTGAAACTGACTTCGGCGCCGCCGAATTTTTCGGCCAAAGTCACCACGCCGAGCTGGAGCGAGGTCCAGTGCCGCACCTGCCCGTCCGGTTGCCCCTCCTTCTCGGCGCGCCCCGGCGAAAGCCAGACGATTTCCGAGGAGCCGCCGCCGATGTCGAACAACAGAACGCTCTTGGCCGCGGTGTCGGCCAGGGCCGCGCAGCCGGCGGCGGCGAGGCGGGCCTCGGTCTCCCGGCTGATGATTTCGAGCTCCAGGCCGGTCTGCTCGCGCACGCGGGCGACGAATTCCCCGCCGTTCTCGGCGGCGCGACAGGCCTCGGTGGCGATCAGCCGGGCGCGGGAGACGTCGCGCGCCGCCATTTTGTCGCGGCAGACCAGCAGCGCGTCGATGGTGCGGCTGATGGCGGCTTCCGACAGCCGCCCGCTCTGCGCCAGACCCTCGCCGAGCCGCACGATTCGGGAGAAAGCGTCGATGATGCGAAAAGATTCGGAGCCCGCGTCGCGGATCGGGCGCGCGACCAGCAGGCGGCAATTGTTGGTGCCGAGGTCGAGCGCCGCATAAACCCCTTTCCGCACCTCACGGGAAGCGGAATCGCCGAGGCGGGCGAGACGCATCGCCGCCGACCCGCCAACGAAGCTTCCCGCTTCAGTCGCGCCCAAGGATGTCAAACCTCTCTCCCCCCACGCGCCCTTGCAATGAGCGCAATCTTTAACATCGTACCATATTCCTTGCAGTCCGGGCCCGACAAGACTTTTCGCAGTCTCCTCGCCCGGCGCGTCGAACAATTTCCGGGCAGGCCGCGTTGGGTGTGCAGCGCAGCACCCCGGAGACGCCCATGAAAGCCCTAAACCTGATCACGCTCATCCTCATCATCGTCGGCGGCCTGAATTGGGGCCTTGTCGGCCTCACCGACGCCAATTTTGTGACGGGAATCGCGTCCCTGTTCGGAAGCGCCCAGAACGCCGTCGCCAAGCTGATCTATGTGATCGTCGGCCTGTCCGCGGTCTATCAAATCGCGCCGCTGTCACAGGCCTTTTCGGTTGGCGAAGTGTCCGCCGAACGCGGCCGGTACTGAAATGACCTCCCAAAACAGAGCCGCGCGCGTTTTTTGGCGCGCGGCCTCTTTTTCCTCAATCGATCGCCAGAGATTTCAATTTCCTGTGCAGCGCCGAGCGCTCCATCCCGATAAATTCGGCGGTGCGTGAAATATTGCCGCCGAACCGGTTGATCTGCGCCACCAGATATTCGCGTTCAAAAACCTCGCGCGCCTCGCGCAGCGGCAGGCCCATCAGCTTCTCGCCGCCGGCGCCGCCGGGCGTGGAGGGCACCAGCGCGCCGATCTCCTGCGGCAGCATTTCCGCGGTGATCTCAGCGTCCGGCTCGCCGCCGGTGAGAATCATCAGCCGCTCCACATTGTTGCGCAATTGGCGGATGTTGCCCGGCCAGTCATGGGATTGCAGCACCGCCATGGCGTCCTCGGCGATGCGCCGCTTGGGCAGGCCGGAATTGGCGGCAAGCTGGTCCATGAAGAAGGTGATCAGCTCAGGAATGTCCTCGCGCCGCTCCGACAGCGAGGGCACGCGGATCGGCACCACGGACAGGCGATGGAACAGGTCTTCGCGAAACAAGCCTTCGGCGATCAGGCGCGGCAGGTCGCGCGCCGTCGAGGAGATGACGCGCACATCGACATGGACGCGGGTCGTCCCCTCCACACGCGTAAAATTCTGGTCGACCAGCACGCGCAGGATTTTGGCCTGGGTGTCGCGCGGCATATCGGCGACCTCGTCGATATAGAGCGTGCCGCCATGGGCCTCCTCCAGCGCCCCGGTTTTCCGCGGCCGGCCGTCGCGCGCCTCGACGCCGAACAGCTCTGTCTCCATGGTCTCGGCGGCGATCGCCGCAGCGTTGATCACCACAAACGGGCCGCTCGCCCGGCTCGACGCCGCATGAATGGCGCGGGCGGCCAATTCCTTGCCGACGCCGGGGGCGCCGGAAATCAGGATGCGGGAATTGGCCGGCGCCACCTTTTCGATGAGCTGGCGCAGATGCTGCAAAGAAGCGGAATGGCCTGACAGCGTGGTCACCGCGGCGCTGCGCGCCTTCAATTCGCTGACCTCGCGCTTCAGCCGCGAATTTTCCAGCGCCCGCTCCGCCACCAGCACCAGCCGGTCGGCCTTGAACGGCTTTTCGATGAAATCATAGGCCCCGTGGCGGATGGCGGTGACCGCCGTCTCGATATTGCCATGGCCGGAGATCATCACGATCGGCAGGGTTTCATGGTGGCGCTTGACGTTCTCCAGCAATTGCAGCCCGTCGAGCTTGGACCCCTGCATCCAGATGTCCAAAAAGATCATCGAGGGGCGGCGCGCCTCGATCGCGGCGAGCGCCTCGTCGGAATTGCGCGCCGTGCGCGTCGAATAGCCCTCATCCTGGAGGATGCCGGAGACAAGTTCGCGAATGTCCGCTTCGTCGTCGACGATCAGAATGTCATGCGCCATGATCCACCTGGCTGGGCTTGTTTAAGGGGAAGTGCAGGCGCACCAGCGCGCCCTGCCCCGAGGTCGCGTCGAGCAGCTCGATGCCGCCGCCGTGGTCCTCGAAAATCTTTTGGACGATGGGCAGGCCGAGGCCGGTGCCCTCCTTGCGCGTCGTCATATAGGGCTCGAGCAGGCGCGCCCGGTTTTCGCGCGGAAAACCCTTGCCATTGTCCTCGACGTCAATGATCGCCTGTCCCTCCTCGAAGCGCAGGCTGACGACGATTCTTGGCAGCCGATCCTCCATCTCGGTGGCGGCAATGCCCTCGGTGGCGTTCTTCACCACATTGGTCAGCGCCTGCGACACCAGCCGCCGGTCGAAGCGCATCCTTTGCGGCCCCTCGGGCAGATGGTCGACAATCTCGATGTCCGGGTGGCCCACCCGCATCAGGAACAGCACCTGTTCGATGCAGGCGCGCAAATCGTCGTCCTGCAATTGCGCCTTGGGCATGCGCGAGAACGACGAGAATTCGTCCACCATGCGCTTGATGTCGTCGACCTGGCGGATGATCGTGTCGGTGCACTGATCGAAAATATCCTTGTCGTTGACGATCACCCGCCCGTATTTGCGCTTCAACCGCTCGGCGGAAAGCTGAATGGGGGTGAGCGGGTTCTTGATCTCATGGGCGATGCGCCGGGCGACATCGGCCCAGGCCGAGGTGCGCTGCGCGGTGACGAGGTCCGTCATATCGTCGAGCGTGGCGACAAAGGTGCGGTCGCCGCGATTGAGCGGCCCCGGCGCGATGCGGACATTGTAGATGCGCTCGCGCCCCGCGCGGGTCATCTGCATCTGCTTTTGCGTGAGCCGGGCGTGGCCGCCCCGGGCTTCGTCAAGAATGGGCTCCAGTTCCGGCATGATCTCCGCCACCGGTTTGCCTACCCCCTCCTCGTCGCCGATCAGGTCGCGGGCGGAGGGATTGGCGACGGTAAGATCGCCGCGCGCGCCCACCCCCAGCACCGCCACGGGCACGCCGGAGAGCACGGCCTCGGTGAACAGCCGGCGCTCGTCGAGCATGTGGTTGGCGGCGATCAGCCGGTTCTGCTGCAAGCGCAGCTCGGTGGTCATCTTGTTAAAGGTTTCGCCGAGATGGGCGAGGTCGCCTTCCGCCGCGCGCACCGGCACCTGCACATAGAAATTGCCGGCGGTGACCTGATCGGTCGCCGCGATCAGGCGGCGGATCGGCGCCACCAGCAGGTTGGTGAAGGCGAGACCGAGCCAGACGGCGGACAGCAGCAGGATGGCGGCGAGCAGGCCGAACATGATGGCGAAGGTGAGCTGCAGATTGTGCCGGTGCGCCTCGAAGGCCCCGAACAGGTCGACCAAAGCCTTGGCCTGTTTGGGAAATTCGATGGTGAACGGATTGATGGGACGGCTGGCGTAGAGGAACACATCCGAAAAAGCCGGCAGCGGCCGCAGCGCGACGAAATTGCGGCCCTCATTGGGGATCAGGCACAAAGGCTCGTTCTTGGCGGCGTCGTCGAAATCGGCGGGCTGCGGCTTGACGATCTGGTCGGGGCGCCCGCTCGCGACATCGGCCTGCTCGACAATGGTCCCGTCGCGCTTGATCAAAGCGGCGGCCGTGAACCCCAGAAATTTGGCGCGGGAGGAAAAGAACTCCTTGAACAGGCCGCGGTCGGCGTCGAACATCGGCTTGCCGCGGTCGAGATCGCCAGCGGTGAGCTGCGCCTCCTGCAACAGCGACCGGCACTGGTCCTCCTTGAACAGGTCGGCGGCTTCGGTCGCGCCACCGATAAAACCCCTGACGTCGCGCATAAAAGCGGGGTTCAAGGTGCGATCGAGCGTCACCGAGCCGACAATGGCCATGGACAGAGCGGGGACCGCGGCGATCACCGCAAACAGCGCGACAATGCGGATATGCAGGCCGGCGGCGGCGGTCTTGGCCCGCCAGGCGCGCACCAGAATCGCGGTCTCGAAGGCGACCAGCAGGACCAGCAGCAGCAGGACGCCGAAATCGACCAGGAAGAGGATGGTGACTTTTTCGTCGGTCGGCGTGATCGGCGTCAGGCCAGCGAAGATCAGGAAGGACGCGACCGCGCAGAAAATGGCGAAGGTGACGATGAAGGGGCCGAGTCGCGGCAGCAGACGGCGCTCGCTGCGGCGCTGCTTGCGCATCTCCTCCCGTTCGCCCGTGCCGATCATCCCGCCCGCAAATCTTGTTCGTTTGCTCTCGGCTCAAGCCATAGCCGAGGCTCCGATTCGTTGCAATAATGCAACGCTGTTGCTTCTTTGCGACAGGATAAGGGCAAAAAAAAGATCAGCGCAACAGGGATTTCAGCTCGACCGTTGAATCGGCGATCTGCTCGGGCGCCGGGGTCAGGCTGGCGTCGAGCAGCCGGCGGGCGAGCAGATGGTCGCCGGGGCGGTTGACCGATTCGACCGACACAAGCTTTTCGCCGCAATAATTGAACAGGGAGAAGGCGTTTTCGCTTTGGGCGCGCGCGACCTGAAGGTCGAAGCCGGCCGATAGCCCCGCCATCTGCAATTTCACGTCATATTGGTCCGACCAGAACCAGGGCGTGGCGACAAAGGGTTTTGAGCGCCCCATCAGCGCGGCGGCGGCGGCCTTGCCCTGCTCCACCGCGTTCTGCACGCTTTCCAGCCGGAGCATCACGCCATCGGCGCGCCGGAACACGGTGCAATCGCCGGCCGCGACCACATTTGCCGCAGAGGTTCGGGCGCAGGCGTCGACAATAATGCCCCGGTCGCAGGCGAGCCCCGCGGCGGCGGCGGTGGCGTCATTGGCGCTAGCGCCGATGCCGAACACAACCAGATCCGCCTTGAACCCGCCGCCATTTGCGAGCGCCACGGCGCTGACGGCCTCGGAGCCCTCGAGCCCGGCGACCTGCGCGCCAAAATGCAGTTCCACCCCTTTGGCGCGGTGCGTGTCGGCGAAGAACTCCGAAATTCTTGGGGTCACGGCGCGGGCCATGAGACGGTCCTGCGCCTCCAGCACCAGCGCCTCCACGCCTTTCTTCCGCGCGGCGGCGGCGACTTCCAGACCGATGAAGCCGCCCCCGACCACCACCACCCGCTTGGCCATACCGAGCCGAGCGGAAATTTCGCGCGCATCCTTCAGCCCGCGCAACACGCAGACGCCAGGCAAATCGGCGCCTTCAAGTTTTGGAAGGCGGGCGCTGGCGCCGGTGGCGAAAGCGAGCCCGGTCCAGTCCAGCGTCTCGCCCTCCGCCAGGGTGATTTTTCGCGCGGCGATGTCCACATGGGCGACATGGACGCTAAGCCGCAGATCAATGCCCTTGGCGGCGAAAAAATCGTGACCGCGCAGCGTGAGTTTTTCGGTCGCGGTCTCGCCGGCGAGCCAGGCTTTGGACAAGGGCGGCCGCTGGTAGGGCGCGACGCCCTCCTCGCCGAGCAGCAGGATTTCGCCTGCAAACTGCTCCGCCCGAAGGCTTTCCGCGATCTGCAGCCCCGCCTGCCCCGCGCCGATGATGATGATCCGCTCGCCCATGCGCAAAACCTGCTGCAACCCGGTCGTCATGACCGGGCTTGTCCCGGTCATCCACGCCGTCATGGAACAGCCGATACGGCGGCGTCAGGAACGACGTTTCGTCCCGTCCTGCGCAACCGAGGCGGCAGCCCCGCGTGGATGCCCGGCACAAGGCCGGGCATGACGCGCCCTCTTGAACCGAGTTTTCTCCTACCTGATCGCGGGCTTAAGCGCAAAAATCGGCTAGGCGCGGCGCAGGACCGGCGCTAGCCTGCCGCGCCCCGGAGGATTTATGCACAAAATCGTCTTTCTCGACGCGAAAACCCTGGCGCCCGGCGTCAGACTGCCGAAGCCAAAATTTCCGCATCGCTGGATCAACCACGAATCCACGGCGCCGGATCAGCTGGCCGCGCATGTCGGCGACGCCGAGATCGTCGTGGTCAACAAGGTGCGGATCGGCGCGCGCGAGCTCGACGCCCTGCCCGGCGTGAAACTGATCGCCATCTCGGCCACCGGCCACGACAATGTCGATGTTTCCGCCGCGCGCGCGAAAAACGTCGGGGTGACCAACATCCGCGGCTATTCCGTGGGCGCGGTGCCCGACCACGTGTTCGCGCTGATTCTGGCGCTCAGCCGCAACATCCTGGCTTACGCGAACGCCGTGGGCGCCGGCCGCTGGCAGGAGGCCGGCCAGTTCTGCTTCCACGATTTTCCGATTTTCGATCTCTCCGGCAAACGGCTGGGCCTGATCGGCTCGGGCTCGCTGGGGTCGCGCGTCGCCGAGATCGGCCGCGCCTTCGGCATGGATGTGGTGTTCGCGGCCCGCAGAGGCGCGCCGGCCAGCGAGGGCCGGATCGCCTTCGACGAATTGCTCGCGACGTCAGAGGTGATCTCACTGCATTGCCCGCTCAACGCGGAAACGGAAAACCTGCTGTCGGACCGCGAATTCGCGCTGATGGCGAAAAAGCCGCTGCTGATCAACACGGCGAGAGGTGGCATTGTCGACGAGGCGGCGCTGGAGCGCGCCCTCGACGCCGGCCATGTCGCCGGCGCCGGCATTGACGTGACCCGCCCCGAGCCGCCGCCCGCCGACAGCGCGATCATGCGGCTGGCGCAGCGCCCCAACGTGCTGGTGACGCCCCATGTCGGCTGGGCCAGCCTGGAGGCGCAGCAGACGCTGCTGGACCAGCTTGGCGAGGTCCTGGAAAGTTTTGTCGCGGGCGGAAGGATGAACCGCCTGGATTGACACCAGGGGACTGGATCGAATTGCGACGTCAGGCGCAATTCGATCCTGTCCTGTCTGGACGGCGCCCCTAGATCAAGGGTTTTCTTGGCGTGGTATGAACATTTCGGGTGCGGTCATGTCTCCGGCCTGTGGATGCGA
>NZ_JAOQNX010000023.1 GCF_025961575.1 Rhodoblastus acidophilus | reverse complement strand
GGGATTCCTCCCTCGCAATCACGAAGAAAGAATCGCATTGTTCAAGCCAGTTGGGAATCCCCCATTGAATCTGAAGCCGCCGAACGCGCTCTAGAGCACGTTCCGCGAACTCACGTTACGAACGCGATCTAGTTCTTTGATTTGACGCATTTCCTTCACGCGAACCGGAATCCGCTTCGATCTAAATGCTCTAATCGTCACAAAAGCTTCGCCCCAATGTGATCTTTGAAGCGAATACTTGGTTCTAGCTTTGGAGAGTCGCGATGTGGGGGTTAGCGCCCGTAGTCGGCAAGAAAATAATAGCCGGCGCGTTCCGAAAACCGTTCCGCGTCCTTCCCGTGACTTTGTCGGGATCGCTGGGCCGCATCGGTTCGCTGGAGGTCCGCCTCGCCACCACCCGCAAGGACGTGGCCAAGGCGCAACGCCTGCGCTACAAGGTTTTTTTCGAGGAAGGCGGCGCGATTCCCGACGCCAGGGCGGCGCTCACCCGGCGCGACGCCGACAAGTTCGACGCCTTTTGCGATCATCTCATCGTCATCGACCATGAGGGGCGCAGCCGCACCGGCAAGAAGAAGCCGACCGTCGTAGGCGCCTATCGCCTGCTGCGCAGCGATGTCGCGGCGAAGAAACGCGGGTTTTACTCATCCGGCGAATACGATTTGGCGCCGCTTCTGGCCCGCCATCCCGACAAGCGGTTTTTGGAGCTGGGCCGCTCCTGCGTCCTCAAACCCTATCGCGGGAAAAAAACCATCGAACTGCTGTGGCGCGGCCTGCTCGCCTATATCCGCGCCTATGACATGGACGCGCTGATCGGCTGCGCCAGCTTTGAGGGCGCGAATCCGCTGAAACATGCGGTGTCCCTGAGTTTTCTGGCGCATCACGCCGGCGCGGGCGAGGACTGGAGGGTTTGCGCGCGCAACGGCTTGCATGTGCCCATGGCCATGCTGGAGCAGTCGGCGCTGGACCAGCGCAAGGCGCTCGCCGGCCTGCCGCCGCTGATCAAGGGCTATTTGCGCGTCGGCGCAAAATTCGGCGACGGCGCCGTGGTCGACAAGAAATTCAACACCACCGACGTCTTTGTCGTCATGCCGGTGGCCGAGATGGACACGCGCTATCTCGAATTTTTCGGCGATTCCGAACGCGCGGCCTGAAGCAGGTCGCGCACCCGCGCCTCGGTCTCGGCCGCAAGTTGTTTGCGGTCGCGGCCTGACGCGTCGACCGCATCGCCAAAGAAGATTTGGCAGGAGACGCCGCCGCGCGTCTTCATCAGGCTCCACAGATGGGGCAAAAAAGTCATGTCGCCGTACCAGCCGACATCCTGCGAATAGGCGATCCCCACGGGCGCGATGACAAAGGCCTCGCCCGCCGCCTGCATATCGGCGAGCATGGCGAAATGCGCGGCGTTGAATTTAAGGACCGTCGATCCGTCGCTGGACGTGCCCTCGGCGAAGACGACGACATCCTCGCCGCCGCGCATCTTTTCCGACAAGGCCGCATTGACGAGCGGGATGGCGCGCCGGTTCTCGCGCTCGACGAACAAAGTGCCTTGCAGGCGCGCGAGAAAACCCAGCACCGGCCAGCTCGACACTTCCTTCTTGGCGAGGAAGACCAGCGGATGCAGGCTCGCCAGCGCCAGAATATCCGTCCAGGACACGTGATTGGCGACGACGAAGCGCGGGCGCGCGCTGGGCATTGTTCCATGGGCCTCGACGCGGACGCCCATGGCGGCCAGCATCAGGCGGCAGAACGCCATCTGGATGCGATGCTGGAGCGGCCAGTTATAACGCCGCGCCAGCCATTGCAGCGGCGCGGCGAAGATCAGCGAGAGGGTCAGGGCGAGGACGAAGGCGAGCGCGCGAAGATAGGACATGCCGCTTCATCGGACGCGCCGACGACAGTTTCATGACAATTGGCGCGGGAGCAGCCGGATCATCTTGAGGATGTCGCCGCGCAGGAATTTCTCCTCGATCACTTCAAGCCCGGCTTCGGCGAAATAGGATTCTGTGGTCGGGGTATAGGTGGCGGCGAAGGCGCCGCTCAGCCAGCGCGACATCACCTGCTGGCGCTTGCGCACCAGCGGGCGCGCGGAGAGGCGGTAATCGACGATGCGGATTTCGCCGCCGCGCTTGCAGACGCGGCGCAATTCCTTGAGCGCCGCCAATTGTTCATGGTCCTCGATGCAGGCGAAGACGAAAGTGGCGACGATGCCGTCGAATTTTTCGTCGGGCCAGTCAAGGCGGGTGAGATCGGAGCGGCGCAGTTCGACATCGACGCCGAGTTTTTCGGCGCGGACGCGGGCGCGCTCCAGCATGGCGACGCTGGCGTCGCAGCCCGAGGCGCGCACGCCCGCGGGATAGGCGACGAAATTGCAGCCCGTGCCGACGCCGGCGTCGAGAATGGCGCCCGTCAAGCCTTCGAACATGCGGCGGCGCAGCGCGCGCTTCCAGCCGATCTCGTAGGGCGCATCCAGCAGATCATAAAGAAACGCGATGCGTTCGTAAGTTTTTCGCGCGTTGAGCTGCTCCGCCGACGCCAGCATATGCGACATGTCGAACTCCCGATAACCGAGGCAATTTCGACTGCCTATGAAAATTAGGTGACATCCGCATGAAGCTCAGAGAACGCGGCCGCGCCGCCTCTGGGGGCGGCGCGCCATGCTCATCGCGGGAACGGCCAGGAGAATCCGTCGCCCTGCTGGCCCCGATGGCGCAAAAAATGGTCCGCGAGCACGCAGGCGACCATGGCTTCGGCGATCGGCGCGGCGCGCACGCCGACGCAGGGGTCGTGCCGGCCTTTTGTGCGCAATTCCACCTCGTCGCCGTAACGGCTCACCGACAGGCGCGGGGTCAGGATCGAGGAGGTCGGCTTGACCGCGAAACGGGCGACGATCGGCTGGCCGGTCGAAATGCCGCCCAAAATGCCGCCGGCGTGGTTCGCCAGAAAATGCGGCCCATCATTGCCGGCCCGCATTTCGTCGGCATTGTCCTCGCCGGTGAGCGCGGCGACGTCAAAGCCGTCGCCGATCTCCACGCCTTTGACCGCGTTGATCGACATCAGCGCCGCCGCGAGATCGGCGTCGAGTTTTCCATAGATCGGCGCGCCCCAGCCGGGAGGAACCCCCTCGGCAACCACTTCGAGCACCGCGCCAATGGACGAGCCCTTCTTGCGGATGTCGTCGAGATAATCGGCCCACAAAGCGGCGGCCTGCGCGTCCGGGCAGAACAGGCTGTTGTTCGACACCTCGGCCCAGTCCCAGCGGCTGCGATCGATCTTGTGCGGCCCCACCTGGATCATCGCCGCCCGGATGGTCACGCCCGGGATCACTTTGCGCGCGACGGCGCCGGCGGCGACGCGCGCCGCGGTCTCGCGGGCGGAGGAACGCCCGCCGCCGCGATAATCGCGGATGCCATATTTGACGTCATAGACGTAATCGGCGTGTCCCGGCCGATACGAATCCTTGATCTCCCCGTAATCCTTGCTGCGCTGATCCGTGTTTTCGATCATCAGCGCGATCGGGGTTCCGGTGGTGAGTTGCCGGCCCGTCTCATCGGTCATCACGCCGGACAGAATTTTGACCGCGTCGGGCTCCTGCCGCTGGGTGGTGAAGCGCGACTGGCCGGGGCGGCGCAGGTCCAAAAATTTCTGGATTTCGGCGGCTTCGAGCGGCAGGCGCGACGGGCAGCCGTCGACGACGCAGCCAAGCGCGGGGCCGTGGCTCTCGCCAAAGGTGGTGACGCGGAACAAATGTCCAAAAGTGTTGTGAGACATGCGCCGTAATAATCATGGATTGCGGGGAACGCCAAGCCTTGTTACCCCTTCCCGAACAAGGGGGAGCCATGGCGGGAAGCGCATTGCGGCGGCTGGCGTCTGATCAGCCGGTGTCGCGGACGGCGATCTTGGCGAAAAAACTCGCGCTGGCGTCGATCGGCGTGGCGCTGTTGGCGCTGGCCGCGAGCCACGCGCGCGGCCCGCTCGCGGCTTTTGTCGCCGTGCTCACCTTCAGCCCGACCCGCGCGCCCTCCCCAGGGCTCGGCCTGCTGCTGTTCCTGATCGCGCTGGTCATCGCGGCCGGCGCCCTGCTGACCGCCTTCGCCGCCATGGGCTCGATCTGGGTCAATGGCCGGCGCGGGGCGAAGCAGATCATCGTCGCCCTGCTGCTGCTCACTTTGTTCATCCCCTATCCCGCCTGGCTGGCCTATTCCACCGGCTCGCCCGCGCTGCTCGCCGACATTTCGACCGATTACGTCGATCCTCCGGCGTTTTCGGCCGATCCGGCGATCGAAAAGGCGCGCGGCTGGGCGCCGAAACCGCTCGACCCCGGCCGGGCGCAGGAGCAGGTCGCCGCCTATCCGGATGTGAAGCCGGTGCTGCTCGATCTCGAAACCGACGAAGCCTTTAATGCCACCCGCGAGGCGGTGACGGCCCTGGGCTGGACGGTGCTCGACGAGGTCCGTCCCGGCGGCGAGGCGCGGCCGGAGGGCCGGCTCGAGGCCCTCACCTGGTCGCCCGCGCTGCACATTCCCATCGCCGTCTCGATTCGCATCAAGCCGGCGGACGAGCAGACCCGCGTCGACATGCGCGTCGTCATGCGCTACGCGCCCACCGATCTCGGCTCCGGCGCGACCCTGATCGGCAAGCTGACCGAGGCGCTGGAAGACAAGGACAGCGAGGACTAGCCCAAGGCTAGCCCAAAGCCGCCCGCAGCCTCGCAAAATCCTGCGCGCCGTGAGGGATGCCGAAGCGCAGCCAGCCCGGCTTTTCCTCGAAGGGCCGAACGAGAACGCCGGCGCCGCAGAGTTTTTCGAAAATCTCCGCCGCCCGCTCGTGGCGCGCCAGTCGGAACAAAGGCGTTCCGCCGATCGTCTCGAGACCGGCGTCGCGCAGCACCGAATCGAGCGCCGCGCCGTCCTCCGCCAGCCGCGCGGCGCTTTGCGCGATCCAGTCGGAATCGGCATAGGCCTGCTGGCCGATCTCGAGCGCCGGGCCGCTCACCGCCCAGGGCCCCAGGGCCTGCCGCAACCGCCGAACGAAAGGCTGCGGACCCAAAGCAAAACCGAGCCGCACCCCGGCGAGGCCAAAACATTTGCCGAAGGAGCGCAGCACGACCACGCCGGGCAGCGGCAGGTCCGGGGCGAGACTGGCGCCGGGCAGGAGATCGGCGAAAGCCTCGTCGATGACGAGCCATTTGCCCCGCGCCGCCAGCCGGCTGGCGAGATCGCGAAGCGCGGCTAATTGCCGCAGTTTTCCATCGGGATTGTTGGGATTGACGATCACGGCGACCTCCGCCGCGAGCAGGCCGTCGAAATGTTCGACGACAAAAACCTCGGCGCCGCTCGCCGCCCAGCAGCGGCGATGCTCGGCGTAGGAAAAGCCCAGCACAGCCACGGTTTTGGCCGGAATCAGCCGGGGCAGCGCCTGAAGCAGGGCCTGCGTGCCCGGAGCGGCGACGCAGCACTGCGAATCACCCAAGCCGAAAAACCGCGCCGCGGCTGATTCGAGGGCCTCCGCAGCCTCCGGTTCGGGCAGCCGAGCGTAGGCTTCGGGGCCTGGCGTAACGAACGGATAAGCAACGCAATTGATTCCCGTCGAAAGGTCAAGCCAGGGCTTGGGGGCAAGAGGGTATTTTTTTGTTGCGGCGAAAAGTCTCCCGCCATGATAATGAGGCGCGTCACAGGGATTCGCCATGATAATATCCGCCTTCACTCTAGCCCTCGCCCTCGCCGCATTGCTGCTCGAGGGCTTCTTCTCCTATCCGCCAAAAGTTTACGCCGCAATCGGTCATCCGGTCGGCTGGATCGGCGCGCTCATTAAATTGCTTGACGACAAGCTGAACACGTCCAGCGCCACGCCCGACGCCAAGCGCAATGGCGGCATCGCCACCATTGCGATCGTCGTCATCGTCACCGGCGCCGTTGCTTATTTCTTCTCGGATTGGGCCGGTCATGGCATCATCGGCTTCGTGCTGCTGGCAGCCGTCGCCTCGAGCCTGGTCGCGCAGCGCAGCCTCTACGATCACGTCGAGGACGTCGCCCGCGCGCTCCAGCTTGAAGGCCTGCCGGCCGCCCGCGAAAAAGTGGGCAAGCTTGTCGGCCGCGACACCGCCGATCTCGACGAGGCCGGCGTCGCCCGCGCCGCGATCGAAAGCCTCGCCGAGAATTTCTCGGACGGCGTGGTCGCTCCCGCGTTCTACACGGTTCTGTTCGGCGTCCTCGGCGGCGCGGTCTACAAGGCGGTCAACACGGCCGACTCGATGATCGGCCACAAGACCGACAAGTATCGCATCTTCGGTGAAGCCACGGCGAAGCTTGACGACATTCTGAACCTGCCGGCCTCCCGCATCTCCGCCGTTTGGCTGTCGATCGCGGCGGCGCTGACCCCCGGCGCCGACTGGCGCGGCGCCAAGGATGCCGTGCTGCGCGACGCCAACCGCCATCGTTCGCCCAACGCCGGCTGGCCGGAAGCGGCCGTCGCGGGCGCGCTCGGCTACAAGCTCGCGGGACCGCGCGTTTACAATGGCGAGACCATTGAAGACGCCACCATGGGCAATGGCCGATCGGAGCTGAACTTCGCCGACGTCAAGCGCGCTTTGACGCTGTATCGCAAGGCTTGCTTCGTGCAGATCGGCGTTCTGGCGATCCTGCTGGTGCTGGTTTTCTAAGAAACCGACATTCCATCTTGAGGAGCCGGCCCCTGGGCCGGCTCTTTTATTTTGGGGCTTACCGCGCCAGCGCCAGCAAGGCGTCGAGATCGACCTGGGCGGCGAGATGATCCGCGAGTTCATCGAGAATGCGGTCAATCTCGGCTTCGTAATCGCGTCCGGCGCTCTCAGCCCCGATCCACTGCAAGAATTCCGCGCGAAACGGGTCCGAGCCGAAGAGGCCGTGGACATAGGCGCCGCGCACGGCGCCGGAGCCGTTTTGCGCGCCATCGACCCGACCGCCGGGGAAGCGGAGCATGGGCCGGGCGCAATCCGCGCCCTTGGTGACGCCGACATGCATTTCGTAGCCCGAAAATGCGGCGCCGCCAGCCGAGACGCCGGAACAGGCGGCCAAAGTCTTGGTCCCCGCCAATTCGGTTTCAACCGCCAGCAGCCCGAGCCCCGACGCCACGCCCGGCGGCCCCTCGAGACCGAGCGGATCGGCGATGGTTTCACCGAGCATCTGGTAGCCGCCGCAAATCCCGAAAATTTTGCCGCCGCGCCGGGCGTGGGCGAACAGGTCGATGTCCCAGCCCTGGGCGCGGAAGAAGGCGAGATCCGCGATGGTCGTCTTGCTGCCGGGCAGGATGACGAGGTCGCAAAGCGGCAAGGGCTGGCCGGGCGCGACCATGACGAGTTCGACCCCCGGCTCGGTCTTGAGCGGATCGAAATCGTCGAAATTGGCGATATGCGGCAGCAACGGGACGACGATGCGCTTGCCGGCGCCCTGACGGCTCCCGCCCAAGGCAAAAGCGTCCTCGGCGGGCAATTGCGCCGCGCGGGGAAAGAACGGGATGAGGCCGAGCGAGGCCCAGCCGGTGCGCTCCGCCATAAAGGTGAGGCCGGCGTCGAACAGTCGCGGGTCGCCGCGAAACTTGTTGACCAGAAAACCGCGCACCATGGCCGCGTCTTCGGGGTCGAGCACGTTTTTGGTGCCGACGATCTGGGCGATGACCCCGCCGCGGTCGATGTCGCCGATCAGCACGACGGGGACATTGTGGGCGCGGGCGAAGCCCATATTGGCGATGTCGCCTTTGCGCAGATTGACCTCGGCCGGCGATCCCGCGCCCTCGACCAGGATCAGATCGGCCTTTTCGCGCAACAGATTGAAGGAGTGCGCAACCGCCCCCGCGAGCTTCGGCTTGAGGTCCTGATAGTCGCGCGCCCGCGCCTCGCCGGCCATTGTTCCCTGCACGATGACCTGCGCGCCAATCTCGCTTTGCGGCTTGAGCAGCACCGGGTTCATGTGCACGCTGGGGGGCAGGCCGCAGGCGCGGGCCTGGAGCGCCTGGGCGCGGCCGATTTCGCCGCCGTCCGCCGTCACGGCGGCGTTGTTGGACATGTTCTGCGGCTTGAACGGCGCGACCCGCAGACCTTTGCGCGCAAAGGCCCGGCAAAAGCCGGCGACCAGCAGCGACTTGCCGACATCGGAGCCGGTGCCCTGGAACATGAGGGCGGGGGTCATCGCCTCCGCCTTTCAACCTCACGCGCGTCATGCCCGGCCTTGTGCCGGGCATCCACGCCCCTCCGCCTGCGAAAAACGTCGACCATTGCGGCCACGGGGCCGCGTGGATGGCCGGGACAAGCCCGGCCATGACGGCCCACACATGCGAGAGAATTGGGGCGGAATCCGCCTGTCATTCCTCGAACGCCGTGATCTCGATGCCGAAGCCGGACAGGCCGACGTAACGGCGCGGGGCCTTGGTGCGTAGGCGGATCGAGACCACGCCGAGATCGCGCAGGATCTGCGCGCCCAGGCCAATGTCGAGCCAGTTCTTGGTCCGCTGGCTCTCCGCCGCCGTCTCTTCCTTCTGCCCCAAAATATTCGCGGGCACGCCCACGGCGCCGTCGCGCAGATAGACCAGCACGCCGCGACCCTGTTTGGCGAAATTTTCCAGCGCCGCATTGATCATCGCGCCGCCGCCGAACACGTCGCCGAGCAGGTCGGCGCGATGCAGGCGCGCGCAGACGTCGCGGCCGTCGCCGACATCGCCGACCACCAGGGCGAAGTGCTGGACCTGATCGAACGGGGTGACGTAAGCGTAGCCCTTGAACGTGCCGAACTTGGTTTGAACCGGGAATTCAGCGACGCGCTGCGCCAGATGCTCGCGCGCCTGGCGGTAGGCGATCAGCTCCGCGACCGAGATTTGCTTGAGCTTGTGCTTCTCAGCGAATTCAGCGATCTGCGGTCCGACCATCACCGTGCCGTCGTCATTGGCGAGTTCGCAGATCACGCCGACCGGCGGCAGGCCGGCGAGCTTGCAAAGGTCGACGGCGGCCTCGGTGTGGCCGGAGCGCATGAGCACGCCGCCCTCGCGGGCGATCAGCGGAAACACATGGCCGGGGCGCACAAAATCATTGGAGCCGAGATTGTTGTTGGCGAGGCCGCGCACGGTGTTGGCGCGCTGCTCCGCCGAAATGCCGGTGGTCAGCCCGTGCTTCACGTCCACCGAAACGGTGAAGGCGGTGCCGAGCGGGGCGTCGTTTTCCGCCACCATCGGCGCCAGATGGAGGCGGCGCGCCTCTTGGAGCGTCAGCGGCGCGCAGACGATGCCGCAGCAATTGCGGATGATGAAGGCCATTTTCTCGGGCGTGCACAGGCTCGCCGCCATCACCAGATCGCCTTCGTTCTCGCGGTCGTCATCGTCGGTGACGATCACGATTTCGCCGCGCTTGATCGCCTCGATCGCCTCATTCACCGAATGAGTCATGCTTGATGCCATCCTCTTGTTGTCTGCCGAGAATTCGTGCAGAAAGTCGTTCGGCGTCACCGCGCCGCCTGTCTCGCGCGCAATGGCTTGCGCCGTTTCGCGCGACATCCACACGCTCTCCTGATTGCACAACTGGCTCACGGCGCCAGGGGTCAGGCCGAGCCGCCTGGAGAATTCGATTCGGCTCACGCCGGATTTGCGCAACCAATCCGCCAGTTTCATGGCGCAAGAGGCTAGAGCTTTTGCCGATTTTAGCAATACTAAAATCGCTGTTCGACAGGCCCCATCTGCACAGAGCGGTTTTTTTCTGCCTCGCAACCGGCTTGAGCGCCGGGCCGGCCCTCGCCAAGGCCTGCGAGGACATGAGTCGCGACGGCAAGCACTACACCGTCTGCAAGTTCGATCCGCGTCGCGACGACATCCGGACGTTCTGGCGCGGCGACAATGGCGCCCCGCTCGGTTCGTTCTCGGGCGTCGCCGCCTCGCTCAAATCCGGCGAAAAGCTGGTCTTCGCCATGAACGCCGGCATGTACGACAGGGACAACGCGCCGGTCGGCCTGTACATCGAAAGGGGCGAGGAGCTGCGCAGGGCCAACACCCGCGCCGGCGCAGGGAATTTTCACCTCAAGCCCAATGGCGTGTTTTTCGTCGGCCACGGCCGCGCCGGCGTTGTCGAAACCTCGACCTTCCTCAAGGAGCACCCCGCCGCCGACTATGCCACCCAGTCCGGTCCCATGCTGGTGGTCTCCGGCAAAATCCACCCAAAGATCCAGGCCGACGGGGTCTCGGAGAAGTCACGCAACGGGGTGGGCGTGGATCACGAGGGGCTCGCCGTCTTCGCCATTTCCAACGAACCCGTGACCTTCCACGCCTTCGCCGATCTGTTCCGCGAGACGCTACGCTGCGACAACGCCCTGTTTCTCGACGGCTCGGTCTCCGCGCTCTATGCGCCGGAACTCGGCCGCGACGATTTCACCTTGCCGCTGGGGCCGATGATCGGGGTGGTGGTCAAGGGCAAGTGACGGCCGCCGCGCCGGCGCGCCCCGCAATGCGCGACAAGCAGCCGCGTTGACGGCATGCGTTTAAGGATATATGGCCGTCGCACAGGCCAACATGACCAAAAGAAAATTTTTCTATTTTCTTGAAAAGGCGGCATGAGGTGACGGTTGACGTCGCGGGATTGATTCGCGCCAGCGATGAATTGAATTCCGCCATCATTTTGGGGCGTTCCTGGGCGCAAGCGCTTGAACAGCTTGCGACCGCCGCAGGCGCCAAAGCGGTCTGCTTCAGCCGGTCGACCGAAACGGACCTGAGAATGCTGCCATCCCTGGGGCTGGCGGAGCCCTATCAGGACATCAGGTCGCGGAGAACGCCGCCCTACAGCTCCAAAGTCTTGATTCTCAATTCCAACGCCAAGGGATTCGTCTCGGACGGACATGCGCGCATTCGGGAGCGGCTGGAGCGGGAACGGTTCTTCCGCGAGTATATGAAGCCGATCGCCGACGTGCCCTATCGGGCCTCGGCCTCGCTGCTCGGGCCGCGTGACAGCACCGGCCTGAAATTATCGTTCTGGCGCGGCGACAAGGAAGGCGCGTTCGATGCGCGGGATGTGGAGCGGTTGAATTCCGTGCTTCCCTCGATCCGGTCGTCGGCTCAGCTCGCCGTATTCGGCCTTGGCCAACAGGCGCGCGAACAATCCGTGCTGTTCCGGCGGCGCGGCGAATTCATGTTCGACATTGATTTTGCCGGCAGGCCGACCGAGGCCGGCGCCCAGGACATCGTCGCGCATGGCGATCCCCTCTCCATCCTCCGGGGCCGCCTGGTCTGCGCCATGGCGGCCGAACAGCGCCAACTCGAAGCCGTCATCGCGCGCGCCGTGGCGCCCGACCCGGTCGCTGGCGCCACGCGCTTGACGCGTCGACGCGATGGCGCGCCGTTTTTCCTGATGGTCACGCCCATTCGGGGAGATGCCGTAGACGTCATGGCGCCGGTGGCGGCGATTGGCGTGCTGATCGACCCCTCGCGGAAGAGCCAACTCGATCCCGCTATTTTGCAGCGCGTGCAAATGGCCGCCGGTTTGACCGACAGGGAGACGACGGTCGCCGGACTGATTTCCGCCGGTCTTTCCATCGCGGCGATCGCCGACCATGTTGGCGTCAGCCCAGGGACGGCGCGCAACCATTTGAAGGCCGCGATGCAAAAATGCGGCGTGCACAGCCAGGTCGAACTGGCGGCGTTCGTCAGCCGCTTCGAGGGCTGAGCGTCAGGCCGCGCCGTCGGCGACCGGCCTGTCGCGGAGCCATGGGCTCGGCGAGGCGAGACGAGCGAGATCGTCGGTGAACGTGCTTCTCGGGACTTCGAAATGTATCCCCGTGCGAACTTCATAGATGGAAAATGCGCCGTCCGGCGACAACCAACGCAATCTTTTCGCGAGCGTCACGGCTTCCTCGAACGTCGCAGCCTCGCCCACGCGATAGCCGCCGTCGCAAACAAAATATCGCTCGTCCGATTTTTCACCGTGCTCGGCTCCGCCGACAGCGTGCATCGCTCGTCCTCCTTCGCGCAAACACATCGTCCGAGCTTAGCAGGAACGTTTTCCGTCCGATTGTCTCAAATGGCATAGAGTCGCGCGCGAAATCAGCCCTTCGCCTTCTCCCCCGCCAGGATCGCCTGCAGGATCTGGTCGGAGACCGATTGCACCGCGCTCGGCGAATGCGACAGGAACAAAGTGTTGGTCTTGTTCAGCTCGCCGATGGATTTCAACGTATCGAAATATTGGGTCACCAGAACGAGTTGCATGACTTCGCGGGCGCTGGTGTCGCCGAGCGATTTCTGGAAATCCTCGATCGAGCCGCGCAAACCCTCGATGATCGCCCGGCGCTGGTTGGCGATGCCCTCGCCCTGCAAGGCTTTCGATTCCGCCTCGGCCTCCGCCTTCTTCACCACCAGAATCTTCTCGGCCTCGCCGCGCGCCGCCGCCGCCACCTGCTCGCGCTGGGCGGCGTTGATATCGTTCATCGCCGACTTCACCTTGGCGTCCGGAATGATGTCGGTGACCAGCACATTGATGATCTCGAAGCCGAACGCCGCCATGTCGACATCGAGTTCGCGCTTCACCGCCGCCGCAATGCCGGACTGGCTGGCGAACACCTCGTCGAGCGTCATGCCGGGGACGTGGCCGAGCACCACCTGCTCGACATAGGCGCGGATCTGCGCTTCCGGGTCGGACAGGCTGTAAAAGGCGGCGAAGACTTTTTCGGCGCGCACCTTCGTCTGCACCGAAATCGGGATGGTGACGAAGACATTGTCGCGGGTCTTGGTCTCCATGGTGAGCGCGATCTGGTTGACGCGCAGGCTCATGCGCCCGGCGACGCTCTCGATCAGCGGAATCTTCCAGTTGAGGCCGGCCTCGGCGCTGCGCACATAACGGCCGAACCGGGTGATCACCGCCATTTCAGCCGTCTGCACGGTGAAGAAAGAGCTGACGACCAGCGCCAGGATCACAGCCAGGCCCGCGGCGAGAACGCCGTTGACGAGATAGGCGTCCATACCGTTCAGCGCCGCACGACGATGATCTCGACCTGCCCGCGCGGGCCGACGAACCAGGAGACCAGCCAGCTGACCACGCTCACCACCAGCGACGCCAGAATGGCCGAGCCCAGCCCGGCGACCGCAAAACCGTCGAGGAAATGGGCGACCAGTTCGATCATCAGACCATTGATGACGACCAGGAACAGGCCGAGCGTCAGAATGGTGATGGGAATGGTGAGGACGACCAGGATCGGCCGGATGATGGCGTTGGCGACGCCGAGCAGCACCGCCGCCCACAGCAGGCTTTCCGTGGAACTGTAGGATACGCCGGGAATGATCCGCGAGGCGACCGCCAGGCCGAATGCGACCACGAGGGCGCGAAGCAGAAATCCGATCATGACAGCCTCCTGACCGCGCGCCGATGCGCCACGCGCCCGGGCATTAAAGCACAGATAGGAAGCTTCGGCGCAAGCGCCAAGGTTTTGCGCGCGACCCGCGAAAATTCAGGAGGCTTGCGCCTGACGCTCGATCAGACCCAGCTCCTCGAATTTTTCCTGCACCGCGTGATGGTCGTAGGGCTTGAGCAAAATGTCGTCGGCGCCGGCGCGCAGCGCCCGGCCGATCAGCATCGGATCGTTCTCGGTGACGACGAACAGGATCTTGCACTGGTTTCCGCCGGGCACGCGGCGCAGCTTGCGCAACAGTTCGATCGTGTCGACATTGGGCATGTTCCAGTCGAGCAGAATGGCGTCGGGCATGGCGGCCAGACAATGGTCCAGCGCCTTGGCCCCATCGTCGAGTTCCGTGCTGTCGAAGCCCATCATTTCGAGAATGCGGCCCGTCACCCTGCGGATGACGGCGGAATCGTCGACGACCAGCCCCTGTTTCATCACGTGCGCCCCGGCTTGCCCCGCACGCGCCTCGCTGGACGCATGCCTTTCACGCGGATTTCCGCGCTATTCTGGCGCGATCATGCGCGAAGAACCGTTAAAGAAACCAGAATATTCCTAACCTTCGCCACTTGACGTAGCGTCGACTCAGTGACCTCAGGCCTGCGCCACCAGCCACCGCTCCGCCTCCAGCGCCGCCATGCAGCCGAGCCCGGCCGCCGTCACCGCCTGGCGGTATTTGTCGTCGGCGACATCGCCGGCGGCGAACACGCCCGCAATGTTGGTCGCGGTCGAATCCGGGGCCGTCTTGATGTAGCCGCCGGGCTTGAGCGCCAGTTGGCCGGCGAAAAGCTCGGTCGCCGGCTTGTGGCCGATGGCGACGAACACGCCCTCCGCCGCGACCTCCTCCGTCGCGCCGCTGACGACGTCGCGCAGCCGCACGCGCTCGACCGAAAGCGGGGACTCCGACCCGATGATCTCGTCGATGACCCGGTTCCAGCGGATTTCCACGTTTTTCGTCGCGAACAGCCGCTCCTGAAGGATTTTTTCGCTGCGCAGGGAGTCGCGGCGATGAACGAGAGTGACCTTCGAGGCGATATTGGCGAGGTAGAGCGCCTCCTCCACCGCCGAATTGCCGCCGCCGACGACGATCACCGGCTTGCCCCGGAAGAAGAAACCGTCGCAGGTGGCGCAGGCCGACACGCCGAACCCCTTGAATTTCTCTTCGGTCGGCGTCCCCAGCCATTGCGCCTTGGCGCCGGTGGCGATGATCACCGCATCGGCGGTGTAGACGGTCCCGGAATCGCCGGTGAGCCGGAACGGCCGGCTGGAGAAATCGGCGGCGACGATATGGTCGGATTCGAAGTCCACGCCGACATGCTCGGCTTGCGCGCGCATCTGCTCCATCAGCCACGGGCCCTGGATCGGCTCGGCGAAGCCGGGATAATTCTCGACATCCGTGGTGATCATGAGCTGTCCGCCGGCGTCATAGCCGGAGATCAGCAGCGGCTTGAGCATGGCGCGGGCGGCGTAGATGCCCGCGGTATAGCCGGCGGGCCCGGAGCCGATGATGATGACCTTGGCGTGGCGTGAGGTGGAGCTCAACGATCTTCTCCGCAGACACGAGACATTGCCTGCGCGTCTACAGGAAATCGCCGCCGAGGGAAAGCGACGGCGCTTTCGGCTCTTCAGCCCAATATCTTCAGCCTAAGGACTGGATGTAGTTCATGAACAGGACCCCGCCCACCATGCCAACCATCATCACCGCGCCATTGCCGAAAATGCCGAGCCCCTTGTCGCGCAGAACGGCGTTCAGCGCATAACCGACGGCCAATAAGGCGAGCAGGATCAAGGGCAGGATGAGGGCGAGATCATTGGTCGTTGCGGTCTGAGGCTGGTCCACGGCAGGTTCCTCTTCGGGCTTGCCCAAGAAAACCGTCAAAAGCTGAAATTAATTTTAAGGCCTCTCGCCTCGGGCGCCAAACGGCGCGTTCAACCCAAATTTTACGCTTGGGAACTAGTTTGGGCTTGGAAATCGCCTCTTCGGGACAGGGGAGCATGAAGAAAGACCCCTACAAGCTCCGGGCCGTCGCCCTGCTGCTCGCCGTCGGCTTTGTCGGCGGCATGTTCCTGCAATACCAGGCGCCCGGCGCCTTCGTCTTGGCGTCGCATGAGCCGAAGAAAAAGCATGGCGCGAGGGCGGCCGGCAACGCGGACGCTTTCATGGGCGAGGAGGCGGGACCGGCGGGGGGCGCCGCCGAGGCGCCGCCGCCCGCTCAGGCGGCCGCCGAGCCGAGACCGCGCGACGACGAAGCGGCGAAAAAGGCGGAGGCGGAAAAGGCCAAGCTCGCGTCGCCCCAGGAGGTCACGCCCGCGACGCTGCAGGGCGCCGACGCCGTCGGGATCGTCGTCGACAATACGCTGGAATTCGCCGCCCCCGACGACGAGAATCGCAGTCTTTATTTCGCCTCGCGCGGAATCGTGGCCGAATCCGGCGGCAAGAACCTGGAGGCGCGGCTCTGGAGCCGGGACGACGACCGCTTGTGCCGCAGCCTGGGCGACGACAAGCGCGAATGTTTCTATCTCGTCGTTCGCCTGAACGAACAGCTCCAGAAAGGCGCCCCGAGCGAATTGCCGGAGAGGATCGCCGCCTTGAAGGAGGGCGAGCCGATCGGCTCGGTCGAGGGCCTGGGCGCGACCGCGCAATTGTTGCGCGGCAACCTCCTGGAGGTCCCCGGCTTCATCCCGCTGCTCGAAGGCAAGCCCGGCGCCGAATGGACCCAGGAGCCGGACGCGGCTGCTGGCGCGCGCAGCTTCGTCGGCGTCCTGCTCGCGCGTCAACGCCGCGACGCGGACCGTCAGGTGACTTTTTTCGCGCCGAACGGGCAGGTTTTCCAGGCCTCCCGGCTGGCGCGCCATACGGTGAGCCTGTGGATGGGCGAGTGGCGCCGACAAGGCGAGTTGGTCTGTCGCGCGTTAAAACCTGAAACGGAGGAGGCGCCGCGCGCCGAACAATGCGCCCGGCCGCGCCTCACCGACAGAAGCGTCGAATTCGTCGACGCCGGCCCATCCTGGCGTTCGTTCGTCCGCTTGCCCTGGCCCGAAGACGAACAGGACGCCGCGGGCGCCGCCGCCGATCCCGCCTCCGCGTCCGTGGTGCTCGGCGCGCGCGGGCGGAAAACCGGCCCAAGCTCGATCATGGACTTGCGGTGACGCGCGCCTCCGGCGCAGGCGGGCCCGCGCCTTTCTCCAGTTCGATCAGGCGCAGCTTGCGCTCCCGGCCCCAGCGGTAGCCGGAGAGCGAGCCATTGAGCCGCAGCACCCGGTGGCAGGGGATGACGATGGCGAGATGGTTGGCGGCGCAGGCGCCGGCGACGGCGCGCAAGGCCTTGGGGGCGCCGATCCGTTGCGCCACTTCGGCATAGCTGACGGTCATGCCCGGAGGAATGTCGCGCAGCGCCGTCCAGACCCGAAGCTGAAACTCGGTGCCTTCTATGTCCAGCGGTAGGGCGAAGGGACGCCAGGGCTGCTCGGCGATGTCGCGGGCGGCCTTGATGGCCGGTTGCAGCGTCGCCTCGGGCGCCGGCTGCGCCCCGGGATAGAGCGCGCGCAATTCCTTCGTCAGTTTCTTGGGCTGCTCGCCGAACAGCAGGGCGCAGAGGCCGCGCGGCGAAACGGCCGCCAGCGCCGAACCCAGAACCGTATCGCCGAACCCGTAGACGACGTCTTCGCCGTTTGCCTCAGGCTTTCTGGCCTTTCGCGTCCCGCTCGCCATGTGCGTCCACCCGACCGAAATACCCGCGCCGGACCTGAGACAAGCCGGGGCGCTGCAAACCATCGCCGGACGCGCGAAACCTGCGCGCGCGAGATCGCCCCGCGCGCAACGGCCCCCCAGCTCCGCGACCAGAAACCATAGCGGCGCAGGCGCGCGAAGCAAAGGTCGAAAAGGCCGCAGGCGCGCCTTTGGATTACGCATCGCAAGGTTGTATTGCGCGCATTTGCAAAAACAGGTTGCATTCACGCTTGTCCGTTTTTCAGGGAAGCCCATAGTTCTGTAGACGCTTTCACCTGCGTCACCAAGACAGGACGCGACCCATGCGCCTTGGCGATCCGCGCTCACGTGGAAAAGTGTTCGCGCCCGTCTGTGCGTGCGCCCTTTGTCTCGCCGCGGCGCCGGCGCTCGCCGGGGCCTGGACCCCGGAGGCCGGGCATGGCGAGGTGATCGTCACCACCCTGTTCGACCAGTCGAACGCCGGCTTCAACCAGGTCGGCCAATTCACGCCGACGCCAAAATACCGCTCGTTGCAGGCGTCGATCTATCTGGATTACGGGCTCGCCGACTGGCTCGCCGCGACGGTGAAGCCCTCGGTGCAGAGCTCGACGCTCGGCGCGCCGGACAACCAGACATTCACCGGCCTGGGCAACAGCGAAATCGGCGTGCGCGGCCGGGTCTGGCGGAACGATGTCTCGGTGATCTCGGTTCAGGCCCAGGCGCAGATTCCCGGCACAGGCGGGGCCGCCAACGCCTCGCTCAGCGGTTCGCAGAACGTCGATTTCGATTTTCGTTTTCTCGGCGGCAAGAATTTCTCCATCGGCGCGCTGCCGGCCTTCGTCGATGTCGCCCTGGGCTATCGCTTTCGCGGCGGTCCGCCGCCCAACGAAGTCCATGCCGATGTCAGCCTGGGTGTTTACGCGCGCCCTGATTTGATGGTGCTGGCGCAGAGTTTCAATGTTGTGTCGGGGCCCTCCAGCAGCCCGTCCTATCCGCGCTGGGCGCAGTCGAAGGCGCAACTGAGCCTCGTCTACGCCTTGAACGAAAATTGGCGCGTGCAATTCGGCGGCTTCGCCACCCTTGCCGGCGTCAACGCCTATCGCGAATATGGCGCGCTGATCGGACTGTGGCGCCGATTCTGACGGGATTTGCGCGTGAACGAATTTCTGGCTGAATTGTTCGAACAAGCGAAACAGGCGCGCGGACGCGCCCATGCGCCCTATTCGCGTTTCCAGGTCGGCGCGGCGCTGCGCGCGGCGAGCGGCGCCGTCTATTCCGGCGCGAATGTCGAAAACGCCGCTTACCCCTTGGGCGTTTGCGCCGAAACCTCGGCGATCGCCGCCATGGTCGCCGGCGGCGACCGGGAGATTCTGGAGATGCTGGTTCTGGGGCCCAAACGGATCGCGCCCTGCGGCGCCTGCCGGCAGCGCATGTCCGAATTCGCTAAGGGTTCGATGCTAGTCTATCTCGCGGACGCGTCTGGGGCGTGCAGCCGTCACAGTCTTTCCGAACTGCTGCCCCACGCTTTCGGGCCGGAGGATCTCAACGGGAACGCCGATGTCGAATAACGCTGAACAGGCCGCAGCCATTTTGCGCGCGCGTGGAGCGGTCGCGCCCGTCGATTTCGCCGTTCTCCTCGGCTTCGGGCTGGGGGGATTTTCCGAAACGCCGACCGGGGGGGTGAGCGTCGACTATGCCGAACTCCCCGGTTTCTCCCCCGCCGACGAACCCGGCGTGACCGGACGCGTGAGCATCGGCGCGGTCGAGGGCGCCAATGTCATGATGCTGCACGGGCAGGCGCATTTCTACGGCGCCGGCGACCCCACCTGCATGCTGACGCCGCTGGAAACCGCGAAAACGCTCGGGGCCAAATATCTCCTGATCTTCGCCACGGCCGGCTCCTCCAGGGCCGACCTTTATCCCGGCAATCTGATGATGGTCACCGACCATATCGCGCTGTTCGGCCTGAATCCGCTGATCGGCCTCGCCGGCCACGACAACGTGTTCTCGCTGCACGACGCCTATGACGCCCGCCTGCAACGGCGCATCAAGCGCGCCGCCGCCGCCGCGGGCGCGCCGATCCAGGAGGGCGTGTTCCTCTGGACGACCGGGCCGACCTTCCCCACGCCCTCCGAAGCGCGCGCGGCGCGGCAGATGGGCGCCGACGCCATCGGCTTCGGCGTCGCGCCCGAAATCATCGTGGCGCGCGCCCTTGGCTTGCGCGCGGCGGCGGTGGTGGCGGCGTCGCATTCCTCCACGGGATTGCAGGCCTCGGAGCCGCCCAGCCTCGCCGAAATTCAAAAGAACGCTTTGTCCGCCCTGGTGCCGATGCGCCGCCTGCTGCGCGCCTTCATGAAAACCGCCGACACCTTTTGAGCGCGTGAGCGACGTGAATTTTTGTAGAAATACCTTTTTCATTTGTCTCAGCCTTCTGGAGAAACCGGAAAGGCCTGTTATGATCGCCCGGTCACTGCCCGCTCCGCGGGACAGCGCCTTCCCTTTGTGAACGGAGCCCGCCGTGGAGATCTTTGAGGCTGACGTCCTGATCATTGGCGCGGGCGGCGCCGGCCTGCGGGCGGCGATCGCCGCGACGCTCGCCGATCCCTCGCTCACCATCGCGCTCGCCTCGAAAGTGCTGCCGATGCGCAGCCACACGGTCGCCGCCGAAGGCGGCTCCGCCGGGGTGATCCAGGCGCACGATTCCCTGGAGAACCATTTCAACGACACCGTGCATGGCGGCGACTGGCTGTGCGAGCAGGATGTGGTCGAATATTTCGTCAGCCAGGCGACCCCCGAACTGATCCAGCTCGAACATTGGGGCTGTCCCTGGAGCCGCAAGCCAGACGGCGAGATCAACGTGCGCGCCTTCGGCGGCATGAAGATCGAGCGCACCTGGTTCGCGGCGGATCGCAGCGGGTTTCATATCCTCCACACGCTGTTCCAGACCTCGACCAAATATCCGCAGATCAAGCGTTTCGACGAAGCCTTCTGTCTCGACCTGCTGGTCGCCGACGGGCGCGCGCAGGGCGCGGTCCTGTTGTCGCCCTCGACCGGCGCGTTCACGACGATCCTGGCGCGCTCCGTCATTCTGGCGACCGGCGGCGCCGGACGCGTGTTCCGGCAAAACACCAATGGCGGCATCGTCACCGGCGACGGCATGGCGCTCGCCTACCGCCATGGCGTGCCGCTGCGCGATATGGAATTCGTGCAATATCATCCGACCTGCATGCCGGGCTCGGGCATCCTGTTCAGCGAGGCCTGCCGCGGCGAAGGCGGTTACCTCGTCAACAAGGACGGCTATCGCTATCTGCAGGATTACGGTCTCGGCCCGGTCACGACCACGCCGCGCAACAAGACCATGGAGCTCGGCCCGCGCGACCGGCTCAGCCAGGCCTTTTGGCAGGAGGAGCGCAAGGGCCGCACCCTGACCACGCCGAACGGCGAATCCGCGGTTCATCTCGACCTCCGCCATCTCGGACTGGCGAAATTGAAGGAGCGCCTCCCGCTCATTCGCGGCCTCGCCATGGAATTCATGGGGATCGATCCCGCGGACACGCCGATCCCGGTGCGTCCCGCCGTGCATTACACCATGGGCGGCATCATCACCGACATCCAGACCGCCACGCCGCTCGCCGGCCTGTTCGCGGCGGGCGAATGTTCCAGCGTCGGCATCCACGGCGCCAACCGGCTCGGCTCCAATTCCCTGGGCGAACTCACCGTATTCGGCCGGGTCGCGGGCGAGCAGGCGGTGAAATTCGCCAAGGAGGCGCCGGCGGTCGTTGCGAACAAACTCGTCGATCAGGCCAAGGCCGCCGCCGCCAAGGCCGTGGCGCTGCGCGATCAGAAAGGCGGGGGCGAGCGCCATTCCGTGTTGCGCAAGGAAATGGCGGCGACCATGGAGCGGGGCTGCGGCATTTATCGTCTCGGGACGGAAATGCAGGAGACCTGCGACAAACTCGCCGAACTCAAGCAGCGCGCCAAGGCGATCACGCTCGACGACCATTCCGACGTCTGGAACACCGACTGGCTCGCCGCCATCGAACTCGGCTACCAGCTCGACGTCGCCCAGGCCATGGCCCATAGCGCGCTGGAGCGCAAGGAATCGCGCGGCGCCCACCAGCGGCTCGACGGGTTCGAAAAGCGCGACGACGACAAATATCTGGCGCACAGCCTCGCCCATTACCGCGGCGACGGGCCGCCCGAGATCAGCTATGGGCCGGTCAAGATCACCAAATCTCAGCCGGGGACGCGCGCCTATGGCGCGCTGGGCGAACAATTGGAAAAGGACGGGACCCATGCCTGACCCCGCCAAGAGAGAGCTGCGCATCCTGCGCTACCAGCCGGGCGTCGACGCGGCGCCGGCCTTCGGAACCTTTTGGGTCGAAAACGCCGAAAACCTGTCGGTGCTGGAGGCGTTGCAGAGCATCAAGGACACGCTCGACGGCTCGCTGGCGTTCCGCTGGTCCTGCCGCATGGCGGTGTGCGGCTCCTGCGGCATGATGATCAATGGCGCGCCCAAACTCGCCTGCTCCACGCTTTTGCGCGACCTGCCGCCCGGCCCGGTCACCGTCGAGCCGCTCAACAATTTTCCCATCGAGCGCGACCTCGTCATCAGCGTCGGCGGCTTCGTCAAAAAGATCGAGAGCATCTACCCCTACATCATCCCCAAGGAGCCGCGGACCATCGCGCAGGGTCCGTATCTGCAGACGCCGGCGCAATTGGCGGCCTATGAATCCTTCAGCGACTGCATCAATTGCATGCTGTGCTACGCCGCCTGTCCGCAGTTCGGCGAGAACCCGGATTTCATCGGCCCCGGGGCGATGGCGCTGCTGCAGCGCTACAACGGGGATTCGCGCGACGCCGGGCGGCAAAAGCGCCTCGACGCCATTCATGGCGAGGACGGGGTGTGGTCCTGCACCGCCGTCGGCATTTGCTCGGAAGTCTGCCCGAAGAGCGTGGACCCCGCCAATGCCGTCAATCAGAACAAGACCAACAGCGCCTTCGACTTTTTTCTCCGCTTCCTGCGAAAGGAATAGCCCCATGAACGAGAGCCGACCCTACCGGCGCCCGCAGCCGGGGAATTGGTGGGCCAAGCCGCCCTATCGCGCCTATACCGCGCGCGAATTGAGCGGGGTGGCGGTCGCGATCTATGGCGGCGTGCTGTTCGCGGGGCTCGTGAGCCTTGCGCGCGGCCCGGAGAATTGGGCGGGTTATGTCGGCTTTCTGAAAAGCCCGACCTCGCTGGCGCTGCATGTGCTGCTGCTGGCGGCTGTGGTTTATCACGTGATCACCTGGTTCCAGACGCTCCCCAAAACCATGCCGAAGCTGATCGTCAACGGCGAGGCGGTTCCGGCGAAAAAGATCACGGGACTCGCCACCCTGCTCGCCGGCGCGACCTCGCTGGCTCTGGTGCTCGTTGTGCTGGGAGTGACTCGATGAGCGGACCCGCCAGAGACAATCCCCGCAGCATCTCGCCGATCTTCTGGCTGCTGTTCGGCGCGGGCGGCATGGTTTCGGCTCTGTTCGGACCGGCCCTCATTCTCATCACCGGCCTGCTCGCGCCGACCGGAACAGGGATTCCCGAAAGTTTTTTGAGCTACGACCACGCGCTCGCCTTCGCGCGAAACCCGATCGGAAAGTTGGTTTTGCTGGCGGTGATCGCCCTGTTTTTCTGGCACGGGGCGGAAAGGCTTTTTTTGACGCTCAAGGACATGAAGGCCGGGCCGAGCCTCGTGCTGAAACTCGGGACCTATGGCGTCGCAGCCGCCGTGACGCTGGCGACGATCGGCCTGCTGCTGGCGATCGGGTTTTAACTCCCGTCCTATGCCCCGGCCTCGCGCCGGGCATCCACGCCAAGCCGCGACGCCAAGCCGCGCGACCAAACGCGGAGCGCTTAAGACCTCGACGCCGTCATTGCGAGGAGCGCAGCGACGAAGCAATCCAGGCATCACGCGAGCGACGACTGCGTTTCGCGAAAGACGGGCCCAAAACCCGCAATTTTGTAAAAAGTGAAAACCAATCCCCCACGCTTGACAAACGCAATTTTTTTGTTCCTGTTATGTTCCACGTGAAACGTTTTTGCATAATCCATTGAATAATATAAGCTTTATTCGACGCCCACCGAAACCGCCACACCCCGGTCGCCGCAACAACCTCGGAGTTGCATGCGCGAAAACCGACGTTTTTTGCGCGTTTTTTGCATGAAAATGCGGAAAACAACACGATTTCCGATCAATTCTTTCGTGCGGATTTCAACTTTTGGTAGAAATTCCCAAAAAACAGCCTCTCGGAGCGCCAGCGAACAGCGCCAAAACAAGATCACAGAAAAGCTTTGGGCGCCGGTCTGGAATCGGCGGGAAGCGGACGAACAGGAGCGCCACCGCAACAGGTCAGTTTGCCACCGTAAACCGTCCTTCGTCATGGTGCCCCGTCGGCTTGCAAAAGGTCTATCTCTTGCAAGCGAGAAATCCGTAAGCCAGACTGGAAACTCCGCGTCCGCTCCGTTCGTGATAGCTAGCCCAGGTCTCAGGCGCAGGCCGCCCTTGTCATTCCTTTGCTTGCTCCGCCCTTAGATAAGCGATGTCGCTCATGCCTTCTTCAACGCAGACGAGCGCCTTGTTCTTTGCTGCCTGTAGACTATCCTGCCAACGCCCGAATTCGGGGCTGAAACCTGCCTCGTCACGGCAGCTGACAATCCAACGTCCTTTGCTCTGCGGCGACAAGAACACGGTGTAGCCCTCGACCTGCGCAGAAACAGCGCCGGTCGGAACTCGGCTCCATTCCACGTTCGGATGTCGCGCCTTGAGGCGGCGATGTTGCCTGAGCAACATGCGCACGATGACGAACATTTCGCCTGAGACACGCGTTTCACCGGCGATCATCCGCTGTATGCCGCGCAGGATGGTTTGATAGGGCCTGTAATCCCCTCCCTGTTTCTTCATGTAATCAGCAAGCTCGACTGGGCTTAATCCGAGTTCGGCAAGCGCTGTCCGCCATTCCTCGGCGATTTCCTCGTGGGTTAGAGGTTCCTTGAAGAAGCCTACGCCTTCGTCAATCTCATTTTCTGCCAGCATGTCGTTCTCTTTCGTCAAATCAGGCGATTCATGACGACATTTTGTCATTTTCGCAAGCGATTTTGTCGATTGGATACGCCGAGCGCGAGATTATTGGACTAACCTCGAAGTCGTGCTGCGCGACACGTTGAACCGGCGCACAAGATCGGCCTGCGTCGCAGCGCCATTCGCCAGCGCCTCGTGGGTATCTTACAGATTGCCATACGACCGGCAGATCTCGGCTCACGACGAGACGCTCACCGATCCTATCAGGAATGTCCCCTTCGAGCCGGACTCGAACGTAGAACCGTCACCGTGGCAACGACCCCGCGACGCTCAAGGCTCTACGCTCCTGATCGGCGGTTTGCGGGCGGTGGCTTAATGGAAGCTCACGGGGTGTTGTGGACGTAAGCGGACAGAAGAAACGCTGCCGAGAACGTCGTGGTTAATGTTCGACGGCAACACCTTCGTCGGTGGCGTTCGCAAGAGCTTGCGGATTGGCCGCAGCACATCCGCTCGCTCGTCCTGTTCATGGCGTTCAGCTCACAGGATGATCCAAACGCCCAATAGGTCGGAGAAATGGGAAACGTCCTGCCCGCGCGTATGAAGCAATTGACTTCGCGCGTAGTCAGGAACAGAATCAGTCCAACTCTGCCTGTGGAGATTGTATGGCCCGCTGAGGCGGGGAGGACGAGGGTCCTCCCAAGACATCAAGACGATCGGATCGTGACGTTCGCTGATCTGCGAGCTCGAGATCGTTTGTGTCCTTCCATTATCCCCCCATGCCGCAACCGCCTCGGAGCCGCACCGCCGGTCCGACATCGGCGCGTTGCCCAGAGTTGAAAGTTCGCCGCCATGGCGCGAGACGTTTTTCGCACATTTCCATCAACGCTTCATCGCAACACTCTGGATCGAGAGCCCACGGCCTTGCAGCGGCTGGGCTGGAGCGCCAGTTTCTCCAGCCAGATCGACATCGAGGTTTTGGCGCGCATGCCGCCCGCCCGCGTCGTCGCCGTTCACCGCAGTGGCCTCGAAGCGCGCGGCGACGATTTCGAGGTTTTTTTGCCGCCGCGCCCGGATGTGACAGTCGGCGACTGGCTGCTGGTCGACCGGGGTCGGCCGATGGCGAGCCGTCTGCTTGAACGAAAAAGCGTTCTGGCGCGCCGGGCGCCCGGCACAGGTCGCGATGTCCAGCTCATCGGCGCCAACATCGACACGCTTTTCGTCGTCACCTCCTGCAATCAGGATTTCAGCGTCGCCCGGCTCGAACGCTATCTCGCGCTGGCTTTCGAGGCGAAGATCGAGCCCGTCCTCCTGCTCACCAAGGCGGACCTGATCGCCGATCCCCGCGCCTTCGCCGATGCGGCGGCGGCGATCGATCCGCGCGCCTGCGTGGTCGCGCTCGACGCGCGCGGGCCGGACCCTGCGCAAAAACTCGCCCCCTGGCTGAGGCCGGGGCGCACGCTGGCGTTTCTCGGCTCCTCCGGCGTGGGCAAATCGACACTGGTCAACGCGCTCTGCGGTGAGCCGGTCGCGGCGGTCTCCGGGGTGCGCGAAAGGGACGACACGGGACGTCACACCACCACGCACAGACGGTTGCGCTTTCTGGCCTGCGGCGCGGCGGCGCTCGACACCCCAGGCCTGCGCGAGCTGCAACTGACCAGCGTCGACGCCGGCCTCGCGGAGGTTTTCGCGGACATAGATGAGGCCGCGCGCCACTGCCGGTTTTCGGATTGTCGGCACGAAACGGAGCCCGGTTGCGCTGTCCGCGCCGCAATCGACGCGGGCCAAGTCGATTCCGCACGGCTTGCGCGCTGGAGAAAGCTGGTCGCAGAGGAGGCGTTCAATTCCGCCAGTCTGGCCGAACGGCGGCGCAAGGATCGCGAATTTGGCCGCGTCGTGCGCGCCGTGTTGCGCGACAAACTCAGCAAGCGCTGAGCGGGAGCGCCTGACAGGCTTCCAATACATTGACGGGCGCCTCAAGTGGGCGCCCGGCTCCAGTTCCATTCCGACCAGAATGGCCGATGTGATCGCGCGTCTTGCAAGCGAGATATGAGCTTGAGAATAAATTGCCTTGAATGACCGCTGATCCGCAAGTTGCGCCAGGGCGGACGGCTGCCCGCGGAAAGTGTCGGTTCCACAGAGACGCGAATGTCGGTATTGCGATGCAACTCTATGTCGTCATGGCCGGGCGTCGTCCCGGCCATCCACGCGGCGCCACAATGCGACCTGCCGGAGGGTTTTTCCTGGCGGGCCGGCGTGGAAGCCGCGCCGCAACCAGGGCAAGGATCGAGGCTCCCGGAAAAAGCCGCCCTATTCCGCGATCCAGGGAATCAGCGCGGTCTCGGTGAGCGCGCGCGGCCCCGCGTGCAAAAAGGCGCGGATTTCCACGGACACGCCCGGATCGGTCTGCACGTCGATCATCGCTCTAAACCCCTGCACATGCGGGTTGGGCGCAATAAACGTGCGCAACACTTTTGCGCGCGATGCGGTCGCGGACACCTCAACCTGGCTGGGATCGCTGAGGAAATAAGCGAGGTCGCCGCCGGCGAAATCGAGGATGAACCGCCGCGAGCCCACGCCGACCTGCTCCGACGAGCCCAAAGCCTTGGGAACCGTCTTCCACACATTGACCAGACGGCCGTTGGGCGAGAGATCGGCGGCTTCGAGCAGCGAGCGGATGCGATAGGAATAGTAGAACGGTTTTGCGGCTTCCGGGCGATTCTGCGGCGTCCAGTAGGCGACGATATTGTCCGCCGTCTCGTCCTTGGTCGCGAGCTCCAGCAGTTCGATGCGGCCCTCGCCCCAGTCGCCGTGCGGCTCGACAAAATAGGTCGGACGCGTCTCATAGGACAGTTCGATGTCCTGGTAGCGGTCGAAATTGCGGTCGCGCTGGACGAGGCCAAAGCCCTTGATCGACTTGTCCTCAAAAGTCGACATGCCGCCGATGCGCGGCGCCCGCAGCGGCCGCCAAATCCATTCGCCGACGCCGGTATGCATGAGCAGTCCGTCGGAATCGTGCAGCTCCTGCCGGTATTCCTCGGGCGGGCGCGGGCTGTCCTCGCCGGTGAAGAACATGGAGGTGAGAGGCGCCAGGCCGAATTTGACGTCGGGGCGGCGCGGAATGATCGCCGCCGTCACTTCCATCACGCTTTCCACGCCGGGATAGAGGTCGAAGCGGTAGGCGCCCGTCACCGAAGCGCTGTCGAGCAGCGCGTAGATCGTCGCCCGCTCGGCCCCGTCGGACACGTCGATCCAGAACTCGCGGAACAGCGGAAATTCCTCGTCGTCGCCGCCGGTATTGACCGCGAGCCCCCGCGCGGAAAGCCCATAGGATTGGCCGCGTCCCAGGAAACGGAAATAGGTGGCGCCGAGGAAGGAGACGAGTTCGTCATTACCCTTGGCTGAGTTGAGCGGGTAGTGCAGCCGGAAGCCGGCAAACCCCAGATTCACCGGCAGATTGTGGTCGAACTTGTTGCGGCCGTAGTCGAACAGGTTGGCCGAATAGGGAATGGGCGTGGCGATGCCGTCGCGGATGGTGTTGACCACCACGGGCCGCGTGTAAATGAAGCCGGGATGGAACAGCTGCAGGCGGAACGGGCCGACATTGAGCGGCGATTTCTCCGCCTTGAAGCGAATGTCGCGATAGGAGTCGAAATCGAGCTTCCCCAGAGCCTCCGGCAATTTCGGCGGGATGGCGTCATAGGGGGCGGCGGCCAGTTCCTTGGCGCGTTTGAGCACGTCCTCGAAAGTGAATTTCTGCGGCTGCGGCGGCTGGCCCTTGTCCGAGGGGCCGAGCTGGGCATAGGCGGGCTTGGCCAGAGCCGGCGGCGCCAGCGCGGCGGCCCCAGTGGCGGCGAGGACGCTGAGGACGAAACGGCGATCAAGGGAGGGCATGTGCGACTCGGGGGCAATACAATACTATTGTCTTGCTGGTAGCGGGCTTTTCGGCGTTCGGCAAGGCGTTGACGCCCGCACGCGCAGCCCTGGGGATGACATTTTCTCCATACCGCGCCGTCCTGCCGCGCGCGCGGGCGGCGGCGGCGCGAAAGAGTTGCGGCTGCGGCATTTTTTCCCTTGCATCCCAGCGCATTTGGACTATCTCTCCGCTTGCCCAAATCGCACGTGCCTGTGGTTGCGCGTCGGTTGAAAAACCGGCGGCCGGATGCGAACCGGCGGACCCCTCGGGGGATCGCGACTTGAAGCAACGACGGACCGGGCTTTTTCGTCTCTGTCGGCCTCCAAAGCCGGCGTACCGAAGAGGCTTGTCTCTCTTGCCGCACGCGCGTGGGTCCTCCCATCGCACACGGCGCAGCACCGGGTTTTCCGCCAGGGAAACCCTGGATGACCTTGAAAACAATGCGTTCGCGTCTCCATCGCGCGGGCAGATTAAGGCTCAGGGCTCATCCGCTCGAAGTTGGTCTGTGGCGCTCAAGCGCCCTTCGAAGGGATGCCGCGATGCATGAACTGTCTTACCTCCCGAGGTCGCGACGATGGCGATGCGCGCGATGACTCGCGCCATCGCAAGACCGACCTGCTCTCGATGAGCCCCTCCCGAATCTGACATTTCAGTTCGCGTGACGCCTCCTCCCGCCGGCTCTTGGGCCGTCGGAGCGCACTCTCGACGCCACATTGACCTTGGGAGGTCACCATGCATCCGCTCCCCCTGCCCCAGGGCGAAAAAATCCTGATCCGGGACGAAGTCCCGCGCGACGTCTTCGCCCGCGAAGTCCTGCTGGACAAAGCGTTCGGCCTCACCCGCGCCCGCAAGTCCAGCGAGAGGCTGCGCGAAAACCGCCTGCCCGCCGAGGGCCTCGCCTTCACCGCCATGCGCGACAATGTGCTGGTCGGCACGCTGCGGCTGTGGGACATCGAGACCGGCGACGGCCGCAAGGCGCTGCTGCTCGGCCCGATCGCCATTTCCGCCTCGATGCGCTCGCAGGGGCTTGGCGGCCGGATGATCCGCATGGCGCTGGAGAAGGCCGCGGCGCTCGGCCATGACGCCGTGATCCTGGTGGGCGACGAGCCCTATTACAAAAAATTCGGTTTTTCCTGCGCCCCGATGGAGGCGCTGGACATGCCGGGTCCCGTCGACAAGGCGCGTTTTTTAGGCCTCGAGCTGCGCGAGGGCGCGCTCAAGGGCGCTTCCGGCGTGCTGCGGGCCACGGGGCGACCGGCGCCGGTCGCGGCGCGCCGCAAGGCGGCCTAAAACTCTCACGGAACTGTCGCAAAGCTGTGCAACAGGGGCGAAGGCTGGAGTTTGACTCCAGCCTTCGCCTTTGCCATCTAGCCGGCAAACTTTCCCGCACAAGGACGAAAAATGACCAAATCGCCCATCCACGGCCGCATCAGCGGCCCGATCGTGATGATCGGCTTCGGCTCCATCGGCAAGGGCGCCCTGCCCCTGATCGAGCGGCATTTCGAATTCGACCACGCCCGGCTGACGGTCATTGATCCGTCCGACGCCGATCGCAAGCTGGTGGACGAGCGCGGCTATGAGTTCGTCCACAGCGCCGTCACCAAGTGCAATTATCGCGAATTGCTCACGCCGCTGCTGACCAAGGGCGGCGGCCAGGGCTTTTGCGTCAACCTGTCGGTCGACACCTCCTCGGTGGCGATCATGGAGCTGTGCCGCGAGATCGGCGCGCTCTACATCGACACGGTGGTCGAGCCCTGGGCCGGCTTCTATTTCGACAAGACGCTCGGCGCGAGCGACCGCACCAATTATGCGCTGCGCGAGACCTTGCTGAAGTCCAAGCGCGAAAACCCCGGCGGCCCCACCGCCATTTCCACCTGCGGCGCCAATCCGGGCATGGTCTCCTGGTTCGTCAAGCAGGCTCTTGTGAACCTCGCCAAGGATCTGGGCGACACGGCGCCCGAGCCGAAGACGCGCGAAGACTGGGCGGCGCTCGCCCAGCGTCTCGGCGTCAAGGGCATTCACATCGCCGAGCGCGACACCCAGCGCGCCCGCAATCCCAAACCGCGCGGCGTGTTCGTCAACACCTGGTCGGTGGAAGGTTTTGTTTCCGAAGGCATGCAGCCGGCGGAACTGGGCTGGGGCACGCATGAAAAATGGATGCCGGACAACGGCCGCAAGCACGAGACCGGCTGCGGCGCCGCCATCTACCTGCTGCAGCCCGGCGCCAACACCCGCGTGCGCAGCTGGGCGCCGACCCCCGGCCCGCAATATGGTTTTCTGGTGACCCACAACGAGTCCATCTCGATCTCGGATTATTACACGGTGCGCGGCGCCAAGGGCGAGGCGGTCTATCGCCCGACCTGCCATTACGCCTATCACCCCGCCGATGATGCGGTGCTGTCGCTGCACGAAATGTTCGGCGCCGGCGGCGTGGTGCAGGAGAAGCATCACATTCTCGACGAGCACGAGATCGTCGACGGCATTGACGAACTCGGCGTGCTGCTGTTCGGCCATGCCAAGGGCGCCTATTGGTACGGCTCGCAGCTTTCGGTGGAAGAGACCCGGCAATTGTGCCCCTACCAGAACGCCACGGGCCTGCAGGTCTCCTCGGCCGTGCTCGCCGGCATGGTTTACGCCCTCGAAAACCCCAACGCCGGCATTCTTGAGGCCGACGAACTCGACTACAAGCGCTGCCTGGAAGTCCAGACTCCCTATCTCGGCCCGGTCATCGGCGTCTACACCGACTGGACCCCGCTGAAGGGGCGTCCGGGCTTCTTCCCCGACGACATCGACGAGAGCGATCCCTGGCAGTTCCGCAACATCCTGGTTCGCTGAAAATTTGTTTCGCGCCGGGCCTCAAGCCCGGCGCGCCCGCCATCAAAGGCGCAAATCCATGTCCGTCGACCGACTAAAACCCGCGTTGGAAACCGGCCTTCCCGGCTGCGTCTGGATCATCCGCTTCGACGCCTCCGGCCATGCCGAGCCTGGAACCGCCGACGACCTGCGCGGTCTCGGCACGTCGGACGCCGAAGGGTTCATCTGGGCGCATCTCGACCATGTCGACCGGCGGATCGACGACATTCTCCACCACATCCCCACTTTGTCGCAGGAAGCGCGCGACGCGCTCAGCGGTCAGGTCGACCACCAGTTCGTCGAACGCGCCGAGGGCGTCGTCTCCGGCGCGATCATCGACCATCAGATCGACATCAACGGCGCGCGGATGGACTCCGATTTTCTGCGCTTCGCCTGCGGTCCGCGCTTTCTCATCACGGCGCGGCGCGCCGCGCTCTATTCGGCGCAGACCACCCGCCGGGCGCTGGCCCAGGGCGCCAAGGTCGAAAGCCCGGGCGTGCTGCTGGAGATGCTGGCGTCGCACATCTGCGACTGCACGATGAAAATGTGCCGCGCCATCGCCAAGACCCTCGACCAGATCGAGGACAATGTGGTGATCGAGGGACGCGGTCGCGACCAGCGCGCCGGGCTCGGCCGGGCGCGGCGCCAGGCGGTGCGCATGGCGCGGCAGGTCAGCGGCCTGCACTCGACCTTCGAGCGCATGGAGGAGGAAGCGGACGAGCAACGCGACGAGGAATTCGCGGCCATCGCCTCGGGCCTGGGCCAGCGCGCCGCCTCGCTGACCCGCGACGTCAACAACCTCCAGGATCGCGCCCGCATGTTGCAGGACGAGATCAACGCCATTCTGACGCTCGAGACCAACGACCGGCTGTATCTACTGACCCTGGTCACCGCCGTGCTGCTGCCCGCGACCTTTGTCACCGGCTATTTCGGCATGAACACCAAAAACCTGCCCTTTGCCGAGAGCGACCACGGCTCGCTGTTCGCCACTTTGGTCTGCATCGCGGCGGCGGCGGGCACGCTCATCATGCTGATGCGCTGGGGCCTCGCCGCGCCGGACGCCAAGACCGACAAGACGAAGACCGACAAGCCGAAGAGCGAGCAGCGGGACCGAAAAGCGGCCCGCGGTTAAGGCCGATCCATTCCGCGCGAAACTTTCGGCGACAGGCCCGGTTTGATGCTGGGCTTGTTTGCGAATAGTCTACAGCACAACTAGACTTTTCCGCGCGGAGGACATGATGACCTTTCCGCTGACCTTGTTGAATCTCGCCGGCGCCGTCGCCCTGCTGCTGTGGGGCTCGCATATGGTGCAGTCCGGCGTGCAGCGCGCCTTTGGGCCGCGCCTGCGCGATGTCTTGAGTTCGGCGCTGCGCAACCGTTTCCGCGCCTTCGCCGCCGGCCTCGGGGTGACCACCCTGTTGCAAAGCAGCACCGCGACCGGGCTGATGACCTCGGGCCTGTGCGCCGCCGGCGCCGTCGAACTGGAGGCGGCGCTGGCGGTGATGCTGGGCGCCAATGTCGGCACGACCGTCGTGGCGCAAGCTTTTTCCTTCGACATCGCGGCTGTCTCGCCGGCGCTGCTGCTGATCGGCGTGATGCTGTTCCGGCGCGACGGCGGCCGAAACCGCGACGCCGGCCGCGCCCTGATCGGCCTTGGCCTGATGTTCCTCGCCCTCGGGCAATTGCTCGACATCATGACCCATTATGAGGATTCACCCAATCTGCGCCTGCTGTTCGGCGCCATCGGCGCGGAGCCGGCAGTCGATGTCCTGCTCGGCGCGGCGCTGACCTGGGCCTCGCATTCGAGCGTCGCCACCGTGCTGTTCACCATGTCGCTCGCCGCGCGCAGCGTCGTCCCGCCGGACGCCGCCTTCGCCCTGGTGATCGGCGCCAACATTGGCGCGGCGATCAATCCGCTGGTCGAAGGCGTGCGCGGCGACGACCCCGCGGCGCGGCGGCTTCCGGTCGGCAATCTGCTCACCCGGCTCGTCGGGGGGACATTGGCTTTGGCGCTGCTCGCGCCGCTGGGGCGGTTCATGGTGACGCTCCAGCCCGACATCGCCCGCGTCGTCGTCGATTTCCACACTTTGTTCAATCTCGCGATCGCCCTCGTTGTCTTCCCGTTGCTGACCCCTTTTGCCGCGCTGTTGCGCCGCCTGCTGCCGCAAAAATCCGATCCCGCTGATCCCGCTTTGCCGCTCTATCTCGACGCGCCCTCGCGCGAGTCCCCGGCCCTGGCGCTGAGCGCCGCGGCGCGCGAAGCGCTCCGTCTCGCCGATCTGGTCACGGAGATGATCGCCGGCGCCCAGGCGGGCCTGCGCGACAGCGACCGGCGCCAACTCGCGGACACGCGCCGGCGCGCCGCGACGGTTGCGCGCCTGGCGGCCGCCATCCGCGCCTATCTGGCCTCGCTCGACAGCGAGGACTCGCGAGACGAGGACGAAGAGCGCCTGCGCATCCTCCTCACCTTTGTCGCGCAAATGGAGCAGGCGAGCGCGGGATTATCGAAAAACCTGATCGGCGCCGTGACAAAACATCTGAAGAAAACCGTCGCGGTCCCCGAACCGCTGCGCGGCGAAATTCTGGCCATGCTCGACCGCACCGCCGCCAATGTGCGCGCCGCCTGCGCGCTGCTGATGAGTGACGACGTTCGCGCCGCCCATCTGCTGCTCGACGAAAAAACCTTGTTCCGCGATTTGGAGGCGCAGGCGACGCAAGCCCATTTCAACGCGCTCGCGGCGCGAACCGACGATCCCGCCGAGGCCAGCGCGCTGCGGCTCGAACTGGTGCGCGGCCTGAAACAGGTCAACGGCCACATCATCGCCGCCGCCTATCCGATCCTCGACCGGCGCGGCGAGCTGCTGGCGACCCGGCGCGCCGCCAACGCGCCGTGACGACGGAGTTCGCGGCAAACGTCTTGACTTAGGTTAAGCCTGACGATTAGGCAATTCCGAGCATTCGCTCACGAATTGCGCCGTTTCGGCGCAATCTGCATAAAATTTAGACACCACAGCCTCTCCCAAGACATTTAAGCTAGGTTCAAGCGCAAGGGGATCAAGGCGACTCGCGCGGCGCCTTCCTTGCAAAACAATGATTTTCCGAGGGCGATGCGGCCGATGTCCCAGGGCTTTTTTGATGAAATGACCAACGGCGCGACGGACCCGCGCGCCATCTACAGCGGGGTCGCCGACTGGCTGCGCGCCGCGCCGCCCGAAATTCTCGACGCCCGCCGCGAACAGGCGGAATTGCTGTTTCGTAAGATCGGCATCACTTTCGCCGTCTATGGCGACAAGGAGGCGGCCGAACGCCTGATCCCGTTCGACATCATCCCCCGCCTGCTCGGCGCCGACGAATGGGCGCGGCTCGAGGCCGGGCTGATCCAGCGCGTCAAGGCGCTGAACATGTTCCTGACCGACATCTACGGCCGCCAGGAGGTGCTGAAAGCTGGAATCATTCCGCCGGACCTCGTCTTCCGCAACGAATGCTACCGGCCGGAAATGCAGGGCCACCGCGCCCCGCACGACATCTGGACCCATATCGCGGGGATCGACATCGTCCGCGTCGACGACGAGGATTTCTATGTCCTCGAAGACAATTGCCGCACCCCGTCCGGCGTGTCCTACATGCTGGAAAACCGCGAGATGATGATGCGGTTGCTGCCCGGCCTGTTCGCCGGCCATGCGGTGCTGCCGGTCGACAATTATCCCGACAACCTCCTGGCTTCGCTGCGCTCCGCCGCCCCGCCCCATTGCGCCGACGATCCGCGCATCGTCATCCTCACGCCCGGCCAGTTCAACTCCGCCTATTACGAGCACTCCTTCCTCGCCGACAAGCTCGGCGTCGAACTGGTCGAGGGCCGCGACCTCACCGTGCGCGACGACATCGTCTATATGAAGACGACGGAAGGCGAGAAACGCGTCGACGTCATCTACCGCCGCGTCGACGACGATTTCATCGATCCGCTGGTGTTCCGGCCGGATTCCGTACTGGGCGCCGCCGGTCTGATGGGCGCCTATCTCGCCGGCAATGTCACGCTCGCCAATGCGCCCGGCGCCGGCGTCGCCGACGACAAGGCCGTCTACACCTATATGCCCGACATCATCCGCTTCTACCTTGGCGAGGAGCCCAAGCTGAAGAATGTCGCGACCTGGCGCTGCCGCGAACAGGACGCGCTCAAATATGTGCTCGAGCACCTGTCCGAACTGGTGGTCAAGGAGGTCAACGGCTCCGGCGGCTATGGCATGCTGGTGGGCCCGCACGCCAGCAAGGAGCAGATCGAGACGTTCCGGCAAAAGCTGCTCAGCGATCCCGACGGATTCATCGCGCAACCCACTCTGTCGCTGTCGACCTGCCCCACCTCCTTCCAGGGCGGCGTTGCGCCGCGCCATGTCGACTTGCGCCCCTTCGTGCTCTCCGGCGCGGATGGCGTGCGCATCGTCCCCGGCGGCCTCACCCGCGTGGCGCTGAAGGAGGGCTCGCTCGTGGTCAATTCCAGCCAGGGCGGCGGCACCAAGGACACCTGGGTTTTGGCGACCAACGCGAAATAGGATCACAAATGCTCGCCCGCACCGCCGACAATATTTATTGGGTTTCGCGTTATCTGGAGCGCGCCGACTTTTTGGCGCGCCTGATCGAAGCGTCGAACCGCATTTCCGCTTTGCCGACCACCTATGCGGCCAAGCAGGACGAATGGACCAGCGTGCTGATCGCCTCCGGCGCCGACGAAACCTTTCCCAAACATTTCGACGTCGCCAACGAGGCCAATGTCATCGCCTATCTGGCGTTCGACCCGCGCAATCTCTCCAGCATCCGCAGTTGCATCGAATTCGCCCGCACCAACGCCCGCGCCGTGCGCACCGCGCTGACGGTGGAAATGTGGGAGCATATCAACAGCGCCTGGATCAAGCTCAAGGCCTTCGAGCAAAGGCACAGCGACCCCACCGCCATCGACCGCGAAGCGCTGATCGGCTTCCTCGACTTCGTCAAGGAGACCTCGAGCCTCTATGACGGCTTCGGCTATCGCACCATGCTGCGCAACGACATCTATTATTTCGCCCGGCTCGGCGTGTCCTTGGAGCGCGCCGACAATACCGCGCGGGTGTTGGATGTGAAATATCAGCTGCTGCTGCCGGAGCATGAGCCGCTCGGCGGCTCCGTCGACTATTTCCAGTGGAGCGCCATTTTGCGTTCGGTGTCGGCGCTCACCGCCTATCACTGGGTCTATCGCGAGAGCATCAAGCCGTGGAACGTCGCGGACCTCTTGATCCTGCGCCAGGAAATGCCGCGCTCGCTGATCCATTGCACCAGCGAGGTGGTGCGCTGGCTCGACGCGATCGGCAACCAGTACGGCCGCCACGGCAATGCCCAGCGCCAGGCGCGCGCCATCCAGCGCAAGCTGGAGAACGCCTCGATCAAGGAGATCTTCCAGTCGGGGCTGCATGAATTCGTCGATGGCTTCATCACCGAGAACAACGGCCTCGCCAACGCCATAGCCGAACAATATCTCCTCGGATAAGGTGCGACCATGCGCGCGCGAGTGACCCTGCAAATCGAAGTGGCTTTTTCCGAACCGGTGCGGTCGGCGAACACGCTGCTGCGGCTGACGCCGCGGTCGTTCGATAGCCTGCATGTGCTCGACTGGTTCGTCGGCGTCGAGCCCGTGGCCACCCTGCGCCGCAGCGAGGACGGCTATGGCAATTTGTCGCACAGCTGCTCCCATGCGGGGCCGCTGGAGCGAATCGTCCTTACGGCGGAAGGCCAGGTCGAAACCCAGGATGCGGCGGGCGTGGCCCACGGGCTGCACGAAAAGCAGCCGCTCGATCTGTTCCTGCGCCATTGCCACGATGGGCCCGGCGCGGAGATCGTCGACTTCGCCAAGACCATCAACGGAGCCGACCGGCTGAGCCGCCTGCACCAATTGATGGGCGCGCTGAACGAAACAATCGCCTTCGCGCCGACGGATTCGGCGCCGCGCGCCGCCGCGGAGGTGTTCGCCGAGGGCAAGGGCTGCGCGCGCGAGATCGCCCAGATTTTTGTGACGGCGGCGCGGGCGCAAAACATCCCGGCGCGTTTCGTCTCGGGCCTGTTGCTCGACGGCGCCGAAGGCGCCGCCTTTCATGGCTGGGCGGAAGCCCATGTCGAAAACATCGGTTGGGTGGCTTTCGACGCGGCGCTGGGGTTCTGCCCGCGCGACGCCCATTTGCGCCTCGCCCATGGCGTCGATTACTGGGCCGCGGCGCCCTGGCGCCAGGCCTTTTCCGGCTATGCCGAGCCGACGGTGGAGACGCGCCTGAAAGTGACCGCCGCCCGACAGGCCAGCTGGCAGACCCAGCAGTAGGATGAAGGGCCTCGACGCCATCGACCGGAAAATCCTGGGACTGCTCCAGGAGGACGCCACCATCGCGCTCGCCGATCTGTCACGCGGCGTCGGCCTTTCGCAGACCCCCTGCTGGAAGCGGGTGCAAAAGCTTGAGAAGGCGGGGGTCATCACCGGGCGCGTCGCCCTGCTCGATCCAAAAAAGGTCGGGCTCAGCCTGACCGTGTTCGTTTCGATCGAGACCGACGACCATTCGCAGCCCTGGCTGGGGAAATTCGCTTCCGCCGTCTCGGCCATGCCCGAGGTGATGGATGTCTATCGCATGGCCGGCGACGTCGATTATCTGCTGCGCGTGGTGGTTCCGGATACGGCCGCCTATGACGCCTTCTACCAGCGCCTGATCGCCGCCGTCCCGCTGAAGAAGGTCACCTCGCGCTTCGCCATGGAGCGGATCAAGGCGACCACCGTCTATCGCATCCCCGCCCCCGAAGCCTCCGACGCGTGACGCACGGCACCTTGTCGGCGCCCTCTTGAGGCAGATCAATTCCCGGTTGCGCGTCTAGTGCTAAAGGCCTATCCTTTCCAAGGTCAGGATCGGGACAGCCGCAAAAGCGGCGGCCGCAAGACGGCGACCCGGACCGGACGTGGAGGGGAGGACATTATGAACATTTTCGCCCGGGGCGCGTCGCGGCCCCAGGACTTCATTTCTCACGACCTGCCCCCCGGGCACGACACCGTATGGGGATGGGCGGCCAAATGGTCGCCCGACGACCTGACCAATGTGAGTGATCCCGTGCGCAGCTTTGCGCAGGAAACCAGCGAACTGACGCAGCGCAGCGCGGCGGAAGGCTATTCCGTGGTCGACGTGGAGGCGCCGCGCGCCCTGCGCGCGCTCGGCTACACCAAGGTGCCGGCCTTCGACACCCAATTGCTGTTCATGGCCTCGCGCAGCTGAGCCGAGACGTTTTTCCATCAGCTTTATGATCAGGGGCGGACTTCGTCCCTCTCCCCGGCGACGGGGAGAGGGAAATCTGCGTCACAGGCCCTGGATCTGCGACCGCCGCCATTCCGGCGTGCGGAACACTTCGTGCATCAATCGGGTCAGATTGCGCTGGAGACACAGGGTTTCCTCGTGCGTCCGGCGCATGTCGACCAGCCAGGCGACCATTTCCTCGAGACGGCGCGCCTGCGCGAACAGGTCATGGCCGTTCTGCTCCACGGCGTCCTTTTCCAGGGCGCCGGCGAAACGCCGCAACATCTGCTCCAGGCGCCGCGCCACCCGTTCAGGCTGGTGCGCTGCGCTGGCGCGACATTGTTCGAGGCAAAGCCGGACGTCGGTCCACTGGTGCGGCTTGAAGTCCGGCGCTGCACCGGCCGGTTTGCAGTAGGCGAGCTTCATGCTCTGCTCCTTCGTGGCGCCTTCCTCATGAAAGCGCCCGAAGACTAGGCATGTAGCCCTAAACAACACTTTAATCGCGCCTGCAATCAATGTATAGATTATATTAAAATGTTCATATTCGCAACAATCACTCTATTACGTAGTGAAAATGATTTATGCATGGTTTCTTTCCATGCATTGGCGGACCTTCCGCCGCGACAAGACAGGGACGCGCGGACTTTTCGGCCGCGCGTCCTGCACATGATCTGTCCGTCAATGCGCGAATTCAGTTGTCGCCGGCCGCCAGGGGGAGCACGCGCGGGGCGCCTTCAGCGGCGCGAACCGGCGCGATGGCGCTGACGGGAGCGCCGTCATAACTCTGGGCGCCGTCGCGCCGATAGGGATTCTGCGTCGACGCCGCGGCCTCCCCCGTTCCGCGCGAGGTCGGCCCCCGATAGGCTTGCGGCGGCAGGCTGGGATTGAGATTGGCGGCGCCCGTTCCCACGATTGCGGCGGGAACCGGCGCCAGATAGCGCGGCCCCCCAGAGGCCGCCGGGGCCGGCGGAACCCCGCCATAGCTGGGCGCGGCCGGCGCCGCCATCGGAGCCTGCGCATAGGCCGGCGCCGGCTGTGTGGCGTAGGGTTGATAGCCGACGGGCTCCTGGCTCGGCGACTCTTGCGCCGGGCGGGCGGGACGCCGGGCTGCGGCCGGGCGCGCCGGCGCGCGCGCGACCCGCAGGCGCGGCGCCTGCTCCGGCGCGATGCGCAGCGCCACCGGCGCCGATTCGTACCCCTCGGGAATATCGACCTGCAGCGCCTGGACCTGGGCCACCAGCTCGTCCACCGTGAGATCGGTCCGGCAGAGTTTTATGCGCATCGCCGCCGGCGCGGCCTCGCCGCCCGCCAGGGTGATGCGCGCGCCATGTCCGAAACTGCGGCGGGCGTCGTCGACATATTGCCAGGCATAGATGCAGCGCAGGGCCTCGCCGTCGCGCCCGACGGCGACGCCGAACCGGCCATAGCGGTTCTCATAGCCGCCGTTGACCACCACCCGCATCGCCAGGCCCGGGAATTCGCGCGCCAGTTCGGCCTTGATTCCGGCCTCGCCCGGCTTCCACACCGGCGCCTTTTCCGTCGATGCAGAAGCGGGGCCGTTCTGGATGGAGACCGCAATATGGCTGGCCCCGCCCGGCGCATCGCTCGCCAGCACGATGTCCTGGCCATAACCGTTGGGGTAGTGGCGCTCGCGCACCGCCTTGATCGCGCCCGCCGCGTCGGGCAGGCGCGCCAGCGCGCTGTCGGGCGAGGCGGCGCGCGGCGGCGTGGCGTGGACCAGGGCGGCCGGCCCGGCGGCCTGCGCCATCATGTCGAGGCTCGGACCGGAGGAGGAGGTGTTGCAGCCGGCCAACGCAAGGAGCAGCGGGGGAAGGACGAGTTTGGCTTTCATGTCTGATCTTCCTTAACCGTTGCGCGGGGCGCGGGTTTCGACGGGCGGACGCGGGTCGACGCGCGCGGCGGCGGGCGTGTCGGAGGCGGACTCGTCGGGCGGCTCCTTCGACCACAGCGTCCCCGCGGGCGCGAGCTGATCCGAGGCTTTGGGCGCGGAAGAGGTCGTCACGCCATTGTAGCCGGGCAGCAGCGCGTAGCCGTAGCGCTCGTAGGGCATAGCGCCGACGCCGGGCACACGCCGCGCGACCAGGGGAAAGCCAGTCTGCCAGCGGTCTTGTGCAAAGCGGTCTTGCGCAAAGCGGTCCTGCGCAAAACCCGAAACCCTGCCGGCGGGCCCGAGCGGCGCGCCCTGCCCCGCCGCGGCGAAACGCAGCGGATTTTCCGCCGCGACCGCGATCGGGAAGGCGTGCGCGAGTTTGGCCACGGGCGCGCCCGTGGCGCCGGCGGCGCCGGGGAGCGTCACGCGCCCCCAGGCATAGCGTCCCGTGGGATCGGAGACGGCGCGCGGATCGGCGCCATAGGGAAGCGGCGCGCCCCGATCGCCCGGAACGCCCGGAGCGCCGGAGCGGAAGGCGGCGACCTGGTCCAGCCGCTGGTCGCAAGGCGTCGGCGGCTTGGCCGTCGTCGGAAAAATGATCTCGACCGCCAGCGGGAACAGCCCGTCATAGCGGTTGATCCAGACCATCGCCTCCTTCTCCTGCTTCAGCCGCGACAGCGTCAGCGCCAGCCCGTAGACGGTCGGCTCCTTGGGATGCCAGGCGACGGCGCGCGTAAACCATTGCAGCGCCGCGTCATATTGGCAGGAATTATAGGCGTACCAGGCCAGCGCCTGCGCCCCCTCGCCCGAGGCCGTCTGCAGGGTGACCTCGCCATAGCGGGCGAGGCGCTCCGGCTCGACATAGGGCGGGATCGGCCGGGTCAGGTCGCGCTCGAGAATGTCGATGAACAGGATGGAATTGTTGACCAGCGGCTCGCGCCAGGCATAGGCGACTTCCTCGGCTTCGCGTTTCATGCCGAGATAGCGCAGCGCATGCGCCAGGCCATGCGCCACCATGGCGTCGCCGCCATGTTCGAGCGACAGTTTGAACCAGTCGAGCGCCTCCTGGTAGCTTTTCAGCTTGTAATGATACCAGCCGAGCAGCGCCGGCTGGTTTGAATCCTTCAAACCCTTGTCGCTCTTGGCGTAGTCGGCGAACAGCTTGAGATCGGCCTCCTCCACCGCCGGCTTGCGCTCGTCATGCAGAAAGGCGGCGATGCGGGCGCGGGCGATGTCGACGGAGATCGGCTCCAGCTCGCCCTTTTTGGCCAAAGCGATCAGCTGTTCCGCCTCCTCCATGCGCAGGCCGGCGATCGCCTTCTCCACGGTGGCGAGGCGCGGGCCGGGCTCGACCGCATCCCTGAGAATACCCTTGTAGATCTCGAGCGCCTGTCCGTTCTGCCTGTTGGCGCGCCAGGCGTCGGCCACCGCCCAGAGCGTCTCGACATCGGCGCCCTCGATGCGCATGCCGCCGCTCTTCAGCTCGCGGACGATGTCGAGGTAACGGCCGTCGCGGGCCATGCCGAGCACGCGGGCGCGAAACAATTTTGCGCGGAATTTGGCGCGCAGGTCGGCGGAGGGCTCCCAGCCCGGTTCGGCGGCGCGGCGCGCCAGGATCGCCGCCTGCAGTTCCGGCAGCTTGTCGGCGGCGAACAGGTCCCACAAATCATCTTCTTCGGCGCCGCCGGCCGCCGTCTTTTCCGAGAGATTGTCGGGGGGCGTCCAGGCGGGATAGAGCGCGCGCAGCCGGCGTATTTCGGCCTGGGCGCGCTCGGCCTGCCCGGTCGAGGCGTAATAGCGCAGCGCGCTCTCATCGACCCGCGACCCCTCGACCCGCGACCCCTCGACGCGCGATCCCTCGACCCGTGACCCCTGGGCGCTGGCGAACGGGGATGCGCCCAGCAGCGCGAGCGCGACGCCCGCGAGAAGAGTCAGCTTCTTGCGCATGATGCGTACCTCGTCTGCGCGGCGATCACCGCCAGCATTTGCAGGGTCGCCGGGTAATAGTTCTGGCCCGGGCGCGGCGCGGCGAAATCGCCCGGCAGTTTCTTGCCCTGCACGGCGCATTGGGCGAGCGCCGCGACCGCCTCATAGCCGGGCTCGCCAAAGGCCCGTTCGCCGCCGCCGCCGAGATCGACGGCGGCCACGGCGCCGGTCCGCTCCCACGACGCCAGGAAGGGCGCATAGGCGGCGCGCTCTCCCACCCCGGCCATGGCCATGTAAAGCGGAATGCGGATCGCATCATAGGAGAAGGCGGGCGCAAAGCCTTTTGCGGGCGCCGGGACGCCGTCGACAAAACTCTGCCAGTCCGCGGGCAGTCCGGCGGCGCCGAATTTTGACGCGCGCAACAGGGCGAGGCCCGACTGGGTCAGGCCGGCCCAATCGACTTCCGGCGCGGCGCGCGGCAGCCGGGCGAAAGCGGGGAACACCCAATAGGACAGGTTCACGATGGGTCCGTCGGCGCGATCCTCTTTGGAAAAACCGGCGACCGCAGGCAAAAGCAGCGGGCCGTCCTTGCCCCCGAGCAACAGCAATTTGCGGCCGACCTCAACCGCCACGCGCCGGGCGGCGATGCGGTAGGACAGATCGTTCCAGCGCTCGGCCGCCTCCACCAGCGCCCAGGCGACCAAAATGTCGCCGTCGGAGGCGTCGTTCATGTCGGCGACCGCCGGGCGCGCATTGGGCTCCCAGCGCCAGGCCAGCAGCTGGTCGTCGCGCACCATCAGATTGGCGCGGGTCCAGCCCCAGATGCGGTCGAAGGCGGCGCGGTCGTCGGCGGCGACGGCGAACAGCATGCCATAACCCTGGCCCTCGCTGTGGCTGATCCCGCCATTGGCGCTGTCCATGACGCGCCCGCTCTCGGAGATGAACCGCGCCTTGTAGAGCGCCCAAAGCTCCGGCGCCTTCAGCGCGCCGCCGAGTTTCTTTTCCGTCGCGTCGAGATCGAGCGGCGCGTCTTCGACGGGTTGCGCGTGGGCGGGCGAAAACGCCAGCGCGGCGGCGAGCGCCAGCATGGCCAGGCGGATCAGTCGCATTCCTGCCTCCTGCCGACCGAGCGGACGAAAACGAAGGTCGCGACGCCGAACAGCAGCGCCGCGAGCAGCGCCAGCGCGACATAGGCGGCGGAATTGAGCGACAGCCAGCTTGCCGCGATCAGGCGCAGGTTGGAGACCGACAGCGGCTGTGTGGCGACGAAGCGCAGGCTTCCCGGCTCGAGATGGGCGATCTCGCCGCTCGAGGCGTCGAGCGCCGCCACCCGGCCCTCGACCTGGCGCCACACGCGCGGATCCGACAGGCAATTGACGGATTCCGCGAGCAACGCGGCATTGGGCGCCGTCACCAAAGTCCAGATGTCGTCGGCGCCGGCGCCGAGCGGAACCTGGGCGATGACCAGCGAATTGCTCGGCCGGTAGACACGCTTGGCGGCGCGCTCCTCCCCGCCCCCGGCGGCGAAATGGCGGGCGCCGTTCCAGGCGCCGCGCGTCAGCCGGGCGAGACCATCGCTCGCGGCGCCGAAAACCGCGCCGGTCCGGCGCCAGAAATCTTCGGTTGCCCCGTCGCGCGCCCAGGCGGCGACCAGATCGCGCTCGCCGTCGCCGCCCTGCGCATGGGCGTCCTCCATCGTCGGCGGCGGCTCCGGCGGCGCCGCGGCGCTGGCCGCCGCGACCGCGCGCTTACTCATATGGCATGCGGCCGGCAGGTTTTTCTGCAGCACCAACCGGTTGCGCGCCCGCGATTCAAAATCCGACAGGCTTTCCTCCGCCACGGACGCCCTGGCGTCGAACCGCTCCCGCCAGGCCTCGCGCAGGCGCGCGCCGTCGACGCCGAATTTTTGCGCGGTCTCGTCGTCGAGGGTTCGGCCGTCGAGAATGGCGAGCGTCGCGCCCGAGCCTTCCGGCGGCGGCGTCAAGGTCAGGCGGAAGTCGATCGGGCGCCCGGCCGAGGCGGCCATGCGCCCGGCGAGCGTCGCGGCGGCGGCGATGGAATTGCGGTCGGGCGCGGGCAGGAACATTTTGGGCTGCTTGCCCGCGCCGATGAACGGGAAGCCGCCAGTCGCGGTCACCGCCAGATCGGGGGAGCGGCCGATGCGGGCGAGATCGGGAAGACGCAATTGCGTGGAATCCAGCAGCAGGAAGCGCTTTTTCGCATCCAGCATCTTCACCGGGTCGCAGACGGCGTCCTCGGGCGTTGGCGCCTGCGCGGCGATTTCGATACGGTTCAATCCCGGCCGGAAAAAGCCGAGCGGCAGCGGCAGGGTCTTGTCCTTGAACACGCCGCCGCCATTCGCCGGCAAAGGCGCGCTCACGGCGTCGCGGCCGTTGATCGAGATCAGGATTTGCGCGCCGCGCGACAGGCCGGCCACATAGCCGCCGGAGAGATTGAGCGGAACCTTGGCGTAATTGGCGGGGTAGAAATCGGCGGGCAGAACGATATTGAAACCCGCGCGAAAGAACCGGCCGGAAAACTCCTGGCTGTGCAGGCCGAGATCGCGCAGGCGAAGAGTCTGGCCGCCGCCGATGCGATAGCCGGGAAAACTCTGCGCCGCGCGCAAGCCTTCCGGCGAACCCTTGCGCGGCGGTTCACGGGCGAAATCCGCCAAAGCGTGGTTGACGTCATCCTCGGTCAAGCCGGTGATGACGATGGTGGCGCGACGCGACGGGGTGGCCGCCAGCAGCGCGAGGCGTGGGCCTTCGACGGGGCCGAGGCCGGAGAGATCGCCGTCGAGATCGGCCAGTTTCGCCACATCCTCGTAGAGCCCGACCACGAGATTGACGCCATAGTCGCCCGAGGCCATCGGGCCGACATCGACCGAGGGCTGCTCGAAGCGGCCGTGGGTCGAGATGAACTGGACGGCGCGGATCATGCGCTCGACATTGGCGGCGCTGGTGCGGCCCGGCAGCACGGCGCGGATCGGCAGGGCGCCCTGCGCGTCCGGCGGCAGCGCGGGCAGATCGGCGATGTCGCGCACGCCGGCCTCGGCGCCGGGAATCAGCAGGCCGGTGCGCGACGGGTCGATCTGGGTCCACAATTCATTGGTGGCGGCGAGCGAGCAATCGACGCGGTGGCGCTGGTCGACGCCGACGCGCACTGCGTTGAATCCGGGACGCAGCAGTTCCGGGGGCACGGCGAAATCGACCTGCTCGGCCTTGTTGGGGGCGTTGATATGGGTCTGGCCGATGGCGACGTCATTGATGAACACCGTGAGGGTCGAGGCCTCCGGCATCACCGAAACCGCGGAGAGATAGCCGATGCGGAACGACAGTTTGCGCAAAGCCTGAGTTTCCGACAGATAGATCGGCCATTCCGAGGCGCCGCTTTCGCCTTGCAGGCGAAACCCCTGGATGTTGTTGGGCAGATGGCGCAGCACGGCCTCGCCGACATGCGGGTCGAGGATCGCGGAGACCGGCGCGTAATCGATTTGTTGCGACGAAGGCGCGGACGGCGGTCTGGGCGCGGGCGCCCATTTCGGCGCGGCCCCGATCAGCGGAAGCTGCGACAGCGGCGCGGGCGCCATCAGGCTTTGCCCCTGGGCGGCCGCGGCGGCGAGCGAGAGGACGGCGGCCAGCGCGGAAAAAGAAAGCTTTTTGGCTGGGAACAACATCAGGCCGCCTCCCCCTTCTTGCGCGGCGCCTCGCGCGCCATGCGCGCCGCGGCGAGATCGAGCGTCTGGCGCAACAGAGCGGCGGAAATTTCCGAAGCATAGGCGGCGTCGACCGGCGCGCGCCGGCCGGGATTGGGCGCGGGCGACGGCGCGGGCGCCTCCTGGCCGCTGCTCTCCCCAGACGGCCAGATCGCATAGCGCAGCGCGCGGAACGGTTCGCGCACGCCCCACAGCATCACCCGCGCCGTGCCGGCGAGAATGGTCTTGTGGCGGCGCCGGCTCATCAGGAAGCGCGGCAGCGCCTCGGAATCGCCGTACATCAATTCGGCCAAAGCGAAATAGTCGCGGTCGCGCAGCGTGTCGAAAACGGCGCCATGGAGCCCGTCCGGTCCGGGACCGCCGCGGGTGATGCGCAACGGCAGGCTCAGCGCCTGCGCCGGCAGGGGCGCCCCCGGCATCGGCTTGACATGGAGCCGCGCGAGGGCGGCGCTGGCGCCGAAGCGATAGGGCGCCTCGTCGGCGAAGGCGAAGGCGCAGCCGCCGGCGGACACGTTTTTCACGAGGACGGGATGGAGTTCGCCATTGACCTCCAGCGCCCCCTGGCGGTCAACGCCCAAGCGCGGGTAGCGGTCGGGCTGGCGGCGCTCGGAGACCGCGCCCAGCGCCGCGCCGGCGATGACCAGATTGAAGGCGGTCCACAGGCCGACCACCAGCATCAGCGAATTGGCGTCGGGATCGTAGATGTAGCGCCAGATCGCCACCGCTTCGCCGGCGACGAGAAACCCCCAGATCAGGAAGAACGGCCAGGACAGTTCGGAGAGGAAATCGTGGTCGAGCGTCTCGCCCTTGGCGGTGACGTTGAAGGTCGGCTTGCGCGGCGCCATCGCGGTCGAAATGATCGCGCGGAACAGGAAGACGCCCTGCACATATTCGTAGATTTCCGAGACCCAGGGCCAGCGCAGCGAACCGTAGAGATAGTTCTGCATCATCATATTGGCGACGATGTAGATGGCCGTATAGGCAATGGCCTCCTCGACATTGGCGACGAAGATTTTGACGTCGTAGAAAATATACAGAAGCGGCGCCAGCATGAAGATCAGGCGGGGAAACGGAAACAGCCAGAAGGTCATGCTCGACAGATAGGCGAGCCGCTGCATGGGCGCCAAACCCTTGGCGAAGAAGGGATTCTTCAGCAGCATGAGCTGGATCATGCCCTGGCACCAGCGCGAGCGCTGGCCGATGAAGGAGGAAAAGGTCTCGGGCTGCAGGCCGGCGATGAGCGGCTTGTCGACGAAAACGCTGGTCCAGCCGCGCCCGTGCAGATGGAAGGCAGTCTCGCAATCCTCGGTGATGGTGACGCCGGAAAAGCCGCCCGCCTCCTCCAGCGCCGAACGCCGCAACAGCGCCGCGGAGCCGCAGAAGAACGAGCCGTTCCATTTGTCGAGGCCGCGCTGCGTCGTCGAATAGAACATTTCGTTCTCCGACGGCATTTCGTGGAAGGTGCGCAGGTTCTTCTCGACCGGGTCGGGATTGAGAAAGACGTGCGGCGTCTGCACCAGGAACAGTTTTTCGTCGCGCTGGAAATGGCCGACGGTCTCGCGCAGGAAGGCGCGGAACGGCGCGTGGTCGGCGTCGAACACCACGACGATTTCGCCAAACGAATGTTTCAGGCCGGCGTTGAGATTGCCAGCTTTTGCGTGCTGGTTGCGGGCGCGGGTGAGATAAGTCGCGCCCATCTCCTTGCACAATTTCTGGAATTCGGCGCGTCTTTCGCGCGCCGCGGCGGCTTTTTCGGCGTTTTCGTCATTGCACTTCTGGTCGGTGCCGCCGTCGTCGAGCAGATAGACCTTCAGCTTCTCCGCGGGATAGTCCATCGACTTCGCCGCCGCCACGGTCACCGCGATAATGTCGCGGGTCTCGTTATAAGTGGGAATGAACACGTCGACGGTGGGCAGGTCCTGGTCGGGATCGCGCGGCAGATCCTTGCGCTTGAGCGGATCGACGTTCACGGTCAGGCTGATGGCGAAGATGAAACCGCAATAGGCTTCGGCGGCGAGCAGGATCAGGCCGAAGAACAGCCCGACCGGATCGGAGGCGGGCGGCAGGGTTTCCGTGACGCGCCAGACGAAATAGCGGGCGACGATGAACACGCCGAGCCCGATGAACAGCTGCCGCGCCAGGGCGCCGCGCATGAACATCCACACGCCGGCCATGGCCGCGAGCGCGGAGAGACCAAAGACGCGCTCGGTTTCGACGCTGACCGGTTGGGTCAGCACCAGCGCGGCGCCACAGGCGGCTGAAAGCCAGGTCAGGACACGTAACTTAACGGACATTGCATTCCCCTAGGTCAGCAACCTAGAGGGTGACAATTATTTGTTGGTTAATTTGATGGTTAGCCTAAAATGTGTATCGGCGTTATAATTAATAATTTATTTCTTCCGCATTCGCCTCAAAATAAAAGCGCCGACTATCATGCGTCGGCGCGTCTTCAATGTTTTCGATATAAACGGTCAGAAACCCAGACGCGCATCGACGATGCCGTAGGCGCCCGATCCCGTCACCCTGTTGCTGGAGAAGCCGCCGGAAATGCCGAAGGTCAACTGTCCCAGGGTAAAACCGCTCAGGTGCAGGCCGCCGCGGTATTCGTTGTAGAATTGGTTGCCCAAGGCCAGGAATTCCGGACCGATGAACACCTGGCGGGCAATGGCGAAGCCGGCCTTGAAGCGGGTGTAATAATCGTTGATGGCCGTGCCATAGGAGGCGTAGCCGCTGAACATGGTTTTATCCGTGGGATTGCCATAGAACTCGCCGACGAATTTCGCGCCGACATGGGTTCCGTTGGTGGCGTTATTGGGGTCGAACGGATTCAGCGACGTATTGACCACCTGGGCGCCGCCGAACAAGGCGAAGGTCCAGTTCGGCGACACCCAATTGTAGCCCACCAGCGCGCCGCCGGAAATCTGCGTGGCGTGGATGAGCTGGGTGACGCCGGCATTGGTGGCGTCGTAGCGATAGCCGCCGCCGACGAATTCCGCGCGTCCGAGAAAGCCGCTCTGGCGCAGGTTGCCGTCGATCGCGCCGGTGACGGCGACCGCGCCGAAATCGCTGGTGCTGGCGAAGGAGCCGGACGTGTCGATCACGATCGAGGGCGCGTAGTCGGGCTCCGAGGTCTTGTCGCCCGTGTACCAGTCCACGGCGCCGGCGCCGCTCACGCCCGCCAGACTCAAGCCCAGGGACAGGAGCAGGAGGGGGGCGGCATGGATTTTCATAGCGCAATCCGATCGATGGCTTTGGTAGTTGACGCACGTCAACATCGACTGCCGAGCTTAACGAGGTCTTGCCGAATTCGTTCGAATGTCGCGAATAGATAACGCTACGTTAACTGGCGCGAACCCGCGCGAGAGGCGGGCGCGAAGCGCTTTCATTTTCAGGGAGCTGCACTCTCAGACGGGCTGGGGCGCGGTCCGCGGCTTGCGCGGCGCGTTGAGCGCCAGCAGCACCAGCGCCGCGCCAACCGGGAGCGCCGCCTCCCATTGGCGCAGGCAGGCCAGCAGGGCGGCGATCGCCCAACACAGCGCCAGCCCGTGCTCGACGAGACCGACCAGCTTGTTCTGCGCATGGGTCTTGATCAGGTCGCCGCGCCGGTTTTGCAGCGGTTTCAAGAAATTGAGCGCCGCCGTCGAGGCCGCCGCCAAGGTCGCGAACACGATCGTCACCGCGCCGACAAAGGCGTCGGCCCAGACCAAACCCGCCAGCGGCAGGACCAGGAACAGCGCGACGGGGGCGGCCACCGCCTCCAGCTTGCGCAACAACAGCTCGCGCGGCGAAACCGGAGCCGTCGCGACGAAATCGCCGGCCTCCTCGCTTGAGGCCGCGAGAAAAGCCAGCGCCGCGGAAATCTGCGCGGCCACCGCGACCAAAGCCGGCGACACCGAAACGGCGATCCCGCCCGCGCCGAGCGCCTTCCAGATCACCAGCGCGATCGGCAGGGTGTAGAGCGATTGCAGCAGCACTTGCGAAACCAGATAGGGATCGCGCGCCAAAAGCCGCCATTCCTTTCGCCGCAGGGCGCCGGCGCGGTCGCAGCGAAATTTTTGATCACGCCGCTCGACCTGAACGAGCTGAGCCTCCCCGGCCGCGCTCAGGGCTCCGCGGGCAAAGGCGCGGCCGAGCAGAGCGACGGCCGCGACGAACACGCCAAGCCCGAGCAGGCTCCACAGCGCCAGGGCCAACCCCTCGCCTGCGGCCGCGCGCGCCGGCAGCCACAGCGGCGTGGCCGGGTCAAATAAGCCGCCGGGCGCCGGATGGTCCATCTGCGCGCTCAAGGCGGCGCGCCAGTCGGTGGGCAGAAAATTGAAAATCTGCGCGCAGACCACGAACCAGGCGCCGACCAGGGTGGCCAAGACCTGCCCGACGCTGCGGGTCCGCTTGGGGCCGAGCAGCGCGAACAGGCCGAGCGTGGCGGCGATCGCCAGTCCGGTGGTGAGCAGCGCGGTGGCGGCGAGCGCCGGCGCCGCGGCCAGCCACGCCGGCTGGCCCTGCAAGGCCGCGTCGACGGCGATGGGCAGCAGAAAAATGCCGACCGCGCCAAAACTTTCGAGCGCGACGGCAAAAGCCCGCGACGTCAGGATTTTGGACGGCGGCAGCGGCGAGGCGAACAGCAGGTCCAGATCGCCGCGCGAGTAGAGCGCGCGCGTGGCGCCGGTCAAACCTTGCGAAAACAGCCAGGGCAGGATGATGACCACGCCCATCGCGGTCAGCTGGACCATGCGGCCCTCCTGCGCCCATTGCGTGAGCGAAGTGGCGAACCACCAGCCCACGACATGGAGGACGACGACAATCGCCGCGATCACCAGCACGCCCTGCAGATCGCTCTTCACGCGCAAAAAAGCGCAGGTCCGCCGCCAGGACAGGCGCAGATCATGGCGCAGCAGGCGCGGCAGCGACAGGCTCACGCGGCGGCCCCCCGGGCGGTGAGATCGAGAAAAACCTCTTCCAGACTGGCCGCCTGCGCCGCGCCCAGCGATTTCAGATGCGCAAGGTCGCCCTCAGCGATCAGTTTGCCGTCGGCGATGATCCCGATGCGGTCGGCGAGCTTTTCCGCCACTTCCAAAATGTGGGTGGTGAGCACCACGGCGACGCCCGCCCGCGTCTGTTCCTGCAAAATGTCCTTCACCTGCCGCGCCGCCCCGGCGTCGAGCCCGGTCAGCGGCTCGTCCAGCATCAGCAGGCGCGGCGCATGGATCAGCGCGCCGGCGAGCACGGTTTTTTGCCGCATCCCCCGCGAAAACCCCTCGCAGCGCTGGTTGCGCTGCTCCCAGAGGTTCAGCCGCCGCAACAGATTTTCCGCGCGAGGCCCGGCCTCCTCGGCCTGCATGCCCCACAGGCCCGCGACGAATTCCAGATATTCAAGCGGCGTCAGCTTGTCGTAGAGCAGCGGTTCGTCCGGCAGCCAGGCGATGCGCCGCTTGGCCTCGATCGGATTTTTGCGCGCATCGATCCCGTCGACGAAAATCTCGCCCGCATCCGGCTGCAACAGGCCGGCGACCATGCGCAAGGTCGTGGTCTTGCCCGCGCCATTGGCCCCCAGCAGCGCATAGAACTCGCCCGGCCGGATTGTCAGATCGAGCCCGTCGACGGCCTTTTTGCCAAAGGATTTTTGCAGATTGCGCAGGCGCAGAGCGTCGGGTGTGTCGGTCATCGGCGGTCCTGAAGGGAGTTTTTTACGCTAGACGACACGGCTTGCCCAAGGGTTAAGCGGATTGAGCGAAACCGGCGATTGCGCGATAGTCGCGCAGCTTTTTGACCGAGGCCAGATGTCGATCCCCAAAAACATTCGCGTTCAGCCCCACGCCTTCGACGCCGGCCACGCCGCCGCCGCCCTCACCTTTGGGCGCAAAGATGTCGGCGCGCTCGTCACCTTTGTCGGCCTGTGCCGCGACGAGGCGCAAACCCTGGCGGCGCTGGAGCTGGAGCATTATCCCGGCATGGCGGAAGCCGAACTGGAGCGCATCGCAACGGAAGCCGAAGCCCGCTGGCCGCTGCTCGGGCTCACAGTGATCCACCGCTACGGCAAGATCGCGCCCGGCGAACCCATCGTTTTCGTCGGCGCGACCAGCAGCCATCGCGGCGCGGCTTTCGCGGCGGCCGAATTCATCATGGATTTCCTCAAGAGCCGCGCGCCCTTCTGGAAGAAGGAGCACCGCGCCGACGGAACCGAAGGCGCCTGGGTCGAGGCCAAGGACGCCGACGAAGCCGCGCTGGAGCGCTGGCGCAAGCAGAACTAAGCTTGGGTCGCGCGCTCGGTCGGGGACTGGATCGCGTTGCGCTCCCGGTCTTCCGGATTTGATAGGATCCGTGGGCGCAACGCGGTCCTGTCCCCTGCTCCCATCGGGCCCGCCCTCTCACCCAAAAGTCTTCTCCCCCGCGACCCAGGTCTCGCTGACCTTGATCGCCATGATTTTTTCCGGATCGACCTTGAACGGATCGCTCTCGAGAATGACGAGATCGCCTTCCTTGCCCTTTTCCAGCGAGCCGATCCTGTCGTGCAGCCCGATCTGCCGGGCGGCGTCGATGGTCGTCGCCCTCAGCGCGTGGGCGACGGAAATCGCCTGGGCGTGGCCGACGCGCGACCCGTCGACCTCGCATCGCCGGGTCACCGCCGTCTGGATCAGCCGCAGCGGTCCCACCGGCGAACAGGGCGCGTCGGTGTGCAGCGTGAACGGCACGCCCTCGCGCACGCAGGCGCCCGCGGGGTCCATGAACTCCGTGCGTTCCGGCCCGAACAATTGGTCGCGATAGGCCGCGCCATAGAGAAAGACGTGGTTCATCAAAAAACTCGGCTCGACGCCGAGCGCCTTCATGCGCGCGATCTGGTCGGGACGCGCCATGGTCGCATGCTCGATCCGGTTGATCCCGTGCGGCGCATGCGCGCCATAAACCTGTTCGATCGCGTCCAGCGCCGCGTCGATGGTGGCGTCGCCATTGCAATGAATCTGGATCGGCCAGCCGACCGCCTTCGCCTGCGCGCACATGTTTTTAAATTCGGCCGGCGAAAAATTGGTCGCGCCCTTGGACGCGCTGTTCAGATAGGGCTTGGTCTGCGCCCCGGTTTTGGTCTGGTTCGACCCGTCGCCGACGATTTTGATGCCGTAGAGCGAAAAGCGGCTGTTGGGGAAATGCGTCGCCTTCGCGCCGACGCCCAGCGCCGCGAAGGCCTTGCTCGCCTCGATCGCGTCGGCCATCAGGCTGGCGCTCATGCGAATGGACAAAGAATTCGACAGTTTCGCCAGCGGCTCCGCCCATTCCGGCTTGATCGTGCCGGGCTCGTGCAAAGTGGTGTTGCCGGCCGCCGCGACCTGCCTGGTGTAATCGACCAGCGCCTTGCCGACCAGTTGCGGCGTGATCGGCGGCACGGCGATCTCGACGAATTTCAGCATCGCCGGCTCCTCGTAGACGAGGCCGTTGAACTTGCCGTCGGGGCCGCGGCCGAAATGGCCGCCGCCGGGCAGAACGCCGACGTCTTCGGGAATTTTGGCGAGCCGGAACGCCGCCGCATTGGCGGCGCCGTCATGCATGTTCACATACCAGATGAAGATCGGATGATCCCTGGAGATCGCGTCGAGCTCCGCCATCGAGAAATCGCCGCCCTGCAGCAGATTGTCGAAATTGCAGCCGACGATCCATTGGCCGGGCGGGGTTTTTGCCGCCATCGCCCGCAAAGCGTCGGTCAGCGCCGCGCGGGTCGGATATTTGGCATAGCCGACATCGGTGAGCAGCTCCGCAAACAGCGCCGCGCCGCAGGTGTGATGATGCGGATCGACGAAGCCCGGCAGCAGCGTGCGCCCCTGCAGATCGACGATTTTTGTCGCGCCGGTCTTGAGTCCGTCGATTTCGGCGGCCGACCCGACCGCGAGAATTTTTCCGCCGCCGACGGCGATCGCCTCGACCGCATGATGGCGCCCGGCCATCGGCAGGATCGTGCCGTTTTTAAAGATCGTGTCGGCGCCGCCCTCGGCGGCGAAAGCCGTGCGGCTGGCCGCCATCGTCAGCGCCGCTGCGCCCGAATAGGCCATGAACTGGCGCCGGCTGGGCGTCGCCGCCTGAAATCCGGAATTCAGGGCGTTGGTGATCAGAGTGCTGACGCAAGCACGGCACATGGAACTCTCCTGAACGACGGACCGCGAGAACGGACAGAGATTTTTTCGATTATTCGGCGCAAGCCGGCGGATCGCCAGCACTCCCTGATGAAGTCCTTAATCAATTTTTCTTGGCGGCTCCGCCGCCGTCTCGACCGTTTTGCAGATGAACGTCGCAATGAAAACTTGCAGCGATCCCGTCTCGGCGCGTCCTAAAGCTTTGATTCACTTTACGGCTCAAAAAGGCCGAATCTTTTGCAGCTTACGGCCTTGCCCAAACTCCGGGGGATCATATTTTTGTGACCGGAGACTGTCGTAAAAGGATAAAGGCCATGGCCCAACCTCAGCTATAAAATCGCGTGCCGATCCGAGTCGCAGCCAGGTTCAGATCAAACGAACGAGCTTTATTTTGTTCATAAAAGCATAACTTGGTTGGATTGCCGGATGCGGCGCCAGCGGACGGTCATCGCCACCGCCTCAGCATTGTTTTCGACGCGCCTTCACCCACATCGCTGAGAAACAGGGAGAGGCCGCGTTTTCGTGGAGGGTTCGTTCAACCGCACTTCTTGAGCTTTGCCGAACAAAATCGTCCTGGAGAATATGGAATGGTCAAGACATTGAAATCATCGGTTTGGTTGTCCGCGCTGGCGCTCTCCAGCGTCTGCGCCTTCGGGCCCGCCTTTGCCGGAGAGCCCGCCGAACATGCGCCGGCGGCGCATGAGCACGGCGTCAAAGCGCCGGCGGTCGACCCCAAGGCCCTGACCCTTCTGAAGGACATGAGCGAGACCCTGGCCAAGGCGAATTCGCTCTCCTTCAATGTGCGCCGCGCCTTCGACGAGCCGGCCGCCAACGGCCAGCCCCTGATCTACACGATCTCGTCCAACGTCGATTTGCAGCGCCCGGACAAGCTGAGGATCATCACCCCCGGTGACGGACCGGCGTCGGAATTCTATTACGACGGCAAGGAAATGGCGGTGTTCCTGCCGAGCGACAACCTGCTCGCGGTCGAAATCGCGCCGCCGAAGCTCGACGACATGCTCGAGGCCGCCTACACCAAGGCCGGCATCTACTTTCCCTTCGTCGATTTCATCGTCGCCGATCCCTATGCGGCGATCACCGAGGGGCTGAAATCGGCCTTCGTCATGGGCAAGTCCAAGGTCGTCGGCGGCGTCGAGACCGACATTGTCGCCATCGCCAGCAAGGACATCCAGGCGCAAATCTGGATCGGCTCGGAAGACAAGCTGCCGCGCCAGGTCTGGCTCAACCCCGTCAAGGGCGTGGAAAAGCCGCGCAGCGTCATCGAATTCTCCAACTGGAAGCTGAACGCGCCGGTCACCGCCGAAGCCTTCCGGCCGGCCTCCGCGGCCAAGGCCGCAAGGATCAAATTCGCCAAGCCCGCCGGCGCTGAAGCGTCGTCGGAAAAGTGACTCGGGCCAGGGACGAAAACACCATGATCAAACGTCAAATTTTGTCCGTCGTTCTCGCGGCTTCCGTATCCGCTCTGGCCTTGACCCCGGCCCTGGCGTGGCGCGGCGGCGGTTTCGGCGGCTTCCACGCCGGCGGCTTCGACAGCTTCCACGCCGGCGGTGTCGAGGGCGCCACCTTCCATGGCGCGGCGGGCGGCGAAGGCGCCGTCGTCAGGGGCCCGGAGGGCGGCTGGCACGCGGCGGGCGTCGGCGGCAATGGCGGCACCTGGCACGCCGACGGCTATCATGCCGGCGGCGCCTGGGGCGCCGGCTACGGCTATCACGGCCCGGCGGTGGTCAACAGCTATTATGGCGGCGGCTGCTACGGCTGCGGCGCGGCCATTGTCGGCGGCGCGGCCGCCGCGGCCCTGGTGGTCGGCGCCACTTTGGCCACCCTGCCCCCGGCCTGCAGCTATCGGGTCGTCAACGGCGCCGGCTATTACGTCTGCGGCGGCCAGTGGCTGCAGCCGCAATATGGCGGCGGCGGCGTGCATTACGTGGTCGTGCCGCCGCTCTGACCAAAGCCGAGGCGGCGGCGCTCAGGCGCCGCCGCACAAGCGGTAGCGACCGCTCCAATCATGTCCGTGGTCCCGGCCGCTGAGCGAAAAATGGCTGGGATTGGCGACGGTGATCCGCCAAATCACGGAGGTCCTATGGCCATGAGCGCCGCCATCGGCCGCGCGGGCCAGGGTCACGAAAAAAGCGCCTTCGAACCGCCGGACCGCCCTTATGCGCCAGACCCTATGGCCATCGTCGAAGGCGCCATCCCTAAAAATCAGATGCGGCATGGAAATCCGCCGCAGCGTCTGCGTGGGACAAGCCCGCGCCGCCTCGACATAGAGCCCCTCCTGCAATGGCAGCGCGCGTCGCGCCTGCGCCGCCGTCACGCCAAGGCCGAGCGAGGCCGCGACGACGCTGGCGATCCAAAAACTCCTGACGATGGACATGGGCGCTCCCGCTTGCCCTCAATGGGTCATGGATTTCGAAAACACATTGGCGACGACGACGCCGAGCACGATCAGGCCGACGCCGATCATCCCGGGCAGATCGAGAACCTGCCGGAACCGGAAATAGCCGATGGCGGAAATCAGCACGATGCCAAGCCCGCTCCAGATCGCATAGGCGATGCCGATCGGGATGGTCCGCAGGGCGATCGAAAGGAAATAGAAGCTTCCAATATAACAGATCGCCATGATGACGGTCGGAACAAGCTTGGTCATCTGCTCCGACAGCTGCAAATTCGTGGTCGCGACCACTTCGAGCGTGATCGCGACGCCAAGCGCGGCATAAGTATTGATTTGAAGAGCCATGACGTCCCTCATTCCAGACGGGCGGCGCGCGCTCGCCTCATAAACCCCGGCGCTCGCGCCGGGCTTGCCGCGGCCGTTACGCCGGCAGCGAAATCCCCGCCACCAGCCGCCCGTAATCCGGCTCCTGGCGATGGGTGGCCCGGCGATAGGAAAAGAACCGTTCCTCGTCCGAATAAGTGTCGAGCCGCAGGTTTTCGAATCGCCCGATCCCCGCGCGCTCCACCCGCTTGCCGATCAGGCCGGGCAGGTCGAACATGAAATGCCCCGCCGTCACGGACGGCAGGAAGAAGCGCCCGAAACTCAGATCCTCCGAGAGGAAGCGCGCATAAAATTCAGGCCCCACCTCGTAGGATTTTTGCGCAATGGTCGGCCCCAGCGCGCCGGCGATATTTTCGCGCCGCGCGCCCAAACCCTCCATGGCGGCGACCAAAGCCTCGACCATGCCGGTCAGCGCCCCCTTCCAGCCGGAATGGGCGGCGCCGATCACCCCCGCCTGGGCGTCGGCCATCAGCAGCACGCCGCAATCGGCGCCGGTGACGCCAAGCCCGAGGCCGGGGGTCGCCGTCACCAGCCCGTCGCAGCGCGGCCGCGCCTCGGGCGCCCAAGGCCCGGAAACAGCCAAAGCATCCGCCGAATGGATTTGGTAAGGCACCAGAAAATTTTCCGCGGCGACCCCCAAAAAACCAGCCATGCGCGCGCGGTTCTCCGCCACGGCGGCGGGATCGTCCTGCGAGCCGACGCCGCCGTTCAGCGACGCGTAAACGCCCCTGGACACGCCGCCCCGCCGCGTGAAAAAACCGTGGCGCACGCCGTCGAGCGCCTGCGCCTGGATCGCCTCAATCTGTCCCGTCATGCGTTCCCTCAAAACCCGGCAGTCCGGCCACGCCCCGGCGCGTCACCGCCAAAACCTTGAACATGGCCCCCATGCCGGTCTCGCTCATATCGGTCAGCCGCCCCAAAGCGGTGTCGATCTGGGTCTTCTGGTCCGAATTGGCGCGCCCCTGCAAAGCCTCGGCGCGCTCGACAATGCCGATATTCACCAGAAAATCGCCCTGGGTCACCGGCCCATGAACCTGCGCATGCGCGGCATGGGCGGCGCGCGACAGCGCGGCGAAATCGACATGGGTGGTGAGGTCGGCGAGCCCCGGCTCATCAAGGGGATCGACGAACTGATGCGCCCGGATCGCCTGCAAGGTCTCGCCGAAGCCGGTTTGCAGATAGCCATAGTCGAAGGCCAGCAAGCCGCCATTTTGTTCGACGATGCGCGACGCGATCTGCGACATCACCCGCTGCGCCGCCACATTGATTTCGAGGATCGCCCCCTCCTCCGCCTCGGCGCGCAGAAAAGGCTCGACCTCCGGTCCGAGCCCGAAGGCGAGGCGCCCGTCGTCGTCGAGGCCGATCAAGCGTTCGCGCCAGCCCTCATGCGTCTTCATGAAATGGCGCACCGGCAGGGCGTCGAAAAACTCGTTGGCGATGAACAAAGCCGGTCCAGGCGGAATGTCGTCGATGGTGCGATGCCAGCTCACCGGACGCCCGCACGAGGCCAGCGCCTCGCTCTGCCGATCCGCGAGTTTGGGGCTGGCCTCGACCAGATGCACGTCGAGCGCGGCGAAAAACCCCGGCGCCACCCGCGCCGCGCGCAAAAAATCGGACATGAGCGCGCCGCGCCCCGGCCCGAGTTCGACCAGCCGCACCTGGGCGGGCGCGCCGATGCGCTCCCAGAAATCGGCCGCCCACAGCCCGACCAGCTCGCCGAACATTTGCGAGATTTCCGGCGAGGTGGTGAAGTCGCCGGCGGCGCCGAACGGATCGCGGGCGGTATAATAGCCCTTGGTCGGATGGGTCAGCGCCAGCGCCATGAAGCGCTCGACCGAGATCGGGCCGTCATGGATGATGATGTCGCGGATGTCGTCCAAGAGGTCGCCGGGGGCGTGAGCGTCGGAGTCGCGCGCATCATCCATGGTTCGCCTCCAAACGCGCAAAACGATTCCGACGCAAAGCAAAGACGATCAGCGCGACGCCGGCCAGAGCGAGCGGCGCCGACAGCAGCATCCCCATGGTGGCGCCGCCGAACAGAAAGCCCAGTTGCGGATCGGGCTCGCGGAAAAACTCGCAGAAAATCCGCGCCGCCGCATATCCCGTCAGGAACAGCCCGCTGGTCAGCCCCGGCCGCTTGAACGCGCCGGCGCGCGCCGCGACGAGCATCAGCAGGCCCAAAGCGATCCCCTCGAGCCCCGCCTCATAAAGCTGGCTGGGATGGCGCGGATCGGGTCCGGCGCCGGGAAACACCATGGCCCAGGGCACATCGGTCGGGCGCCCCCACAGCTCCGGCTTGATGAAATTGGCGAGCCGCCCAAGAAAAAGCCCGATCGGCGCGACGGAACAGACCAGATCGCCCACGGACAGAAACAAAACTTTTTCGCGCCGCGCGAACAAAAACGCCCCGAACGCCGCGCCGGTCATGCCGCCGTGAAACGACATGCCGCCCAGCCAGACCGCCGGGATCTCCAGCGGATTGGCGAGAAAATAGGAGAAATTGTAGAACAGCACATAGAACAGCCGCCCGCCGAGCACGGCGCCGAGCGCCACATAGACCAGGAGGTCGTCGAGGCTCTGCGCAGAGGGCCGCGCCACCGCTCCCCACAGCGCGTCGCGCGTCACCAGCCGGCGCGCGATCAGCCAGCCGATGACCAGCGAAACGATGTAGCTCAAGGCATACCAGCGAATGGGCAAAGGCCCGAGTTGGACCATGACCGGATCAATGACGGGATAGGGAAGGACGTAGAGCATGACCGATCCCTAGCGCATACGACCGAAAAGTCACCCGGAAACAAGCCGCGGCGCGACTCAAGCCCGCGGCGCGGCCAGCTTAGGCCGCTTTTGCGAAGCTCGCGCGAAAAACTTGCTTTGCCCTCGGAAAAGCCCCATCTGAACCGGATCAGAATTTGGAGCCCGCCATGCAGGAACGCCCCCGTATTTTCGACGATATGTCCCGCTTGTTCAATGACGCCGCCGGCGCCGCCAAGACCATCGGCAAGGAAGCGGAAGCGATGATCCGGGCGCAGGTGGAGCGGCTGTTGTCCACCATGGACATTGTCACCCGCGAGGAATTCGAAGCCGTGCGCGACATGGCCATCGCCGCGCGCAACGCCAATGATTCCCTGGAAAAGCGCGTCGCCGAACTGGAGGCGAAACTGGCCGCCAAACCCGCCGGCGAGAGCGACGCCTGAAACGCTGACTATAGGATAGCTGTGGACTTTTTTATGACAGCGTAGACGAAGCAGCGCGAATCCAGCAGTTTGGTCCTGCCGTTAGGGACGATTCACCTTCGGGTTCAATGCAGCTATATTGAACCCATCAGGTGATTCGCCGCCGCCCCGCGCCCCGCTCTCCCGCGTGGCCACGGGGTTCTGCGCGGCAACAAAGTATCGGCGCGAGTATAGCCAGTCTGTCCCTCCTTCGCGCACAGCGCGCCGGAAACGATCAATGCTGCTTACTGAACTGGACCATGGCGAGAGAATTGAACATCCGGTCGATGTGATCGAACGGCTCGCCTGTTTGAAAGACTGGACTTTTGACCGCGACGACGCGGACGAGATTTCGCTGGCCGTCGCGGGCTCGTGGGCGGATTACAATATTGCGTTCACGTGGCTCGGCGAATGCGAGGCCCTGCATCTGGGCTGCGCGTTCGACTTAAAGGTTCCGGAGCGGCGACGGGCCGAAACCGCGCGTCTGGTTTCGAAGATCAACGAGCAGATGTGGATCGGCCATTTCGACGTCTGGTCGAAGGACGGCGTGGTGATGTTCCGCCATGCGCTGCCGCTCGCCGGCGGCGTCCAGGCCAGCATGATCCAGTGCGAAGCCATGCTGTCGGCCGCGCTCGACGCCTGCGAACGCTATTATCAGGCGTTCCAGTTCGTGGTCTGGGCCGGCAAGACGGCGGAAGAGGCGCTGTCGAGCGCCCTGTTCGAGACGCGCGGCGAAGCATGAGCGCGCCGCATTCCCTGGCGCTGGTGGGCGGCGGCAAAATGGGCTCGGCCCTGCTCGGCGGCTGGCTTGCAGCTGGCTTCGCCCCCGCGCGCGTCAACGTTTACGACCCCGCCCCGTCGGACGCCCTGAAAACCCTGGCGGCGGAAAAAGGATTTGCCCTGAACCCGCCGCATGCCGCAGCCGAAGCCGTGGTCCTGGCGGTCAAGCCGCAGGTTCTGGATTCGGTGGCGTCGGGGATTTCGGCTTTGTTCGGCCGCGACACGTTTTTGCTGTCGATCCTCGCTGGCAAGACGGTCGCCAATCTCGCCGCGCGCCTGCCGGTTTCCGCCATCCTGCGCGCCATGCCCAATACGCCCGCGGCGATCGGACGCGGCGTCACCGGCGTCTACGCCAACGAGTCCGTGAGCGCCGACCAGCGCGCCAAGGCGGAATTCTTGTTGTCGGGCGTCGGCGGCGTCGAATGGGTCGAGCGCGAATCGCTGATCGACGCGGTCACCGCCATTTCCGGCTCGGGCCCGGCCTATGTTTTCCATCTGGTCGAGGCCCTGGCCCAAGCGGGAGCCGAACTCGGCCTCCCCCCGGATCTCGCCCTGCGGCTCGCCCGCGCCACGGTCGAAGGCTCCGGCGAACTGTTGTTCCGCCAGCCCGAAACCTCCGCCGAGATTTTGCGGAAAAACGTCACTTCGCCGGGCGGCACCACCCAGGCCGCGCTCGACGTGTTAATGGCGGACGAAGGCCTGACCGCGCTGATGGCGCGCGCCACGGCGGCGGCGCGCCAGCGCGCCGAGGACTTGTCCGGCTAACCCCGGACGTCATGCCCGCCCCGGGCTTGACCCGGGGAGGCTCCAGCGCATCTTCCCGAAAGGAACCTGCGCAAAAACTCCAGGCTTGCGTCTCGCCCCGCACGACCCCATTTTTCGGCGAGGAGACCGGTCATGAACTCGAAAAAGCACAGGGACGACGAGGGCGATCACAAGTCGCACAACCCGCGCGACCGCGCGATCGACGCGCTGATGGCGCTGGCGGCGCAGCGGCCCTGGACCGACATCACCCTCGCCGATGTCGCCGAGGAAGCCGGACTGTCCCTGGCGCAGTTCCGCGACGCCTTCCCGTCCAAGGGCGCGATTCTCGGCGGCTTTTCCCGCCGCATCGACCGCATCGTGCTCGAAGAGACCACCGACGACCTCGCCGCGGAGAGCGTCAAGGACCGGCTGTTCGACGTGCTCATGCGCCGCTTCGACGCCTTAAAGCCTTACAAGACCGCGCTGGACAGCATTTACGCCTGGGCGATGCGCGATCCCCTGGCGCTGGCCGAGATCAACAGGCTCGCGGTCAATTCCATGCGTTTCATGCTCGAAGCCGCGGGCGGCAGCAGCGAGGGCCCGCTGGGCTCCGTAAAACTGCAAGGCCTCGCCATGGCGTGGTCGCGGGTCTTCCATGTCTGGCTCTCCGACGAAAGCGAGGACCTCGCCAGGACCATGGCGGCGCTCGACAAGGAGCTTGAGCGCGGCAAGATGTTGACGCATCGTCTGGACGAGGCGCGCAAAACCCTGGCCCCCCTGACCAACCCGCTGATCGGACTGGCGGAGCGGTTTTTGGGGGTGCGCTGAACCGGCCGCGCTGGAGCGAAGTTCCCGCCGGATGTGACTGTTTTCTTTCTTGACGTCGCGCGCGAAAAAGGTGTTCCTCGCTCTATGACCGTCAACGCCGCTCGCCCGCGCGCCCGCACCATGAACCTGCCGAACATCCTCACTTTCGGCCGGGTGGTGATCGTCCCGGCGGTGGTGGCCTGCCTGTTCTGGCCCGACGAATACGCCTTGCGCTGGACGGCCCTCGGCCTGTTCACGCTGGCGGCGATCACCGATTTCTTCGACGGCTATCTCGCCCGCATCTGGGACCAGCAGTCGGCGCTCGGCCGCATGCTCGACCCGATCGCCGACAAACTGCTGGTGTCGGCGGTGCTGATGATTCTGGTCGCGGACGGCACCATAAAAAGCTGGTCGCTGTGGGCGGCGATCATCATCCTGTGCCGCGAAATTCTGGTCTCCGGCCTGCGCGAATTCCTAGCGGATTTGAAAGTGCCTGTGCCGGTCTCGGCGGTGGCCAAATGGAAGACCACGGTGCAGCTGATCGCCCTGGGCTTCCTGATCGCGGGCCGCGCGGGCGAGCTGGTCTTGCCCGGCACGGTGCAGATCGGCCTGTTCCTTTTGTGGATTTCGGCGCTGCTCACCCTCTACACCGGCTTCGATTATTTCAAGGCCGGGGTCAAATATGTGGTGGAAGAGTGAAGGTCGTCTATTTCGCCTCGCTGCGTGAGCGCTTGGGCCTGACCGAGGAAGACCTTGAGCTGCCGCCCGAAGCGCGGACGGTGGCCGACGTGATTTCGTTCCTCGCCAAACGCGACGAGATTTACGAAGCGGTGTTTTCCAGCGGCCTCGCCCGCGTCGCGCTGGACAAGCGCCACGCCAAGCCGGATACGGCCATCGCGGGCGTCAGCGAAATCGCCTTCTTCCCGCCGATGACGGGCGGATAGAGCGCGGCGCGCCTTGAGCATATGCCTGGCATATGCTATATCACCTCCAGCAGGAGGCGGCGTTGAGAACGGTATCGATCTTCCGCAACAATCGGAACCAGGCGGTTCGTCTGCCCAAAGATATGGAATTCTCCGGCGTCAACGAATTGACGATCGAGAAGCAGGGCGACGCCATCATTCTGCGTCCGTTGCGTCCAAGCTGGACCTCATTTCGCGACGCCCCCGCCGCGGGCGAAGATTTCTTGCGGGAACGCCCCGACGTGATCGAAGAAGGGCGGTTTTCGCTGAATGACGACGCATGAGCGCCGTGTTCATGCTCGACACCAACATCTGCGCCTACATCATGCGCGAGCGGCCCCTGGCCGTTCTCGAGCGCTTGCAGACGGTCGTCGAGTCTCAGCACAGCGTCGTGATTTCTGTCGTGACCTATTACGAAATGCTGCTCGGAACCGTCGGGCGAAAAGCGTCGCCGCGGCATGCGGATTTGGTCGCGGCCTTCGTCGCCCGCCTCTCCGACATCCTGCCCTGGGACCGCTCGGCCGCCGAACAGGCGATGCGCATCAGCCGGGCGCTCGCCGCCAAGGGAACGCCGATCGGCGGCAACGACGCCATGATCGCCGGCCATGCATTGGCGGCGGGATGCGTGCTGGTCACGAACAATGTGCGCGAATTCGAGCGCGTTGAAGGCTTGATCTTTGAGAATTGGGTCGGCGAACGTTGAACACCCCCGAAACCGACGCGACCAACCCCGCCTTGCCATCCCTTCCCCCCGCGCCTAAAACCCGACGCAACCTGCGGACGTCATGCCCGGCCTCGTGCCGGGCATCCACGCCGGGCCGCCCGGAATAATTCTTCACCAGCTCGCACTGCGGCGCCGCGTGGAAGGCCGGGACAAGCCCGGCCATGACGGCATCAAGTTCGTTGGCCGATTGACGACGCCCGGCATAGTTTGGAGGCCATCTTGGTTGGAGCAGGCACGGACCGCACAAAGCCTTTGTTCGAGGGCGGGCCGTCGATCATTCTGGTGCGGCCCCAGCTTGCCGTGAACATCGGCATGTGCGCGCGCGCCATGGCCAATTTCGGCCTTTCCGACCTGCGCCTCGTCAGCCCGCGCGAGGGCTGGCCGCGCACCGGCGCCCGCCGCAAAGGCGCCTATGCCGCCGCCGCCGGCGCGGTGCATCTGCTGGAGCGGGCCACCGTCTACGAAAGCACCGAAGCCGCGGTCGCCGACCTGAACTTCGTCTGGGCGACCACCGCGCGCGAACGCGGCCAGTTCAAGCGCGTGGAGACGCCGGCGCAGGCCATGCCCGAATGCGCCCGCGCCACGCTCGCAGGCGAAAAGCACGGCATTTTGTTTGGCCCCGAGCGCACCGGCCTCGACAATGACGATGTCGCGCTCGCCAGCGCCATCCTCACCTTCCCGGTCAATCCCGCCTATGGCTCGCTCAATCTGGCGCAGGCGGTGCTGCTGTGCGGCTACGAATATTTCAAATCCCGCGAAGGCGGCGTCCTCCCCTTCGCCCAGGAAGAGCGTTCGCCCCCGGCGCAACGCGAAATGACCCTGTCCTTCTTCGAATTTTTAGAGGGCCATCTGGAGGCTTCCGAATTCTTCAAGCCGGATTCGAAGCGCCCGGTGATGCAGCGCAATCTGCGCAACATGTTCCACCGCATGAACCTCACCCAGCAGGACGTGCGCACGCTCTGGGGCGCGGTGGTGCGGCTGGTCGAGGGCCCGCGCCAGGAGGTGCAGACCCGCAAGCGGATCAAGCCGCCGAAGCCGGCGCCGCAGCCCGTGGACGATTCAGCCTCCGACTGAAACGCCAGCGAACATCCCGGCGAGCTTGCGCCGCAACTCCTCCACCGACACCGGCTTATGCAAGAAGTCGCAGCCGCTGGCGCGAATTTCCTCCAGACGCTCGCGACCGGTGTCGCCGGTGACGATCAGTTTCGGCAAGGCGTGGCCGAACAGGCGCTCGACCTCGAGCGCGGTCTGGATGCCGTTGAGGCCCGCACCCAGACGATAATCGGTGACCACCGCATCGACATGGGCGCCGCCCGCCACCTGCGCCACTGCGGCCTCGCCGCTTTCGACGGACAGCGTCTTGTAGCCCCACCCAGCCACGGTCTCCTCGAGGCTCAACCGCAAGATCCCATTGTCCTCGACGATCAGCACACAGCCGCGATAACAGGGCGACGGTTCGGGCGACGTCGGCTCGACGCTCCGACACGCATCTTCCGGCAGGCTCAGCGAAAACCGCGATCCCCGCCCGACCCGTGAGGACACGTCGACCTTGACCCCGAGCAGCGCGCTCAACCGGGCGACGATCGCCAGCCCGAGCCCGAGCCCCCGCTCCAGATCGCGGCCGGGATTGTGCAACTGATGGAATTCCTCAAAAATTTCGGCCTGCTTCTCGCGGGGCACGCCGACGCCGGTGTCGATCACGTCGATGCGGATGCGGTCGCCCCGCCGCCGCGCCCCGATCAGCACGCCGCCGCGCGGCGTATAACGCAAGGCGTTCTCGATCAGATTGCGCAAGGCGCGCTCGAACAGAGCGGCGTCGGTGCGCACGCAACACACGCCCCGCGCCACGCGCACGCGAAGGCGCAAGCCCTGCGCCGCGGCTTTCGAGCGGTATTCGCGCGCCAGCCGGTCGATGAAGGCCGGAATGGCGACCGGCTCCAGCACCGGCTCGATAATGCCGGCGTCGAGCCGGGAAATGTCCAGAATGGCGGTGAGCAGCCCGTTCAGCCCGCCGACCGCCTGTTTCATCATGTCCACGGTGCGGGCGGCGCGGGCATTGTCCTTGACCTGGCCCTCGACCAGCGACAGCAGCAGCACCAGCGATTGCACGGGCTGGCGCAGGTCATGGCTGGCGGAGGCCAAAAATTTCGACTTGGCGACATTGGCGCGCTCGGCCTCGGCGCGGGCCAGCCGCATCTCCTCTTCCAGCCGCTTCTGCTCGGTGACTTCGGTATTGGAGCCGAACCAGCGCACCACCCGCCCCTGGGCATCGCATTGCGGCGCAGCGCGCGACAGGAACGGCCGAAATTTGCCATCCGCGCCGCGCAGCGGAAAGGTCATATCAAACGGTTTTCCCGTGGCGATGGACGCCGACCAGCGCTCCATCACCTGCGGCAGCACCTCGGGATCGTGCACGCTTTGCCAGCCCCAACCCTCCATCTGCGCCGGCGTGGTCCCGGTATATTCGTACCAGCGCCGGTTGTACCAGCGGATGGAGCCGTCGGCGTCGGTGATCCAGGCGAGCTGCGGCAGGGCGTCGGCGAAGGCGCGCAGATCGGCCTCGCGCTCGCGCAACGCCTCCTCGGCCTGTTTCTGCGCGGTAATGTCGCGGAAATAGACGGAAAGGCCGCCTTCGAGGGTTGGATAGACGGAAAAGAACACCCAGCGACCGAGGATCGGCGAAACCATCTCGAAATCGACCGCCCGCCGCTGCGCCATCACGCGCCGATATTGCGCGTGGACCTCGGAGTCGCGGACCATCGGGAACACATCGAAAAAACCCCGACCGAGCGCCTCCGCGGCGGTTTTTTCCAGCATGGCCTCGGCGCGCCGGTTGAAATAGACGAACCGCCACTGCGCATCGAGCGCGTAGAACCCGTCGGTGATGCTGTCGAGGATTTCGTCCGCCCGGCGCTTGGCCGAGGCCAGCTCGTCGCGCGCCCGCGCCCGCTCGGTGATGTCGAGGAAGGTCATGAAGGCGCGCGCCGGCCGCCGCCCCGCGCCGCTTTCGACCCGGGCGCTGCAATCGATCACCCGTTCGCGCCCGTCCTCGCCGGCGACGCGAAATTCGATCCGGCCATCGGCGCCCTGATCGAACAAGGCGGCGACAAAGGCCTGGAGGGCCGGCCGGTCCTCCGCGTGGATGCGCTCAAGCGAATGCGCGAAGCCCGCCTGGAACGCGCCGCCCTCGAGCGGCGTCAGCGGGCGATAGCCCATCACCTTTTCGAAATTCTCCGCCGGACGAATGCGCCGCGCGATCAGGTCGATCTCGATATAGGTGAGGCGCGCGGCGTCGGCGGCGTGGCTCAGATAGCTCTGGCTCAGCCGCAAATTGGCCTCGCTGTCGCGCAGCCGCTGCTCCGCCCGCTTGCGCTCGGTGACGTCCATGGCGATGCCGGACATGCGCAGCGGGACGCCGTCGGCGTCGCGCACGATCCGGCCGATCGCGGCCACCCAGCGCGTGTCCCCGGAGGGGAGCGCCACCCGATATTCCAACGCGCACAAAGAGGCGCCGGGCGCGAGGGCGTCGCGCAAGCCCTGCTCGGCCTGGGCGCGGTCCTCGGGCAGCACGCGGTCGAGCCAAACCTGATAACCCGGCTTTTCCGCGGGATCGACGCCATGCAGTTCGAAAAATTCGGGCGACCAGACCGACTCGTCGCGGCGGATGTCCCACTGGAACGCCCCGGCGCTCGCCCCCTCCAGCGCGAAGCGCAGCCGCTCCTCGCTTTCGAGCAGGGCCTGTTCGGCGCGCTTGCGCTCGGTGATGTCGAGATTGGTGCCGATCACCCATTCGGTTTCGCCGCGCGCATTGGCCCGCAAGGTCTCCGTCGCCTGGATGACGCGGATTTCGCCGTCGCTGGCGCGGCGAATGCGGAATTCGCGCCGGCCGACGCCGCCCCTCTCCGCATGCGCCCACAACTGCGCCTCCTGCTCGGCCCGCTCCTCCGGCAGCAGCGCCTTGAGCCACAGATCGTAATGGGCGCGCCCGTCCGGCGTCGGCGCGAGCCCGTAAATGCGGAACATTTCCGCGTCCCAGACGAGCTCGCCGGTGCTCACGTTCCATTCCCACACGCCAAGCCCCGCGGCCCCCGCGGCGAGCTGGAAGCGCTGCTGGCTCTCCCGCAGCGCATTTTCGCCGCGCCGCTCCGCATCGATGTCGCGGACCACGCAGATCGCGCCGGTCACGCCGCCGCTGGCGTCGCGCAGCGGTTTTGCCGCGACATGAGTCCAGATGGGGTCGCCCTCGGGCGGCTGGAACAAAGCTTCGAAGGCCACGCTGTCCGCGCCGCGCAGCACCCGTTCGAAGGCGAAATCCGCAGCCGCGACCCGCCGCCCCTGCGGGTCGAACGAAGTCCAACGCGCGGCCGCCTCCGCGTCCCGGCTCGGCGCGACCTCGCCGACGAACCGCGACATGGGCGCGTTCTTGAGCAGGACTCGCCCCTGCGCGTCGAGCACGGCGATGGCGACCGGCATATGTTCGAAGGTCGCTGCCAGCAGGCGCTGGCTGTCGCGCGCCTCGGCCTCGGCGGCCTTGCGCGCGGTAATGTCGGTGCGAATGGCGACATAGCGCTCGGGACGGCCGCCTTCGCCCAGAAACGGCACGATGGTGGTTTCCACCCAGTAGAACGAACCGTCCTTGGCGCGGTTGCGGATTTCGCCCCGCCAGACGCGCCCGCCCGCGATCGTGCGCCAGAGGTTTTGGAAGAAATCCTTCGCATGGCCGCCGGAATTGACGATGCGGTGGGTCTGGCCCAGCAATTCCTCTCGTGAAAAACCCGAAACCGCGCAGAATTTGTCATTGACGTAAGTGATGACGCCGCGCGGGTCGGTGATGGCGACAATGGCGTGTTCGTCGAGCGCCACCTTGAGGTCGCCGATCTCACGCAAGGCGGCGCGCAACTCGGCTTCGACCCGGCGTTCCTGGGTGATGTCGGCGCAGACCCCCGTCCAGACCACGGTTCCGTCCTCAAGCCGCCGCGGCCGCGAGCGGAACCGCAGCCACAGCGTCTGCGTCCCGTCCGGGTGATGGAACGGCGCCTCGAGGAAGAAATCGTTAAGTTCGCGGGCGCTGCGCTCCTCCTCGGCCAGCAGCCGGCGGCGGTGCTCAAGCGGGATTTGCCCGTCGACGGCGTTGGGGTCGGCGAGAATTTCCGCCAGCGCGACGCCGTTGATCGCCTCGATGCCGGCGCTGAAATAGAGAAAGCGCCGCGTCCCGTCGGGCGCGCGGGAAAAGCGGTAGATGGCGTGGCCCGGCAGATTGTCGCCGAGGATGCGCAACTCCTCCTCGCTGGCGCGCAGCCCCACCTCGGCCTTATGGCGGGCGGTAATGTCCTCCGACGTAATGATGATCCCGGCGATCGCGCCGTCGACGTCGCGCCAGGGCCGAACCTGCCATTTGACCCATTGCACGGCGCCGTCGGCGCGCAGGAAGGCCTCGCCATCAGAACTTTCCTCGGCCCCGGCGAGGCAGCGCCGGTGAACCGCCTTCCAGGCCGCGCTGATTTCCGGAAAAACCTCGTAATGGCTGCGCCCGAGCGGCGTGTCCCGCAATTTGTAATCCTCGCGCCAGCGGGCGCTGGCGGCGAGATAGCGCATGTCGCAGTCGAACAAAGCGATGGCCGCCGGCGCATGTTCGACGAATTCCGCGAACATGCGGTCGCGGCGGCGCAAATGCGCGAGTTCCGCATCTGCGTCGGCATTCAGCCCGGTCATCGGCAGTCCCATCCCTTACGCCCATTCCTCACGCACATGAGTTGGCGTGTGGCGCGATCATGCCGGAAGCCGCGGGAGACCGCAAATGAGAAAGGCCAGACCCAACCCCGCAAATATCTGTAATAGCTCAGCTTTAGCCTGCGCAGCGTGGGACCGGCGCTCACCCCGCCATGCGGCGCGCGCGCTCCATGGCGGACAGGCCGTAGCAGCCGCGGCCGGTGGACACCAGCCGCCCCGCCTTGATCATGCGGTGTAATTTTACAGAAAGATTTCCCTTGGTCACTTCGACGCCCATTTCTGTGAGCAATTCGAACAAGGAGTCGACATGCAGGCCGGCCTCCTCGCCCTCGACGAGTTCGAGGAGAAACGATTCGAGTTCACCGTGCTTGTCGGAGGTCCGGTCGGCGGGCCGCGCCGAGGCGACCACGGACAGGCCGGAGCGCAGCGGCTGGTCGCCCGAGGCGACCAAGAACTCAACGGCGGCGCGGCGCAGCTCCAGGCCCGCCTGCGCGTCCTTGGCGGCGAGGCCGGCGATGAGGATTTCGAGCCGGGCGAGCAGGCGCTGCGCCTCCTCCCGCGCCTCGCGCCCCGCCAAAGCGATGAATTCGCCGTTCTGCTCGAATGTCGCGCGCATTGCCTTCCCTCCTCGACCTCCGCCGGCCGGAGCTGACCTATGGTTAAGCTGCACCCCCGCCAGGAAAATCCTTGAAAAAAATCCTAGCGGCGCCGCGCCAATCCGCAAATGTAATCTTTACAGCCGTCCCGCCTCCGACTAAAGATGGTAACTGTAAATTAACCATATTGGTCGCAATTTTTACAAATTACGGCCAAACGGCGCCATGCGGGGGGCAGTCGATGAGCAGCAAGTCCGAACTCGGCGCAATCAATCCGAAGCCGGCCCGCGAAAACAAGCCCCGGGAAAGCAAACAAAGCAAGCTTCTCGCCCTGCTCGCGCCGATTTTCCGCGCCAGTCCGCCGATCCGCGCCAAAACCGTCGCCGCCTCCGGCGCGCTCGACCATGGCGAGCTCGGCTGGACCGTAAGGTTGCGCCGCGGCCACGACCTGCCGCCGCTGCGCCTGTCGATCCTGCCGCAACCCGGCGCCCGGGTGGCGCTGCGGTTCGAGCCTTGCGCGCACGAGCGCAACGAGGGCCTTTGAGGCGAGGCAAGCCGGAAAGGCCAGGCCTTGGCGTTTTTCTCGAGCCCCGGCGCCAGCGCGGATTGTCGCGGCAGACAGCGCGATATATATAGGCCGCGCCTTAGGGTTGGGGAGAATGCAAGCATGGCCGCGGACATTGCAGCGGAGAACTACCGCCCGTCCGACGACGAACCGTTCATGAACGATCGTCAGAAGGAATATTTCCGCAGAAAACTGTTGAAGTGGAAGGACGAAATTCTGCAGGAGGCGCGCGAAACGCTCGCAGCCCTGCAAGCCGAGAGCGAGAATCACGCCGATATCGCCGACCGCGCCTCATCCGAGACCGATCGCGCCATTGAATTGCGCGCCCGCGACCGCCAGCGTAAACTGATCGCCAAGATCGACGCGGCGTTGGCGCGCATTGACGACGGCAGCTACGGCTATTGCGAGGAAACCGGCGATCCGATTTCCTTGAAGCGACTGGACGCCCGGCCCATCGCCACTTTGTCCATCGAGGCGCAGGAACGCCACGAGCGCCGCGAACGCGTCTACCGCGACGATTGAGACATTTTCAGGCGAAATCTTTTTCTTTTGCGCCTGATTTTCCACGAGAGACGCCGCCCCGGTCCCCCGAGGCGGCGTTGTTTTTTCGCGCCTCGGGAGCGCCGCCCTTCTCCCCTTGCGGGAGAAGGTGGCGACATAGGGCGTCGAAAGACGCCCGTCTTTCGACGGGCTATGGCGCCGGATGAGGGTTCGGCCTGGCCGGCGCCATACAAACGCACGGGGTCTCGATTTCTCAGGGTCTCGGCGGACGTCCCAACAGCTTCGCCATTTCCTCTTCCAGCGACTCCAGCGTTTCCGGATCGGGGCGCGGCGGCGGAGCCTGCGGCGCCTCCGGCTCGGGCTTGTGCGGCGGCTCGGGCTGATGCGGCTCGGGCTTGTGCGCTTCAGGGCTATGCGGTTCGAGCTTGGGCGCGAACAGGTCGGGGGCCGGCGGCTCGACCGGGGCCTGCGGTTCAACCGGAAGCGGCGGCGGCTCGAGCGGCGGCGGCGGCGCCGGGGTGCGGCGCGCCAGCGGCGGGATCACGAAGCGCGGCCGTTGCTCGCCGCCCGGCGCCGGGGCGCCGGGAAATCCGGACCCGCCTTGCGGCATACGCGGCGGCAGCGGCGCCCGGAAAGTGGGGCGCGGCGGCGGCGCGAACCGGGACGGCGGCGGCGGGGGCGGCGGCTCGACCGGGGCCGGTTCGGCCTCGGGCTCGGGCGGCGTCAGCGGCGCCGCTTCGAGAGCCGCCTTCAACTCCTGCTCCAGATCGATCTCGGGCAGCTCCTCGAGCTTGGGCTCGGACTCGGGCTCCGGCTTGGCCTGCGGCTTCGGCGCAAACGGCGTCGCGAGCGGAGCAGGCTTGGGCTCGAAGCGGACGACTTCGGGCCGCGGCTCCGGCGCGGGCGCCTCATGCCGGGCCTCGTTCGCGGCGGCCGGCGTCGGGGCGAGCACCAGGCTGGACGGCGGCGACGGCGCGACCTGCGCCGGCTCGAAGCCGCCGCGCGGCGCGCGGGCCTCGGCGCGGACGATGCCGGATTCGACCAGCACGTCATTCGGCCCGCCGATCAGCAGCAGATGTTCGACATTGTCGCGGCGCACCAGCAGCAATTGCCGCTCGCCGTCGAGATCGAAATTCTCGACAAAGCCCAGACGCAGCTGCCGCGAGCGCTCGCCGCTCGGAATCCGGCGACGCAATTCCAGAAGAATCTTCACCATATGCAAGAGCAGAATGACGAAGACGACGAACGCAAGACCGGCGCCGATCCAGGCCACCAGGGGATGGCTACGCAGAAACTCGTCCATTGGCGGCGCATGCTCCTTTGCCACATTTACCCTAAACTATAACGCAGCGTCGGCGCGCCTGCGCGCCAAAGGTTAAAGTTTGGTTAATTTTCGCTGCGGGCCGCAGCAAATTTCCACGAAATCCTCGGCCGGCTTAAGCTGTTATTTGTGATGAATCCTTATAAACTCCAGTCACCCCGTCGCGATTCCGGTGCTTTTTCCGGTTAGCGGCGGCATCGCCCCACCATCCTACGACAGGCCCCGCATGAGCCCAAGTTCCATGCACATCGCCGCGCAGCGGAGCGAACGCGCGGGCCAGCCGATGCTGGTCATGGCGCTGGCCGCCGCCTGCATCGCGATCATGGCGAGCTTTGCCTGGCTGCCCAACGAACAGACCCCGATGCTCCTGCTTGTCCTGTTGCTGAGCCTGGCCTTCGTCGGCGTCCTGGCTCTGGTCGGCTTCGCCGCCGGCTTTCTCCGCACCAACGCGGCGCGCGCCGGCGACGACATCGCCCGGCTCATCGCCGACACCAGTCCCGACGGCCTGCTGGTGACCGAGGGCGAATCCGCGATCCTTTACGCCAATGACGCCTATATGGCGCTGGCCGGGGGAACGGGCGGGCGCAACGGCGGCCCGCGCACCGTCGACCGGCTGTTTTCCGGCGCGCCCGAAGTGGCGGAGCCGCTTTACCGTCTGGCGACCGCCGCGCGCGAAGGAAAACGCTGCGCCGAGGAATTGCGCGTCACCCCCGCCCTGATCGGCGACGCCGAGGTCGCCTGGTACCGGATTCGCGTGCGCCCGCTCGAACGCCCGGACGCCGGCCGGCTGCTCGGCAAGGCGGGCCGCAACGGGCGCAAGCTCGCCCTGTGGACCATCGCCGACGTCACCCGCGAGCGCGAGCGCCACGAAAACGTCTTCCAGGAGCTCCAGCACGCCATCGATTTCCTCGACCACGCCCCCGCCGGCTTCTTCTCGACCGACGCGCGCGGCAATATTTCCTACATGAACGCCACTTTGGCGGACTGGCTGGATTTCGACCTGTCCCAGGTGGGCGCGGGCGGCCTCGCCCTGCGCGACATCGTCGCCGACGATTCCGCCTCGCTGCTGGTGTTCGGCTCCGGGACGCCCAATACGGTGCGCACCGAACAGATCGACCTCGACCTGCGCCGCCGCGACGGCCTGCGCCTGCCCTCGCGCCTGCTGCATCGCGTCGCCTTCGGCGTCGACGGCGCGCCGGGCGCCTCGCGCACCCTGGCGCTCAACCGTTCGCCCGGCGGCGAACCGGCGGAAGAGGCGCGCGCGGCGGAAGTGCGCTTCGCCCGCTTCTTCAACTCCACGCCGATGGCCATCGCCACCGTGGACCGAGCGGGCAAAATCCAGCGCTCCAACGCGGCCTTCGCCAAATTGCTGCCAGGCGCGGCCAGCGTCGGCACGGTTCTGGCCGGCGTCGCCGAAGCCCATCGCGGCGGTCTTCTGCGCGCGGTCCAGGATGCTTCCAGCGGCAGCGAGGACAACGCCCCGATCGATGCGGCGCTCACCGAAACCGGCAAGTCCGCGCGCCTGTTCGTCACCCCCAACGAAGAGAATGGCGAGCGCGGCGCCTCGGTCTTCGTCCTTGACACGACGGAAGAGCGCAACCGCGAGGAGCAGCTGCACCAGTCGCAGAAGATGCAGGCGGTGGGCCAGCTCGCCGGCGGCGTCGCCCATGATTTCAACAACGTGCTCACGGCGATCCTGGGCTATTCCGAACTGCTGCTGGCCAACCACCGGCCGACCGATCCGTCCTTCCAGGACATCATGCAGATCAAGCAGAACGCCAACCGCGCCGCCGGCCTGGTGCGTCAGCTTCTCGCCTTTTCGCGCCGCCAGACGCTTCGCCCGCAAGTGCTGCAACTCGGCGACGTGCTCTCCGACCTGCAAATGCTCACGCGGCGCCTGGTCGGCGAAAAGATCGAGGTCAGCTCCAAACAGGCCCGCGACCTCTGGCTGGTCAAGGCCGACCTCAACCAGTTCGAGCAGGTCATCATGAACCTGATCGTCAACGCCCGCGACGCCATGCCCGACGGCGGCAAGATTTTTCTGCGGGTGAAAAACGTGGCGGCGTCGGAATGCGCGGCCTATGCCTGCAAGCAGCTCCCCGAAGCCGATTATGTCGTGGTCGAGGTCGAGGACACCGGCACCGGCATTCCCGTCGAAATCCGCGACAAGATTTTCGACCCCTTCTTCACCACCAAGGAAGTGGGCAAGGGCACCGGCCTCGGCCTGTCCATGGTCTATGGCATCGTCAAGCAGACCGGCGGCTTCATTTACTGCGATTCCACCATCGGCCGCGGCACCACTTTCCGCATCTTCCTCACCCGCCACATCCCCGGCGTCGAAACCGTCGTCGAGGAGGAAAAGCCGGCGGTCCCTGAGAAAAAGCCCGCCGCGGACCATACCGGCGCCGGCGTCGTCCTGCTGGTCGAGGACGAAGAGGCGGTGCGCTCGTTCGGCGCCCGCGCGCTCAGTTCGCGCGGCTATACCGTGCTCGAGGCGGAAAGCGGCGTCGACGCCCTGCGCGTCGTCGACGAGAACCCCGGACGCATCGACCTTGTCGTCTCCGACGTGGTCATGCCGGAAATGGACGGTCCCACCATGTTCGGAGAATTGCGCAAACGCGGGATCAAGGCGCGGGTGATTTTTGTGTCCGGCTATGCCGAGGACGCGTTTTCGAAAAACCTGCCGGAGGGCGAGGATTTTGGTTTTATGCCGAAACCGTTCACCTTGAAACAACTGATCGAGACGGTGAAGGCCAATATGAAGTAAGGTGAAGCTCCAAACTTTCGCCGGCTTCGCCGTTCAAACTGTCAAGCTCCTCTTTGTCTAAGCCATAGCCCCGACTTCATGCTCCTGCGGTTTCTTCGCCTCTCTTTCCTTCTGTCCTTCCTCGCCGTCGTCGGGCTCGGCGGGCTGGCTTTCTATCGCGTCACCCGCGCCGAGGACGCGCGCGCCAGCGACCGCGGCGATCTCTGGCTGGTCTCGCACAATCTCTGCTCGGCGATGGACCGGCTGACCGGCCTGCCCCTGCCCTGCCTCAAGGTCGATCGCGACGCCGGCTTCATCGTGCTGCGCGCCCCCATGGACCACGCCCGCGTGCTGGTGGTGCCGATCCGCAAGATCCCCGGCATCGAGAGCCCGCTGCTGCTGAAGCCGGACGCGCCCAACCCCTGGGCCTACGCCTGGAGCCAGCGCAGCTATGTCTCCGACGGCGCCGGCAAGCCGCTCGCCTGGGACGATTACGGCCTGGCGATCAATTCCGCCCGCGCGCGCACCCAGGACCAGCTGCACATCCATATTTCCTGCATCGACCCGCGGCTGAAGCGCTATCTCGCCCGCCACCCGCCGCCGCCGCTCGGCAAATGGGCCACCATCGACCTCGCCCCCTGGGCCGACCGCTACCGGATCAAGCGCCTGGACGAGGCCGGGCTGAACCGCGACCCTTTCAAGATCGTCGCCGAGGAATCGCCGGGCGCGCGGAACAATATGGGCGCGCATTCCATCGCATTGGTCGGCTATGGCGACGCCAGCGCGCGGCAATTCGTGCTGCTCGACGCCGGCGGCTACGGCCATGCCGAGGAATTGCTCAACCACAATTGCTGACGATCAGCTCAATTCGCACGTCTTTTGTGCAATTTTCGGCACATCTTTACTGACGCAAGGTCAGCTATACACTCTCTATTTACGTACAAACCGCGCGAAGCCCAACACATTATTCGTCCATTAATTTTATTAAACAATGATGCCTCCGTTCCGTCGCATTTCTGGGGCTCCTTATGCTTGGTCGTTTCAAGATCCGTCACCTGTTGCTCGCCATGGCGCTGGTGTCCGCGCTCGGGTTCGGGGCCGTCCTCGTCAACGTGGTCTGGACTCTCCAGGCGCAAAGCGTGTCCCAGGCGCGGGCGCGCGTCGCCGCGCAGACCGCGCTCGACGCCTCGCAATTCGGCGCGCTGCTGTCGCAGATGCGTCGCAGCGAAAAGGATTTCCTGCTGCGCCACGACGAAGCCGCGGTCGCCGAGCACGCCCAACAGGCGCAGGCGGCGCGCGAAAAATGGCGCGCCCTCGCCGAGGAAGCCAAGCCGCTCGACGATTCCGGGCTGAACCGCGATCTGGCCTCGATCGAAAAGCCCCTCGGGCAATATATCGCCACATTCGCTGATATGGCGGAGACGCTGCGGACCATGGGCCTCACGCCCGACAAGGGCCTCGAAGGCGAATTGCGCGCCGCCGTGCACGAGCTTGAAAAAGCCTTCACCGAACTGGACCGCCCCACGCTGAACGTCAAAGTCCTGACGCTGCGCCGCCATGAGAAGGATTTCATGCTGCGCCGTCAGGACAAATATCTCGCGGCCAACGCCAAGACCGCGCAGGAGCTGAAAACGGCCATCGCCGCCGATGCGGAGCTGGACTCGCAACGGCAAAGGCTCGACGCGCTCGTCGAGGTCTATAGCGCCCGTTTCGAAGCCTGGGCCAAGGCGGCCCAGGCGCTCGAGGCCGTGGAAAAGCGGGTCGTCGAGGATTACACGCGCTGCGAAACCGGGGCCAAGGCCATCATCGCCCGCGCCGACGCGCTCAGCGCGGAAAAATTCGCCGAAAACGAAGCCGAGGCCGCCCATGGCCTTCGCATCCTGATCGCCACCATCGCGCTTGCCCTGACGGCGGCCTTCGCGCTCGCCGTGGCGGTCTGGCGTTATCTCGCGGGATCGCTGGGCCGATTGCACGCCGCCATGGACGCCATCGCCAAGGGAGACACCGCGCTCGACCTGCAAGGCCTCGACTCCGCCAATGAGATCGGCGAAATGGCCCGCTCGGTAAAAGTCTTTCGCGAGAATGCGGAAGCGCGCGCCCGGCTGGAGGACGAGGCCCGCAGCGAGCGGGCGCGCGAGGCGGAGCGCCAGCGCGCGCTCGAACAGATGAGCGCCGGTTTTCGCGCCAGCGTGAACGCCATTGTCGCGACGCTCGGCGCGCGCACCGGCGACATGGACGAGACCGCGAAAAAGCTCGGCTCCGTCGCCGCCCAGGCCAGCGGCGCGGCCGGCGAGGCCCATGACGCCGCCAGCCAGTCCTCGGAAAACATGCAGACGGTGTCGTCGGCGGCGGAGGAGCTGACGTCGTCGATCCAGGAAATCCTCCGCCAGATCGAAGGCATGCGCCATCGCGTCGACCAGACCAGCGCCTCGGCGCGCGACACGGATCGCCACGTCGGCGCGCTGGTCGCCCTGGCCGAAAAGATCGGCGCCATTGTCGAGATCATCCGCGGCATCGCCCAGCAGACCAACATGCTGGCGCTCAACGCGACGATCGAGGCGGCGCGCGCCGGGGAGGCCGGCCGCGGCTTTGCCGTCGTCGCCTCGGAGGTGAAGACATTGGCCGAGCATACGGCGCGGGCCACCGACGAGATCGGCGCGCAGATCGGCGACATTCAGGCGGCGACCAAACAGGCGGAAACCGCGATCCAGGCGATCGCCCGCGCCGCCGAGGACATTGACGCTTTGTCGGGCGCGATCGCCTCCTCGGTCGGCCAGCAGAGCGAAGCCACCGAGGAGATCGCCCGCGCCGTCTCCCGCGCCGCGCAGAGCTCGACGGTGACCAGCGACAACGTCACCCATGCGGCGCGGGTGATCGGCGAGACCAATGTCGAGGCCGGGCGCGTCGCCTCCGTGACGGAAGAACTGGCGAATGCGGGAGCGACGCTGACGCGAACGGTCGAAACGTTTCTGGTCGACCTGACCCGCGACATCAAGGAGCGGCGCAAAGCCCTGCGCCGCCGCTCCACCCAGGCGCTGGTGATTTTCGCCAATGGCGAGAGCGAGGCGGCGCAATTGGTGGATTTGTCCGACGACGGCGCGAAATTCACCGCGTCGGGGCGCCTCAAGACGGGCGACGCCATCACCCTGCAATTCGAGGACGGGACGAAAATGCGCGCCAAGGTGGCGCGCACCGAACCGGGCTTCGCCGCGGCGCAATTTGCCGAAGCCGCGCAGAACCGCGACGCCGCCTGATCGGCAGCCTCGACCCGACTCGCCCCGCTAGAGCGCACGGCTGTCCAGGGAAACAATATTGGTTGGTTTCCCAGCGCGATTTCAACCCAAGAACGTCATGCCCGGGCTTGTCCCGGGCATCCACGCCGGCCCGCCGGGAAAAACCTCCGGCAGTTCGCATTGCGGCGCCGCGTGGATGGCCGGGACGACGCCCGGCCATGATGACATTGAGTTGCATCGCAATGCGGACATTCGCGTCTCTGTAGAACCGACAATTTCCCCGGACAGCCCTGCGCTCTAGCGGGGAGAGGCCGGAAGGTGAGGGGCTGGAGCGCGGGCTTCAGCGACATAGCGTTGCTCCGCGCCATCCGCCAACTCCTGCCGCAGCACGGCGGCAAGGCTGCGGAACAACACCTTTCGATTCGACGACGGCCGCCAGATCAGCGCGATTTTCCGCGCGGCGCCCTCCTCCGCCAGCGGCACCGCCGAAAGGTCCAACCCGCGCAAAATGCCCGACACCACCGCCATTTCCGGAACGAGCGTCACGCCCAGCCCATTGGCGGCCATTTGCACCAAAGTGTGCAGGCTGGTCCCCTGGAATCCGGCGTTGCGCCGCGCCCCCTCCAGCGAGCAGGCGGCGAGCGCATGGTCGCGCAGACAATGGCCCTCCTCCAGCAGCAACAAATCCTCGCCGGCCAGTTCCTGCGGCGGCGCCGTGATGCGCCCGGCGAGCCGGTGGCGCGGCGGACAGACCACATAAAAACGGTCGCTGGCGAATTCCGCGGTCTCCATGTCGTCGCACGGATAGGGCAAGGCGAAAATCGCCGCATCGATCTGCCCGCTCTTCAGCCGCGCCAACAGCTGGGCGCTCTGCTCCTCGCGCAGAAAAACCTTCAGTTCCGAAAATTTCTCCCGGAATATCGGCATGATGCGCGGCGCGAGGAACGGCCCGATGGTCGGGATCACCCCCAGATGCAGCGCGCCGGACAGGGGATCGCGGGCGGAATCGGCGGCCTCGACCAGTTCCTCGGCGTCGCGCAGCAATTTTTGCGCCCGCTCGGCGAGTTCAAGCCCGATGGCGGTCGGAATCACCTTTCGCCGGCTGCGCTCGAGCAAACGCACGCCCAACAGCTCCTCCAGCTCCTGAATGGCGGCGCTCAGCGTGGACTGGCTGACCAGACATTCTTCGGCCGCAGCGGAAAAATGCCGCCGCTCGACAACGGCGACAAGGAAGCGAAGCTGGCGCAGTGTAGGCAGATTCCGCATTTTTGACCTCTCGCTTCGCCCTCTGGGCAAGAGCCACCCAGTAGCCCTCACCCTGAGGAGCTTGCGCAGCAAGCGTCTCGAAGGGCGGGGGCGGTCCACGGATAGCCGAGGAGCGAACCCATCCGTATTATCGTTTTTCTCGATCAATAAAAATCATTTTTTGCATTTTACCCGATCATGGGTTCCGTCTAGTTTGCGTTTGCCGGCGACAAGCCGAGCCCCAGCCGAACGGCGGGATAAACAATTTCGAGGTCGCAAAATGTCGCTCATCAACACTCAAGTGAAACCCTTCAAGGCCACGGCGTTCAAGCAGGGCAAATTCGTTGACATCTCCGAGGCCGATCTCAAGGGCAAATGGTCGGTGTTCTTCTTCTATCCGGCCGATTTCACCTTCGTCTGCCCGACCGAACTCGAGGACCTCGCCGACAGCTATGCCGAATTCCAAAAGCTCGGCGTGGAAATCTACGGCGTCTCCACCGACACCCATTTCTGCCACAAGGCCTGGCATGACACCTCCGCCGCCATCAAGAAGATCAACTACTTCCTGGTCGGCGACCCCACCCACGTCATTTCCCGCAACTTCGACGTGCTGATCGAGGAAGCCGGCCTCGCCGACCGCGGCACGTTCGTGGTCGACCCCGACGGCAAGATCGCCATCCTCGAAATCAGCGCCGGCGGCGTCGGCCGCGACGCCAAGGAGCTGCTGCGCAAGATCAAGGCGGTCCAGTATGTCGCCAGCCATCCTGGCGAAGTCTGCCCGGCCAAGTGGAAGGAAGGCGAAAAGACCCTCGCCCCCTCGCTCGACCTGGTCGGCAAGATCTGATCGACTGAAATTCCAGAGCCGCGGTCTCCCCTCTCCTGCGGCGCTGAGAACCCCCGGGCCATGGCCCGGGGGCCTTTTTATCCAAGAAGAAAACGCGAAAAACTTTTGGAGACTGGACCATGCTGGACGACGCCATCAAGACCCAATTGCGCGCCTATTTCGAGCGGATCGTCTCCCCGATCACCCTCACCGCGACGCTGGGCGCCGACGAAAAATCGCAAGAGATGCGGGCGCTGCTCGAAGACCTCAAGGCCCAGTCGGACAAGATCACGCTCAAGCTCGACGGCGCCGACCCCCGCGTCCCCAGCTTTGGAATCGCCCGCGATGGCGAGACGCCGCGCGTGACTTTTGCCGGCCTGCCCATGGGCCATGAATTCAACTCTCTGATTCTCGCCGTGCTCCATGTCGGCGGCTACGCGGCCAAGGAATCGCCTGACGCCATCGAACAGGCCAAAAGCCTCCAGGGCGAGTTCGCCTTCGAAACCTTCTTCTCGCTCTCCTGCCAGAACTGCCCCGACGTGGTGCAGGCGCTGAACCTGCTCGCCTCCCTGAATCCGCGCGTCAAACATGTGGCGATCGACGGCGCGCTGTTCCCGGCCGAAGTCGAAGCCCGAAAAATCATGGCTGTGCCGGCCATTTACCTCAACGGCGAACCTTTTGGTCAGGGCCGCATGGGTTTTGAGGAAATCCTGGCGAAACTCGACGTCAACGCCGGCGCCAGAGCCGCCGAAAAGCTCGCGGACAAAAAACCCTTTGACGTGCTGGTGGTCGGCGGCGGCCCGGCCGGCGCGGCGGCGGCGATCTATGCGGCGCGCAAAGGCATCGCCACCGGCGTGCTCGCGGAGCGCTTCGGCGGCCAGGTCCTGGACACGATGGCGATCGAAAACTTCATCTCCGTCCCGCACACCGAAGGCCCCAAACTGGCTGCGGCGCTGGAACAGCACGTCAAATCCTATGACGTCGACGTGATGAACCTGCAAAGAGCGTCAAAACTGATCCCGGCCGGCGCCGACGGCCTGGTCGGCGTGCAACTGGAGAACGGCGCGACGCTCTCGGCAAAAACCGTGATCTTGTCGACCGGCGCGCGCTGGCGCTCGATGAACGTGCCGGGCGAACAGGACTATCGCAACAAGGGCGTGGCCTATTGCCCGCATTGCGACGGCCCGCTGTTCAAGGGCAAGCGCGTGGCGGTGATCGGCGGCGGCAATTCCGGCGTCGAGGCGGCCATCGACCTCGCCGGCATTGTCGCGCATGTCACGCTGATCGAGTTCGACGCGCAATTGCGCGCCGACGCGGTGCTGCAAGCCAAGCTGCGCTCGCTGAAGAACGTCGACGTGCTCGTCTCCGCCCAGACCACGGAAGTCCATGGCGACGGCGAAAAGGTGGTCGGCCTCTCCTACAAGGACCGAAAGACCGGCGCCGCGCAAAAACTCGAGCTCGAAGGCATTTTCGTGCAGATCGGCCTGGTCCCCAACACCGAATGGCTGAAGGGAACGGTTTCGCTGTCGCCGCGCGGCGAGATCGAGGTGGACGCGCGCGGCGCGACCTCGCTGCCGGGCGTGTTTGCGGCCGGCGATTGCACGACCTCGCCGTACAAGCAGATCATCATCGCCATGGGCGACGGGGCGAAATCGGCGCTGTCCGCCTTCGACCACCTGATCCGCATGGCCCCCCAAGCCGAAGCCGCGTGATCGCCGCAAGCGACTTCGACTTGACAATACGTAATCGACGACGTCTGTTCGTGCTCAATTGCGAACTGACTCACATTCACATGACTCACTGGAAACCGGATCCGAATTTTATTCTGCGCGCTGCTCTCGTGTTTCAGGGAGGGGGAATTCGTGGCTTGTTCTTTCCAGGCCATGTCGTCGGTTTGTCGCGGAATCGTGTGGACAAGATCATTGCTCTCGGCGGCGCGTCCGCCGGGGCGCTCGTGGCCATTGGCCTTTGGTCAGGCCTGGGACCTCGAGAGCTAATTGAGTTCATCAAATCGCGGTCAAACCGGTTTTTTGGACTTTTTCCTGCAATGTTATCGCTCGGAGATTTTTTACATCTCGTCGTGAGCTATATCCTTATATTACCAGCAGTTTTAATCGCAAATACCACTTTGAGCCTTGTTGGTTGGGTAATAAACACATTTTGTATTGTCTCGTTCGGCTCGAACAATAATTTTCGCTCGCCGTCACTCAATGCGAACCTTGGCTGCCCTGGCGTAAAATTCGAGCGCTTTATCAATGACATGGTTTGGTATGGCCTCGAGCGGAGACACATACATAAAGATTTGGTTCACGACATACATCCAGATGCTAAACATCTAACTTTGAGGCAGATCGCAGAAGTAGTTGTTTGGATTCGAACGGTAAATGCAATTTCTTCTTTTGAACATAATGACTTTCAACTTGCGCTCGACGGATACCCCCAGCTGGAGGCTTACAAAAACAAGAAGTCTATCAAATTCACCCCCGATCTTGAAAGAAAAAACAATATTTTTGACCTGATTTATGATCAACCTACAGCTACTGACGCCTACTTTTTACCTTTCTTTCTTACCGCAGCATGTGTCGATTGCGCAGAGTTACTTATTGTCAACAACCTCGAAGAACGTTTCCTCGATATTCCATTATCTCGTTTGGTTCGGGTTTCAGCTGGTCATCCTCTGGTATTTTGGCCAAAACGATTGTCACCTCGCGGAGATGCCTGGAAAACGAAACGGTACTCAGATGGCGGCATTCTTCTGAATTTCCCAGCAGCGAAACTCAACAGCGAACTAAGAAGAATCCTGAGCGATCCCGAGATTGATGCTGATGAGTTTCGAGACCTCAAAACGTCCAGCTTCGTCACAATCGGCTTAGCCACGAAGGACTCGGACTCCTCGGCAACTTACATGAGGAAACTCTGGCATCTTGTTAGTGGAGACGCCAAGAATAGCGTCGAAATGGCACAAGCTAACGACTTGCCTTATTTTGCATTGCTCGAGCAAGATACATCAGATCAGCCACACTATTTGCGATTTGACAAGGTATGCCGTAAGCTTATCGAGGAGATTTACACAAAATCCGTTGATCACGCTTGCGCCTTTGGCACGAGATCGACCGTTGAATTGGCGCCTTTTCGCGCGATTATCGATGATATATTTTCGCGAATTCACTCCACTGTTCTTAAACGGATGAACGGCTCGAAAGACGATTACGTTAGAGTTATACTGTGCGTAGACACGGACCTGAACCGTAATTCAATCGATGCCCCCGCAATATTGTGCTACGAGTGCCGTCAATGTGTATCACAAAGCCGGAATGTTTCAATCATTAAGCTGTACGAAGAACTTGTCGGAATCATTCGGAATTCTGGAATTCCCGCTTACTGCCGCATGGACTTGATGCAAACCGTGCGTCAATCGGACCCTACCCACCTAAGTTGCGACGCAAGCAGGATTGTCAATAATAGGCCAAATTTTTGCTTTGTATTACCCGTTTTTGATTATCATTTCACAACAATCGAGCCACGTGATGTCAAGAGAGTCCCAACCGATGGTTATGACGACTTTCTCTATCTTTTCGACACCGGAGCTTCGGGCCTCGTGCATGCTGTTCTCTTAATTGACGGGAGCATAGCTTTTGCTAACCATGATTTTGACGAAACTGTGAATTACATCATAGAGCAATCCTTGATACAAACGCTTGAGCGGCATGCGTTAGAGTTAAGTAGCGTCATGGAACAGGCAATTAAATCTAAGCTAAACGGAACTATTTAGGGGAGGTGAACATGCCAATCGATCGTCCGCATCAACTATCAGAAGCTGCCCGAGCGGAGATCGCACGTCGCACAGAGGAACGGCTGAAATCACCGGCGAGCAAGCGGGGAGTCGTCGACGCGCGTGACGCATCGGAAGCGGCATCCGTCCGTGGCGACGCATGGAGAGCGAAACTAAAGGAAAAGGTTGCGAGTAGTTGTTGATGCCGATGGTGTCAGCCTTGTGGTACGGGTTTGAGAAGCTGCCGTCTCTTTAGTCGCTCCCGGTTCCTGATGTGCCCGCCGGATTTTTTCGGCGTGTCCTATGTCATCAATCCCTGGATGGAGGGCCAGCAGGGCCACACCCAGCCTGAGGCCGCGCAAGCGCAATGGACCGCGCTGAAAAACCTGATCGCGCGCAAGGCCGACATCAGCCTGATCGCGCCGCAGGCCGGCCTGCCCGACATGGTCTTCACCGCCAACGCCGGCCTGGCGCTGGACGGCAAAGTCCTGCTCAGCCGCTTCCGCTGTCCGCAGCGCCGGGGCGAAGAAATCTTTTGGCGCGCCTGGTTTGAAAAAGCCGGCTTTGAAGTGATCGAGCCAGCCTTAGAGTTCGAAGGCGCCGGCGACGCGCTCGTCGACGAGGCGCGCGATCTCATTTGGCTTGGCCATGGCTTTCGCTCGGACGCGCGGATGGCGCCCGCGCTGACCAAACTCTTCGGCCGTGAAACCGCGCCCCTGCGCCTGATCGACCCGCGCTTCTACCATCTCGACACCTGCTTGTGCCCGCTGCCGGGCGGCGCCCTGCTCTATTATCCCGCCGCCTTCGACAAGGCGTCGCAGGAGGCGATCGCCGCGCGCGTCCCGCCCGAACAGCGCATCGCCGTCGAGGAGGCCGACGCGACGCGATTCTGCTGCAACGCCGTGGCGCTCGACGACATGCTGCTGCTCAACGACGCCAGCCCCGCGCTCGAGCAGAAGGTTCAGGCGCAGGGCCTGACGCTCGCGCGCGCGCCGCTCACCCAGTTCATGAAAGCCGGCGGCGCCGCCAAGTGCCTGACCTTGCGCCTTTAAATTCCTCCGCGCGCCACAGCGCGCGTGAACCCGTCGCGCGAGCCCGCAACCGCCGGGTGGCCGCGGCGCACAACCTTGAACGCGAACAAAAAAAGAACTTGCGAACCAGAACAAACGCTGTACATTGCCCTGAACAGCGGTTGCGTCAGCCGCGTCAAACATGCCAGAAGGGTCAGTCCGATGTCGCAAGCGAATCTTCGCCTCGTGGAAGGAACCTCCGTGGACAAGACCAAGGCCCTTGACGCCGCCCTGTCGCAGATCGAACGCGCTTTTGGCAAAGGCTCGATCATGCGGCTCGGCAAGAACCAGCCGGCCACGGAAATCGAGACCATTTCGACGGGCTCCCTCGGGCTCGACATTGCGCTCGGCGTCGGCGGCCTGCCGCGCGGCCGAATCATCGAAATCTACGGCCCGGAATCCTCGGGTAAAACCACGCTCGCCCTGCACACGATCGCGGAAGCGCAAAAGAAGGGCGGGGTTTGCGCTTTTGTCGACGCCGAACACGCGCTCGACCCGGTCTATGCCCGCAAACTCGGCGTGCAGCTCGACGACCTCCTGATTTCCCAGCCCGACACCGGCGAGCAGGCGCTGGAAATCACCGACACCCTGGTCCGCTCCGGCGCAATCGACGTGCTAGTGGTGGATTCGGTCGCGGCTCTCGTGCCCCGCGCGGAGATCGACGGCGAAATGGGCGACGTCCAGCCCGGCCTCCAGGCCCGCCTGATGAGCCAGGCGCTGCGCAAACTCACCGCTTCGATCTCCAAATCCCGGACCATGGTGATCTTCATCAACCAGATCCGCATGAAGATCGGTGTGATGTATGGCTCGCCCGAAACCACGACCGGCGGCAATGCGCTGAAATTCTATGCGTCCGTGCGCCTCGACATCCGCCGCATCGGCGCGATCAAGGATCGGGAAGAAGTTACGGGCAACCAGACGCGCGTAAAGGTGGTGAAGAACAAGGTGGCGCCGCCGTTCAAACAGGTCGAATTCGACATCATGTATGGCGAAGGCGTCTCGAAAATGGGCGAGTTGATCGACCTCGGCGTCAAGGCGGGCGTGGTCGAAAAATCCGGCGCCTGGTTCTCCTTCGACAGCCAGCGCCTCGGCCAGGGCCGCGAGAACGCCAAGGCGTTTTTGCGCGCGAACCCGGACGCCGCCGCGCGCATCGAACAGACCATTCGCGAGAACGCCGGCCTGATCGCCGAAAAAATTCTGGAGAACGCCGACCCGTCCTCCGCCGACGACGAATAGGCCATCCCCAAAAGTCCGAGCCGACGCCCACAAGCGTCGGCTTTTCCATCTTTCCGGGGGCGCAATTTCCCACTCCCACGCTCACCGCCCTGAACCGCCAGCAAATCCCGCCCATGCGCGGCCGCGCCCCTCTCGACTTAAGGACGCCCCTCCATTAGATAGAGCCGCTTGCCATCCGTTCCGCCCGGCGCGACGTTGAGGCAAGTCGGAAAGCAAAGGTTTGGGCAGTCCATGAGCGGCGTCAACGAGATACGGTCGGCATTTCTGGATCATTTCGCCAAGCACGGCCACACCAAGGTCGAATCCGCGCCCCTGGTGCCGCGCAACGACCCGACCCTGATGTTCACCAATGCGGGCATGGTGCCGTTCAAGAACGTCTTTACCGGCGCGGAAAAACGCGACTATGTGCGCGCCACCTCGTCGCAGAAATGCGTGCGCGCCGGCGGCAAGCACAACGATCTCGACAATGTCGGCTACACCGCCCGCCACCACACCTTCTTTGAAATGCTGGGCAATTTCTCGTTCGGCGACTATTTCAAGGAACAGGCCATCGCGCTGGCCTGGGAGCTGATCATCAAGGATTTCGGTCTGCCGAAGGACCGCCTGCTGGTCACCGTCTACCATGACGACGACGAAGCCTTCGGCCTGTGGAAGAAGATCGCCGGCTTTTCCGACGACCGGATCATCCGCATCCCCACCTCCGACAATTTCTGGTCGATGGGCGACACCGGCCCCTGCGGCCCCTGCTCCGAGATTTTCTACGACCAGGGCGAGGCGCTGGCGGGCGGCCCGCCCGGCAGCCCCGACGAGGACGGCGACCGCTTCCTCGAATTCTGGAACCTGGTGTTCATGCAATATGAGCAGGTGGCGCCCGGCCAGCGCGTCCCCCTGCCCCGCCCCTCCATCGACACCGGCATGGGCCTGGAGCGCATCGCCGCGCTGATGCAGGGCGTGCACTCCAATTTCGACATCGACATGTTCCGCGCGCTGATCCGCGCCGTCGCCGACGCCACCGGCGTCGAGCCCGGCGGCCAGATGGGCGCGAGCCACCGCATCATCGCCGACCATTTGCGCGCCTCCGCCTTCCTGGTCGCCGACGGCGTCCTGCCGTCCAACGAAGGCCGCGGCTATGTGCTGCGCCGGATCATGCGCCGCGCCATGCGCCACGCGCAATTGCTGGGCGCCCGCGATCCCCTGATGTGGCGCCTGGTCCCGGCGCTGGTGCGCGAAATGGGCGCCGCCTATCCGGAACTGGTCCGGGCGCAAGCCCTGATCGAGGAAACGCTGAAGCTGGAAGAAACCCGGTTCCGCACCACCCTCGCGCGCGGCCTCTCCATCCTCGATGAAGAAGCCCGTGACCTCACCGCGGGACAAAACCTTAACGGCGAAGTCGCCTTCAAGCTCTACGACACCTACGGCTTCCCGCTCGACCTCACCCAAGAAGCCCTGCGCGCGCGCAAGATCGGCGTGGACAAGGAAGCTTTCGACGCCGCCATGGCCCGCCAAAAGGCCGAGGCGCGCAAAAGCTGGTCGGGCTCCGGCGAGGCCGCCACCGAAACCATCTGGTTCGCCGTCAAGGACCGCGTCGGCGCCACCGACTTTTTGGGTTACGAGACCGAGCGCGCCGAGGGCGTGGTGGTCTCGCTGGTGCGCGACGGCGCCGAGCAGACAAAATTGTCGGCGGGCGAAAAGGGGTTTGTCATCCTCAACCAGACGCCCTTCTACGCGGAATCCGGCGGCCAGGTCGGCGACACCGGAATTCTCCATGCGGCCGGCGTGAAATTCCGCGTCGACAACACCTGGAAAAAAGTCGGCGATCTCTTCGTCCACGAGGGCGAGGTTCTGGAAGGCGCCTTTGAAGTCGGCGCCGCGCTGGAGCTCGAGGTCGACATCGAGCGCCGCGCCGCCATCCGCGCCAACCATTCCGCCACCCACCTCTTGCACGAAGCGCTTCGGCAAGTCCTGGGCGATCACGTGGCGCAAAAAGGCTCGCTGGTCGCCGCCGACCGGTTGCGCTTCGATTTCGCCCATCCCAAGCCGGTCACCGACCAGGAACTGGCGGAAGTCGAGGAAATCGCCAATCGTGTGATTCTGGAAAATGCGGCGGTCGAAACCCGTCTCATGGACCAGGAGCAGGCGATCAAATCCGGCGCCCGCGCTTTGTTCGGCGAAAAATACGGCGACGAGGTCCGCGTGGTCTCGATGGGCCACGGCGACCGCCACGCCTTTTCCGTGGAACTGTGCGGCGGCACCCATGTTCGCCGCACCGGCGACATTGGTCTGGTCTCGATCGTCGGCCGCAGCGCCGTCGCCGCCGGCGTCCAGCGCATCGAAGCGAAAACGGCCATCGGCGCCCGCAAACATCTCAATGCCGAAGCGCGCGTGCTGCGCGATCTCTCGGGCCTGCTCCGCGCGCCCGTGGAGGACGCCTCCGAGCGCCTCGCCGCCCTGCTGGAAGAGCGCAAAAAGCTCGAGCGTGAACTGACCGACGCCCGCAAAAAGCTGGCGATGAGCGGCGGCGCCTCCGCCGAACAGCCGGTCAAGGAAATCGGCGGCATCAAATTCTTCTCGCGCGCCGTCACCGGCGTCGAGATGAAGGATCTGAAATCGCTCGCCGACGAGGCCAAGCAATCCGTCGGCTCCGGCATTGTCGCCATTGTCGGCGTGTCCGACGACGGCCGCGCCGGCGTGGTGGTGGCGGTGACGCCCGATCTCACGCAGAAATTCAACGCGGTGGATTTCGTCCGCCTGGCCTCGGAAAAACTCGGCGGCAAGGGCGGCGGCGGCCGTCCCGACATGGCGCAAGCCGGTGGCCCCGACGGCGCAGCCGCCGACGCCGCCCTGGCGGCGGTGGCGCAAGCGGTGGAGCAACGCGCCGGCGCCTGAGCGCGCCTCCTTCTCCCGCAAGGGGAAAAGGCGGCGTCGCAGGTTTCGTTAAAGCATCTAGAGCGGATTCGACTTAATCCGGATCATATCCTGCTGCGGCGAAGAAATTGGCGCACTCTTGCGGCGTGAAAGCTGACAGGAGCGCGCCTAT
>NZ_JAOQNX010000022.1 GCF_025961575.1 Rhodoblastus acidophilus | reverse complement strand
GGCCTCCGATTCGGTCGGAACCTCATGAATCACGCTTGATTCAACGGGGAAATACCTAAAATGCCGCCCAGCTCAAATTCGTCCACACGGCCTAGCCGCCAACTCTAAGCGCTAGGTTACGTCGTGGGTGCGTAAATGCAAAGGTCTGCGCTGTCTATGTTTTCGGCAAAATTTGCTTAAAAATTCGGCATGAGGAGCAAAAAGAAATCTCTGGCGCGTGATAAAGAGCCGCCCCGGCGGCCCGCGGGGTGTCCGGTCCCGTCTCAAATCGCCAGCACCGTATCGCGCATCGCCCGCACCGTCGCCAGCGGCGTGGCATTGCCCATGCCGCAGGCGGGCGCGACAATGTCGACGCCCGCGCGCAGGCAATGGCGGGTCAAGGCTGCGATTTTGTCCGGCGTTCCCCGTTCCAGCGCAAACGTGCTGACAGCGCCCATCAGCGCCTTGTCCGGCAGATGGTGGCGGGCCTCGGCGAGGCGCACCACCGCGTCGAAACTGATGGCGTCGCAGTCGAGCGCCTCCAGGAGCGGGAAGGCGTGGCGCATATGGCCGCAGATGTGGACGATCAGGCCGGCTTCGGGAAAGTTTTGGCGCAGGCCGCGGGCGATCCGGTTGAGGGCCGGAATTTCGAAAGCCGCGAACAGATCCGGCCCAAGGATTTCCGCGGTGCCGCTGGGGTCGGAAATGGCGATGACATCCGCGCCCGCTTGGAGTTGGCGCAACCCGAAGGCGAGCAGATCGTCGCAGAGGCGGTCAAGCAGGCGCCGCGCCGCCTCAGGCTGCCGGCGCAAGGCCTTGTAGAGCGCGCCGGGCTCGATCAGGCTGCCGGCCAGACTCATCGGTCCCGTGAGATTGCCGATGACGGGAACGCCCTCGCGCCGCGCCAGCGCCAGCGCGCGCAACACCACGCCGGCGCGCCCCGCATCGGGATCGAACGAGGGCAAGAGATCGGCTTCCGACACGGAGCGCAGGGGATAGCCGACCACGTGCGGCTCGACCGTCTCCGAGCCCAAATCGACCCGCGCCCCCAGCGCTTCCGCCTCGACGGTCATGCAGAAGGGCAAGCCGATATTGTCGAAACATTCGGCGTCGAACGCCGCCGCCGCGAGGCGCGCCATTTGCCCGACGTCCCGATGGGCGTCCGGCCAAAAAATGCCGGCGCGCCGCATGAGCTCATGCGTGACCATGTTCATCATGCCGCCGGGGCAGATGCAGGGCGGGCGATCGACCGTCTCGTGCGCCAAAACCTTTTTCAGCCGGGTGCGGGCGTCAAGCATGGGCGCGCTCGAGACGCGCCGCCGTGAGGCGCTTGGCGACGCCGACAGCGGCCACGGCGGTTTCGGCATAGGCGTCGGCGCCGATCTTTTTGGCGAAGGCGGTGGAAACAGGCGCGCCGCCGATGATCACCCGCACGTTTTCGCGCAGGTTCTCGCGCTCCAGCAGGGCGACGACGCGGCCCATATTGGCCATGGTCGTGGTCATCAGCGTCGACAGGCAGATCAGCGACGCGCCCACCTCCTTCGCCTTGGCGACAAAAGCCTCGACGGGAACGTCGCGGCCGAGGTCGTGCATTTCGAACCCGGCGGCCTCCATCATGATTTTTACCAGATTCTTGCCGATGTCATGGGTGTCGCCCTCGACCACGCCGATGACCGCCTTGATCTTTTCCGCATTCCTTTCGGACTCCGGCAGGTGCGGCTGCAGCTCCCCGAGGCCCGCATACATCGCGTCCGAACACAACAGCAATTCGGAGACGAAATAGTCCTCCTGCTCATAGAGCGCGCCCGCCCGGTTCATGCCGTCGACAAGGCCGCCCAAAATGCCGTCGAGCGCCGGATGCCCCTCGCGGAGGTAGGTTTTCGACAATTCGACGACTTGCGTGTCCTCCATATTGACGACGCCGTCCGACATCTGCCGCAACAGGGTTTGTTTGTCGCTCATCTCGTCCTCCGGATTTGGGCCGGCGTCAGGCCAGCGCGAGTTCCTTGGTCGCGCCGGCCGCCGCCCGCCGGCTCTTGAAGCAGATGTCGCCGGTCCGCCGCGGGGCGGCGGACTCGCGCCAGAACCCGCGCCCGGTGGCGACCAGGGCGTGCGCGGTCTTTGGACAGACATGGACGGGGATGTCGAGGCCGCCTTCGAGTTGGCGCAGCAAGGGAAGGATATGGGCGTCGGCCAGACATTCGAAGCGGGGCGCGCCAAGGATGGACATGACGCCGACGGGATCGGCGTAGGACAAAGCCGCGACTCCAGCCTGCGCCGCCGCCAGCGCATAGGCGCAAAGCTCGTCCGTCAGCCGGCCCAAAACCTCGCGCATCAAACATTCGTCGCGGCGCCAGTCGCGGAACAAAACGGTCAGGTCGATCAGGCCGGCGAGAATCGTGATCGGACCGCAGATTTCCAGGGCGACCTTTTCGCCCTGCGCGTCCAACAAAGCGCAGGCGTGCAAGACTTCGGCGATGCGCCCTTCGGCAAAATTTATGCGCGGGAGGCTCAAAATCTCGCGCAACGAGGCGCAGACCGGGTGAAGCGCCCTTGGGCCGGCGGTGGCGTCGCCCAGCGTGATGGCGCCGCCCAAAGCCTCCGCCTCGACGGTGCAGCAAAACGGCAGGCTGCAAAACCGCGCCTGGTTTTGACGCCGCAGGCCGACCGCCAGCCGCGCCAAAGCGGCGGCGTCGCGATGGGCGTCGGGCAGCGCGCAGCCGCAGGCTGCGGCGAGGTCTTCGTCGATGCGGGCGGCGTCGAGATGGCCGCAGGCGGGTTCCTCCCTCATTCCGCGGCCTCGCGGGCCAAACCGCCGTCGAGGATTCGGAAGGCCGAGACCTCCTCGTTGATGATCCCGATCAGCTGGCTGCGCAACGCGAACAGGCCGGGGTCGCCGCGAAACGCGTCGCGTCCCAAAACCTTGTCGCGGCCAAAACTGTGGCGGTGGACGATGCGCCCCGGCGACTGGCCCAGGACATAAATGTCGGTGGCCAGCGTCAGCGCCTCGTCGACGTCGTGGGTGACGAAGAAAACAGTTTTGCGCCGCCGCGCGTCCTTGCGCCACAGCGCGATCACCAGCTCTTGCAGGCGGGCGCGGGTGACGGCGTCGAGCGCCGCAAACGGCTCGTCCATCAGCAGGATCGGCGGATCGATGGCGAAGGCGCGGGCGATGGCGCAGCGCTGGCGCATGCCGCCGGAGAGCTGGCCGGGGAATTTGTCGAAACTGGCGGAGGGAAGCTCCACTTCCGCCAGCCGCTCGCGCGCCAGGGCGCGGCGCTCGGCCGCGTTGAGGGTCTTGAATTTCTGCTTCAGGGCGATGGCGATGTTTTCGCTGGCGCTCATCCACGGAAACAGCCCGTAATCCTGGAACACCACGCCGCGCTCCAGGCCGGGGCCGGCGATCGGGCGCCCCTCGACGCGAATTTGCCCCGCGCTCGGCTTTTCCAGGCCGGCAAGCAGACGCAACAGCGTGCTCTTGCCGCAGCCGGATTGCCCGAGCAGGCAGACGAACGATCCCGCCTCGACCTGCATGTCGACGCCCGCGAGGATCGGCGTCTCATCATAGGCGAAGCTCAGGTTTGCAACGGCGACGTTCAGCATGGCGGCGCTCCCGGTCAGGCCGGCGCCAATTCAAGGCGGTCCAGCAAATCCAGGACCCTTTCGCGGCGAACGGGATAGCCGACCTCCGCGACGGTCTGCATCATGGCGTCGATGTTTTCGGCCGGCGTCTCCACCGGCAGGCTGCAGCCGGACATGACGACAAAACCTTTGGGCGAGTCGTGGCCGGCGAGGATGCAGTCCAGCGTCTTGCGCCGGACATCTTCGACCGTGCCCGCGAACATCACGCCGGCCGGATCGACATTGCCCAAAATCTTGGTTTTCGCGCCGATGGTCTGGCAGCAGGCGCGCAAATCGACGACATTGTCGACGCTGAAGCCGGCGACGCCGAGATCGGCGATGTCGGTCCAGATCCGGTCGGTCGCACCGCAAATGTGCATGACCGGCGCGCGGCCGGCGTCGCGGATGAAGGCGACCAATTGTTTCAGATAGGGCAGCGAGAATTCGCGAAACACCGCCGGGCTCACCACCGAACACGACGACATCGGTTCGGAAATCGTCGGCGTCAGCCCCTTCTCGATGGCGGCGCCGGCATAGGCGAGGCAGGTTTCCAGCGACAGCGCGCAGAGCTGGTGGAAGGCGCGCGGGTTCTTGCGCATCAGGCGAAAGGATTCATCGACGCCATAAAGAAAGAAGGCGTTGGTGAACGGACCGACCAGGCCGGCGGAACAGCCGACTTCGGCGCCGATGGCGTCGAGCAGATGATCCATGGCGCGCAGATGAATGGGCAGGCGCCCGTCCTTGCGCGGATCGGCGGGGCGCAGCCGGTCGATGTCGGCGACGTTTTGGGCGGCCGGCGCGGCGAGATCGACGGTGTGATCCTCAGGCGCCTTCACCTTGGCGCCCATGGCTTCCGCCCAGACGAACAGATCGGTGAAGATGCGCACGCCATCAGAGCCGAAGCGGCGATAGGTGGCGATCTGCGCATCGGCAAGCACGCGCGCGTCGGTGTTGAATTGCGAAATGCGGCAGCCGAAAATCCGCGCGGCGCCATTGGCGATATTGGGATTGCAGGGCAAGCGGTCGGCTTGCTCTCCCCGGGCGATGGCGGCGGCGCGTTGCAGCGGAGTCATGCTTTCCCTCCTCAGCCGTTCAGGGTCCAGGCGACCATGCGCCGCCGGAACGTTTCGAACAGCGCCATGACCGCCATCAGAATGGCCGCCATGAACAGGAAGCCGGCGATGACGAAGTCGAATTTGGCGAAATCCGAATAGTACTGGACGAAATAGCCCATGCCCGAAGTGGTCCCGAACATTTCGGCGACGGTCAGCAGGATGAAGGCGAATTTCAAGGCGATGGAGCAGCCCGCCAATATGGTCGGCGCCGCTGCGGGCAGCACGACCCGGAACATTTTTTCGACGCCGCCGATTTCCAGCGTCGCCGCGCTTTCGAGATAGCGCCGGTCGATGGTCGTCACCCCCGCAATGGTCGAGCCGAGAATCGGCCAGAAGGCGCCGAGAAAAATGACGAACACGGAAGCCGTGTAAAAGCTGGAGAAGATGTGGATGGCGAAGGGGGTGAGCAGCGTCACGGGGACGGCGCTGAAGGCGTTGATATAGGGCGTGACAATGCGCCGAAGCGGCGCGGCGAGGCCGATCAGCACGCCGAAGCCGATCCCGAGCATCACCGCCAGCGCATAGGCCGGCGCCAGCAGGGCCAGCGAACTGACAAAGCCCTCGCCGAGCTTGCCGAGCGATTTCATGAAGGCCGGCGAAATCCGGCTCGGCCCGGCGAACAGGAAGGGGTCGAGCACATGGAGCCCGTCGGTCAGCAGCCAGTAGCCGCCGACCAGACCGAACCCGATCAGCCAGACGCCGAGGTTTTTGGCGATTTTCACCCGGCCCTCCCGCGCGCGCGTCAGACGTCGACGGTGTTGAACGCCTTGAGCTTCTCGCCGAAGAAGGCGTCGCTGGGATAGCGCGCCAGCAAGGCGTCGAGCGCGGCCTTGTAGACGGACACGTTGATGTGGTCGTTGATGTCGATATGGGGGTCCTTGATGTAGCCGAACGACTGCATCTTGTTCCACATGGTGACCACGGCCTTTTTGGACGGATCGGTCTCGTAGGTCAGATGCGGGCTCTGGACAAAACTGCGCACCAGCTGTTCCGGCATGTCCAGCTCTTTCATGGTCAGCGCGACCACCTGCTCCATGCCGCCGGGGGCGCGCATGTCGCGCTCGGCGCGCAGATAGGCGCGCAGGAGCCGGGTCAGGCCGTCCTGGTTGGCGTCGAGCCAGTCGCTGCGCGACAACATGCGGCAGCAGGAATGGGCGGGCCAGAGCTCGTCGGGCCACATGACCACCTGCATGCCGGAGTCCTTGATCTGCGGCTCGAAGCCGGTGGAAACAGCGCCAAAATGGCAGATGCCGCCGCGCACCGCCTCCATCACATCCTGGTTGCGCTTGATCTCGACGAAGGTGACGTCTTTCGAAACGTCCATCCCGGTGTCGTGCAGAATGCCCTTGAGCACGATGTCCGGCGTGCCGCCGCGCATGATGGCGATTTTTTTCCCGCGCAACGACTCGACGCCCTTGTATTCCGTGCCGGGCAAGGCGAACACCGGGGTCGCGCCGGTGATCATGTAGCCGCCGAAAATGGTGAAGCGCTGGCCGTTGGCGATCTGGATCAGCGGCCCGCCGGTGCCATAGGTCGAGATGACGTCGACCTTGCCGGAACTCAGCGCCGAAAAGGCGTCGACGCCATTGTTGATATAGACCATTTCGACCTCGACGCCCTCGTCGTCGAGATAGCCCTTGGCCTTGGCGAGATATTGGAACACCTGGCCCGAGGTCGCCTGGGCCGCCAGCCTGATCCGGGTTTTCTCCCCCGCCGCGCGCGCCGGCAGCGCGGAAAGGAGCGGCGCCGCCAGACACATGGACAAAAAGTCTCTTCTTTTCATCGCGGGCTCCTTTGCTCCACAGCAGGCCTTTTGGCGTGATCTCGGCGCATTCATGCCTGTATTTTGCGTGTATCGCAACAATAATTATAATATAGAATTCATATTACGTGATAACGTTTTGCATATATTGATGCATATCAATCGTTTTGTTTTGTAAATCACGTGATAAAGATTACAAATAGCATGTTATTTTGGAAAAATATTTGGATTTGTTCTGTGGGGCTATACTAAGTCGTGAGGCGATACCGCGCGCCGCTTGTGGCGCGTTTTGGAGAGAACGATGACGTCGCACGCGTCGCCTTGGGAGATGTCCGAATGCGTCTATCTCGACGCCAACGCGACCACGCCGGCGGCGCCGGAGGTGGTCGAGGCCATGCTGCCGTTCCTCCTGACGCAATTCGGCAACGCCTCCTCGGGCCATCGCTTCGGCCGCGACGTGCTCCAGGCGATCAAGGCCGCGCGCCAAAAAGTGCAGGCGCTGATCGGCGCCGAACATGACGACGAAATCATTTTCACCTCCGGCGGAACCGAAGCCGACGCGACGGCCATTTCGTCCGCAGTGAAGGCGCAACCGGATCGCGACAGGATCATCATCACCGCACTCGAACATCCCGCGGTGCGCGCGCCCTGCGAACAATTGCGCAAGGACGGGTATGACGTTCAGATCCTGCCGGTCGACCCGCAAGGCGGCCTCGATCTCGACGCGTTCCAAAACCTGCTGACCCCGCGCGTCGCGCTGGTCTCGGCGATGTGGGCCAACAATGAGACCGGCCATCTGCTGCCGGTCGCGCGCATGGCGGAAATGGCGCGGGAGCGCGGAATTCTGTTCCACACCGATGCGGTGCAGGCGGTCGGAAAAATCCCGATCTCGCTGAAGGACAGCGCCATCGACATGCTGTCGCTGTCCGGCCACAAGTTTTTCGCGCCCAAGGGAATCGGCGCGCTTTATCTGCGCCGCGGCGCGCGCTTTCGTCCGCTGTTGCGCGGCGGGCGCCAGGAAAACGGTCGGCGCGCCGGCACCGAGAACACCCCGGGCATTGTCGGGCTCGGCAAGGCGGCGGAGCTGGCGGCCGCGCATTTCACTGAGGATGGCGCGCGGATGGAGCGGCTGCGCGATCGCCTTGAACGCGCGCTTCTCGCTGTTCCCGACAGTCTCGTGATCGGGGCCGGCGCGCCGCGCCTGCCGAACACCTCCGCCATCGCCTTTGCCGGTGTGGCGAGCGAGCTGTTGTTGCCGTGCCTCGACCAGGCCGGAATCGCCGCCTCGTCCGGCTCAGCCTGTTCCTCCGGGACGCTGGAGCCCTCGCACGTGCTGCGGGCGCTGGGCGTGCCCCAAAAATTTGCGCGCGGTGTGGTGCGCTTCTCGCTGTCGCGCGCCACCACGGAAACGGAGATCGACCATGTCATCGCCGTCGTTCCCCAAATCGTCGCGCAAATGCGCGCAGGAACAAAACCTGTTTCAGGAGCAAAACATGTTTCTGGGCATTGATGTCGGCTCGCGCGCCTGCAAGGCGGTGCTGATGGGTGAGGCGGGCGTCATCGCCCATCGCGTCGTCGACACGGGGGCGGCGCCCAAAACCACCGCCGAAACGCTGATCGCGCGCATACTGGCCGAGGCCGGCGCGCAAAGAGCCAAGGCGATCGTCGCCACCGGCTACGGGCGCGTGTCGCTGACCGGCGTCGACCGCACCGTGACCGAATTGAGCTGCCACGGACGCGGCGCGCATTTTCTCAATCCCAACGTGCGCACGGTGATCGACATTGGCGGCCAGGACAGCAAGGCGATCCGCATCGACGAAGACGGCGCCATGCTCGATTTCGCCATGAACGACCGCTGCGCCGCCGGAACCGGCCGTTTTATGGAAGGCGTCGCGCGCGTGCTCGAGGCCGAAGTCGACGGCCTCGCGGACATGGGCGGGCGGGCGACAAAACCATGCACGATTAACAGCATGTGCGCCGTCTTCGCCGAATCCGAAGTGATCTCGCTGCTGTCGCAGGGTTTTGAAAAGGAGGATGTCGCCGCCGGCGTGCTTTTGGCGCTGGCCCGCCGCGTCGCCAATCTCGCGCGCGGCGTCGGCGTCAAGGCTCAGGTGGCGTTCGTCGGCGGCGCCGCCAAAAACGCGGGCTTGCGGAAAGCCCTGGCCGAAACGCTGGGGGTCGATCTCGTCAGTTTCAAAACCGATCCGCAAATCGTCGGCGCGCTTGGCGCGGCCCTCATCGCCCAGGAAGTGGCCCAGGAAGCCGCCAAGGAGCTCGCATGACCATCCCGTTTCACGTCAAGGATTCGATCTACGAAATCCGCAGCGACCTCGCCACCGCTTTGGTCGCGGCCAAGGAGGACGGGCGGCGGGTGGTCGGAACCCTGTGCTCCTATTCGCCGGTGGAGCTGGCGCTGGCGGCGGGGGCCATTCCCGTCAGCCTGTGCGGCACAACGCAGGAGGGCATCGCCAAGGCCGAGGAAACCCTGCCGGTCGATCTCTGCCCCAAGGTGAAGTCGACCTATGGCCGCGCCGTCAGCGGCGCCTGCCCGATCTTTCCGCTGGCCGATTGCATCATCGCCGAAGCCACCTGCGACGGCCGCAAGAAGATGTATGAGCTTTTGGCGCGCGAAAAACCGCTGCTGGTGATGGACCTGCCGCAAAAATCCGAAGACCCGGACGCGCTGCCGCACTGGGTGGCGGAAGTGGAAAAAAGCCGGCGCTTCATCGAACAGCAGCTCAAGGTCACAATCACCGAAGACGCCCTGCGCGACGCCATCCGCAAATGGAACCAGGTGCGGCGTTTGCGGCGCGACCTGCACTATCGCCGCAACGCCCTGCCGACGCCGATCATGGGCGTCGACTTCGTGAACATCATGACCAAGCTGGAAAATTTCGTCGATGTCGACGCCCATATCGCCGCGCTCACGCGTTTTCGCGACGAGCTCGACCGCGCCATCGGCGAAAAGACCGCCGCTTGCGGCGACGATCGGCCGCGCGTCCTCTGGACCGGGCTTGGCGCGAGCCTCGGCTGCAACAAGGTGATGGAGCTGGTCGAATCCTGCGGCGCGGTCGTGGTCTGCCAGGAAGGCTGCGGCGGCCTGACCCGCGTCGAGGATCTGGTCGACGAGGACGAGGCCAAGGATCCGATTTTAGCCATCGCCGAACGCTATTTGCGCGTGACATGCGCCTGCATGACCCCGAACACGCAGCGCTTCACCGATCTGCAGCGGCTGATCGGCGAGTTCGAAGTCGACGGCGTGCTGGATCTGACCTGGCAATTCTGTGCGCGCGCCAAAGTCGGCTTCCTTCTCTCATCCCGCCAGTCCGGCTAATGCGGCTTTCAGGAAAGACTCGATCATTCTCGACGCCATTGGCAAACGTTCGGTTTCCGCCGGCAAGGGCCGAAGAGCCTTGAACTAGGGTCTGTTGGAATCGGGATTGAACGAAGCCGCTATCGCGGCGGTGCGGCGTGATTTTGTGATGGGTCTCCTGTCCGGCAGGATTGGCCGTTGCAAGCCCCCGGGGACCGCCGAGCTTGTGCCCGGTCATGGCGAAGAAATCGCACCCATGGCCTGGACTCCAGGGCCGCGCGCGTCGCATTCCACCCCGCGCAGTTTCGCTCCGGCGCGCTCGCGCAGGAAACGCCAGGGCGCGATATTGGCGTGGTGCTCCATGATCGACGGTGCGATCTCGTCGCGCGCGCCCAGCCGGGGCGCCGCCCAGGACGAGGCCACGAGGTTTATTTCGTGGTCGAGCCGGAGGTGAAGACGATCTCGTCGTCATGGGCGGCGTTGAGGAAGCGCGCCACACTGGCGCGCGCGTTTTCGTGGCGGTCGGGGTCATCTACGACAGCGAGAGAGGCCGCGATTGAGGGGGGCGTATTCCTCGGCATAGCCGCGGTGGACAGCTTCGATCACCGCGCGCGGGGAGCGACGGCCGCCGCCAGAGCGGCGGCCGTCTGATGTCAGGCGGCGCTGGAAACCGTCGCGAGGCGTCCTGCCGCGGCGGCGGCGAGGCGGGCCTTCAGCCCGCCATATTCGCGCGCGACATGGGTTTCGGCCCAGACCTGGTCGTCGATCCGCTGCACGCGGACGGCGGAATATTTGTATTCCGGCGTTTTTGAAATCGGGTCGACATGGTGGATGGTCAGCTCGTTGCAGGCGCCGATCCACCACTGGTAGGTCATGTAGACCGCGCCCCTGTTGGTGCGCTCTGTCACCAGCGCGCGGGCGATCACCTTTCCACGCCGCGACTGCACCCAAACCAATTCCTTGTCCTTCACTTTTATGCGCGCGGCGTCCTCGGGGTTGATGGTGACGAAGCCGGGTTCGTCGGCGAGATCGGTCAGCGCGGCGCAATTGCCGGTCATCGAGCGGCAGGAATAATGGCCGACCTCGCGCACCGTGCACAGAGCGAGCGGGAATTCGTCGTCGAGCTTGTCGAGCGGCGGTCGCCATTCCGAGGCGAACAGCAGGCCCTTCTTCGACTTGGTCTGGAATTCGTTGCCCTCATAGAGCCAGGGCGTGCCGGGATGACTCTCGTCGGGGCAGGGCCATTGCACATAGCCCAGGCCCGCGAGCTTTTCGTAGGTCGCGCCCTTGTAGAGCGGACACAGCGAAATCAATTCGTTCCAGATTTCCTCGGTCGAATGATAGTCGATGCCGCCATAGCCCATCGCCTTGGCCATCTGGCCGTAGATTTCCCAATCGTGCTTGACGTCGCCCCTGGCGTCGACCGCCTTGTAAAACCGCTGGAAACCGCGGTCTGCAGAGGAGAACACCCCGTCATGCTCGCCCCAGGACGTGGCGGGCAGGATGACATCGGCGAACATCGCCGTCTTGGTCATGAAAATGTCCTGCACGATGACGAGTTCGAGGGCTTCGAGGCCTTTGCGCACCATGGCGAGATCGGGCTCGGTCTGCGCCGGGTCCTCGCCGAAAATATACATGGCCTTGAGTTTGCCGTGCTCGGCGGCGTGGGGCACGTCGGTGATCGACAGGCCGACTTTGTCCGGCAGGCTTTCGACGCCCCAGGCCTTGGCGAATTTTTCGCGCGCGACGGGGTCAACGACATAGTCGTAGCCCGGAAACACGTTTGGTAACGCGCCCATGTCGCAGGCGCCCTGGACATTGTTCTGGCCGCGCACCGGGCCGACGCCGACATTGGGTTTTCCCAAATTGCCGGTCAGCAAGGCGAGCCCTGACAAGCCCTTGACCACATCGACGGCCTGGCCCCATTGGGTGACGCCCATGCCCCAAAGGATCGTGGCGGTCTTCGCCGCGGCGTAGGTCCGCATCGCCTTGCGGATCTCCTCCGCCTGCAATCCGGTGATGTCCTCGACATATTCCGGCGTGTATTTTGCGACGATCTTTTTGTAGTCCTCAAAACCTTCCGTGTATTTGGCGACATAATCCTTGTCGTAGAGCTCCTCGGTGATCAGCACATTGGCGAAGGCGTTGACCAGCGCCATGTTGCAGCCGTTCTTGATCGCCAGCCATTGGTTGGCGATGCGCGCGGTTTCGATGTAGCGGGGATCGGCGACGATGATTTGCGCGCCCTTCTCCTTGGCCTTGATGATCCGGCGCGCCACGATCGGATGGCTGTCGGCGGCATTGTAGCCGAAGCACAAAATGCAATCTGTGTCCTCGATCTCGCAGATCGAATTGGACATGGCGCCATTGCCCAGCGTGACCATCAGGCCGGCGACGGAGGGGCCATGGCAGACGCGGGCGCAGCAATCAATATTGTTGGTGCCGATCACCGCGCGGGCGAATTTTTGCGCGACATAATTGGATTCATTGCCGGTGCCGCGCGACGACCCCGTCAGCATGATAGCGTCCGGACCGTGTTCGGCCTTGATCGCGGCGAGACGGCTGCTGGCGAAGGCGATGGCCTCGTCCCAGGAGCAGGCCTCGAACGCCTGGTCGCGCGACCGTCGGATCAGCGGGGTTTTCAGGCGCGGCGTCAGGATTTTGGTGTCGTTGACGAAATCCCAGCCATACCACCCCTTGAGGCAGAGCTCGCCCTGGTTGGTGACGCCGTCGAGCGGCTCGGCGCCGACGATCCTGTTGTTCTCGACGTGCAGGGCGAGTTTGCAGCCGGAGCCGCAATAGGGGCAAACGGAAATGTGCTTTTGCATGGGAAGCCTCGGATCGCGAAAGTTTTTCGCGCTGCCTGCGCGCAGGAGCGATGATGCGGGTGGGGCGCATGAGAGCGACTAGGCCGCTGTTCATTTCCCCGTCAGGTCGGGGTCAGCGCGTTGCGATTGGCTGTGCAGGCAATTTCAGCGCACCTCGCGCCAACGATCCCGGCGGATGCGACGGATCGATCATTGGCTTTTTGAATTGCACGATATCAGATTCCAATCTGATCTATACTTTGATTAGCATTCCGTTCTTGGTCGCGCAAGCGAGTGTAAAGCCTGAATTGATCTGGATCAGAGCTGTTTGCATTTGCAAATCGGGTCATTTGTTTTTGAAATAATAGAATTATATTGTGATTGCGGCTGTTTTGATTATTGTGGCGACACATTCACGTCCGGGTGGCGTCCATGGTTCAGAATTGCGCAGCAACGGAACGTCAGCCGGAGCCGTCGCGTTCCCTCATCGCCTTTCGCGTCGAGCCGGAACGGGTGGGACGGCGCCAGGAGGATGTGGCGGTCGAGGTTCCCGTCGCCTTTTTCTACAACAACCGCGCCTTCGCCGTGATGCTGGCATCACCCAGCGATCTCGAAGATTATGTCCGCGGCTTTTCCCTGACCGAAGATGTGGTCGGCGGTTTTGAGGATGTGCAGAGCATCGAGATCCGTCCGGTCGCGCGGGGCGTCGAAATCCATGCCGAAATTCCCTTCGCCTGGGCGGCGCGCCTCGCCCAGCGCCAGCGGGCGCTCGCCGGACGCAGCGGCTGCGGCCTCTGCGGCGCCGACAGTTTTTCCGACGTTTTTCGGCCGGTAGCGAAGATCGAGGGCGAGCCCAAATTTTCCGCCGCCGCGGTGCGCGCCGCCGTCGCCGCCTTGTCCGACCATCAGGCGCTCAACCGGGTCGTCGGCGCGGTCCATGCGGCGGCCTTCGCCGATGAGGACGGAAATATTCTGTTCTGCCGGGAGGATGTCGGCCGGCACAATGCGCTGGACAAGCTGATTGGCGCGCTCGGCGGCGCCGGCGTTTCGCCAGCAAGCGGCTTTGTCGTCATCTCCAGCCGCTGTTCCTACGAAATGGTGCACAAGGCGGCGATGGCGGGCATCGGGCTGATCGCGGCCGTGTCCGCCCCGACCTCGCTGGCGGTGGAGCTGGCGACCAAAACCGGCGTCGGCTTGCTCGCCTTCGCCCGCGAGACCCGCTTCACCATTTATGCCGGCGAGAGGCGCGTGGTCTGCTGACTCAAGGGGTCCAAACCTGTCCGATGATTTCCGGGCCGATTCGGGTTTCTCCTCGAAACGGATTGTCGAGAATGACCACCATGCCCACCGCCAATCCGATCGCGGACATGTGCATCATATTGATCTGGATGCCGAAGTGTCGCGCCGTGTCGCGCCCGCTGAGAACGGAGGCGGCGATGACAAAGAGAACGAGAAGAATCCAGAAGTCATCCGGGATGTTCACGGTGGCGGCCGAAAGCCGCGCCGATCTGAACGTCTCGATCTGCGACGTCAGTTTTGACAATTCGGCGCGCACATCGGGTCGCAACGGCGCGGCTTCCCCGTTCTTGTCGGGGAGCGCGCGAAGGGCGGTCCAGAGATCGTCCAGATTTTTTTGCGCAAGCGGCGACAGGGACACGGGCAGCGTCGCCAGTCGACGCCACTCGTCGCCGGCGACATTCTGCGCGTAGGAGACAAGCGCCTGCTTCGCCGCATCGGCGGAAGGACCGATTGCGTCCAGTTCCCGACCGAGACGGTAGATGGAGCTCGCCTCCGCCCGCACCGCCTTTTCGGTCTGCGAAAGGGTCGACAGGCCATTCGAAATCAACAATGCGAGAACGAATGCGGTAAAACCGAGCATGCTGGTGTGCGCGGAGTCGCCGAGCTTGTTGTCATAGTCGGCGCGCTCCGACCAGCGCCGAAACCAGAGGCGATTGGCCAGGACCGCAATCAAGCCGCCAATGACGCCAAAACTCAGCGCGGAGAGCGCGAGGATCGCTCCATCCGGGAGCGAATTGGCAAGGGCGTCCACAAATGTCTTCTCACTGGCAAACATATCAGGATGTTCCGCGCTGTTGAACAGCTGGGGCGGGCGCCCGAGCCGCAGGCGTCTTATGCCGAGGTGATGAACAAAAAGATGATCAGAGCATGGATCGAGCGAAACGCCTCTCAAATACGCGCGCGCGGTTTCCAGAGAAATGGCGGAAGCGTGTGTGAGTCGAACACACCAGAGACGGGGAAGACCCGCCCCTCGACGGTTTTGAAGACCGCGAGCATCACCGGATGCCCCCCGCTTCCGCCTCCTGTCTAGCCAATCGACGCAGCATTCGCAAGACATGCGCGATCAATATTTGATATAACTCAATCAATGAGCGAGTAATACAAGTATTATATGGGGCAATAGGTAATTTTTATCGCAATATGTCTTTGTTGTGGGGCGGGACAGTGGTAATTTGCTTCGGCCGGCTCCAGGCCGTCCGGCAAGCGCCGGGCGTCCCGCCGGCCTATGCGAGGACGAACCATGGAAAAATCCACACTGACGGTTTGCCCCTATTGCGGCGCGGGATGTCATATCAATCTCGTCACCGAAAACGGCAAGATCGTCCGCGCCGAAGGCGCTCCAGGACGCACCAACGAAAGCCAGCTCTGCCTCAAGGGCATGTATGGCTGGGAATATTTGAACGACACCAAGGCGCTGTCGCCGCGTCTGAAAAAACCGTTGATCCGCAATTCGCGGCAGGACGATTTCCGTGAAGCGTCCTGGGACGAGGCCATAAAATTCGCGTCCAGCCGCCTGATGGCGATCAAGGAAAAATACGGCCCCGACGCCATTATGGCGACCGGCTCCGCCCGCGGCCCCGGCAACGAGGCCAATTATGTGATGCAAAAGCTCGTCCGCGCTGTGATCGGCACCAACAACATCGATCACTGCGCCCGAATATGACACGCCCCTTCAGTGGCCGGTCTGGCCGCAACGCTTGGCAATGGGGCAATGTCCAACTCAGTTCCCGAAATTGAAGACACCAAGCTCGTCTTCGTGTTCGGATACAACGCCGCAGATTCGCATCCGATCGTCGCGCGCCGCATCGTGCGGGCGAAGGAAAAGGGCGCGAAAATCATCACCGTCGACCCGCGCCGCACCGAAGCCGCGCGCATTTCCGATCTCTGGCTGCCGATCACCAACGGCTCCAACATGGCGCTGGTCAATGCCTTCGCCCATGTGCTGATCGAGGAAGACCTCTACGACAAGGACTATGTCGCCCGATATACCGAAGGGTTTGACGCCTATTGGGACATCGTCAAGACCTATTCGCCGGAAAAGACCTACAAGACTCATGGGGTCGAGCCGGAATTGGTTCGCAAGGCGATGCGCATGTATGCGGCCGCGCCCGACGCCTTCATCCTTTACGGGATGGGCGTGACGCAGTTCGGCCAGGCGGTGGACGTGGTCAAGGGGCTTTCAGGCCTCGCCTTGCTGACGGGCAATTTCGGTCGCCCGAATGTCGGCATCGGACCGGTGCGCGGCCAGAACAACGTCCAGGGCACCTGCGACGTCGGCGTGCTGCCCAACATCTTCCCCGGCTACCAGCCGGTGACGGACCCCAAGGTGCGCGAGAAATTCGCGAAAGCCTGGAATGTGCCCTCGCTGCCGGACAAGGTGGGCTACATGCTCACGGCGATCCCGCATCTGGTGCACGAGGGCAAGCTGAAGGCGTTCTACATCTTCGGCGAAGACCCGGCGCAGACCGATCCGGATCTCGGCGGCGTGCGCGAGGCGCTGCAAAACCTCGAACTCGTCATCGTGCAGGACATTTTCATGAACAAGACCGCCTTGTTCGCGGATGTCATCCTGCCGGCGACGGCCTGGGGTGAGCACGACGGCGTCTACTCCTCTTGCGACCGCGGTTTCCAGCGCATGCGCAAGGCGGTGGAGCCCAAGGGCGACGTCAAGCCGGACTGGGAAATCTTCAGCCTGATGGCGACCGCTATGGGCTATCCGATGCAGTACAACAACACCAAGGAGATCTGGGACGAGATGCGGGAGCTAAGCCCGCTCTATCTCGGCGCGACCTACGAGAAGATGGAGCAACAGGGCGGCGTCCAATGGCCGTGCCCCGAGCCCGATCATCCCGGCACGCCCTATCTCTACAAAGGCAACAAGTTCGACACGCCCAGCGGCAAGGGCCTGCTCTTCGCCGCCGAATGGCGCCCGCCGCTGGAGCGGACCGACGCGGATTATCCGCTCGTGCTCTCCACAGTGCGCGAGGTCGGCCATTATTCGTGCCGGACCATGACGGGCAATTGCCCCACGCTCAAAACCCTCGCCGACGAACCTGGATACATCCAGATCAACAGCGTCGACGCGGCGAAATATGGCATAGCGAACGAGGCCCTGCTGTGGATCTCGTCGCGTCGCGGACGGGTCTTGACGCGCGCGCAAATCACCGATCGCGCCAATCCGGGTCATGTCTACATGACCTATCAATGGTGGATCGGGGCGTGCAACGAGCTGACGCTCGAACATGTCGATCCCATCTCGAAAACGCCCGAGTACAAGTATTGCGCGGTCAAGGTCGAGGCGATTCCCGACCAGTTGCGCGCCGAGCGCTACTTGCATGAGGAATATGCCAAGCTGAAACACAAACTGAGCAGCCCGGTCAAATGACCCCCGGCGCCCGGGCGCATCGTCCGGGCGTCCCCCCTCCGTGAGGATCACCACATGACAACCCTGTTCATCATCGCCGACACGCCCTATGGCGGACAGCGCGCCTGGAACGGCCTGCGGCTCGCGGCGGCGCTGGCGCCGACCGCGCCGATCCGCGTCTTCCTTCTCGGCGACGGCGTGCTGTGCGCGCAGGCCGGGCTCATGCCCGCTCAGCCCGAGTTTTGTCCGCAGGACCTGCTGCAAGCCATAGCGGCGACCGATGCGCCGATTCTCGCTTGCGGAACCTGTCTGGACGCGCGCGGCCTCACGGCGTCGTCGCTGATTCCCGAGGTGCAGCGCGGCGTCATGACGCAACTGGCGGAATGGACCGCGTCCTCGACCAAGGTCTTGACGTTCTGAGGATGAAGCCGTGCACGAACTCACTCTTTGCGAAGCCCTGCTCGACATGCTCGACGAGGAAAAACGCCGTCGCGGCTTTTCCCGGCTTCGGCGTCTGAAACTGGAGATCGGGCGGTTCGGCTGCGTCGATCCCGACGCCCTGGTCTATGCCTTCGGCGTCACCACGCGCGGCGGCTGGCTGGACGGCGCTCAAGTCGATGTCGACCGTCCGCCCGGCCGCGTGACCTGTCTCGACTGCAAGGTCGAGACGCAAGTGGACGACCGCTTCGCCCCCTGTCCGCAGTGCGGCGGTGAACGACTTCTGCCGGTGGGCGGCGACGAACTGAAACTTGTCGAAATCGAGATCGAGGCCTGACATGTGCATCGCCCTGCCGATGAAAATCGTGGACGTGGTCGACGAGGGTGCCCGCACCGTTCGTCTGGTCGCCGACGCCAGGATTGCGCGCGATCGCGGCGGCGAGCAAATCGTCTCGGCGGCTCTGCTCGCGGAAAGTCCCGACGCTTTGCGCGGTCTGGTCGGCTGCTGGGGCGTCGCCCACGGCGGGTTCTTGCTGTCGCGTCTCGATGAAGCCGACGCGCTGTCGCGGCTCGACATTTTTGTGGCGATGGATGCGCAGGTCGGCGGGTTTTGAGCGATGAAATCGATCATCGTCGGAACGGCCGGACATATCGACCATGGCAAGACCGCGCTGGTGCGCGCGCTGACCGGGATCGACACCGACCGTCTCGCCGAGGAAAAGCGCCGGGGCATCACGATCGAGCTGGGTTTTGCCCATCTCGCGCTGGAGGGGGCAGGGGGGCCGCTGCGCCTCGGTTTCGTCGACGTGCCCGGACACGAGCGTTTTGTCCACACCATGCTCGCCGGCGTGTGCGGCGTCGATGTCGTGCTGTTCGTGATTTCGGCGCAGGAGTCGATCAAACCGCAGACCCGCGAGCATTTTGAGATTTGTCGGCTGCTCGGCGTGAAGCGCGGGTTGATCGCACTGACCAAATGCGACCTCGTTGATGACGTCACGCTCGACGTCGTCCGCATGGAAGTGGCGGAACTGGTGCAAGAGTCTTTTCTTGAGGGCGCGCCGATGATCGCGGTCAGCGCGCGCACCGGCGAGGGCCTCGAGTTTTTACGCGCGGAACTCGCGCGCCTTGCCGGCGATTGCGATCCCAAGGACGCGCGCGCGCCCTTTCGCCTGCCCATCGACCGGGTTTTCACAATCAAAGGGTTCGGGACTGTGGTCACGGGCACGCTGATTGCGGGAACGGTTCAGCCGGAGCAGGAGGTGGAGCTTTCGGATGGCCGGAAACTGCGCGTCCGCGGCGTGCAGGCCCATGGCGAAGCTTGCGCGCGCGCGGTCGCGGGCCAGCGCACCGCCATCAATCTCGCGTCTATCGCGCCCGACGAACTCGCGCGCGGCATGATGCTCGCCGAACCCGGCCTCATGCGGCCCGGCGCCCGCCTCGATGTGCGCGTCACACTCGCCGCTGACGCCCCGGACGTCAAAACCGGCGCGCGGGTCCATGTCAGTCTGTTCACCCGCGAAACCGTTGCGCGGCTGCGCTTCCTCGGCAATGTCGCGACCTTGCGCGCCGGCGAAAGCGTTTGGGCGCGACTCTATCTGGAAAGCCCTGTTGTCGCCGCGCCAGGCGACCGTTTCATCATCAGGCGGTTTTCGCCGGTCGTGACCATTGGCGGCGGGACGGTGGCGGATGTGTCGCCGATGCGGCGCGCCAAGCCCGCCGAGCGCCTGCGCCTGCTGGAAGAATTTTCGTCAGGCGACGACCTGCGTTGTCTCGGCGCGCTGGTCGGGCGCCGTGGGCGTCACGGCTTGTCGCGCGCCGACGCCAGGGTCGAAACCGGGTGGGACAAGGACCGGCTTCACGCCGCGGCGGAAAAACTCAGCCGGGCGAAAGTGCTCTCGCGCATCGGCGAGCTTCTCGTGGAGACCAGCGCTTTCGAGCGCGCCGTTCGCGACATTTTTGCCGCCATACGGATTTTTGGGGCGGCGAATCCGCTGTCGGGCGGCGCCAATCGCCAGGAAATGCTGTCGCGCAGCGGACTGGACCGCGAGATTTTCGCAGCGGCGCTGGGCTCGCTTCTCGCAGCGAAAAAACTCGAGGCCGCTGGCGACCTGTTGTGTCTGCCGGGCCAGCACCTGCGCGAGGAGGAGACGCAATCGCGCCAGCAGATCAAGGACGCTTTTGCGCGCGCCGGCGTGCGCGCGCCCGCGCTTGGCGAAGTTCTCGCCAGCCTGACGATCGACCGCAAACGCGCCGAAAATCTGGTGACGCTGTTGTTGCGCGAAAAAGTCCTGATCAGCATCCAGCCGGATTTTCTCGTCCATCGCGATGCGCTGAAGGCGATGAAGGACAATGTTCGGGCGATGAAGGCGGCTTCGCCGCGCATGGATGTCGCGCGATTCAAGGAGACCTTTGGCCTGTCGCGCAAATATGCGATTCCGCTGCTCGAATATCTCGACCGCGAGGGCGTGACCAAACGCGCCGGCGACGAGCGCATCATTCAGTGAAGCCGGGGGCGGTGGAGCCCGCCCCCGGCGCGGGCGCATCAGGTGACAATTTCGCGCGCCGAAATGGAATAGCGGCAGGCCTCGGGATCCAGGCAATCGCGCCGCCCCTGCGCGGTCTCGACCTGCGGATACATCAGAAAGGCGAGTTCGTCCTTCGCGCCGGGCAGCTTGACGTCATGCGCCCGGTTCCAGGCGATCCAGTTGGTTTCCCACGCGCCGAACAGGAATTTTGACGTCCGCGCCGCCGCGTCGGACTCCAGCGGCATTCCGCCCGCCACTTCCTCCAGCACGAACTTGCGCACGTCGGCCGGGTCCATGGGAACCCAGCCGAAGCCGGAGAGGAATACTTCGGCGCGGCAATGCTGGGCTTTAGTCACCGTGGCGGAGGCGGCGCCGAGACTTTTCGAGCCTCGCCGCGACGCCGCCACGCGCAGGCCATAGAGATCGCGCGCCGGAACGCCGGTCGCGCGCAAAAGTCCGACGAACAGGCCGTTGATGTCGGCGCATTTGCCGCCGAGTTCGCCGGTTTTCAGCATTTGCGCAATGTCGCCCTGGCCGCAGCCGCGCGTCTTGGGATCGCGATGGGTGTTGAGCACCACCCATTCATAGATGCGCCGCGCCTTCTCCACATCCGTCGGCGCATCGCCGACGATTTTTTGCGCGGTGTCGCGCACGATCCCGTCGGTCGGAAGGAATCGGGTCGGCGCCGTGAACAGTTTTTGCGCCGTCTTGTCCAGCTTGCGCGGCGCGCCAGGCGCGGACAGATCGACGGCGCGGTCGCGCGTCGCCACGCGGCTGACCACTTCGATGACAGGCTTTTCCGCGCCCGGGGAAAATTCAGCCGCCACCAGCGCGGCGCCATAGGGGCCGATGTTTTCGCGCGCGGCCTTGCCGCCCGAGATGCGCCAGCTGTCGCCCAGAGGCCTGATCCAGCCGTCGGCGTAAACGCTCGGCAGCGGAATCCAGGCGCGGGCCGCGGCGCCGGCCGCATCCGGCTCGATGCGGGTCGTCACTTGGAACACGCGCCAATCCGCGGACATGGGCGGCGCATCGGCGCGGGCGGACGCGCCCGCGAACAAAGCGGTGGAAGCGAGCGCGGCTCCGCGCAAAAAATCGCGACGGTCGATGGTCATGGCTGTGTCCCCTAAGCTGCGATGGTGAGAATGGGATGGGTGCGCGGCGTGACCTCGCCGATTCGCGCGGCGGCGATTCCTTCCGCGCGCAGGTCGGCGACCAGCGCATCGGCGTCGGCGGCGCCGACCGAAACCAGCAGGCCGCCCGCCGTCTGCGGATCGTAAAGCAGTGACAGCACCTGTTCGGGCACGTCGGGCGCGACGGAAACGCAGCTCTCGGCAAAGGCGCGATTGTTGCGCAAGCCGCCGGGAATGCATTCGGCTTCGACGCACGCGCGGGCGCCCGCCAGAAGCGGCGTGGCCGACGCGAAAATCTTCAGTCCGACGTCGCTGCCGAGCGCCATTTCGCGGGCGTGGCCGATCATGCCGAACCCCGTCACGTCGGTCATGGCGTGGACGTCGCGCGTCAGGCAGATTTCGCTCGCTCTCTTGTTGAGCGTGGTCATCGAGCGTTCCGCCGCCTCGACCCAGACGGAGTCCGCGATCTTGCGCTTCACCGCGGTGGAGATCACGCCCGTTCCCAGCGCCTTGGTGAAAACAAGGGCGTCGCCGACGCGCGCGGACGAATTTTTCAGCACCCGGCGCGGATCGATCAGGCCGGTGACGGCATAGCCGAACTTGATTTCGGCGTCCTTGATGCTGTGGCCGCCGACCACGGCGCAGCCCGCTTCGATCATCTTGCTCAGGCCGCCGGCCATGATGCGTTCGAGAATGGCGACATCCTCCTTTTCAGGAAAACACACCAGAGCCAAAGCCGAGATGACCCGACCGCCCATGGCGTAGACGTCGCTGAGCGCATTGGTGGCCGCGACCTGGCCGAACGTGTAGGGATCGTCGACCATGGGCGTAAAGAAATCGACGGTCTGCACCACCGCGAGCTCGTCGGAGATTTTGTAGACGCCGGCGTCGTCGGCCTTGTCGAAACCGACGAGCACATTGGGATTCGCCGGCTGCTTCAGTTTCGACAGCACATTGTCGAGAATGGCGGGGCTGAGTTTGGCCGCGCAGCCCCCGGCCTTGGTCGTCTCGGTCAGGCGGACGCTGGTCTTTTCAGGATCGAGATACATCGTGTGGGCCTCTCATGCGAAGATGTTTCAACGTCGCGAGCGTCGCGGCCAGCTGCGGATCGTCGGCCTCGTCCACGGTGCGCAGGTCGAGCCAGACCCGGCCGTCCTCGATGCGCGACACGACGGGGACGCGCGACTGGCGCAAGTCCAGCGCCAGCGCCTCGGCGTCGCCGCCCTCGGCTTCGAGAACCAGGGCGAAGCTCGGCAAGGATTTGCCCGGCGCGGCGCCGCCGCCGATCATGGCGCGGGTCGCGACAATGTCGCGGGCGGCGGAGGGAATCGCCGCCGCCAGCGCGACGCAGCGCCGCTCGATCTCCTCGGCCTTGCGCGCAAAGATCCGCAGCAGCGGAATGTCTTCGAATCGCTCGCGCAGATAGGCGTCGAACGTGGCCTCCAGCGCGGCGAAACAGGTTTTGTCGACACGCAGCGCGCGAAACAGCGGATGTTTGCGCGTCCGCGCCACCAAATCGGCGCGTCCTGCGATCAGGCCGGCCTGCGGGCCGCCCAACAGCTTGTCGCCGCTGCACGTGACCAGCGACACGCCGGCGCGCAGCGAATCGCAAAGGCCGGGTTCGCCGGCGACGCCGAAGGCGCGCAGATCGGTGAGCGCGCCCGAGCCCAGATCCTCCATCACCGGAATGCCGCGCCGATGGCCGAGCGCCGCCAGTTCGGCGAGCGTCGGCTGTTCGACAAATCCGGTGATCTCGAAATTGGAGCGGTGCACGCGCAAAAGCAGGCGCGTGTTGTCGTTGATCGCCTGTTCGTAATCCTCGATCCGCGTCCGGTTTGTGGTCCCGACCTCGCGCAGGATCGCGCCGGATTCCGCCATAATGTCGGGAATGCGGAAGGAGCCGCCGATCTCGACGAGTTCGCCGCGCGAGACGATGGCTTCACCGCCGCGCGCCAGGGCTGAAAGCGCGAGGAACACGGCGGCGGCGTTGTTGTTGACCACAACGGTCTTTGCGTCGGCCACCCCCTCGCGGGCAAAGAGCTTTTCGAGCAGGTTTTGCGCATGGTCGTCGCGGCGCCCGCGCGCGCCCTGGTCCAGGTCGAACTCCAGATTGCTGTAGCCCGAGGCGCATTCGGCCATGCGCGCCACCGCCTGTTTGGAAAGGGGCGCGCGGCCGAGATTGGTGTGGATGATCACGCCGGTGGCGTTGATCACGCGTCGCAACGACGGCTCCAGGTTTTTGCGCGCGCGCGCGGCGATCCTGGCCGGCAGAATGCGCAGATAGGCTTCGAATTCGTCGCCGCCCAGGCGCGCCTGCGCGATGGCTTCGCGCGCCGCGCTGATTTCCGCGCGCGTCGATTCGAGAAGAATCGCGCGCCCGACATCAGGCTCGAGCGCGGCGAGGAGGGCCGACCGGAGCAGTTCATCGACCGGCGGCAGGCGCCGGAGCAGGCCCGCGTCGGGCGCCCGGCGCCGAGGCGGCGCTTGCGCGCGCCGGTCGTCTGCGGGCCAAGAGGTCACGCGGCCGTGTCCTTTTGAGAGCCCTCCGCCGCGACGGCGGCGCGCATCGCCTCCTCGCGGCGCTCCTGCATGAGGGCGCGGATGTCGGTTTCGTTGGCGACCCACAGCGCATGGGTGGGGCAGGCCGAGACGCAGGCGGGACCTTGCGCGCGATCGACGCACAGGTCGCATTTGTGCGCCTGCGCCTTGGCGCCCAGAGACAGGCGCAATCCGGCGAACTCCCGCGTCAGCGGCGCGGCGATCACGTCCATCATGCCATAGGGGCAGGCGATCATGCAGCTCTTGCAGCCGATGCACTTGCTCTGGTCGACCTGGACGGTGTCCTGGACGTGCGAGATGCAGCCGACCGGGCAGGCGGCGGCGCAGGGCGCGTCGTCGCAATGGTGGCAGGTGACGGGCATGCAGACATTGTCGCCCTTGATCACCTTGAGGCGCGGGGCCTGCCCGAGGCAGGCGAGCACGTCGTCGCCGCCGTCGAGAGGGCTGTTGGCGGCGTCGAGCGTCGCGCCGGGCTCCGCATGCGCCAGGGCGCAGGCGATTTCGCAGGTGCGACACCCGATGCATTGGCTCGGCTTCACGTCGATAAAGCGGTTCATGTCCTGCCTTCCTTTTCCGATCGCCTCATAAGCCGTTTAAATCGAGCGATTGGCGAAACGAAATGGAGTAATAAAAACTCCATATCACCCGTTTTGCTTTATTAATGCTCGCATACTCACCGTATGCATATCCTCTGATCTTAAATTATACAGCATTGATCTCGATCAATTGATATTTCTATCCAAATGCGATTTCTCTGGCGACGTCACTCAGTATAAGGTGGCGTCTAGCTCGGTAAAAAAATGAAATCAGGCGATAAGCAAGCCTTATCATTAAAGATTTCGCTTTTATTACCTGTCATGAATAGCCAGGAGCAGGAGATGAATCGCTTCGTCATCTCGCAATCTAGTCGGTGTATCGGATGCGGAACATGTGCGGCTGCATGTTCAACTGCGCACAAAGCCGCGGGCCTGCAAGCGCATCCCCGCCTCACCATCACCAAGACCGACGACATTTCTTCGCCTGTCCTGTGTCGCCATTGCGAGGACGCCTATTGCGCCCGCGTTTGTCCGGTCAAGGCCATCACCCACGACGCCAAGAGCCAGCGCGTCGTGATCGATGAAAAAACCTGCATCGGCTGCAAGATGTGCGCGCTCGCCTGTCCGTTCGGCGCGATCACGCCGAGCGGCACCAGCACGGCGGGCGTCGCCGGCATTCGCACGGTCACGCCGACCTATTCCAAGGCGCTCGATCCGCTGCTCGCCTGGGAAGTCGGCGTGAAAGCCGTCGCGGTCAAATGCGACCTCTGCGCTTTCCGTCCCGAGGGGCCCGCCTGCGTCGGCGCCTGTCCGACCTCCGGCCTAATGCTTGTCGAATATGACGAGCTGCGCCGGGCCGCCGCCGTCAAGAGCCGCCAGAACGCCAAGCAAGGCTCGGGCATGTCGATCGACGCGGCCCTGGCCGCATTCAAAGGGCGGGACTGACCATGATCCCTCTGTCCATCCATAATCCCCTGGCGCTTTTGGCGCTGTCGCTGGCGCTGTTCGCAGCCGGCGGTTTTGCGAGTCTGCTGTGCGGGCGCAATGATGCGCGCGCGATCCGCATCGCCGGCCTCTCCGGAGCTTTGGGCGGCCTGTCCGGCCTAGTCGCCGGCTTGTTCGCGCTCGCCGGGCCTGCGACGAGTTTTTCCGCGACGGGGCCGTTCCCCTTCGCGCATTTCGTGTTGCGCCTTGATCCGCTGGCCGGGCTGCTGGTCGCGGTGATCTCCGCGCTCGCGCTGGTCGGCTCGATCTACGGGCTCGCCTATGTGCGCGAATATGCGGGGCGCGGCGTCGCGGCGATGGGCTTCTTCATGAATGTCTTCATCGCCTCGATGCTGCTGGTCGTCACCTCGGATAACGCCTTCTGGTTCCTCATCTTCTTCGAGATGATATCGCTGGCGTCCTACTTCCTGGTGATTTTTGATCAGGAGCGTGAGGCGGTCTCGGCGGGCTTTCTCTACTTCGTCGTCGCCCATGCGGGTTCGGTGCTGATCATGGCGGCCTTCTTCCTGATGGCCAATGCGACCGGCTCGTTCGACTTCGCGGCGTTCCGTTCGGCCCATATCCCCGAGCCTGTCGCCTCCATCGCCTTCGTGCTGGGCCTGCTCGGCTTCGGCGCCAAGGCCGGCGTGATCCCGCTGCATGTCTGGCTGCCGCGCGCCCATCCGGCGGCGCCTTCGCATGCGTCCGCGCTGATGTCCGGCGTGATGATCAAGATCGGCGTGTTCGGCATCGTCAAGGTGGCCGTCGACCTGCTCGGCGCCTCCGGCGGCCCGCTTTGGTGGGGCCTGCTGGTGCTGGCGGTCGGCGCGGTGTCGTCGGTGCTGGGCGTGATCTACGCTTTGGCCGAGCATGACATCAAAAAACTGCTCGCCTATCACAGCGTCGAAAACATCGGCATCATCCTGCTTGGCGTCGGCGTCGGCATGGTTGGCTTGTCGATGAACCAGCCGGTGCTTGCCGCGCTCGGTTTTATGGCTGGGTTCTATCACCTGGTGAACCACGCCGTCTTCAAGGGCCTGCTGTTCTTGTGCGCGGGTTCCGTGATCTTCCGCCTGCATACCAAGAGCATGGACCATATGGGCGGCCTGTCTCGCCAAATGCCCTGGACGGCTGTGTCCTTCCTGATCGGCGCCCTGGCGATTTCCGCCATCCCGCCGCTCAACGGCTTCGTCTCCGAGTGGTTCACCTACCAGTCGCTGTTCCGCGCCGCGCGTGACGGCGAATGGGCGGTGCGGGTCGCCGCGCCCGTCGCGGCGGTGGCGCTCGCCCTCACCGGCGCGCTCGCGGTGATGTGCTTCGTCAAGGCCTATGGCGTGATCTTCTCCGGGCCTGCGCGCCACCACCATCATGATGTGAAGGAAGTCCCGTCGCCGATGCGCGTCGGCATGGCGCTGCTGGCCCTGGCCTGCGTGGCGCTCGGCCTGGCGTCGCCCTGGGTCGCGCCGGTCATCGGCCATGTCGCCTCCGCCACCGCCGGCCTGCCGGACGTGGTCCTGGCGCAGGGCGCCGTGACGGTCCCCGGCGACGCCGGCCAGGCGCTGCTCTCCACCCCGGTGATCGCGGTGATGCTGCTCGCCATGGGCGTGCTGCCGGTGCTGATCAAGGCGATCCTCTCGGGACACGGCCGTCCGGCTTCGCGCCGCGGCGCCGCGCCCTGGGCGGCGGGCTATCTGCCCGACAGCCATATGCCGATCACGGCGGGAAGTTTCGCCCAGCCGATCCGCATGTTCTTCCGCCCGCTCTACAGCGTGCGCGACCAGTTGGCCGCGCGTTGGAACGGCGTGGAGCATGGGTTTGACGACCTCACGGCCGCCGCCCGCCGCGCCGAGCCGCGCTGGGACGTCGAAGTGATCGACCCCGTCGTGGCCGGAACGCAAAAGCTTGGCGAGAAACTGCAGGTGATCCAGGGCGGCGATTTCCGAATCTACTGCCTCTACATCATCGCGGCGCTCGTCGTCCTGCTCGCCCTCGTCATTCGCTAGGAGGCCGTCTTGCTCCCCGATCTCCCCCACCTCGCCCTCGCCGGGTTCCAGGCGACGGCGCTGCTTGCGGCGGCGCCGCTGGTCTCAGGCTTCGCCCGGGTCATGCGCGCCAAAATGCACAACCGGCAAGGCCCCGGCCTGCTGCAGGACTATCGCGACATCGTCAAACTGATGCAGCGCCAGGAGGTCTGGCCGCCGGACAGCGGCTGGGTGTTCAAGGCCATGCCGATGCTGGTGATGGCCGTGCTGCTGGTCATCGCCACGGGCACGCCGATCTTCACCCTGGCCCCGCCGATCCATGTCATGGGCGATCTCGTCCTGAGCATCTACCTCTACGCGCTCGCCCGCTTCTTCCTGTCGCTGTCGGGCATTGACAGCGGCAGCTCGTTCGCCGGCATCGGCGCGAGCCGCGAGCTGACGGTGGGCGTGCTGGTCGAGCCGACCATGCTGCTGTCGCTGTTCGTCGCGGCGCTGCTGGCGGGCTCGACCGACGAGGGCGCGATCGCCACGGCAATAGCCAACGGACACATGCAGTCCGCCGGCGCGGCGGTGCTGGCGGGCCTCGCCTTCGCCTTCGGCGTCTATGTCGAACTGGGCAAACTGCCCTATGACATGGCCGAGGCCGAGCAGGAGCTGCAGGAAGGCCCGCTCACCGAATATTCCGGCCCGTCGCTGGCGCTGCTGAAATGGGCGCTCGCCCTCAAGCAGACGCTTGTGGTCGGCTGGTTCGTCGGTCTGTTCCTGCCCTTCGGCGCCAGCGCCGACCTGTCGATCGACGGCGTGTTCAACGGCGCGCTCGCCTTCGCCCTCAAGGCCCTCGTGATCTTCGCGATCGTCGGCGTGCTCTCCAACGCCGTGGCGCGCGTGCGCTTCCGCTTCACCCCGCGTCACAGCTGGGCCGGCGTCGGCGTCGCGTCGCTCGCCTTCGTCTTTTATCTCGTCGGCGTGTGAGCCGAAAGGTTATAGCATGTTCAACCTCGCTCCAGACCCCCTCTCGTCACTCGCCCTGACAACGGTGCTGCTGCCGTTCCTCGGCGCCGCGATCATCGCTTTGTCGCCGCACGCGGCCGGCAAATGGCTCTGTCAAATCTTCTCCGCGGCGACCCTCGTCGTCCTGCTCGATCTCGTGTTCCGCTTCGCGCAAGCGGGACGCCCCAGCCTGGTCTTCGACCTTCTCTCCTACGGGCCGACGCAAATCCTCGGTCTGACCCTCGACAGCGTCAGCGTGCTGGTCGCCGTCGCCGTGGTCGGCATCGGCCTGCTGGTCGCGGTCTATTCCGCCTCCTACCTCAACGACGGCAACCGCGAGCATCCCGACAGCGGACGCAAGCGCTATTACGCCTTCCTGCTCGCCTTCATCGGCGCGATGAGCGGGCTGGTGTTCTCCTCGACCGTGGTGGGACAGCTGGTGTTCTTCGAGATCACCGGGGCCTGCTCCTGGGCGCTGATCGGCTATTATGAATCGCCCAAGGCGCTGCGCTCGGCGGCCAAGGCGCTGATCGTGACGCATATCGCCTCGCTCGGCCTTTATGTCGCCGCCGCCCTGCTGTTTGCGGAAACCGGCACCTTCGCCCTGACCGCGATCGCGCAATTGTCGCCCGGCGCCAAGACCGCCGTGCTGCTCTCCATCCTGTTCGCGGCCTGGGGCAAGTCGGCGCAGCTCCCCATGCACATGTGGCTGCCCGACGCCATGGAGGCGCCCACCCCGGTGTCCGCCTACCTCCATGCGGCCTCGATGGTGAAGGTTGGCGTGTACATCTTCGCCCGCGCGCTGATGTCCTGCGGCGGCGCGCCGGAAGTGGTCGGCTGGGTTGGCGCGACCATGGCCATCGTCACCCTGATCTATGGCTTCATCATGTATTTGCCGCAGGCCGACATGAAGCGCCTGCTGGCCTATTCGACCATCACGCAACTCGCCTACATCTTCCTCGGCCTGTCGCTGTCGGTGTTCGGCTCCGAACTGGCCTTCAAGGGCGCGGTGGCGCATATCTTCAACCACGCCTTCGCAAAAACCCTGTTCTTCCTGGTGGCGGGCTCGCTCGCCTATACCACGGGAACCCGGCTGCTGCCGTCGCTGCGCGGCATCCTGTCGAAGTCGCCGATGCTCGGCGTGGCCTTCGTCGTCGCCGCGCTGGCGATCTCGGGCGTGCCGCCGTTCAGCGGCTTCTTCTCCAAGTTCGCCATCTTTGGCGGCGGCTTCGCGACCTCGCAAACCCATCCGCTGGTCTATGTGCTGATGGGCGTGGCGCTGCTCGAATCCGTCGGCTGCTTCGCCTGGTTCCTGAAATGGATCGGCGCGGTGGTTCCCGGCGAACCCTCGGAGGCCGTCAAGGCGGCGGCGCCGCTGCCGGCCGGCATGAAGGTCGTGCTCGTGGCGCTGATGGTCATGTCGGTGCTCTCCAGCATCATCGCCGCCAACTGGCTCGGCTGAGGAGGTCCAAATGTTGAGCTTCGCACTCGTCAACACTCTAGCGGGCTTCCTGATCGTGACGTCGCAAAGCGTCATTCTCGCGAAGACGTCGAAAAGCGCGGCGAAATTCTATTCGCTGCAATCCCTGCTGCTGGTCTTGATCTTCCTGGTCCTGGCGCGGCTGCAAGGCGCGCATGAGCTCTACCTCTGGTCGGCGACGGCTTTCGTCACCAAGGTTGTGCTGCTGCCTCTGGTGATGCTGAAATTCTTCGGCAAGCTGGTCGACCCCAACCTCGAAGCCGAGAGCATCCTGCCGCCGGCGGCCTCCGTCGCCCTGTCGGCCGCCGTGGTGATCCTGTGCTTCGTCGTCGTGCTCGGCGTGTCGCTGCCGGGTTCGGCGGACATCAAGCCGGCGCTGGCGATCTCGCTCGCGCACTTCTTCCTCGGCCTGGTCTGCATCGTCACCCAACGCAACATCCTGAAGCAGGTGTTCGGCTATTGCCTGATGGAAAACGGCTCGCACCTGACCCTCGCTCTGCTCGCCCCTAACGCGCCTGAACTGGTCGAAGTCGGCATCGCCACCGACGCCATCTTCGCCGTCGTCGTCATGGGCGTGCTGGGCACGCAGATCTTCCGCCAGCTCAACACGCTCGACGCGCGCGCGCTCACCACTTTGAAGGGATGACCGACATGGTGTCCTCAAGCCTCCCCCTTTACGCTCTATGCGGACCGCTCGCGGCCTCCGCGCTGATCTTCGCCACGCCGGCGCGGCGCGCCCTGCTGCCGCTCTATGAAACCCTTCATGTCGCCTCCATCGCTTCGGCGCTGGCGGTCGCCTTCAAAATCGCGGCCGATGTGGTCGGCGGCGAGACTCTGTCCGCCTATCACGACTGGTTCATGGTCGACGCGCTCGGCGTGATCTTTCTCGGACTGATCGGAATCGTCGGCTTCCTCACCGGCGCCTACAGCTTGAGCTACATCCGCCACGACCTGCATGCGGGCGCGCTGGATGTGAAAAGGGCGAAGCTCTATTACGCCCTGTTCAGCCTGTTCCTGGCGATGATGTTGCTCAGCGTGATGGCCAACAACATCATCATGATGTGGGTCGCCATTGAGGCGACGACGCTCGGTTCGGCCTTCCTGGTCGGCATCTACGGCAAGAAATCGTCGCTCGAAGCCGCATGGAAATATGTGATCATCTGCACGGTGGGGGTCGCCTTCGGCCTCTATGGCGCGGTGCTCGCCTATGCCAACAGCGTCGCGGTCGCCGGCGACCATCACGCCGCGATCCTGTGGACCACTTTGATCGAACAGGCGCCGCATCTCGATCCGACGATCGTCAAACTGGTGTTCGTGTTCGCGCTGATCGGGTTCGGCACCAAGGTCGGCCTGTTCCCCATGCACGCCTGGCTGCCGGACGCGCATTCGGAGGCCCCGAGCCCCGTCTCCGCGCTGCTCTCCGGCGTGCTGCTGAAATGCGCGCTGCTGGCGGTGATCCGCTATTACGCCGTGACCGTGCGCGCCGTCGGCCCCGACTTCCCGCAGATGCTGCTCCTGCTGCTCGGCGGCCTGTCCATCGCCGTCGCCGCCATGTTGTTCTATGTGCAGCAGGATCTGAAGCGCAAACTCGCCTATTCCTCCGTGGAGCATGTGGGCTTGATGGCGCTCGGGCTTGGCATCGGCGGCCCGCTGGGCGTCGGCGCAGCGCTGCTCCACGCCATCAACCACAGTTTCGCCAAGGCGCTGCTGTTCTGCGGTTCCGGCAATGTGCTGATGAAATATGGCGTGCGCGACCTCGGCTCGGTCAAGGGCATGCTGCGCTCCGCCCCGATCAGCGGCCTGCTGATCATGGCCGGCGCGCTGGCGCTGGCCGGCTTCCCGCCTTTCAACGTGTTCGTCAGCGAGTTTCTCGTCTTCGCCGCGGGCGTGAAAGGCGGGCACATCTGGCTGATGGTGATCTGCGCCCTGTTCTTCACCGTGACGGTCGGCGGCCTGATCCAGATCATCTCCGGCTCCGTGCTCGGTAAATGCCCTGAGGGGCTGGCGAAGGGCGATGTCGGCTTCGCCGCGCTGGCGCCCATGGTCGTGCTGTTCGGCCTGGTGCTCGCCATGGGCGTCGCCGTGCCCAAGCCGGTCGCGCAACTCATCCAGAACGCGTCGGCGATCGTCACCGGCGCTCCCTCGGTGGCGCTCACGGCGCCCTGGCAGATCGAAGCGAAGGCGGAACGCTCGTCCGCCGTCGCCGCCGCAGCCCCGTCCCAGGAGTCTCAGCAATGAACGCCCACACCCCCCTGCGCATCGGCTCCTCCTATGTCGCCGCGCTGCGCGCCAAGCTGCCCCATGCGGTGCTCGAAGAGCGCTGGCAGACCGACCGCCAGGCCACCATCACGGTCAAGCTGGAAGCCCTGCCGGAGGCCGTGCGCACGCTCTATTACGTGCATGACGGCTGGTTCTCCACCATGGCCGGCAATGACGAGCGCGGCCTGAACGGGACCTATGGCCTCTACTATGTGCTCTCCATGGGCGGCGCGGAAAAGTGCCACATGGTGATCCACGCCCAGGTGCCCGAGGACAAGCCGGAATTCCCCGCGGTCACCCCGCTGGTCCCCGCCGCGGTGTGGTACGAGCGCGAGGTGCGCGACATGTTCGGGCTAGAGCCGGTTGGCCTGCCCGACGCGCGTCGCCTCGTCCTGCCCGACGACTGGCCGGACGGCCTCTATCCGCTGCGCAAGGATTCGATGGACTATCGCTTCCGGCCGGCGCCGACCACCGATGCGGAAAACTATCCGTTCATCAACGACGCCAAGCAGGAGACCACCGTCGTCCCGCTCGGCCCCCTGCATGTCACCTCCGACGAGCCCGGCCATTTCCGCCTGTTCGTCGACGGCGAGGACATTATCGACGCCGACTACCGCATGTTCTACGTGCATCGCGGCATGGAAAAGCTCGCCGAGACGCGGATGGGCTATCACGACGTGACGTTTCTGGCCGATCGCGTCTGCGGCATTTGCGGCTACGCCCATTCCGTCGCCTACGCCAATTCGGTCGAGAACGCTTTGGGCATTGTCGTGCCGGAGCGCGGCCAGGCGATCCGCTCGATCCTCCTGGAGACCGAGCGTCTGCACAGCCATCTGCTCAACCTCGGCCTCGCCTGCCATTTCGTCGGCTTCGACTCCGGCTTCATGCAGTTCTTCCGCGTCCGCGAGAAGACGATGATGCTGGCGGAGATGCTCACCGGTCATCGCAAAACCTATTCGATGAATCTGATCGGCGGCGTGCGGCGTGACATTCTGGCGGAGCAAAAGCTGACCACGCTGAAGACGCTGGGCGAATTGCGCTGCGAGGTGCGGCGGCTCGTCGACATCCTGCTGTCCACGCCGAATATTGGCGGCCGCGTCACCAATGTCGGCCGGCTCGACCCCAAAGTGGCGCGCGACCATTCGCCGGTCGGTCCGGTGCTGCGCGGCAGCGGTTTTCGCCGCGACACCCGCGCCGACCACCCGTTCGCCGGCTATCTGTCGGGCGCCACGCCGATCAATGTGCAGACCGGTTGCGACGTGCTGTCGCGCACGCTGGTGCGCGTCTCTGAAGTGTTCGACAGCATGGCGATCATCGAAAACCTGCTCAACGACACGCCCGCCGGTCCCATCCTCACCGAGGATTTCACTTACACGCCCTACAAGTTCGCGCTCGGCTTCACGGAGGCGCCGCGCGGCGAGGACATCCACTGGTCGATGCTCGGCGACAACCAGAAACTCTATCGCTGGCGCTGCCGCGCTTCGACCTACAACAACTGGCCGGTGCTGCGCCACATGCTGCGCGGCAATACGGTTTCGGACGCGCCGCTGATCGTGGCGAGCATCGACCCCTGCTACTCCTGCACCGATCGCGTCACCGTGGTCGATGTGAAGAAGTCGACCACAAAAACCGTCGCCTACAAGGAGATGGAACGCTACTGCCGCGAGCGCACAAGCTCGCCCCTCAAGTAAGGAGGCGGCGCCATGTTCAAGCTTCTCAAGGAAATTTTTCGGACCGGGCAGGCGACGGCGCTCTATCCCTTCGCGCCGCCGCAGACCATCAAGGATTCGCGCGGCAAGCCCGAACACGATCCGGTCAAATGCATCGCCTGCGCGGCCTGCACCGGCGCGTGCCCGGCCAATGCGCTGTCGATGAAGACCGATGTCGCGGCGGGGACGCGCACCTGGGCGATCAACTATGGCCAGTGCGTGTTCTGCGGCCGCTGCCAGGAGGTGTGTCCGACCAATGCGATCGCTCTGACGACCGAGTTCGAACTCGCCGTGGCGCGCAAGGACGACCTGATCACAAGGGCGACCTTCAAGCTGGCCTATTGCCGGACATGCGGCGCGGCCTTCTCCACCCTGAAAGAGGTCGATTACGTCGCCCGTCTGCTCGGCGCGCTGGCCGAGACGCCCAAAGAGGCCGAGCGCATCCGCGCCCACGCCGAAATCTGCCCCGCCTGCAAGCGCCGCCTCGATGTCGAGGAAATGGCGCAGGCCAATCCCGTGCGGCAAATGGAGTGTCTGTGATGAACGCGCCGATTTTTCGCGATGACCTCACCATCAAGCCGCAGGGCTTGTCCATGTCCAACGAGGTCGCGGCGCTGAAGGGGCGCCTGCTGAAAAGCATAGGCCGCTCGGTCTATGTCTATCGCGTCGATTGCGGCGGCTGCAACGGCTGCGAGATCGAGATCTTTGCTGCGATCACGCCGATCTTCGACGCCGAGCGGTTCGGCATCAAGGTGGTGCCCTCGCCGCGCCACGCCGACATCCTGCTCTATACCGGCGCGGTGACGCGGGCGATGCGCATGCCGGGCCTGCGCGCCTATGAGGCCGCGCCGGAGCCGAAGATCGTCGTGTCCTACGGCGCCTGCGGCAATACCGGCGGCATCTTCCATGACCTCTATTGCGTGTGGGGCGGCACCGACCAGATCGTGCCGGTGGATGTCTATATTCCGGGCTGCCCGCCCTCGCCGCAGGCGACCATCTACGGTTTTGCGATGGCGCTCGGCCTGCTCGACCAAAAACTCAAGGAGACGCATCATGTCGAGGGCGAGGGCGAGAGCGTCCCGCTGATCCATCCCGAAATCCCCTATGCCCTGCGCGTCGCCGTCGAGCGCCGCGCCCGCGAAATGGCCGGTTATCTCCATGGCAAGGTGATCGCGGAGGCGTTCCTCGCCGCGCTTGCGGCGCCCGAACCGGCGAGTGTCGAGGCGCGCCTCGCCGCGCTGACCGCGCAGGAGAGCGACCCGCGCGTCGTCGAGATCTATGGCCAGTTGCGCGCCGTGTTGCGCGCCATGGTGGTGGAGCAGGCGTCATGAGCGAAGTCATCTTCTACCAGCTCGGCTCCAAGATTCTGGAGCGGGCCTCCGACGTGCCCGAGAAAGCCAAACAGGTCGTCTATTACTCGCTGGCCATCGGCCATCATGTCGGCGTGATCGACACGTTCCACCCGATGCTGGCTTGCGAGGATTCGCTGTTCGACCGCCTCGTCGCCAAATTGCCGGCGGGCGAGGCGCGGCGCAAGTTCGACGGCTTGAAGCGTTTTGGCGAAATCATCGTCGACCGCACCCACACAAGATTGCTCGGCGGCGCGCTCAACAGCATTCGCGACGCGCTCGACAGCGAGGAAAGGCAATGGGCCTCGCGCTTCATCGTCGCCCTCGCGGCCATCGAGGCGGAGCCGGCGATCTATCTGATGGGGCGCGTCAAGCCATGACCAACCTCGTCTTCACCGTCGGCAATGCGATGATGGGCGACGACGGCGCCGGCCCGTTGCTCGCCGAACTGCTGGAGCGCGATCCCGCGCCCGGCTGGGCGGTGATCGACGGCGGTTCGGCGCCGGAGAATGTCATGCATGCCGTGCGCGCCGCCGCGCCGTCAAAACTGCTTCTGGTCGACGCCGCCGACATGGGGCTCGACCATGGCGCCGTTCGCCGCATCGATCCGGCGCAGGTGGCCGACACATTCCTGATCGACACCCACGCCATCCCGCTCGACTTCCTGATCGCGTCGCTTGCGGAAGATGTGCCCGACATCGTCTTCGTCGGCGTGCAGCCGGCGCGGGTCGCCTTTTACGAAGACATGACGCCGGCGGTGCGCGCCGGCGTCCAGGACCTCCATCGCCGGCTCGCCGCCGGCGAGGATCCGGCCGGGTTCGCCCCGGTGGCGTGACTGAAAACGAACAAGGCTCGCTCTGTTCCCAGGAGATTCAAAATGGCTGAGATGTTTGGCTCTGACGCCTACTCGCCCGCCGAAATACAGGACAAGGTCGAAAAGCTCGGCGTGAAGAAGGCGCACATGCCCTTCCTGCCCGAATTCGTGCTCGCCATCGTCGCCGGCGGATCGATCGGCCTTGGCGGCATGTTTTTCTGCATCGTGCTCGGCGATCCCACGCTCGGCTATGCCACCCAGCGTGTGGTCGGCGGCTTGATGTTCTCGCTCGGCCTGGCGCTGGTGATGATCGCCGGCGCTGAGCTGTTCACCGGCAATTGCCTGCTGACCATGGCCTGGGCCAACCGTCAGATCTCGACCTATGAGGTGATCAAGAACTGGATGACCGTCTGGTTCGGCAATCTCGTCGGCGCGCTCGGCCTCGTCTTCCTGTTGTGGATGTGCCACTTCCCCGACCTCAACGGCGGCAATGTCGGTCTGGGCATGCTGAAGCTCGCGGTGTCCAAAGTGTCGCCGGACGGCGTGACGATCTTCTTCAAGGGCATCATGTGCAACATCCTGGTGTGCCTGGGCGTGTGGCTCGCCTATGCCGGGCGTTCCGTCTCCGACAAGATGCTCGGCATGATCCTGCCTGTGGCCGCCTTCGTCGCGGCGGGCTTCGAGCACTGTATCGCCAACATGATGTTCCTGCCGATGGCCTGGCTGATGGTGATCACCGGACATGTTCCCGCGGGCTTCGACGCTTCGGCGATCACGCCCCAGGCGATCCTGCACAATCTCGAATTCGCCACGCTCGGCAATATCGTCGGCGGCGGCGTGTTCGTCGGCGCGGTCTACTGGCTGATCTATCGCAAGGGTCTCGGCGGCCTGACGCCCCTGCATCCCGCCGCCCCCAAACCGTCGTCCAGCGTCGTCCCCGCGGAATGACGGCTCCGGCTCGCGCGTCCGTTGCGCGCGAGCCCAAGGCCGCCAGCGCCAGCCTCCCCGCGCTGGCGGCCGACCCAAGTCCACAGGAGCATCCCGTGACCCATCCCATCCATGCGCTGTTCGCGCGCCACTGGCGCCCGACCCCGACGCTCGTCGCCGCCGGCCTGCTCGCGGCGCTCTATTACGGTTTCACCGGAGGCCTCTGGGCCGTCACCGGCGAGTTCACCCGCTGGGGCGGCAACCTGCTGCAGCTTTGCGGCGTCGACGTCGGCTCCTGGGCCTATTTCAAGGCGGTGGCGCTGAAGGGACACCCCTGGGACCGGCCTGACGGCTGGATGATCGCCGGCATGTTCTTGGGCGCGATGACCAGCGCTCTGGCGAGCCGCGAATTCAAGTTTCGCGCGCCCGCGCGTCACAGGCGCTGGGTTCAGGGCCTGATCGGCGGCCTGCTGGCGGGTTTTGGCAGCCGTCTCGCCATGGGCTGCAACCTCGCCTCCTTCTTCACCGGCCTGCCGCAATTCTCGCTGCATTCCTGGCTGTTCATCGTCGGCACGGCGTTCGGCGCCTGGATCGCCTCGCGCCTTGTCATGACCGCATGGTTCAGGGGCGCGCCGAAACTGAGCGAAACGCCCGTCTATGTCGTTGCGCAGGCCGCGACCTCGCGCGCCTCCTTCGCCGGCTTGTTCGGCGTCGCGGTCCTGCTGGCGCTGGCGATGCTCAATCTCTACCTGGGCCACGCGAAATTCGCCGGCGTGATGGTCGCCGGGGCCGCCTTCGGCGTGCTGCTGCAGCGCGGCCAGATCTGCTTCACCTCGGCGCTGCGCGATCTCTGGCTGACCGGGCGCACCACCATGGCCAAGGCGATCATCCTCGGCATGGCCGCGCAGACCGTGATCACCGCGATCCTGATCGCGCGCGGCATGACCCCGATCATCCATTGGGCGAGCCCCGGCGCGCTGTTCGGCGGCGTGATGTTCGGGCTCGGCATCGTCATCGCCGGCGGCTGCGAGACCGGCTGGATGTACCGCCTCATGGAGGGGCAGACGCATTTCGTCGCGGTCGCCCTCGGCAATGTGATCGGCGCGACGGTTCTGGCCTATGGGTGGGATCATTGGGGCCTGGCGCAGACGCTCGCCGTCGCCTGGCCGGAGATCGACCTCGTCAAAACCCTCGGCATGACCGGCGCGCTCGCCGCCACCTTCGCCTTTCTCGCGGCTTGCTACGCTTTCGTCGTGTTCCGCGAGGCGCGCTATCTGCAGACAGTGCGGCGCCCCGCCGTGACCCCTTTGACCTCGGAGGCTTGACCATGACCATGATCGAAGAAACGGTGCGCGCCGATGCATCCATCGACCTGCGCGGAGAAGTCTGCCCGCATCCGGTGATGCTGACGCTGGAACAGCTCGACCGGATGCAGACGGGGCAGGTGTTGCTGGTGGTCGCGGATTGTCCGCCCGCTTTGCGCTCGATCCCCTTCGAGGTCGTGCGCCACGGCCATCGGGTGATCGGCGAGCCGATCTGCGATGGGCCGGACATTCGCATTCTCATCGAGAAGACCGGCGAACGCGTCGCCGATTTCCCCTGCTGCTGCAACGCGAAGGGCTAACCTTCGGGAGCTCCCAATGTCCGCTTCACACGCCGGCCCTCTGGTCGACCGCTTCGCCCGTTCGATCGAATATTTGCGCGTCTCGGTCACCGACCGGTGCAATTTCCGTTGCACCTATTGCATGTCCGAGCACCCGACTTTCCTGCCCAAACAGGAGGTGTTGTCGCTCGACGAGATCGATCGGATCGCCTCGGCCTTCGTCGGCCTGGGCGTGAAGCGCATTCGTCTGACAGGCGGCGAGCCTTTGACGCGGCGCGGGATCGTCTCGCTGGTGGCCTCGCTGTCGCGCCATCTCGGGCGCGGGCTCGAGGAAGTCACCATGACGACCAATGGCTCGCTGCTCTCGGACATGGCGGAGGACCTCGCGGCCGCCGGTCTATCGCGCGTCAATGTGTCGCTCGACACGCTCGACGAGGCCATGTTCGCCAGGGTGAGCCGGATCGGCAAATTGTCCGACGTGCTCGCTGGGCTTTACGCGGCCCGCCGCGCCGGGCTCGCCGTCCGGCTGAACACCGTGGTGCAGGCCGGCGTCAACGATCGCGCCATCGACGATCTCATCGCCTTCGCCCATGGGCGCGGCATGGGGCTGGCGCTGATCGAGGCCATGCCCACCCCCGGCGTGTCGCGCGACCGGCCGCCCGGCGTTCCGCTGTCGGAGATCCGCGCCGATCTGCAAAAACGCTGGACGCTGACCGACGCGCCGGAGCGCGCCTTCGGGCCGGCGCGCTATGTCAGGGTCGAGGAAACCGGCGGACGCCTTGGTTTCATCACGCCGATGAGCAAGGGGTTTTGCGACGCCTGCAACCGGGTGCGGCTGACCTGCGACGGCCGTCTCGTGCTGTGCCTGGGCCGGCGCGAGCAGGTCGATCTCAAAACGGTCTTGCGCGGACAACCGGACGACGAGGCCGCGCTGCAGGCGGCCATCGCCGCCGCCATGGGCGCCAAACCCCGCCGGCACGCATTCGACCATGCCGAGCGCATCCCGCTCGATCGCGGCATGTGGAGCACAGGCGGCTGACCCATACTGTCCCGGCGCCATTCCGGCGTCGGGATGGATCGCGCGGAGGTCCAACGGATCTCCGCGCGGAAGGGTTTGCTCAGGCTATGGCGTCAAGTTCGGCGGCCACGGCGCGGGCGTGGGCGATGAAGGCGGCGGTCAGCGGCGGTTGCGGATCGCGGCGCGGCGCGACGAGGCCGACCAGGCTCGAAACCTCCGGCGCGACGATGGGGATTTTCTTCACGTTCGCGGGCAGGGCGAGTTCCTCGGCCATCAGATTCGGCATGATGGTGGCGCAATGACCGGCGCGCACATGCGAGACGACGACGACGATCGACCCGGTCTCCAGCACCGGATCGACCTTGCAATCGACCTCGGCGAAAATGCGGTCGATGATCCGGCGGTTTTGCATGTCCGGGGAGAGCAGGCACAGTTCGAGCCCGGCGACCTCCTCCCAGGTCACGGTGGCGCGGTCGGACAGCGGATTGCCCGCGGCGGTGACCAGGTGATGGCGCTCCCTATAGAGCGGGACCTCCATCGCTTTTCCGATCGGCTCGCTGTCGAGATAGGAGAAGCCGACATCGGCGTCGAGATTGTCGAGCATCGCCAGGATTTCGTTGGAGGTGTGCGAGGCGATGTGGAACCGCGTTCCGGGATAGCGCGCCGAAAAACTGGTGGTGAAGCGCAGGACGAGGGGCAGGGCGGTCGGAATCGCCGCCAGCCGCAACTGGCCTGACAGCCCGTTCTTCATCACCTCGACTTCCGCGATCATGGCGCGGGTGTCGGCGACGATGCGCCGCGACCATTCGAGCACACGCTGGCCCTCCGGCGTGAAACCGAGGAAGCGCGCGCCGCGATCAACGAGCGTCACGCCGAGGGTGGTTTCCAGCTGTTTAATGGTCAGCGAAAAGTTTGGCTGTGATACGCCGCAGGCTTCGGCGGCATGGCCGAAGTGCTTTTCTTTGGCTAGTGCGAGGAGATATTCCAGCTTCTCATACATATGGCCTGCATCGATTATCGCGTGACATTGATTTGATCGCTTCTTACGCCGATAGACGCAAAAAAGCTATAGCATCCGAGATTAAAAAGCCGCGAAATTGCTTCAAGTCTTGAGCCGCAACCTGTGCGCGCTGCGCCTTTTCGGCCAGCGCAGATGTCGATGCCGCAGCGTCGCAGGCCGCCGAATCGAGCGGACAGGCGCCGAAAACCGCCGAGACGCCCGTTTTGGAGCGCGAAGTCGCTCATGCGACGGCCTTTTTCATCGAAATCGCTGTCTTCGACTTTCTGCGCCATTCGCGCCCGAACGCACTTTTGCGGACAATCACATTTTCGTACACTTTGGCATCGCCAGGCGCGGATGGGCTCGGGAAAACCGGGAACTGAGATCCAGGGTCGCTGCGTCCGCGCCGGCTCAGCTTCTCCGCACGATTCACCAGCCCGATCGCGCGCGCGGTGTGAAAAGCCGTTTCATCTTCCGCGCGCATTCCGATGTTGACTGTGCCTTTTTGGCGCCAGTCTCTCATCTTTATCTAGCCATATTAGCTCTTTAGCCAAACAGGACGCCAAACGTGGGCGTAACCACAGCGCGTCGGAATGTGGCGGGTCTTCCGGGCTGGCGCGCATTTCCGCGCGCCCGTCGAGGGAGGCGCCGCCGGAATGCAGTTCAGATACAAGAAGACGAAACGAACGGACGCCGGCACGGTCGTGCTCCACTGGTCGCTCGTCATCTGTCTTGCGCTCAGCGTCTTGACCGGGCTGCGCTTCGCCGTGGACATGCCCGACACTGGCTATCTCGACGCCATCGCCCCGTATCTCCCCGTCTCACGACTCTGGATCATTCACATCGCCGCGGGCGTCGGTCTGATGGGTCTCGCGGTCGCCTACCTGTTCTACCTGCGCAATGCGGGGCTGCTCAGACGCGTCGCCCTTGACCGGGCGCGGCTCGCCGCCCTCAAAAGCCCGGGCGCCGCGCGCTGGAGCGCCGTCAACGTCCTGCTCTACTGGCTGTTCTTCCTTTGCCTTGTCTCGCAGATCGTCACCGGCGTCCTGCTGCATCGCGGCCATGGCGGCGCGCTCTGCCAGTTGCACCTTTGGGCGACCTGGGCGATCCTCGGCTATGCCGTCGCGCATGTGCTGACGCATCTGGCGATGGGCGGTTTCACGCAGGCGCTGCGCATCCTGCGTCCGACGCAAATTCCCGTCGCCGCCTCTGGGCCGGCGCCGCTCGGCGGCGCGCTGGTCTTTTTGCTGAGCGCGCTGATCGGCGGTCTGGCCGGCGGTGGCTATCTCTATGCCGACCGGGCGTCGCGCGACGTCCTCCATGTCCAGCGCATTGACAAGGCCGCCGCCGCGCCGCTCGGCCCGGACCTTTGGGCGTCCGCGTGGCGCGATGCGCCGTCGCTCGCCATTCACACCAACCAGGGCGTGAACCTCGACGGCTCCGGCGCCTCGCTGGTGGAGATTCGCGCGCTCCACGACGAGGACACGATCTATTTCGCCTTCACCTGGGAAGACCCGACCCGCTCGCTCAAGCACGCGCCGCTGATCAAGACGGAGAACGGTTGGCGCGCGCTGTTCTCCGAATCGCGCGGCGAACGGCGGGCGCGCCTGCAAAACGTCGCGCTGCGCTCCGACGATCTGCGCGCGGAACAGGCCAATTTCGAGGGCGCGCTCAACGAAGACAAGTTCGCCTTCATGCTCGCCAATGTCGAAAAGCCGTTCGGCCCCGGCGCCTTTCATCCCGGCAAGAAGCCGCTGCCCGACAAGCCGGAATCGTCGTCCGGACGCGGGCTGCACTATACCGAGGACGGCGGCAGCGTGAATGTTTGGCTGTGGCGCGCCTCGGGGATCGAGTCGGGCCGCTGCGAGAACAACCGCGTGGGACCCGCGACCCGGCCGTCCCAGGCGGAGCGGCATGGCGAGGCGCCGTACAAGGGCGGCTATGCGTCCAAGCCCGAGCAGGCGGTCGCCTATGAGAACGTCGCCCAGCAATTGCCGCGCGACCCCTCGGCGGAGGCGCAGCCCCTGCGTCTGCCGCGCGATCTCGCCGCGACGCGCGAGGCCATGGGCGCCGTTGATCTCGACCCGGATCATGGCGATCAGGAAAACGCGCGCTGGGCGATGCGCGAAGACGAGTCGACGCCCTACACGGCGGACATGGATGCGCGCATTCCGGTCGGCGCCATCATCCCCGGCATGATTGCGACCCCGCCGCGTGCAAAACCCTCCGACGTGTTTTGCACGGCGCGCTGGGCCGCCGGCCGCTGGACGCTGCTGGCGCAGCGCAAGCTCGACACGAAGCAGGACGACGACATCGTCCTCGGCGATCAGACCTTTATGTGGGTCGGCGTATTCGACCACACGCCCGCCAACCACACCCGCCACATCAGGCCCTTCAAACTGGAGATGCAGCGATGAAGACTTTTCAGGTTTCGATCGGCGAGATGGGATCGTTTCGCGCAAAACCGGGCGAAAATCTCCTCGACGCCGCGCTCATGAACGGCATCGACATGCCGCATGACTGCCGCTCCGGGACCTGCGGCAGTTGCCGCTGCACCTTGTCGTCGGGTTCGGTCGAAGGCGGCGAAACCGATTCGCCGGGCGCTGTTCTCGCCTGCCAGGCGAAGGTCATGTCCGATCTCGAAATCATCGTCGAGGAGACGCCGCCGGTCGAAACGTTTGGGGCGACGGTGAAGGCGCTTCGCGACCTTTCCGTCGATATCACCGAAGTGACGCTCGCGGTGAAGGGGTTTTTCGAAATGTTGCCCGGCCAATATGTGCAGGTCAAATTCGCCGGCTTCCCCGCGCGCTGCTACAGCCCGACCGCGCCGCTCGAAGGCCCGGTGGAGCGCGGAACGATCCGCCTGCAGATCAAGCGCGTCCGTGACGGACGGGTGTCCTCGGCGCTGGGTCAAAGCATCCGTCCCGGCCACAAGGCGAAGGTCGTGGGCCCCTATGGTTCGGCCTGGCTGCGCCCTGGCCAGACCAATCGCCTGGTTCTGGTGGCGAGCGGCGCGGGCTTCGCGCCGATCTGGTCGATCGCCCATGCGGCGCTGTGCGAAATGCCGGACCGCGAGATTGTGGTGGTGGTCGGCGCGGGCTCTGTCGCGGATTTCTACATGGCGCCGGCGCTGTGGCGGCTGGTCGCCTTTCCGAAAACGCAGGTGATTTCGGTGCTGCGCCACGCGGACCGCCGCCACCCCGATTTGCCGGCGGGCAGCCCGGTCGATTTTATCCCGGCGCTGTCGTCCCATGACATCGTCTATGCCTGCGGCGCGCCGCGCATGGTCGAGGCGGTCGGCGCAATCGCCCGGGCGTCGGGCGCAACCTGCCATTCCGATCCCTTTGTCCCCGCACATAACGCCGGCGACGGTTTTTGGGACGCGTTTTCGCGCGCCATCGTGTCTCCGCTGCAATTGCTGCGGCGGTCCGACGACAAGCGCGCGACCGCCTGAAGCAAGGCGCAAGAGCAACGCGCTTTCGAGCGCGCCAACCCGACTCCGGCGCGACCGGCGTCCAAAAATTGATGTGGAGGAATGACGAATGGCCAATTTCAACCAGGGCGGTCTCGCCGGACAGCTTCATGCGGCGGCGGGCAATTTTGGCGGCGGCGCCGTCCAATCGGGCGGATTATTCAATGGCGGCCACTTCCAAGTCCCTGGCGCGGCGAATGGCGGCGGGGCCGGCGGAGCGGCCGATGCGGGCGCGGCTGTTGGCGATGCAGGATTCGCGAAGCTGACGGGCGAACTCAACGACGCCTCGCGCGCGCTTTACGGCGGCTTGTGGTCGCAAACGGGCAATGAAGGCAACCAGGGCGCCGGCTCGCTGGCGCGCTATCAGAACGACCTGACCGTCATCCAGACCGAACTCAAGAGCGTCGCCACACCCGACGCCCATGTCACGGCGATTCTCACGGACATCAGCAACGCCTTGAACGCCGCTCCCAACACGATCGGGAACGGCGCGGGCGTCGCCGCCGCGCAGCACATGCTGCAGACGGCGCATATGGATATTCTCGCGCAAGTCGCGGCGGATCCCGCGCTGGCCCAGGCCGGCGTCACCCAGGTTCCGACCGCGCTGGCCGACTCCGCCCACGCGCCGCACACGACGCTTGCGCAGATCGGCGCCTTGTTCAACGACGTCGTCGCCAAATCCTACGGCGGCGTCAACGCCACGACGGCGCCGGGGCTCAACGCGGAAATCAGCGGCATTCAGGCCGACCTGAAGCAACTGGTCGCCGGTCACCAGCAATATCTGCAAGGCGACGCCGGCGCCCTGGCGACCGTGCACCTCAACACCATCGTCAACCAGCTCGAACTGGAAAAGGACTATAATAACGCCGCCGGCTCCTCGTCGATCTCGGCACGCGGAGCCCAGGACAACCTGCTGGACATCGTCGACATCATTCAGGGCGATTCGGTTCTGGCGCAACACGCCGGAAACGGCTGGGCGATGACGCCCGACCCGCTGAAAGCCACCACGCCCTACCAGGACAACGCCGCACAGACCAATTTCTGGGCCGGTTTTGTCGCCAGCTCCAATTCGCTGGCCCAACAGGCGACGGCGCTGATCGGCTCTCACGACACAGCCGCCATCAACGCGCTGGTGACCAAGCTGCAGAATTTCGAAACCAACACCGAGACTTTCGACCATGCCCAGGGCGGCATCTTCTCGGCGCGCTTCGACAACGAATTGCTCGCCAACAAGAGCACCACGGGCGCCGAAGTCAACGCGATCATCCACGGCCTGCAGACTGGCGCCGCCGCCGAGGTGAAGGCGGGGGCCGACCAGATGATGGCCAATGCCGCCGACGTCTCCAGCAACAATGTCCCGGTCAATGGCGGAACCTACAACACGGCCGGCCTGACCGTGGCCGACGCGCTCAACAAGACCACCGCGCCGACGACGGCCGCGCCCGACCTGGCGGCGGCGGGAGCGGCACCTGCGGGTGGCGCGGCGAACGCCGGAAGCGTGGCCGCGGCGGGCGGCGCCGCGAACGCGGGCAACCCCGCCGGCGGCCCGGTAAACGGCGCAGCCCATGCCGGCGGTCCCGCTGATCCCTTGCCCGTGGACGTTCAGCATCATCAAGCCGTCGATGTGGCCCAACATCATTTTGGCCATTTCTGGGGCTGATCGCCTGCAAAATGCGACCTCGCGCCGCGGCCTTCGGGACGCGGCGCTCGCCCCCATGAACCCACATCAACGCAATAGGCCGCAATGAGCGAAACCGAAGCGGAAGACCCTGTCGGCGCCGGCTTGCGCGCCAGCGTCCAGCGGTTCGGCGGCGTCGCGCTGTTCAGCGGCGTCGTCAACCTGCTCATGCTTTCCGGCTCGATCTACATGTTGCAGGTCTATGACCGCGTGATTCCGAGCCGCAGCGTCGGAACTCTGCTCGGCCTGTCCGGGCTGGCGCTCGCCGCCTATCTCGCGCAGGCCTATTTCGACGCGCTGCGCGCGCGCATGCTGGCGCGCTCCGCCGCGTTGTTTGACGTGTCCTTGCAGGAGCCGATCCATCGCGCGCTGGCCTCGTTGCCGCTCCGGGGCGTCCGTCCCATCGTCGCCCAACAACCGCTGCGCGATCTCGACCAGATCCGCGCCTTTCTCGCCGGCATGGGGCCGACCGCCTTTCTCGACATGCCGTGGACGCCGATTTTCCTGATAGCCCTGTTCGTGTTCCATCCCGTCATCGGCGCCGTCGCGCTGCTTGGCGGCGCCGTTCTCGTCGCCATGACCCTGATCACCGAGCGCCAGAGCCGCGCGCCGGCGCTGGCCGCCACCGAGCGCGCCGCGCAAAGACAGGTGCTCGCCGACGCCACGCGCGTCAACGCCGAGGCGATCCGCGCGCTCGGCATGACGCGCCGCCTCACCGCCCGCTGGTCCGCGATCAACGAGCATTTTCTCGAGGAAAATCTGCGCGCCATGGACGTGCAGGCCAATCTCGGCGCCGTCGCCAAAATGCTGCGCTTCGTATTGCAATCGGCCATGCTCGGCGTCGGCGCCTTTCTCGTCGTCAATGAGCAGGCGTCGGGCGGCGTCATGATCGCCTCATCGATCATGATGGGCCGGGCGCTGGCGCCTGTCGAGGTGGCGTTGGGAACCTGGCGGCAGATGGTCGCCGCGCGTCAGGCGGTGAGTCGTCTGCGCGACATTTTGCGCGCGACGACGAGCGTGACTTCGGCCCTGCGCCTGCCCGCGCCGACGCGCGAACTCGCGGTGGAGGCCCTCGCGGTCGGGCCGCCAGGAACGGGGCGCGCCACCGTCTCCGGCGTGTCGTTTTCGCTCCATGCCGGCATGGGTCTGGCGCTGCTCGGCCCCAGCGCCTCCGGAAAATCGACCCTCGCCAAGGCGCTTGTCGGCCTTTGGCCCGCGCTCGGCGGGGCGGTGCGGCTCGACGGCGCCGCGCTCGACCAATGGGCGCCCGACGACCTCGGCCGGAGCCTGGGCTACCTTCCGCAGGACGTGGCCCTGTTCGATGGCACGGTGGCGGAGAACATTGCGCGCTTCGACGAATCTGCGACGCCTGAGCAGATCATCGACGCGGCCAATGTCGCGGGCGCGCATGAGATGATTTTGCGCCTGCCGCAGGGCTACGCGACACGCATCGGCGAGGGCGGCGCGTCCCTGTCGGCGGGACAGCGTCAGCGCATCGGTCTGGCGCGGGCGATTTTCGGCGAGCCCTTCCTCGTGGTGCTCGACGAGCCCAACGCCAATCTCGACGCCGCCGGCGAGGCCGCGCTGACCGGCGCCATTCTCGCGCTGCGCAAGCGCAATTGCATTGTGGTGGTCGTCTCGCATCGCCCCAATGCGTTGCAGGCGCTCGACATGACCATGGTGCTGGTCGATGGACGCATGCAGGCCTTCGGCCCGCGCGATCAGGTCTTGGGCGCCTTGGCGCGCGCTCACGCGGCGGCGCAAGGGGCGGTTTCCGACATGGCTCAAAGAGGAGCGGCATGAACCGCGTTTCGCACTTGCCGCCCGTGCTTCCGACGCCCGCCCGGCGGATGGCTCCGCCGGCGGAGCCCAAGCGCCCGATCACATCCGCCGCGACCGGAGGCGAGCTTGCGCGCAAACTCGAAGCCACCTGCCATCAGGAGTTGCGCGCGGGATTGCGGATCATCGTGGCGGGCGCGCTGCTGGTCGGCGGTTGGGGCGGCTTCGCGCCGCTGTCGGGCGCCGTCATCCTTCAGGGCGCGCTGGTTTCGGAATCGCATGTGAAGAAGGTGCAACATCCCACCGGCGGCGTCGTCGCGCGGATCGACGCTCATGACGGCGACAGGGTCGAGACGGGCGCGCCCCTCATTCGCCTCGACGATACCGCCGCCAAGGCGAATCTCCAGGTGGTGGTCGGCCAGCTCGACGCCATGCGCGCGCGCATCGCGCGGCTGCTGGCCGAACGCGACGGTCAGGATATGCCCGCGTCGATCTCCGACGCAGACGCCGCCATCGTCGCTGCGGAAAAAAACCTGTTCGCCGCACGAAAAACCGCGCGCGTCGGTCAGAAGGACCTGCTGGTCGGGCGAATCGGACAGCTTGAAGAGGAGCTGCGCGGACTCGATGCGCAGATGCAGTCGCAGGCGGCGCAGCGGGCCCTGATCGAGACCGAACTTAAAGGCGTCTCAACACTCTACCAAAAGCAACTCGTTCCGCTTGCGCGCCTCACCGCCCTGCAACGCGAGACGGCGAGACTCGACGGCGTGCAGGGGCAACTGGTTTCGAACGCGGCGGAGACGCGGGGGAAGATCGATGAGGCCCGATTGCAGGCGTCGCGTCTCGATCAGGATTTTCGCGCCGAAGTGATGAAAGACCTGCGCGAATCCCAGGACCGGGAAGCCGAATTGACAGAGCGCGCCGTCGCCGCGCGCGACCTGTTCACGCGGCTCGACATACGCGCGCCAGCCTCGGGCGTGGTGCATCAACTCGCCGTGCACACGCTCGGCGGCGTGGCGGCGCCGGGCGAGGTTTTGGCGGAGATCACGCCCGAACACGACGACCTTCTGGTCGAGGCGAAACTGTCGCCGCGCGACATCGACCAGGCGCATCTGGGCCAGACGGCGCAGGCGCGCTTCCCCGCCTTCAACCAGCGCACCACTCCCGAAATTTCGGGCCGCGTCGCCTTCATCTCGCCCGACGCGGAGCGCGACGCTCAGGGCGGGACCTTCTACCTGGTTCGGGTTGCGCTCTCGCGCGAAGACATCGAGCGCCTCGGCGGGCTGAAACTCATCGCCGGCATGCCCGTGGAGGTCATGCTCGTGACCGAAAGCCGGACCATGCTCAGCTATCTCTTCAAGCCGCTCAGCGATCAGCTCCTGCGAATCTTTCGTGAGCGCTGACGATATTCCCTCGCCTTGGGGTCACGCGAGGCGATCACGTGCGGCGCAAACCGGCGACGTCCGTCCATGCAGATCAACGCGCCCTGACGCCCTGAACGTTCAGTTCCCGTTGAACTGCTTGAACACCTCGCGCAGCGAACTCGATACGCTCAACGCGACGTCGCCTTTCTGCGTCCCCCAGGAATAGGCATAATCAAATCGCGGATTCGGCGCGCGCCGGCGCCACGCCACAAGCATCTCGCGCAATTCCGCGGCGTTCGGCATCCGATAGCCTCCCCCCTTCGCCGTCCAGCTCCCGCCCCCAAACGTCTGGTAGACAGGCACGATCGCGGAATTCGGAATCCCGGCTGCCAGCGCCGCGTCGACAAACCGGTCGATCATCGTGAAATCGCATTCCGGCCAATCGCGTCGGCACGGATAGGGCGATATTCCATAGAGATCGACATGAGTGTTTTCCGGGCGAAGCTCCGGATGAAACCGGGGTTTGGCCTCGTCGCCAAGGTTCATGAGCGCGACAAAGGTCAAGGCGTCGGGCCGCCGCGCGTGAATCCAGTCCGACTCGGACCTCAGGTTTTCAGGCGGACATGTCTTGCGCCATCGTCCCGACGGATCGGGATCGTCGGCGAGATAGAAACCAAAGAGCTTGGGATGCTGAATGACGGACATCACGGTCTCCTGAAACCGCGCATCGGGTCCCTCGCAACGACCCGCCCAAATCATGCCGAAGACGCCGTCGGGCAGCGCATCCAGCATTTCGGCGCTGGCGACATCGGCGATGTTGAAACCAAAGTCCTTCGGCGCGAAACGACCGGCTTCATCGAAATTGCCGTTGGAGGCGAAATGAAGCGAAGGTCTTGGCTGATAAGGCGCCAGGCTCGATCCCGAAGTCAGGAGCGCGGTCGCGCTCAAGACGACAACCTTGGCCATGAACCTCCATCCGTGCTCCAGCATTGGCTTGCTTCTCCCTATCCAGCAGCCCGCGCGGCGACGGGCAAGGAGAGAATCGCCCGCTTGGCGGTCTGCGCGTTTTCTTCCAACGCTCCAGTCTCCGACCGCAGCAAGAGCGTCCGATGACCGCAGCGCGGCAAGTGTTCCGCAATCCGCGCGGCGATCTCATTCTGCTTTTCGACGCCAACCGGCGGTTCCTCGAAAAAACGCCCGACGCCCCCTATGGCGCGCCGGCGGCGATCCAGACGCGCATCGATTTCGGAGGCCGTCGCCTCGATTCCGATCGCAAGATCAGCCGCAGGAATCACGTTCAACAATTCCCTGAGGTTTGCGTCGGTAAGATTGGGTTGCGCCATCATGATGGTCGCAACCGCCTGGACATAGCCCTGGTCAAAAATATGGATATCTCCGCTCCTCATGGACTGCGTCCAGCTTCGCGAGAGTCGCACCAGATATTGCCGCATCCGTAGGGAGCGTACGATGTGCCCCGGCGGCAGCGCCGCCGAAAGGACGGCGGCGATGCTGTTGTTCGCCAGGAGACCCGGTTGCTTGGTCGCGCCGAGGATCAGTTCGACAATCGGCTTCATGAGCCGGTAGGCCGCGGCGTTGAACGGGTGGGGCGTTTCGTTGAAGCCTCCCTGTTCGCCTGGCCTTGCGCTCAAGCGCAAGACCGCCCTGCGGCTGTCTTCGCTCAAGCTCTTGGCCAACGCCAGTGAAAGCGTCGTCTTGCCAGCCCCGGGCGGTCCAAAGAACTCGACGATCACGAAAGGCCTCGTCAAATGATGCTCCACACGGCGCGCTTCACCGCCAGGGTGACTTCAGCGAGCGAGGCCTTGGCGTCGATGGCGACGAGCCTCGCACCCTGGAACCGCAGGGTTTCGACACATGCGAGCCGCTCCTTGATGACGGTGACGTTCATGTCGGGCTCTCGGCGCATCACCGTTTCCGGTCCGACCAGCAATTTGACGACAAGATCGGGCGGCGTTCGGCGCGCTTGCTCGTAGACTGACGCTTCGAAGCGACGAAGCCATTCGGGAACGAGCGGCAAACGCGGCAACAGCGGCCCGTCGTTGAACTTCGGATCCTCGTTTTGCGGATAGCGGTCCGTGACGACCACAAAACCCCGGCGAATCGCGCGTTGGACGCTCTTGAGCTTTTGTCGCTTGTCCAAGGCGACCGCGAGCGCCCAAACCATGAAAAGCGCCGAGTAGAGCGGGCCCGGCGCGCGATCCGAAATTGTGCCGTGCGACGCGCCTTTCGGCTTGGTTTTGATGAAGGGCGAAATGGCGCGGGCGAGCAGCTTGAACGGCGCCAGCACCAGCGATGGCGCGCCATCGCCCGTTCCGAAATATTGGCGCAGCACGTCGATTTCGCCGCCCAGCCACTGGCGCACCGTCGCCGCCGCGGTGCTCTTGCCCGATCCGTCCACGCCGACGAAAGCGATCACGACGCCTCCCCCGGGCGCGCGACGTCGCCATGTGCGTGGGGTCTGCAAAAGCTTGCGATTGAGCACCCCGAACACCAGGTCGATCGCCCGGAAGCCCTGAGTGAGCATCGCCTCGAAGCCGCCGCATTTGCGATAGGGCGCCAGCGCGCTTCGGACCCGCGTGCGCAGACCGAACGGAGCGAAGGGCGCCTTCGCCGTATGGGCCAGTGCGAGCACGTCCTGGGCAAGTTCCGGTCCGAACACTTGCGTGGCGGCGCTCAGGAAGAGCTCGGGCCTGATGTCGGCGGCGACGTCCCAAAACTCCTCGCGAAATTTCTGCCTGATCCGGCGCCCGTGTCGCCAGACGACCGGATCGGCCCAACTCAATTCGCACTGCGCCCGGATGATGAGGAGGAGCGCCCTGTCCTCCGGCGACAGCACGCGGATCTGATTCTCAAGCATGAGCGCACGAGACAGGAAGGCTGTTTCGCAGGGAATACGATGATTCTTGAAAAGCGGCGGACCGACGACCAGACGAAAATGGGCGTGGACATGCAGCAACGCGCCGCTGGACTCGTCGAAGCCAAAAAAACTCAGCACGCAAGGATCGTCATTCCAGGACGCGTCCGGCGCGTGCTTGAAGCCGCACGCTGCAAACGTCTGGAGCCCGGCCGTGCGGTCCGTGCGGGCGATCAGCAGGTCGAGGTCCGAATGTCCGGCGAAGCTTTCGGGCAGGCGGCGCGGATTCTTCCAACAGCAGTAAGCAACGCCCTGCTGCCGGAACGCCTCGAAAAGCCGCGCCAGAATGGCCGGCGGTCGCAGAACTTCCGGCACGGGAGATAATCTGACGGCGAGACTCATGGCGTCGCTCCTCTTTTCGATGAATTGCTGCAAAGGCGGGCTAGGGGCGAACCGCGGCGAAGGCGACGCGACGGCGCGGCGCCCCCTCGTTCCAAAGACCGCCCTCCTGGCCAAGATCGCGCATGAGCTCGGCGACGTCGTCGTAGTTAACGGACTCGAGCTCAACGGGAACGATGATCGCATCGACCATCGACGCGAGGATGCGGCCGGCGGGCGAAACCGTCGCCGGCGGCGCGGCGATGATGATCAGGTCGTGGTGCTGGCGATGGCGGGTGAGGGTGGCGGCGAGCGGGCCTGAACCGGCCATTGCGAGCAGATGCTGCGGGCTTTGCGCCAGGGAGCGAAAAGCGATTTGAGGACGCTCTTTGAGACCCGGGTCCGGGTCCGCCGAATGCATCGTGAGCGCGGCGTCGGCGCTGAGGACCAGGACCGGTCTGATCTGCGACGCCGCTTCGGCGAGATCGGCGGCGAAGGTCGGACCTTCCGCATCGCCCGCGGCGATCACGAGAACCACCTGCTTGTTGCCCGGCGACGTGCTCAAGAACAGTTTCAGGGCCGCGTTCTGCAACTCGCGCTCGTAGGACGGGTCGGCGGCGAACTCGCTCGGCGCGCCTCTCGACGGCGCGTCGCAAATCACGGGAAGCCCGAAGGCGTTTCGCAGATCGTCCGTCGAACGAATCTTCCGATCCAGCCGGCCCAGCAGCACGCTCAGACCTATGGCGAAAAGGGTCGACGCCAGGAAGGCGGGGAGGATGATGAATGCGGGTCGGGTGGTGCTGGGAAGTTCGGGCTTGTCAGCCGTCGCGTAAATCTGGATCGGGGGCGACAGCAGCAGGCTCTGCTTGCGGTTCTCGACCTGGCTTTGCATCAGGCTCAGGCGGGTCGATTCTTTTTCCAGCGTATCTTCCAACTCCGCCAGGCGGCTGGCGTCCTCACGGGCGTCCTGAGCGCCGGTCGGCCCCACGCCCGGCTTTTCGATGCGCGCCCTGAGGTCGCGAACGGTCTTCTCCAGATCCTCCACGCGCTCCTTCTGCCGCTCGATCGCTTTGCCGGAGGCGTCGTCCGCGGACAGGATCTTGTCCACGTAAAGCTGAGCCGTCAGATTGGCGACGTCGGCCGCCTCCTCGGGAGACTTGGCGGTGAAATTCACCGAGATCAGGCGCGAGCGCGATTCCTGCATCACCTTCAGGCGCCGCTCGAGGTCGCTCACGCCGGCGTATCGGTCATGATAGGCGGGCGTTTTCCTGAGAGCGGCGAGGACCTGCGCCAGGTGGGCGTGCGAGCCCAGCTGAACCAGATGCGTGTCGATGGCGTCCTCGTTGCGGCGGTCCGCCGGACCATTCTCGCCTTCGCCGACGCTCAGCAGCACTTTTCCAGTATAGCGCGGCATCAGGAACACCGACGACACCGTGGCGAGGCCGACGCTGCCGGCGACGATCAGGACCGCCAGCCCCTTGCGACGCAACACCAGCGAGAAAATCTGGCGCAGGCCCATTTGAACGCCGCCGCCGCTCGCGCTGCGAGGAAAACTTTCGGCGGAGGCCACGGCCCGGTCCAGCCAACGCGTGTAAGCAGTCTGCTCCGTCATTGATTGATCCTCATCGGCTTCAGCAAGGCAAAGTCGTCAAATGGGCGGGGCTTGGCCCGCGATGTCGCGCAGGCGCTGCGCGCGGACAGCGCCCCGACCATCAGCAGCCAGAAGAAGGGATGTCTGAAGATGACATGGAAGCTGCCGAAAGCGTTGATGGCGATGAGCCCCGCGGCGAGCGCGTCGAAGCCGGCGCGGAACGCGCGCACGATCGCCAATCCGACGATGCAAAGAAATCCGCCCGCGGCGAGCAAACCGCCCTGCACGAAAAGTTCGAGGACCGTGTTGTGCGCCTCGAAATTGGCGGCGAGCCCCAATTCCGGCGTGATCATGTTCTTGGGCAGATCCCCTGCGCGCCGTCCCTGAAGAACCACGGCGGGAATTTCGAGATGCGGCCCCGGCCCGTAGCCGATCATTCCGGACTCCATGCCGCGCTTGAGCGCCTGACGCCAAAGCATGAGGCGCACCGTGGAATCCTCGAGTTCCTTTGAGGTGTCCCGGGCCATGCCCCCGGCGGAGCGGATGAGATCGCTCTCGCTCATCACGTGCGGCGCGAGCAGGAGGCCCGTGTAGAGCAGGGCGGCGGCGAGCGAGACGCCCAGCCACGCCGCCGGGAAACCGCGCCTTTCCTCGCGCGCCATCCAGCGCAGGACCTTCGCGGCGAACAGCACGCCCAGGCCGAGCATCACCACAAGCACATAGGCGTTGCTCATGCCGAGCAAACCCGAGGCGAGGGTCAGCAGGCCGCAGGCCCAGCCCGCGAAAGCTCCGGCGCGCGATCCGCGCTCGGCGACATGCAGCGCGAGAAAGCCGATCAACAGGCACAGCAGCGCGAATTGGTTGGGGTTTGCGGTCCAGCCGCGCAGACGCTCCCAATACCAGGGGTCGACGCCGCCAAGGGCGAACACGCCAGCGGCATTGGCGAGTTGCAGCGCGAGCATCGCGACGCCGGCCGTCATGATTCTCAGGTACAGCCGGCTCAGGCGACGTTGGTCCGCGACCACGGGCGCAAGCAGGACGCAAAGCGCGACAAGCAGCAGGTCCGCGAAAACATCGTGAATCACCAGCGAGGAATCCAGCGGAACGCCGGAGACAATGCTGTGGATCAGTCCAAGGCACAGCGCGAAGGCGAACAGCCCCCAAAAGATCGCCACGGGCGCCAAACCCTGCGCCGCAGGCATGCCGGCAAGCGCTTGGAACGCCTGAACGCAGAGCCAGCAGGCGAGGAAGATTTCACCGGGTCCAAGGATGGACGCATTCGAGCGCAACTGAGTCAACAAAGCCAGCAGGACGCCCAGGGCCAGGAACCAATCGGAACTGTTCTGCAAGCGCTTGGCGACCATGACGCGATCCCATTTCAAACTCTGGCGCGAGGCTTCGCCCCTGCTCATGCGGCCGGATCGAGGAGGCATTCGTTCCGCCTCGGCACATCTCGCGGGCTCTCTGACGAGGGAAGCCGCAGCAGGCGCTCGTAGAGCGCCGCATGCCGCGCGACGACATTGTCGAGACCGAAGGCGCCGCGAATGAGCGGGGAGGCGTTTGCGCCCATCCGTCGCGCCCGAACCGGATCGCGCAGAAGCTCCAGAACGGCGTTCGCGAGCGCTTTGGGGTCGCGCAGCGGCGTCAGCAATCCGGTTCGTCCGGGATCGACGATCTCGCGGCAGCCCGACAGCTCCGTCGCGACAATCGGCAGTTCCGCCAGCGCCGCCTCCATCACGGCGCGCGGAACGCCTTCCGCATATTCGGAGGGGAAGGCGAAGATATCGGCCATGCCGAGGAGCGACGGCACATCGCTGCGCGAACCGAGATAGACCACATAGGGCGCATGGGCTTCGAAATCGGCGGGGCGCATTGCGAACCGACCACTTCCCTCGCAGGGTCCGGCAATGACGAACCGCACGTCGGGCCGCTGGCCATGCACAAGTCTGGCGGCTTTCAGCAGCGCCGGGATGCCCTTTTGCCGCGTGACGCGCGTGGCGGTGAAGACCACGGGCGCATCCCCGAGATCAAGCATCTGCCGCAGGTCTGTGCGCGAAACGCCATTGGCGCGCGAGCGGTCGAAGCCCTCGACGTCGATCCCCGCGCCGGGAATGACTTCGCAAACGCTTTGGTCGAGCAGGCGATGCTGCGCAAAGAACCGGCGGTCGCCATCGTGTTCGAACACCGTCGCGTCGGTGCGCCGGGCAGCCCTCCGCTGCAAGGCGGGATAGAGCAGGCGCAGACCGAGCGCGACCGGCGACCGCGAGGAAAACATCCAGCCGCGCCCGTTGATCGTGCGCACGATCCTCGTGCGTGGCAGCTCGGCGGCCGCCAGCGGCGTCAGCACGCCGAGCTTCGTATCGAAGCAATGGGCGACGTCCGCATTGATGCGGCGCAGCGCCTTCGCGAGTCGGTCGACGCTTTTCAAATCGCTGAACGGCGAGATGTAACGATCGAAGGTGATGGGCCAGAAATCGAGGCCCGCTTTGGCGAAGGGGCCGGGATCGCCGGACGCCGCCGCGGAAATGCGGTAGCCGCGCGCCTTCAAGGCCAGCATGAACGGCAAACGCATGTGGTGATCTTCGCCGCCGATAAAGAGAAGATGCGCGGGCACGACGCTTCCTTTCCAAGGTCTTGCGCATCGGCTTGGCGAGAAGCGGACGCGGGCGTTGTCACAAGATGCTCCGGCCGAACCCTGATCGGGTCAATTCCGTCTTTGGCCGCCGCGGCGCCATTTGGATGGACGCCGATCGACGCTTCGGGAGACCCGAATGCGCCGCGTCTACCGCTTAAGGGGTATAGGCGGGCGTCCGGGAGGGCTCCCGTCCGGCGGCTTCAAGGGCGGACTCCGGCGAGCGCCGTCTCGCCAGCGCGGTCTGAAGCATCGACCAGATCCGCAACATGCCGTAGATCGAACCGAAGGCGCCCGCCGCCGACAGAAGCCAGATCGTCGTCAGGGCGCTCGCGCCCGCGAAAGCGCTAACGAACGCGGTCGCAAACACCAGGACGCTGGTGATCGCCTCGACGATGAAGCGCAGTTTCTGGAAATGGAAGATGGACGTCGTTTCGTTGAAAGGGGTGACCAGCGCGATGCCGGCCGCGAACACCGCGAGCGCCGAAGCGATCTGCCCGGTGGCCGCCCATTTGTCGCCGAGCAGCGGTCCGGCGAACAGCGGCGCCAGCGCGCCAAAGACCAGAAGCGGCGCGCAGACGATGAGAAAACTGGTCGCCAGGATTTTCCGCCCGAGTCTCCTGACCTCCGCTGGATCGCTGGAATTGCAGATCAGCGACGTGAAGACATGGCCCAAGGGCAAGGATATGATCGCGATCGGCGCGAACACGAAACGCAGCGCCATGCCGCACAAGCCGGCGATCTCCGCTCCGTAAAGCAGCCCCATCAGGATCGGCGGCGCGTTCGCGACCAGCTGCGAGGCGACGTTGGCTGGCGTCACCAACAGCGGAAACAGCCTGTTGTCCCAGGCCTTGCCTCTGAGCAATGCGGCGTCGTTCCAGATCGCCTGCTTCAGATCGGCCTTATGAAGAGTCTTCCAGAAGATGAGGCCGGAATAGACGGAATGGCTGATGATATGCGCAACGATCAGGATCGTGGACGAGGAGCCGGCAAGGCTGCCGACGACCTGCAGAATCGTCATGAGGACAGGCTGGACGAAGCGCGCGGTCGCGAGCGTCGACAGCGCGTCGTTGCGGATGGCCCAGGCGGAGGTGGTGCTCCACAATCCGGTCAAGACGAGGCCGATCGGAACCAGGAGGCCCGTGGACGGCATCGCCAGGGCGACCGAAACGGGCGATGCGAAAAAACCGACCGCGATCAGGGACACCAGCGCATTGGAGATCAGCGCCAGCAGCAGCAAGGGGCGGGCCTCCTCGCGCGACGCGGCGCCGTAGAGCGCGGAATCGAATTTCAGGGAGACCACGGGTCCCAAAATGTTCACGAGCGAAAGATAGACCGTGAACACGCCGAAATCCGCCGGCGTATAGAGATGAGACAGCAGGGGAAGAAACAGCACGAACGTGAACTGCCCCGCGGCCGTCATCACGGAAAGATTCGCCGTCTTGCGGAAGATCGAGCCGCGCTGGAATCTCAGTTTGAAACCATTTGAACTTAAATGTTTGGCGACCATGGCTTCTCCGTGAGAAGCGCATGCGCCTCTTCCTCGGTTCTGGCGCCGCGCCGGAACAGCGCGGCCACCGTGAGAAGGACGATGCGGATGTCGGCGCGCAGGCTCATCTCCGCCAGGTAGCGCCTCAAGAGCAGCGCCTTCATCGGGATCAGCTTCTCGCGATAGAACCGCGCGGCGTCGTCGGACTGCGCGAGCAAGGCGCCCTCGTCGCGCAGGAACAGCGAGGCATAGTCGGTGACGCCCGGCCGCACGGAAAGCATTTGCGCGCGGTGGTCCGGCGCGTAGAACTCGAGCAGGTCGGGCGTTTCCGGCCTTGGCCCGACCAGAGACATGTCGCCGACGAACACATTGATCAACTGCGGCAGCTCGTCGATCTTGGCCGCCCGGATCCAGGCGCCCACGCGGGTGATGCGCGCATCGCCTTCTGCGGTAAAGCTGGGACCGCGCCCCGCCGCGCGCATGCTGCGGAATTTCCAGATGCGAAACGGTTTTCCGTCGCGCCCGACGCGGGTCTGGCGGAAAAATGCTGGCCCGGGACTGTCGAGCTTCACCGCGACGGCGACGACCATGAACAACGGCGCCAGCGCCGCCAGTCCGCAAGCGGAGGCGAAGACGTCCAGCGCCCGCTTCGCCATTTCGGCTCTTCCTTGCCGGCCTGTCACGGCCCCTTGAGCGACGAAAGTCATGCGGCTTCACCCCAGCGTTTTGACGACCTCGATCACCTGGTTCGCCTCGTCCAGGCTCATGCCGGGAAACAGCGGCAACGTCACGGATTGTTCAAAATGCCGGGAGGCGACGGGAAAATCGCCGACGGCGCCCGGCCGCGCCCGCCAGTAGCTCGTCATGTGCAGCGGGAGGTAGTGCACGGATACGCCGATCTCGGCCTGGTTCAGCCGCTTGATGAGTTCGTCGCGCCCAAATCGCGCCTCCGGCCGAACGCGGATCGGATACAGGTGCCAAGCGTGCAGTCCGTTCGAGGGCGCCGGCGCCGGCAGCTCGATCGGCAAGCCTGCGAGCGCCGAAGTGTAATGCTCGGCGATGCGCTGGCGCGCCTCCTGGAATTCGAAAACGCGCTTCAGTTGCTCCAGGCCGATGGCGGCGGCGAGATCGGTGAGATTATATTTGTAGCCCGCCGCGATGATGTCATAGCGCCAGGCCGCGCCGACGCGCTTGAAGCGATCGAACGCGTCGCGATCAAACCCGTGCGAGCGCATCATTCGCGCTCTCCCGGCGATTTCGGAATCTCGCGTGACGAGCATGCCGCCTTCGCCCGTCGTGATCGTCTTGTTGGCGTAAAAACTGAAGACGCAGGCGTCGGACGGGCCGGCCCCGACGAGCCGGCCGTCCCGGGCCGCGGGAAGCGCGTGCGCCGCGTCCTCGATGACGCGCAGACCGTGGCGATGCGCAAAGGCGACAATGGCGTCCATGTCGCACGGCCATCCGCCGAAATGGACCGGGACGATCGCCTTGCAGCGCGGCGTCATTTTTCGCTCCGCATCGTTCAAATCGATGGTCAGGGTTTTGGGATCGACATCGACCAGGATCGGTTCGGCGCCCATCTGGTGAAAGGCGCCCGCGGTCGCGGTGAAAGTCAAAGTCGGCACGAGCACTTCGTCGCCGGCGCGCACCCCGCAGGCCTCCGCCGCCAGATGCAAACCCGCGGTGGCGGAATTGACCGCGACCGCTTCGACGCCCTCGCCGAGGAAGGCGCTGAAAGCTCTTTCAAATTCCTGGCATTTGTGGCCGGTGGTCAGCCAGCCCGAACGGAGCACGGCGACCGCCGCCTCGATTTCATTGTCGCCGATCAACGGGCGAAAGAATGGCACGGACATCTGATCCCTCATGCGGGTTGAGCGTGATCAGAATTGGGAAACCGGCGCGTCGGCGATAGCTGGCCTTTTTGGCGCAGGGTTAATTCTTTCGTGTCGGCGTACGCCTTTCGACACAACGCCGTCTCGAAAGCCAACCAAAAAATGTCCGTTTCGTTTCTGGCGATCGCACAACGTTTGTTTCTAAGCTCGAGGCTCCAGAGTTCGAGAGCCCACGTGGCTCGATGTCCCGACGGAAACGCGGGAAGGCGCGCCATCCGGCCCATGGGTCGAGGCGGCACTTGGAGGCTCATGAATGAACACACATTCGTTTTTCCAACAACCGCGAACCCTGAACCACGCGAAAGACGCGCTCCCGATGGACGCGCCACGCAATGCGTGCGGACCAATCGCGGTCAAGGACGGTCATCATGCGCGCATCGCCGGCAAGCGTGTGATGGTCACGGGGGCGGGCGGATCGATCGGCTCGGAACTCGTCGCCCAGATCGCCGGTTTCGACCCGGCGCGCCTGTGCCTGATCGACTCCTGCGAGCATAATCTGTATCAGGTCAGCTACGCGACCGCGCAGAACCATCCCAAGCTCGCCGCTCCCGCCTGCATCTGCGACATTCGCGATGAAACGGCGATGCGCGATCTTTTTGTGCGCGAAAATCCGGACATCGTCTTTCACGCCGCCGCCTTGAAGCACGTTCCCTTGCTCGAAGACCACAATGTCATCGAAGCGGTGCGGACGAACGTGCTGGGAACCAAGATCACGCTGGATCTGTGCTGCGCGTTCGGCGCTGATTTCGTCATGATCTCCACGGACAAGGCGGTCAATCCCTCCTCGTGCATGGGCCTGACCAAACGCGTCGCGGAACTTTACGTCCATGATCGCGCCCTGCGCTTTTCCGGAATTCGCACCAGCCTGGTGCGCTTCGGCAATGTCGTGGGCTCATCCGGCTCCGTCGTGCCGCTGTTCCAGCGGCAAATCCAGAACGGCGGCCCGGTGACGGTGACGCATCCCAAAATGACCCGCTTCCTCATGTCCATCGACGGCGCGGTCCGTCTTGTGCTCGCGGCGTCATCGCTCCCGCAGACGGGCTTCGCCCTTTACATCCTGGACATGGGAAAGCCTGTCCTCATCCTCGACCTCGCCGTCGAGATGATCCGTCGCGCAGGCCTGACCCCTTTCAAGGACATCGGCGTCGAATTCGTCGGCATGCGTCCGGGAGAAAAACTGCACGAAGTCCTCAATTACGACTGGGAGATTCTGACGCCGACAGAGGTGGAAGGCGTGCGCAGCGCGGCTCCGCAATTCGATCCGGCGCCGAAGCTGCAACTGATCGACAGCCTGCTCGCGGCCGCGAATGCGCGCAACGTTGAGGAGGTCAAGCGCAAGCTGATCGCGGTCGTGCCGGAATTTGTCCGCACACGCCGCCTGGGCGAGTGTCGTTCGGGGACCCGGACCGCGGGCGCCCGCCGCGGCGCATCCTTCCCGGCGCGCTTGCTGGAGAATGACCAGAAGCTCGTATGCGCCCAGACGCCCGTCGCGAGCCAGCTCCAGCTCGCCAATCCCGAGTTCCGGTAAGGGAAACGCCATGTCCTCTCCACTTGATCGTTCAAGATGTCTCACCGGCTTGGCCACGCTTGGCGTGGCCTCCCTCCTCATCTGTGCGGGGCCGGATGGCAGCGCGGCGGCGCCGGATCGGCCGCCCTACCGGATTCATCCCGGCGACGTGATCGAGGTCTCGGTCGCCGGCTTGCCGGAATTGAACATGCGCAACCGGGTTCAACCCGATGGCGCGGTCGCCTTTCCCCTGATCGGCGCGCTGACGGTCGCCGGCCTGTCGACGGAAGAGCTGCGCCAGGCCGTGCAAGCCCGCTTCGCGCGAAAAGTCTACCGCCGCAGATCGCCGGATGGACGCGAGCTCCTCGTCGTCATCCAGCGCGACGAAGTCAGCGCCGCCGTCGCCGATTACCGGCCTGTCTACGTCGACGGCGACGTCGCGCGCCCCGGCGAGATCCCGTACCGGCCTGAGATGACGGTGCGCCAGGCGGTGGCCTTGGCCGGCGGCGTCGATCAGGCGGCCTGGAAATCCGCGAACCCCGTCATGGACATGGCGTCCTACAAGGCGGAATACGACACCCTTTGCGTCGAGATGACCAAGGCGGAGGCGCAGGTCGCCCGGATCGAAGGCGAATTGAAAGGCGCGCAGCGCCTCGACATGAACCCGTCCGGCGATGCGCCGCCCAGGACCGTGGACGCGCACATGATCCAGATCGAGAACGACATCATGCAAGCGCGCGCGCTCGACTACGCCCGCGAGCAGGACTTCCTGCGCGACTCCATCAACCAACTGTCCTCGCGCACCGCCGTGCTGCAATCGCGGCAGCGTGACGAGGAGGAGGCCGCGAAAGCGGACAACGAAGACCTGCGCCGGATGGTCGAACTGCTCAAGATGGGAAACGTGGCGAATCCGCGCGTTCTCGAAGCGCGGCGCGCGCTGCTTTTTTCCCAGACTCGCGCCCTGCAGGTGACCGACGGCTTATTGCAGCTGCAAAAGCAATCCGCGGATCTGACCCGGCAGCTGCAGCATCTGCAAGACGACCGCAAGACGGGCTTGCTGAAGGAATTGAAGGAGGCCAGAGCCGCCCTCGCCGAGACGCGGATCAAGCGCGACGCGGCTCAGGAAAAGCTGAAGCTCACCTCGACCGCGCGCTCGCAATTGCTTGCGGATGACAACTCCCGCCTGGAGATCCGGCTCGCGCGCGAGACCAAGGGCCGCGTGTCCACGATGAACGTGGATCGCGACACCCAACTCACTCCAGGAGATGTGGTGGAGATCAAGATCAAGGAGGCGTCGCCGCCGACCTCCGTCTCGGTTCTGCGATAAGCGGTTTCGGCCGCCGCCCCGGCGGCCGGAAAACCTTCGCTCTCACAGATCCATGCTCTTGATCGCGAGTTCGGTGCGGTTTTTGGCGTGGAGCTTTTTCATGATGTGCCGGACGTGAACCTTGACCGTGCTTTCGCACATATTGAGTTCATAGGCGATCACCTTGTTCGACTTGCCCTCGCGGATCGCCTTGATCACCGCCTTCTCACGGCTGGTAATCGCATTGGCCGCCTGCGTTTCCGCGGGCGGCGACGGGTTGGCGCGGGCGGCGAGGAGGCATTGCGCGGGAACATAGGTCCCGCCTGCCGCCACGAAGCCAAGGGCCTGGATCAGAACATCGAAGTCGACATTCACGGAAATGAAGCCGTTCGCGCCTTGACTGAGCGCGTGCAGGGTGTCGTTGAGATCGTCGGTCTTCGCGAGAACCATGGTTCGCAGACGCGAGCCCAGGTTCGTGAGGATGGCGAACTCCGCGTCGGCTTCTTCGGCGCTCAAATGCAGGGTGGACAACAGGGCGACCGTGCATGGCGACTGGATGTCCTGTTCCGCGAGCTCGGCGAGACTCGAATAGGCTTTCACGTGATCGGCGACATGATGCGAAATGCTGCGCACAATGCAGGCGCGAAGGAAAATGTTGCGCTCGATGACGATGACCAGCGGATGTTGGGTCAGCTTCTCTGACGCCTGCCCTGGAGAGGAAACGGCGTCTTGGTCGCTCGAGTCCTGGCGGGGAGGATTTTGCAGCGCCCGAAAGTTTTCAGGCAAGTAAAGAGAGGCCATCTGGCGCTCCGTGAACTCTGAGGACACTAACAGCGAATCGCGTCGACACGGCTGGCTGCTAGGCGAATCCACAGGGGAAATTCAATGAAGATTCAAAGTTTTGAGGGTCGTCGGCGATCTCCTCGCTGATGAGGCGAAGCGCATGGTACATGTGACGTAATGCACGGCCCGCCGCTTCCGGATCGCAAGGTGTGGAACTGAGCTCCAAGCGCGCGAGCATGAGCTCACGATCAATTAAGCTCAAGCTCGAGTTGTCGCCAATATAAGACATAATTCGCCCTCCAGAAATTATATGATTATTTTGTGACAATCATTTTTCATTTTTGAGAAATCAATAATTGCAATTTCGCAAAAGTTTAAATCACACCTTTGCGAAAAGACCCAACTTGCTCACAGAACCTTTGTGAATCATAAGGTTGCCGAAAATTCCGTTTATAATCCCAAGCCACAGCATGTCACCCAAAGTCGACCTTGATGCTTTTTTGGTGCTGAAGCTGAGCGCGCCGCCGTAACGCTTTCCATTAAAACCCTTGATTTTAAAACCGCTTCTCGCTCCCTTGCCGCAAGGTGGCAAAAAGGCGCAAGCGCCGCAGCGATTCGGTTCCATCCCCGCCGGTCCTCCGAAGCTACCGCTTTCGATCAGCGAGGCGCACGAAAGACGCTCAAGGCGTATGGATGTGGACCGGATCGTCATCCTTGGCGTACCTCCGATGAGATGATCGGACGCGCTCTTCCTCGGCTAGACTTGCGCCGCCGTCTCGTGCGGCGCGCTGCGGCGGGAGGCTGCGATGACCACATCGACCATAGATCTCGTCCTGTCCGGACTCTCCGATCCGAACAATTATCCGCCGCAAAACGCCCTGGCGGTCAGCGGGGCGTTCATCGTGACGGCCGAAAGCTCCAAAATCCGTTGGACGAACCTGACCGGCGGCGCTGTCGTGGACACGTCTCTTTATAACGTGTTCGCCGCGCTGCCGGCGGCGCAACGCAATTCGTTGCTCGACGCCCGCGTCGTCTTTGATTCCATTAACCAGCGCTTCGTCGTCATGGCGATGAATCTGGGATCCGGGGTCAGCAACATCAACATCGCCGTCTCGAAGACCGCCAATCCAAACGACGGCTGGTGGGTCGGCTCGGCCAACGCGCTTCTGACGATCAATGGCGTGGCGACCTATGCCGACATGCCATATCTCTCGGTGGACGGAGCGAATATCTACGTCAGCGAACCGCAATATGGTTCGGGGCTGCAGGGCACGCAAAACTGGGTGTTCAGCCACAGCATCTATGACGGCGGCGCCTTGACGACGGTCGCCAGCGAAGTCGCGCCGCCAGCGCAAGGCATTTACAGGAATATCGCCGGCGGGAACGGCCTGACCTATTACGTCGCCGTCACGCCGCAGAACGGCCAAAGCGTGCTGTCTTTCCAGACCTACAACGTCTCGAACACCCTTTTCAGCGCCTTCACCACGCTGGCCCTGGGCAACAGCGATCAGGGAACGGGCGGAGCGAATTATACGATCGAACAGCAAGGCACGACGCTTCTGCTCGATGCGTACGATTCGCGGCTCGCCAGTTTGGCCTATAGCGGCAACTTTCTTTACGGGCTGAGCGAGGTCAAACTTCCGGGCGCGAACACGCCGAGCATTCATTGGTTCAAGCTGGACGTGACGAACGCCGCCGCGCCAACCGTGGCCGCGCAAGGCGACATCACCGGCGCAGCCATCGGCCAAGGCGTTGGCGTCTTCAACGGCTCGCTGGCGGTCGACGCCGCCGGGGACCTGCTGGTGAATTTCACCGCCAGCAGCGCCTCGATGTATCCTTCCGATTATTACGTCTACCTTGCGGCGGGACAGACCGTTTTCAGCGCCCCGGTTCTCTACCAGGCGAGCTCGGGCTATTTTGATTCCGGGGCTGCCGGCGCGCAAAGGTGGGGCGCATATTCGACGGCCGTTGCCGACCCGGCCGACCCCAACGGCTTCTGGATCTCGAACGAATATGTGGCCAACAACTGGTGGCAGACGTCCATCGCCCAGATCAGCCTGTTTGCGGACACGAGTGTCAACATTTCGATCAGCGACGTGTCGATCGCGGAGGGCAATTCGGGAACGAAGATCGCCACCTTCACGGTGAGCCGCACGGGAACGGCGGCCTTCTCCGTCAATTACGCGACCGCCAACGGAACGGCGACCGCCGGCAGCGACTATGTCGCGGCGTCGGGCGCGCTCACGTTCGCGCAAGGCCAGACCTCGCAAACGATCTCGGTGACGATCAACGGCGACACGACGATCGAGCCCGACGAAACTTTCTTCGTCAATCTCGCCAACCCCACCAATGGCGGCGTCCTCACCAAGGCGCAGGGCGTGGGAACACTCACGAATGATGACGTCTCGGCGACCCCGGTCACGTTTGAAAAACGCGTGTCCGCCTCGATCGACGATGTCGAGCAGTTCGCTTCCGGCTCCGTTTACACCAACAGCTCCGATCTCGAACTGACCGACGACGTCCAGACCACGGGAGGGACCGGCCAGACCGTCGGCATCCGCTTCACCGGGGTGAACATTCCCGTTGGCGCCACCATCACCAACGCCTACATCCAGTTCCAGGCCAAGGAAGTGTGGACCGGAGCGACCTCGGTCACGATCCGCGCCGACGCCAGCGCCAACGCCGCCGCCTTCACCACGGCGACGAACAATGTCTCGTCCCGGACCAAAACCTCGGCGAGCGTCGGCTGGACCATCGCGCCCTGGAGCACGATCGGCGCGGCGGGCGTCGACCAGCGCACGCCCGACCTGACTTCGGTCGTGCAGCAGATCGTCAACACCAGCGGTTGGGCCGCGCTCAACAGCATGGCCTTTATCGTCACAGGCTCCGGCACGCGCACGGCCTGGGCCTATGACGGCAACGCCGCGGCCGCGCCGCTGCTGCACATTGAATATACGATGGCGCCTCTGGTCGTTGGCGACATCTCGATCAGCGACGTGTTGATCACTGAAGGGGATTCTGGAACGAAGACGGCGACCTTTACGGTGAGCCGCACGGGAACGGCCGCCTTCGCCGTCAATTATGCGACAACGGACGGAACCGCGACCGCCGGCAGCGATTATGTCGCGGCGTCGGGCGCGCTCACGTTCGCGCAAGGCCAGACCTCGCAAACGATCTCGGTGACGATCAACGGCGACACGACGGTCGAGCCCGACGAAACGTTCTTCGTCAATCTCACCAACGCCACCAACGGCGGCGTCATCGCCGTTTCGCAGGGCGTGGGGACCATCACGAACGATGATGCGGCGCCCGTGGTCGGAAACATTTCGATCAGCGACGTGTCGATCGCGGAGGGCAATTCGGGAACGAAGGTCGCCACCTTCACGGTGAGCCGCACGGGAACGGCGGCCTTCTCCGTCAATTACGCGACGGACAACGGAACGGCGACCGCCGGCAGCGACTATGTCGCGACGCAGGGCGTGCTTACCTTCACGCAAGGCCAGACTTCGCAAACGATCTCGGTGACGATCAACGGCGACACGACGATCGAACCCGACGAAACTTTCTTCGTCAATCTCGCCAACCCCACCAATGGCGGCGTCCTCACCAAGGCGCAGGGCGTGGGAACACTCACGAATGATGACGTCTCGGCGACCCCGGTCACGTTTGAAAAACGCGTGTCCGCCTCGATCGACGATGTCGAGCAGTTCGCTTCCGGCTCCGTTTACACCAACAGCTCCGATCTCGAACTGACCGACGACGTCCAGACCACGGGAGGGACCGGCCAGACCGTCGGCATCCGTTTCACCGGGGTGAACATTCCCGTCGGCGCCACCATCACCAACGCCTACATCCAGTTCCAGGCCAAGGAAGTGTGGACCGGAGCGACCTCGGTTACTATCCGCGCCGACGCCAGCGCCAACGCCGCCGCCTTCACCACGGCGACGAACAATGTCTCGTCGCGGACCAAAACCTCGGCGAGCGTCGGCTGGAGCATCGCACCCTGGAGCACGATCGGCGCCGCCGGCGTCGACCAGCGCACGCCCGACCTGACCTCGGTCGTGCAGCAGATCGTCAACACGAGCGGCTGGGCCGCGCTCAACAGCATGGCGTTCATTGTCACCGGGTCCGGCACGCGCACGGCCTGGGCCTATGACGGCAACGCCGCGGCCGCCCCGCTGCTGCACATCGAATATACGATGGCGCCTCTGGTCGTTGGCGACATCTCGATCAGCGACGTGTCGATCACTGAAGGGGATTCTGGAACGAAGACGGCGACCTTTACGGTGAGCCGCACGGGAACGGCCGCCTTCGCCGTCAACTATGCGACGGCGGACGGAACCGCGACCGCGGGAAGCGACTACGTCGCCGCTTCGGACGCGCTGACTTTCGCGCAAGGCCAGACCTCGCAGACGATCTCGGTGACGATCAACGGCGACACGGCGGTCGAGCCTGACGAATCCTTCTTCGTCAATCTCTCCAACGCCACCAACGGCGGCGTCATCGCCGTTGCGCAAGGCGTGGGGACCATCAGGAACGACGACGGCGGCGGCGTCAACCACCAGCCAACCAACATCGCGTTGACCACGACTCAATCATTCAAGGAAAACGTCGCTGGCGCAGTGGTTGGAACGCTGGCCACCACGGATGACCCCGGCGACACGCATACTTACACGGTCGACGATTCGCGGTTCGAGGTCGTTGGCAATACGCTTAAACTGAAGGCGGGGCAGCGTCTGGATTACGAGCGGACGCCCAGCGTCAATCTATCCGTCACCTCGACCGATCAGGGCGGCTTAAATTTTACCAAGCAGTTCAGTGTCGCTGTTGGGGATGTCGCCGAGGTCAGGTTTGCGGCGTTCGGCGATCAGGGCGGCAACGGCTCGGGGGTACAGGCCGTCGCCAATCTGGTTTCGGCCATGAACGTCGACTTCATTGTCACGACCGGAGACAATGTGTACGTCAGCGCGCCCATCGATGAGCAGATCGGGCGCTACTACTCGAATTATATCGGGAACTATGGTGGCGCCTATGGCGCCGGAAGCGCCATCAACCGCTTCTTCCCCACAATCGGCAATCACGAATATGAAGATCCCGCCGGCGGCGCGAACGCGATCAATTACTACAATTACTTCAACTTGCCGGACAACGAGCGCTACTATGACTTTCAGATGGGCTCCATCCACTTCTTCTCGCTGAACAACACGCAATACGAGCCGGACGGGTACACGGCGAATTCGACCCAAGCCCGTTGGTTACAGTCAGGACTTGCGAGTTCGGATGCGGCCTTCAACCTGGTGCTCGGCCATTATCCGCCTTACTCCTCGGGTGTGGAACATGGATCGCAAACGTCCGCTCAATGGCCTTTCGAAAATTGGGGCGCCACCGCCGTTCTGAGCGGGCACGATCACGACTACGAACGGGTCATGCGCGATGACAATTCGGATGGCAGCGTCATGCCCTATTTCGTCACGGGGCTGGGCGGGGCCCAAAGGTACGGGTTCAGCACGCCGGTCGCGGGCAGCCAAGTCCGCTACAACGCCAACGACGGGACCATGCTGATTCAGGCCAGCGACGCCACCATCACGTTCGAGTTCTGGTCCGTCGCTAACGGCGGAACGCTGATCGACACCTACACCATCGATCGTCAAGGCGCCGATCCGCTGCTCGCCAGCGGCGATAACGTCATGAACGGCAGTTCGAGCTCCGACTACATGAACGGGCTTGCAGGCAACGACCGGCTCGAGGGCAAAGGCGGCGCGGACACGCTCATCGGCGGAACGGGATCGGACACTTTTGTGTTCAACCCGGGCTTCGGAAAGGACGTCATCGCCGATTTCACCGTTTCTGGTTCCGAGCACGACACCATCGAGTTCTCGAAAAGCGTGTTCGCCGACTGGATCAGCCTGGTCAACGGCATCAGCGACAGCGCCCAGGGAGCGGTCATCACGGTTGACGCCAACACCGCGATTACGCTCAGCGGCGTGACGGCGTCTCAACTGATCGCCAACCCGGCCGATTTCAAATTCGTCTGAATGGGCTCGGCGTCACCGCTCGCGCAGCGCCTCCTGCCCGGCCTTTTCGAGCGGCGACAGCAGATAGCTGATGATGCGCCGCGACCCCGTGCGAATCTCGACCGTCACGGCCATGCCGGGACGCAGCGGCGTCGGCTTGCCGTCGATCTGCATCTCAGCCTTGTCCAGCGCGATTCGTGCGACATAGTCGAGCGCGGGCGCCTGTTTCTCGCCGCCCTGCGACGGCCGCGCCTCAGCCGGCTTGGCCTGAGGCGCGGCGTCCTGGGAGACATGCGCCACGACGCCGCGCAGCAAGCCGTAGCGGGTGAAATTGAACGTTTCGACCTTGATCTCCGCGTTCTGGCCCGGATGCACGAAGCCGACGTCGCGATTGCCGAGCGTGGCCTCGATCTCGACGGCGTCGCCGTCGGGCACGATCACCGCCAGCGTCTCGGCGGGCGAGACGACGCCGCCCACCGTATGCGCGGCGAGTTGTTGCACGACGCCATCCACCGGCGCCGCGAGCTTTTGCAGACCGGCGCGGCGCTCGGCCTTCAAGGCGTCCTGCGCAAGCCCCGCGGCGCGCTGTTCGGCCTTGGCGAGATCGGCGTAGACGGCGTGGCGGTATTCCGCCTCGGTGCGGCCGCGGACCTCGCGCAGGGCGGCGATCGCGCTGTCGGCCTCGCGCAGCCGCCTCCGCTGCACCTCTGCGTCATGCTTCATGCCGATGAGATCCTGATATTCGGTGAGATAGACGAGCTTGCTGCCGAGCGCCTTGTCGTAAAGGGTTTTGCGCACGTCCACGCGCTCCTGAAGCACCGGGATGGTCGCTTCGATCCTGGCGATCTGGGCGTCGACCGTTGCGCGTTCCGCCTCTTTCTGCCCCTCCTGGCGCATGAGTTCCGCGCGCTTCGCCGCCTGTTCCGACGTTTCGCTGGTCAGGAACTGGCGCTGCGTCTCGACCTGTTCCGGCGTCGCGCCTGGAGGCGGCGTGAAAAAATCCGCCGGGTTCGCATCGGGTTGAGCGAGCCAGTTCAACGCCGCGCGCAAGCGCGCCACATCGAGTTGCGCGGAGAGAAGATCGCCGCGCAAATGTTCGAGCTCCGCGCCGGTGGTGGTCGGATCGAGCTCGATCAGGATTTCATTGGCCTTCACCCGCTGTCCGTCGCGGACATGGATGGCGCTGACGACGCCGGCCTCAAGAGGCTGCACCAATTTGGTGCGGCCGCTCGGCACGAGCTTGCCGCTGGCGGTCGCGACGATGTCGACCTGGCCGAAGGTCGCCCAGATCAGCGCGAAGCAGAAGATCGCCACGATGGTCGCGCCGACGGCGCGTCCGAGAGGCGACGGCGGCGTCTCCGTGATTTCCAGCGCGGCGGGCAGGAAGGCGATGTCCTGTGCAGTCGGCTGCGCGGTTTTGCGCAGGGGAAACGGGACGATCTTCTGGCTGGGCGACGTCATCAAATCCCCGCCTGCATCTGGTGCAGAGACGCGTAGCGGCCGCCGCGCCGCAACAGCTGCTCATGCGAGCCGTCTTCGACGATTCGCCCATTTTCGAGCGTGATGATGCGGTCCGCGTTGCGCACGGTCGAGAGCCGGTGCGCGATGACGAAAACGGTTCTGCCCGCGGCGATGCGCTTCATGTTCTGCTGAATGACGCGCTCGCTTTCATAGTCGAGCGCGCTCGTCGCCTCGTCCAGGATCAGGATGCGCGGATCGGTGACCAGCGCGCGCGCAATGGCGATGCGCTGCCTTTGCCCGCCCGAAAGCGAACCGCCGCGTTCGCCGACGATCGTGTCGTAGCCGTCGGGCAGTTCGAGGATGAAGTCGTGCGCGCCGGCGAAACTGGCGGCGGCGATGACGCGGTCCATCGGAATCGACGGGTCGGCGAGCGCGATATTGTCGCGGATCGAACGGTTGAACAGGGTGGCGTCCTGCATCACCACGCCGATCTGGCGCCGTAGCCAGGCGACGTCGACCATGGCGAGATCGACGCCGTCGACGAGCACGCGGCCCTTTTCCGGCACGAACAGCCGCTGCGCCAGCTTGGCGAGCGTGCTCTTGCCGGAGCCGGACGAGCCGACGATGCCGATCATCTCGCCGGGGCGCACGGTGAACGTGATGTCGTCGAGCGTCGTCACGCCATCGATGCGGTAGCGGAAGCTCACGTGTTCAAAAGTCACCTCGCCGCGGATCGCCGGCAACGCGACCCGGCCGGGCGAAAAACTCGGCTCCGGCGCGGTGTTGAGAATATCCCCCATGCGATCGATGGAGAGGCGCGCCTGGTGGAATTCCTGCCACATCTGGGCCAGACGCAACACCGGCGCGCAGACGCGGGCGGACAGCATGTTGAAGGCGACGAGTTCGCCGACGGTCAGGTCGCCGTCGATCACCAGGCGCGCGCCGACATAAAGCGTTGCGGCGACGACCAGTTTGTTGATGGTCTGCACGGCCTGGCTGGCGTTGTTGTTGAGGGTCAGCACCTTGAAGCTCGACGCCACATAGCTGGCGAGCTGCTCCTCGTAGCGGCGCTGCATCTGCGGCTCGACCGCCATGGATTTCAGCGTTTCGACGCCGGTCACGCATTCCACGAGAAAAGCGTGGTTCTCCGAGCCGCGCCGGAATTTCTCGTCGAGGCGCTGGCGGAACAGCGGCGCAGCGAACACGGAAATGCCGATGTAAAGCGGGATCGAAGCGAGCACGATCCCGGTCAGCGCCGGCGAATAGTTCAGCATCACCGCGAAAAAGGCGAGGGTGAAGAACAGGTCGACGACCAGCGTGAGGGCCGAACTCGTCAGGAACTGGCGAATGTTTTCGAGTTCGCGCACCCGCGCCAGGGAATCGCCGACCCGGCGCGCCTGGAAATAGGCGATGGGCAGCGCGAGCAGGTGACGAAACAGCCGCGCGCCCAGCTCCACATCGATCCGATTGGTCGTATGGGTGAAGAGATAGGTGCGCAGCGCGCCGAGAACGCCTTCCGCGAGCGTCACGGCGACGAGGCCGCCGATCAGGACGTCGAGCGTGCTCAGGCTCCTGTGCGCCAAAACCTTGTCGATCACCACCTGAAAGAACAGCGGCGACACCAGGGCGAACAGTTGGAGGAAGAAGGAGGCGACGAGCACTTCGCCGAGCAGGCGACGATATTTGTGCATGGCGCCGACGAACCAGCTGATGTCGAACCGGCGCGTGACGTCCGCGAGCGCGCTGCGGCGCGCCATCAGCAACAGGCGGCCGTCCCAAAGCTGCTCGAGCTCGTGGCGCGTGATCTTTTCCGGGCCGGGCGCGGTCGGCCTCTGAACGAGCGCCGCGCCATCGGCGATCTTGCCGACGATGATAAAACTGCCGTCGCGCAACGCGGCGACGCCCGGCAGCGGCGCGCGCGCCAGACGGTCCCAGTCCATCCGGCGCACGCTGGCTTTCAGGCCCAGGTCGCGCGCGCAGCGCAGCATTTCGACCAGACCGACCTGCGCGGCCCCCAGCCTGTGGAGAATCTGCGTGGGGTCGACGCTGATCCCATGGCAGCCCAGCAGCAGAACAAAGGCGCCAAGGCCGGTCTGGTCGCCCTCGGCGGCGCCCGCCTCAAAGGCGATATGCTCCGAGCGGGACGCGGGCCAGAAGGCCTTGCATTTCTTCACGAGCGCGCGGCCGAACCGCCGGAGAGGCGCGACGGCGCGCGCGACGCGCGGCATCGAATCTTGCGAAGGCGCGCCGAGGACGACGCGGCCCGTCCAGACGCGCTCAAAAACCGCGCGGGGCATGAGCTCGACCTTGGGCCCGCGCTCCGCCCGGCGCACGACGGCGACGCCAGCGTCGCCGACGCGTCCGACGACGAGGTAGCCGCCGTCGCGCAATTCGGCCAGCGCCGGAGGGGGCGCCGCCGCCAGGCCGGCCCAATCCGTCGAGCGGACCTGCGCGCGAAGTCCCGCCGCATGCGCGCGGGCCGCCAGGACTCGCGGACTGCAACGCCCTGGCCCCGCGCCGCGCGCCGCCTCCGCCCGCGCCTCGGCGACGCCGCTCAGACGCAAGAAGAACGACAGCGCCTCGGCGTCGGATTCCAGGGCATACGAATTTTCTTGCCGAGACATGGCCCCGCCATCGACTGAGATGAGGAGCGCGCCCGAGGGCGCGCGAAAGATCCGGTCAGTAATGACGCGGCGACGACAGGAAATCGTGGGCCTGGTGATGCCCGGTCGCGCCGACGCTCAGCGTGTCCGCGCCTGAGGTCGCGCCGACATCGCCCGCCATCGCCTGGTTCAGCAAGGCGAGCTGGCTCGTCTGCGCGGCGGTCGCGCCAGTGGCGATCGTGATCGTCTGCGCGGTCGAGCTGTAGGCGACCCCCGCGACCGTATCGCTGGCGGTGATCGTCAGTGTGGCGGTGGGATGGCCGGAGCGGCGATAGTTCGACGTCAGGGTCAGGCCGCTGTTGACCTGGTCCTGCGTCAGCGTGATCGACGAACCGGAAAAGGTCTTGCCGTCGAGCTTGTCCGTAATGGACTCATAGCGCGCAAGACCGGTGATCGTGACCTTGACGTTCGTAGCGCCGGCTGGCGCGCTCTCGGTGAGTCCCAGGTCGACGGAACCGTGCGCCGCCACCGTGAGGGAGGTGTCGGCGATGGCGAGGGTCGGGTGTGGATCGACCGTCGGCGTTGGCGTCGGGGTCGGGGTCGGGGTCGGCGTCGGCGTGGGAGACGGGATCGGATCGGTCGAAGCAGCGCTGTTATGCGCGGCAAAGACCGCGAGCAGGCTGGGGTCCGTCGCGAGCGCCGTATCGCCATTCTGCGCGCCCCAGCTGTAGGCGTAGTCGAAGGCGGGATGGGGGACTACCGACGCCCAGGTCGCCAGAATCTGCTGGGCTTGCTGGGGCGTCGGAAGAATGTAGGTGTCATATCCGCCGCCGCCGAACGCCTGATAGACGGGCACGATGCTGGCGAGCGGAATGCCGGCTTTCTCCGCGGCCGCGACCGCCAGGGGAATGATGTTGTAATCGAGATTGTTCGGCACGTTGGTCTGCACCGGATAGGGATCGAGGCCATAGAGGTCGATTCCGGTGTTCGCTGGCGTGTAGTAGAACGTTGGATTCGTGTTGCTGCTGAGGTTTTGCTCAGTCATGTAAGTGATGGCGCCGGGAATGTTGGCCTTGATGTAAGCCGCTTCCGCTTTCAGGTTTGCGGCGGTCGTGGCGCTCGCGTCCGGCTCGTCGGCGAGATAGAAGCCGTAGAGGTTGGGATTGCCCTTGCAGGCGTCCACCGCGGCCTTGAACGCCGCCGTGACGCCGTCGGTCATGCCGAGATAGACGAGCCCCTTCACACCTGACGGCAGCGTGTTCAATTCGTCGGCCGAACCGACGTCGGCAAGGTTGAAACCGGCCGAAGCCGGCGCATACTCGCCATTCACGAAATTTCCATTCGCCGCGTAATGCAGTGAAGTCGTCGGACCAGTCGAAGCCATAACTACCCCTCAGGATTAGATTTTCTTGTGTCGTCGATGAATTTCGGGGACAAAATCGTTACGGTTTAGGTCAAAAATGTGGCGGACACGACTATGATTACACGTTTTCGTGATGCGTTGATTATTCAATATAATTGATACAGCGGATGTTTGAATACGTATTTTTCAATACGTCTTGTGGTGGGAAAAGCCTACCTCTTTTGGGTAAAACTGAGCCGGCGACCTCCGCCCCACGACTTCTGCTTGAACCGGCGCATACGAATCAGTCGCATCCGGACCTAAACGCAGACGGTCGGTGATTCATTGCGCCTGAAAGCGATGCGAGCCAATGGGGCGGGCGGCGTAAAAGACACAACCGTCGCGCGGCGCGTCTGCCGAGTTGCGCGCGAATGTGCGCCTGGAGAGCAAATCTCGCGGCAAGGAGGACGGGTTTATCGCTCATGCGCCTTCATCTATTGAAAGGGGAGGGAAGGACTGGTTGGTGGCGCATGATGATCGGCATCGAGACTTTTTTGCCCGTGGTCGAACTGGGGGGCACGTTCGTTTTCGCGATCAGCGGCGCGGTCGCCGCCGTCAACCGCCGCCTCGATCTTTTCGGCATTCTCGTCCTGGCGTTCGTCGCCGGGAATTTCGGCGGGATCACGCGCGATGTGCTGATCGGTGCGACTCCGGCCGCTGTGCTGACCGACGGACGCTATCTGCTGGTGTCCGTCCTTGCCGGCCTCCTCACCTTCTTCCTCTACGCTGGCGTCGCCCGGCTCAGCAGTCCGGTGCTCTGGTTCGACGCCGTGGGCCTGTCGTTTTTCGCTGTCGCCGGCGCGGAAAAGGCCGTCGAGTTCGGGCTGAGCCCGGTCATGGCGGCGCTTCTCGGCATGTTGACGGGAATCGGCGGCGGCATGATGCGGGACCTGCTCCTCAGGGACATTCCCGAGGTCTTGCACTCGGACCTCTACGCGGTGGCGGCGCTGGCCGGCGCCTCCATCGTCGTGATCGGGCATATGTTGGATGTTCCCTATGGAGTCTCGGCTCCTGTAGGCGCCGCCCTCTGCTTCATCCTTCGCTTCCTTGCCATCCGACACGGCTGGAATCTGCCTGCCGCGCGATTTTCCGCTGACGACGGGGCCAAGCCGGAACCGCCCGAGGACGGCGCATCGCGCTAAATCGCTTCGCATGCGAACGAGGCGGGTCCTTGGCCTCGTCCGCCAGTTCCTCGACGCGGGTGAGGCCGCCGCAGCTTTCGCAGACCAGAACCGCGCCAGGCCTCTTCTGGACTGCGACAGAGCGTCGAAGATCAGTGAAGGCGATAATTGTATTCGCGGGTGATGTTCTTCACCGTGGACGGGCAGGTCGTCCCAGGCTGCTGGCGCGTTTCGATGGTTCCGAACAGCTTGATGTACGTGCACCGCCGCGCCCAGATCTTGAAGTCATCCTCGGACCCGTTGAGATAGCCGATGTCGTAGTAGACGCTGTTGGCGATGAACAGCGCCAGCGCGCTGGGAATGAGAAAAACAAGCAACACACGCATGGGTCGGTCCATGATCAGGAGAGTGTTTTGCGAGAGACGCGCGCCTCGCAGATTTTCATGAACTGGGCGCCGGAAAGCACGCCGTTCCGGTCAAGGTCTTGTTCACCAGCCCCGGGAAAAGCGAGGCGATGAAGGTGGAGAACGGCGCGCTCAGCGTGACCTGGACATAGGCGCTCGAGCCGCTCATGCCCGCGCAGGATGTGGCCGTGCTCACCGCAATGTTCGACGAGGTCAGACTGACGCCCCACTTGCCCGCCTGCGTCTGCGCATAGCTTGTCGTCGCGGAGGAATTGTAGGCGCCGGACGCCGCGCAATTTGAAAGCGAGAGAGCAGCGCAGCGGGCCGTGTAACTCGCGGCGCTGCTCAGCGCCTGTTCGATCCAGATCGCGCGGGCGAATTCCGCGACGCCGAAGGAGATCAGCAGCAGCACGGGCGCCAGCACCGCAAATTCGACCGCGGATGCGCCACGCGCGCAGGACAGCAGCCGTTGCGCAGCCGCGCAAAGCTTGCAGGCTTTGTTCCTCATTGGACCTGCACCACGCTGACGCCGGTGATCGGCGAGCCGATCAAACCGGAGGGCAGGATGAAGGGCGTGTAAGCTTTGGTCGCGGTGAGCTGGATGAACTTGCCCGATGGCGCCCCTGAAGCGCAGGCCACGCCACAGGACACCGCCGCGCCCCAGTTCAGCGCGCTCTTGCTGCCGGTTGGGCAGTAGCAGGAATCCGCCGCCCCGGCGACGCCGCTCGCCGTGGCCACGCCCGACGAGACCCGCGCCGAGGGGCCATTGTTGACGACGACCGAAGCATCCGCCCAATTGGCGGCATGGGACGAGGCGATCAATGTGGCGAGCGTCGACGCCAATCCGGCGCCTCCCGTCGAACTGACCGAACTGGCGTTGTCGAGCGCATAGGCCGAGGCGGCCGACAGCGCGCTGGAGAGTTTGAATTTGGCGCGCAACGCCAAGCCGAAGTCGACGACGCAGCCGAGCGTCAGAAACAGGATCGGCGCGACAAAGGCGAATTCAACCGCGGCCGCCGCCCGCTCGTCACGCGAAATTTTCCGCATTTGCGCGCGCAGCCATGAGGAAAGGTTTTGCACCATCATTGCACCACCTGCGCTTTGCCCGATCCGCCGCCGCCGCTGGCGTCGCTGACGCAGGCCGAGGCGGCGGTCGTGCCGCCTGAAAGCGCGATCGTCGACGCGACGATTTGCAGGCATCCGCCTGGGATCGTCGCAATGCTGGCGCCGCCCGACATGTTGAAATCGGCTCTGGGCACATAGATGGCGCCGGACATGGCGGCGCCGGAGCCGCCGGTGAACACGGCGCTGGCCGAGCCCGACTGCGGGCCGACGAACAGCAGGCCCGACATGGTTCCGGAGCTCGGCGCGCTCAGCGTGACATAGTTGAAGCCGGCGGCGAAGCAAAGGCCGGCTTTGTCGCAGACGCCGCCGACCGCCGCGCTGGCGGCGTTGTAGACCAGCGTGACATTGGTTCCGCTCAGGCCGACGGTCGACCCGTTGCAGGTCACGGAGCCGCCGCCGTTCTGGCCGAAGGCGATGTAGCCGTTGATCGAGTAGGTTCCGGCGCCCAGGATCGTGCCGCCGGCGGATTTGAACGATCCCTTGATGTTGTGCTGGGAGGCGGCGGGAAGCGTCATGCAGCTGCCGCCGCCCGAAGCCGCGTCGATGACGCCGGCGACCTGAAACACGGAGTTGGAGCCCGTAGCGTCGCCAAGCGTCAGGGTCGCGCCGCCGCCAACCCAAAAGGCGTTGCCGTCGCCGGCGGCGCCGATCTGGAAGGAATTGTTCGACCCCGACCCCATCACGGTTTTGGACCCGCCGGAGACGTAAACGCCGTTGGAAATCTGGAAACTGCTTCCAGCGGCGAAGGTCAGGCTGGATGTGTTGCAAATGCTGTAGTTCTGCCCATTGCAGGAGGTCGAATTCGGACCAAAGCTGAAACTTCCCCCCGAGGTGAAGCTCGCCACGCTGCCGCCGCTGATCGTCAGCCCTTTCGCGAACACATAATTGCCGGGGCCGAAGGTGACGGTTCCCGTGCTGTTGAAGTTTGAGCTGAATGTGTAGGTCGAACTCGCTGAGCCCGCGGGGTTGAAGTTCAGGGACATGCCGCCGGCAAGGGTGATGCCGGAGAAATTATACGTCCCGCCCGCGGGACAATTGATGGTCCAGGTTGATCCGGAATTGGACGCGGAACAGGAGCCGGAGGTCTGGGTGGTGGTCGGATACCAGCCCAAATTGAAGGAGATCGTCCCGGTGGGAACGCTGGGGGCGGACGGGGAGGTCAGGGTGGAGATCGACGCCACATGGGATTCGGCGGCGCTCACGCCCGAAGTGCTCGCCAAGGGATCCGTGACGGAGGCCTGCTTGATCGTGCCGGCGGTGACTCCGGAACAGCCTTGGCTGAGACTGGTCCCGTAGGTGAGGCTTTTCGCGCGGATTGTCGTTCCGCAGGGCACGGTCACCGACGCGTTCGAGGCGACGCCGCAATTGGGCGCGCTGATCGCAGTTCCGCCGCTCAGCGTGATGCCGCCCGCGGCGTTCAGCGCCGTGATGCACGCCGTGGTCGGCGAACCGCCTATCTGCGCATAGGACTCCGCCTTGACATTGAGCGATTTGGCGGCGCCGAGCAGCGCGCCGAGGCCGAATGTCTGCGGCGTCGCGATCGAAACCTTGATCGCATTTTTCGACGCGTCCACCGGCGAATTCTCCAGGCTGACGCTTACGTAATTGCTGGCCACGCCGTTCATCGCGGCGACGTTTTGCGCGACCAAGGTCGCCGTGGTCATTGCGTTGGAGGCGCCGGTATTGGCCCCGTAATAGGTGGCGGCGGAATAGGCCGCCACATCCGCGATCCTCTGATTTTCCGTTTGCCGCTCGAGCCCCGCTCCGAATTCGGCGACCAATGATGCGAAACCGATCAGCCCCGTGAGCAGAAAGGCGCTCAACGCCATCACGCCGCCGCGCGTATCCGCGAGGAAGGAGAGGAGCGACCGTTTGCCAAGACCCAAAACCATCAGGCGACCCAGATACAATCAAGGCGTGCAATTAAGGTCTTGCTTTTTAAAGTAAGCGTGAACCTGACATTAGGAATGGAGTTAATAAGCGGAAATTTTTATGTTTTTTTGACGCGCTGGAATTTTATTCCAAAACGCAGGGTTGAGACGTCGGCCGTCGTTCGGAAATCTGTGGCGCGACGCGCGTGAACGCTTACCCGCGCCGAACGCATGCTTTAACCTGTGGTGAAAACACGGGCAGGAGACAGGCATGCAGAGGATCACGGTGACGCTCGATGACGATCTTGTCGAGGAACTCGACCGGTTCCAGCGCGAAAAGGGCTATCAGAACCGCTCGGAAACCCTGCGCGACCTCGCCCGCGCCGGCCTGAGCCAGAGATCCGCCGAACACGCGCAGGGCGCCTGCGTCGCCGCCCTGGTCTATGTCTATGATCACGAAACCCGCGCGCTTTCGAAACGGCTCGCCAACGCCCAGCATGATCATCACGACTTGTCGGTGGCGACGCTGCACGTCCATCTCGACCACGAGTCCTGTTTGGAGGTCGCGGTCTTGCGCGGCCAAAGCGGCGAGGTCCGGCATTTCGCCGAACATGTGATCGCCGAGCGCGGCGTGCGTCATGGACAGCTCACGGTCATTCCCGTCAATGTTTCGCACGAGAGCCATCCGCATGGCGGCGCGCATTCCCATCCGCACAGCCATGCGCATGTGCGCGAGGCTGGTTAGCCTTGCGCACGAAACCAAAAGCTTGCGCGAGGCTGGCTGACCCTCAGGTCGCCTTGGCGTGGGGATGGACGTGATCCTCGTCGGCGCCGTGGATGTGCAGATGATCGTGGCTGTGGACGTGGCGGTGCAGCACCGTGCGCCCGAGTCGCCCCTCCGCCAGCAACAAAGCGCGCGTCGTCAGCCGGGCGAGAAAATCCTGATCGTGGCTGACGATGACCATGGCCACGTCGAGCGCCGCCAAAATCTCGATCAGCCGGGCGCGATGGGCTTCGTCCAGCGCATTGGTGGGTTCGTCGAGCAGCAGGATTTTTGGGCGCATCGCGAGGACGCTCGCCAGCGCGACCAGGCGCTTTTCGCCGCCGGACAGCCGATGGGTGATGCGCCGCGACAAGGGGGTGAGGCCCAGGCGGGCAAGCGTGTCCTCGGCGCGACGCAGGGCGTCCGGCTGGGAGAGGCCGAGGTTGAGCGGTCCGAAGGCGACATCCTCGATCACCGTCGGCGAAAACAGCTGGTCGTCGGGGTCCTGGAACAGGAACCCCGCGCGGGCGCGCACGGCGCGAAAATCTTTTTCGGCGCGGCATTCCTGGCCGAAGGCGATCAAACGTCCCGCGCTTGGTTTTTCCAGTCCGACTAGCGTGCGCAGCAGCGTCGTCTTGCCCGCGCCATTGGCGCCGGCGATGGCGAGCCGCTCGCCGGAGGCGACCTCCATCGACGCCTCATTGAGCACTTTTCGCCCGCCGCGCGAGACGCAGATCGAGTCGAGCTTGAACAATGGGCTCATGTCAGCTGGTCCAGCGCAACAGCTGCGAGGATTGCGCTGGCGGCGCCGGCGGCGAACAGGGCGTCGCTTCGGCCCGGCCGTTCCTCGGCGGCGAGGACGAAACGCCCGGCAAAACCCCGGCAGCGCATGGCTTCGTCAATCCGCTCGGCGCGCTCCAGCGCGCGCACCAGCAATTGTCCGCAAAAAAAGCCGAGCGTGCGAAACGTGTGCAGCGAGGTCGAGGCCTTGAAGGCGCGCGCGCGCATGGCGTCGTGAAGGCGCAAACCTTCTTCCTTGATCAGCGCCACCCAGCGCGCGGCGAACAGCAGCAGATGCGCGAGTTTGTCCGGGACGCCCAGGCCCGCCAGCGCATGGCCGAACCGCACCGGCTCCATCCCGGCCAGCAGGATCAAGACCGCCAGCGCCGAAAAGTTGACGCGCAAACAGATTTTAAGCGCACGGTCCAAACCTGGGGCGGAAGGCTCCACGGGGCCGAGCGACAAAGCGGCGGGACCGGGAACGGTCAGCGGCAGCAGGATCAACAGGACCAGCAAAAACCCTTCGGCATGGAGCAGACGCCCGGCGATGTTTTTCCAATGCAACCCGCAAAACCACGCCAACGCCAAAAGCCCGGCGAGACCGGCCATCAAGACAAATGGCGAGCGCACGACCAGGGCGGCGACGACTAGGGCCAAGGCCGTGACGATCCGCGTGCGCGCGTCAAAACGGTCCAGCCAGGGGCGGGCCTCCGCCTCGTCGCAGCCATAGAGCGTTTCAGTCACGGTCGGAGGCCTTGCGGCGGCGCGCCAGACCCCAGAGCCCCATGCCCGCCAAACCCACGATCATGCCGATCCCGCCCATGACATCGTTCAGCCGCACCCGGCCCTCGGCGAGATCATAGGATTCGATCAAAGGCCGCAGCTGGCGCGCCACGGCTTTGTCAACCTGCGCCTCGACCAGGCGCGCCAAGGCGGCGGAATCGGGTTGCGCGCAGGCGCTGGTCTCCGGTTTTGGCGCGCTCGCGCTGGAGGGCGGCAGAGGGGTGGCTGGCGTTGGGGCTGCGGCGGGAGCGCCAAATCTGTCGGCCGCCAAAAAACCTTCGACCCAATGGCCGTCGCCAGCGTCGACCGTCACCGCATAATCCGCGGCGACGGGCGGCTTCCAGCGGAAGGCGCCGTGATCGTCGGTCTTGCCGCGATAGAGTTCATGGCCGCCGCCGTCCTTGACGATGACGGCGGAGCCTTCCGGCCGGCCGCTGCCGACGAAAAAGGCGTAGCCGCCGAGCGCGCCGTCCTCGACGGTGAGGAACAGTTTTAGGCGATGCGCCCAGGCGGGGCGGGGCGCCGCCAGCACGAGCAGCACAGCGCAAATCGGAAAAACCCGTTTCACGCCGCGCCCTCCGGCTGTGCGGTCAAGCCAAGGCTTTCCGGTTTCACGCGCTTGAGATAGGCGATGACGAAACCGGTGATCACCGCCTCGACCAGCGCCAGGGGAATATAGGTCAGCGCGATCACCCGCAGGCTCGGCAGATAATCCGCCGAGGACAGGGCGAGCGCCGCCGAGACGCAAGCCGTGGTTCCCAGGACGGAGAAAGCGGCGACGCCGGCGCCGATCGCCGCGGCGCCAAAACCCTGCGCCCGCGCCAGCAGGGGGCGCGCCAGCAGCGCGGCGGCGACGCCGGGAAAGGCGATGTTGACGAGATCGACGCCCAGCGACGTCAGGCCGCCGAAGCCGAACAGAACGGCCTGGAGCAGCAGCCCGACGAAGACGGCGGGAATGGCGCGCAGGCCCAGCACCAGCCCCATCAGGCCGGACAGCAGCAGATGCACGCTCGACGGCCCCACGGGAACGGCGACCAGCGAGGCGACGAAGAAGGTCGAGGCCAGGATCGCCGTCTTGGGGATTTCGGACTCGTCGAGACGCCGCAGGCCCAGCGTCAGGCCGCCAACGGCCAGCACCGCGCCGCCGATGAGCACCGGAGCGGAGAGCACGCCGTCGGGAATATGCGCCATGGCTCGAAAATCCTATTTGGCCGAGGCCGCCGCCGTCGCAGGGAAATCGGTGGCCTTGACCCAGAACAGCCCGCCAAGCTCCGTCTTCGCCGGGCCGCCGTCCGGCGCCTTGGCGGCGGGGCCGTCGATCAAGGCCGCAAAACCCCACCAGCCCGCATGCGGCAGGGCGTAAGCGAACACGCCATTCTGGTCCGCTTTGATTTTTTGGGTGATGAAGGCTTCGTTCGGCGCCTTCACTGATCCGTCATTGGCCCATTCCACCTCGATTTCGGCGAAGGGAACGGGCTTGTTCTTGGCGCGGACGATGCCGCGAAACAGACTGCCGGTCCACAGGCCGGTCGGTCGCGTCAACGGCTCGATCTCCACCGGCAGGCCGGCGAGCTTGTCCCAGCCTTCGCCCGACGCGTAGCTGTCGACCACCACCTTGGCCATATGGGTGATCCATTTCTTCTCGGCCGGCTCCCAATAGGGCTGCGGCTCGACGAAAAACACGGCCGCGCCAGGCTTGTCCAGTTTTGTCGCCAGCGTCCAGGCCGTCTTGCCCTCCAGCTTCTTTTCCGTGAGGGCGCTGGTCAAATCCACCGGTTTGCCGTCGATGAGCGCGCCGACGCGCTTCGGTCGCGCCATCTCCATCACCGGTCCCCGCTCCATCGGATGGGTGAACGTCAGATCGAGCGTGACCTCGCCGCCTTCCGGCAGCACGTCCGCGGAAGGAATGATTTCCTGGAAATGGGCGAGCGCTGGAGCTTGAGCGAGGAGGAGGGCGGCGAAAGCAACGGATGCGCGAAACATCAGGCGATTCCTGTGCGGGCGACGCGGCAGATAAGCATAGTTTTAGAAAAAATCATACCCTTGGCGCGACACCCTCGAGTCGGCTTTCGTCCTTCTTCCATTTGTGGGCGAAACCCGGCGCGATCGTCGTCGCCACGATTTCGACCCGGCCTTCGGGCGTTCTCAAGGCAGCCTCGCCAGGAGGCGGTTCTCGACCAGCACGATCATCCGGTTTTCATGGACTGAAGGCGATCGATGGTTTGCTCGGGGTCACGACGACCGCCTCAGAGCCTTCACGCCGAACCGGCATCCGCTTCGTTCGAAAATGTTTTTTGGCAGGCTGCTGAAAAAGCCGTGGGCCGCCCCCGCCCTTCGAGACGCCCGCCAAGGCGGGCTCCTCAGGGTGAAGGCTAATTTATTAGTCTATATAGAGAAATCCATGATGGTGAGGAGGCTGCGCAGCAGCTTTCCGCAGCCTGCTAAACCAGAGAGAAAACCAATTCGTCGTAGCTGCGCGCCTTGCTCTGCACGACATCCGTGAATTGCTTGTAGGACGCCGCCAGGCCGTCTTTGGCGTTGGCCGTCGCCGTCTCGGTCTTCAGCAAGGTCTCGTAGAGCGGAACAATGGCGTCCCTCACGATGCTTGGGTCCGGCGCGCGACGGTTGGAATGGAAGCCGAACAGATTTCCGGCCCCGTCATAGGACGGGGTGACATGGGCGAAGACCCAATAGTGATCGCCGGTCTTGGCCATATTCTTCACATAGGCGAAGATTTCGTGGCCTTCGAGGATGCGCTCCCACATAAATTTGAACACCGCCCGCGGCATGTCGGGGTGGCGGACGATGGAATGCGGCGCGCCGATCAGCTCCTTCTCGCTATAGCCCGCGACAGTGCAGAACACTCGGTTTGCGTAAGTGATCCGTCCCTTCACGTCAGTTTTCGAGACGATGATCTCGTCGCGATCGAAAAAGACTTCGCGCTGGGTCGGCTGAATCACATTCGTCATGGCCGTCTTCCCGGTTATGGAGCCGCATTGGGTGTGGGTCACGCCGCCTGGGATCGCCGGCCGCTGGCGACTTCGCGCGCCAGTTTGAGGAAGTCGGCGACCGACTGGTCGAGGCGTCCGACTTCGTTCGCCAGCGCGCCGGAAATTTTCGCCACATCATGCGCGGCCCGGCCGCTGTCATTGGCGACCGTGTTCACCACCGTCGCATTGTTCGTCACCGCCGCCGTCGCATCCGTGACGGTTTGCATGGTCCGCGCGATTTCCTGGGTCGCCAGCGATTGCTGCTCGGTCGCCGCGGAAATCGCCGAGGCGATTTCGACCACTTCCGAGGTCGTTTGCCCGATGGCGAAAATCGAGTGCAGGCCGCGATCGGATTTGGCCTGAATGTCGGCGATCCGCGCCTTGATCTGCTCGGTCGCGTCGGCGGTTTGCGCCGCCAGATTCTTGACTTCCGTCGCCACCACGCCGAACCCGCGTCCATGATCGCCGGCGCGCACCGCCTCGATATTGGCGTTCAGCGCCAGGGTGCGCGTCTGGGTCGAAATGTTGGCGATCAGCTCGACCACCTCGGCGATTTCGTGAATGGCGGCGGTCAATTCGGTCATGGCGTCGCCGGCGACGGAGGATTGCTGCTGCGCCGAGCGCGACACATCCAGGGCGCGGCGCGTTTGCGCGGCGATCTCGCTCGCCGAAGCCGTAAGCTGCTCCGAGGCGGAGGAGACCGTGGACACGCTCGCCGAGGTTTCCGCCGCCTGCTGGGTGATCGCGCCGGACCGTTCCTGCGTTTCCGTGGCGGCCACGTTCATGGTCTTCGCCGCGCCGTCGAGCACCTGGACTTCACTCGCCAGCACGCCTGACACCGCGCCCACGGTGCGGTCGAATTCGCCGATCACTTGCGAAAAGCCGCTCAGCCGCGCGTGAATGGTGACCACGGCTTCGTTCATCGTCTGCGCGCCCCGGGCGAAGGTTCCCGCGAGGCCGCGTTCGACGATCCGCCGGTGGAATTCGCCGTCGCGCACGCAGGCGAGCGTCGCCGTCGCCTCGCGCACGAAGGCGTCGACAAGATCGAGCGCGCGGTTCAGGTCATCGGCCAGGGCCAGCATCTCGCCGCGATCGCGCGTCAGCACGAGGCGCGGCTCGAGATCGCCCTTGGCGGCGCTCGCCAGAACGGCGCTGACCGCCTTGAGCGTGGCGCGGGCGTGCCTGAGCCGCGCCATCGCCACGCCGGCGCATAGGCTCGCGGCGCCCAGGGCGGCCGCGTCGAGGATGCGGTCGTTGAACAGGGAGATGATCGCGCCCGCGAGGGCCACGATGGCGGTCAGGCGGACAAGCCATTCAGCTTGCGAGAGAGAAGACGAATTGGTCATAGGTGACGCCCGCTTGTGCGAGAATTGCGTTGAGGTGGGCGCGCGATTGCGCGAGCCCGTTGGCGCGATTGGCGTTGTTGTCCTCGATCTCTCGAAGCTTTCGATAGATCGGCTTGATTTTTTCGACGGCGGCCGGATGGGGGACGCGGCGGTTGGAATGGAAGCCGACGATCTCGCCGCTGGCGCCAAAGGTCGGCGTCACATGGGCATGGACCCAATAATGGTCGCCGTTGGCCGCGAGATTGACGACATAGGCGAAGATTTCCTTGCCCGCGGCCAGGCGCTCCCAGAGCAGCGCGAACACGGCGCGGGGCATGTCGGGATGGCGGAGAAAAGAATGGGGCGCGCCGATGACCTCCCGCTCTGTCAGTCCGGCGACGTCGAGGAACACGCGATTGGCGTAGGTGATGGTTCCCTTGAGGTCGGTCTTCGAGACGATGATGTCCCTTTCCGGAAAGCGACGTTCAACGCCGGTTGGAGCGACGCGTGACAGCAGCTTCTGCTTGATCGGCCCCAGGGGCGCTGATCGGAAACTTGGGAGCAAGGCACAATTCCTGAGGAAACGCTTGGGGACAATCACGTAGCGAAACTCGCGGCTGACGCTTGCGTCAGGCTTGCGTTAGGTAAGAGGCTGATTTCCATTGTATTTGAGCGATATAGGCTGACGGGGCGTCCGTGAGGTTCGATGAGGGCGCGGACGCGGTTCTGGAGGCGGTGAGGTCTTTCATCGCGTTTCGGCCGACACACCCGCGTTCAATGTCTGTGAGCGAACGGCCGTTGCGTCGCGCGACGATCGTCTCCAGCCATTTTGAGACCTCGTCCCGTGTCGCTCTGCGCTGGATTGGGCGCGAAATGTGCGGGCCGATTCTACTCCTGGTTCGCAGCAGTCGCATGGGACTGCATTTTGTTCGCAATGCTCTGGCGGCGACCAGAAGGGGACTGCAATGGGGTCTTTGTCGAGCGTGTCGCAGCAATTGACGGGGTTGCTGGATTCGGCGCCGATGAAGACGGGCGCCGGGAATACGCTCGCCGCCGCCAAAGCCATTGGCGCGTTGTCCTCGACCGCCAAGACCTATGCCGACTGGGTCGGCGCGACGGACGCCACGGTTGTCTTCCAATTCACCCTGTCGTCGCTCTCGACTGTCTCACTGCAACGCGCCGGCTTCGCCTCCGCCTTGAGCTACAACGGCCTGATCAGCGACACGCTCGCGGCGCACCTCGGACGGCGCCGACACCGAAGTTGTTTGGGGTCGTTCGGATTTTCCATCCTGCGGCAGGAATGACTGCTGTTCAAGGTGACGGCAAAGCGCCAGCCGGTCAAAAAATTCGCGTCCGCCGGGCTGAGTTCACCCGCCACGCCATGCCTGGAAATACCCGTTTTTCAAAGCGCGGCGGCGTCCGCGTCCTCAGATCGGCGCGGGCCGATCCTTGCGGCTGCCGATGAAGAACAGGCCTTCCGGCCGCAGCAGCCGCGCCGCGCGCATGAAGCGGTCGGTCCAGCATAGGGCTTTCACGATTCTGCGGTCACGTTCGGTTTCCATCCGGTAATTGCAGCCGTAGATGCTGTCCGAAACCCTACGCAGGAAGGTCATGCCACGGCCGTAATGGATGGTCTTAAAATGTTTCGTCAGCAACTCCGGTATGTCGCCCGAGCGGATGCACTCGAAGGTCCAGCCGCTGCGGTCGTATTCGTTGTAATAGCGGTCGACGCGTTTCTCGCCGGGATAATCCTGGTGGTTGATCCGCAGCCGCGAAGGCAGCAGCAGGAACAATAGCCCCAGGAACACGCGAGTCGCTGGGAACAGGAACATGCCGCTGCGCATCACCGGCTCGTAGGTCACGAACATGCCGTTGTCGTTGAGGGCGTCGTGGATGCGATCCAGTACCGCCTCAAGCTCGACGAAATGGTGGAGCGCCGCGCAGATGATCACCAGATCGTATTTTTCGGTGAAGACGGTCTCGTTCAGGTTGGCGACCATTGGCTTGAGATTCAAGCCCCGCTCCTGGGCGCGACGCGTTGCGTCCTTGATCAAATTTTCATTGAGGTCCAGACAATCGATGACATAGGGCTTGGTGAACTTTTCCGCGATTTCCATTTCGACGGCGCACGGGCCGCTGCCCACGGAAAGGATGCGCGTGTTTTCGCGGCTATTGACGATGTGGCGGATGAAATCCCAGTAATCCATGCCCTTATAGCCGGACAGGCGGCGCTCCAAAATAAGGTATTCGAAGACGAATCTATTGTTCGGCGCAGCCTCGTGGCCGGTGGCGTCGCGCGGCTTCGTGTCGAAAGTCCAGTTCTCGTTGATGATTCTCTGCTCGTAGCTGACGTTCGTTTTCTTGAAGTCTTCGACGGTTTTTATTTCGACCGGTTGGTGGTGGTCGACGATAATCGTTTCGTAGAAATCTTTGAAAGAGTTGAGCAAATGGACCTCCATGACAGCAATTGTCTGTATTTTTTTATTGCTTGCCTGTCGTAAAAGCAGCTACCGAGTAACTAATAGGTCATAATTTTGTTTTTTTGTCAATAAATATCGCAAATATTGAAGGTGGGCGCGCGTGGCTCCGTATTGGGGGGTAGGGCGTGTCTAGAATAGGTGAGCGGCGGATTTTCATTGTATTTGAGCGATATAAGTTGGCGGGGTGTCTTCAAGGTTCGATGAGGGCGCGGACACGGTTCTGGAGGCGGTGAGGTCTTTCATCGCGTTGCGGGCGACACGCCTGCGTTCAATGTCTGTGAGCGAACGGCCATTGCGTGGCGCGAGGGCCGTCTTTAGCCATTTTGAGACCTCGTCCCGTGTTGCTCTGTGCTGGATTGGGCGCGAAATGTGCGGGCCGATTCTCCATATGGAGGCGGGCGGCAATTCGAAGCTCTCATTTGGAGATTCGCGCAAATGCTGTGAAATCATCAGCTTCGTTGCTGTTGACGCAGCTGTTTTAATTCGTTATTTCTAACCTATAACGTAGCTGTGCGCGTTTTTCGTGCACAACTTCAGGTAGGTATTTGAAACCAACGAACGTCTTCGCGGCGGAGTTGAGGGGAATGATTTCGGTGTTGCGGAATTTGGAGTCTAATTTTTTGGAATTATTGGATAATTCTTAAAGCGCTCCATCCACCCAGGCAGCAACAAACGTTCTTCGTCCAGCGCCGGTCCTGCAAGACGCGCCCGCATGAACTGCTGGTCCACAGCAGCCGCGCGGGACGGCATTTGTTCGCAATGCTCTGGCGGCGACCAGAAGGGGACTGCAATGGCTGGAAACGCTTCGCAAAAGGGAACTGGCGCTTCGACTCTCGCTGCGGCCGCTTCGCTGGGGACTCTCACTTCGACGGCGACGGTGGTTTCCGATTTCGTCGGCCAGGCGGTTCCGGACGACTGGTACAAGTTCAGCGTCGGGTCGTTGTCGAATGTGTCGCTGCAATTGGCGGGGTTGCTGGATTCGGTGTCGATTTCGCTTCTCGACGCCAACGGCAATCAGATCCGCTCCTATTCCGCGTCTTCGTCCAATCCGGCGCTGTTTTTCTCCGATCTCGCCGCCGGGACCTATTACCTCCACGTCAATTCGACCAACGACACGCCTTTCACGCTGAGCGCTTCGGCGACGGCGCTGCCGAATGCGACCGGGCAAAGTTTCGCCGCCGCCACCGCCTTGGCGGCGCCCACGGCGACGGTCGCCAGCGTGTCCGACTGGGTCGGCGCCGCCGCGCCCAACGATTTTTATACGTTCACGCTCGCGAGCGCGGCGACCGTCAATTTCAAGCTCGGCTCGACCCTGGATTCGCTCACCCTCTATGACGCCAATGGCGCCGAGATCGCCTCGGCCTCGCCCGGTTCGGGCTACCCGCTGCTGTCCAACGCGCTCGCCGCCGGGACCTATTACGTCAAGGTCAATAGTTCCTACGACAACGCCTATACCCTGTCCTATTGGACCGGCGCGCCCACGGTCGGGACCGCGTCGGCGACGGACAACGCCGGCAACGACATTGCTGGAGCCAACGCCACCGCGCTCGGCGCGCTGACCGCCGCCGCCAAGACCGTGGCCGGTTGGGTCGGGACCTCCGACACCGATGATTATTATAAAGTCTCCGTCACCGGCCCGACGACGGTGGCGCTGTCCCTTTCGGGGGTGAGCGGCAACCCGCTGCTCTCTCTCTACGACGCCTCGGGCAATGAGATC
>NZ_JAOQNX010000021.1 GCF_025961575.1 Rhodoblastus acidophilus | reverse complement strand
TAAGGGTCATGTGCGGCTCCATTGAATGAGTTGACCGGTCAGTCTAGTCTTAAGTCCGAAAAAAGCCGCGTGAAAGCGACTTTTGCTGTTCGGCGGCGGCCTGTCCGGGGGGATCAGGCGGCGGGAATCGTCTCGACCGAAAGGCCGAGCGTGCGAAAAATGCCGTCCTTCAGGTCGCGCCGGAGCGGTTCGAGATCGTTCTCGATCCGCGCCAGCATCACGCGGCCCATGAGATAGGTGAACATCTCGTCCGCCTTGGCCTTGACGTCGGACGCGGCGGGCAGCAGGCCCTCCGCGACGAGATCGCGGATGACATTCTGGTAGTAGCGGGTCTTGTGTCGCCGCTGTTCATCGAATTTGGCGCGGATTTCCGGCTCCTGCGCCCCCATTTCCGACCCGAGGGACGCACAGGGGCAGCCACAGGCGTGGCCATATTTCTCCGCCGCCTGCTTCTGGCTGTCGTAGATGAAGGCGGCGAGCTCTTCGAGCCGCTGCAAGGGCGGAGAGGCCGGCGAGAAGATGCGGTCGTAGGTGGCGCGCAACTCCTTGTCGGCATGGTCCATGGCGGCGACGGCGAGATCGGCCTTGGACGGGAAGAAGTGATAAAAGCTGCCCTTGCGCACATCCGCGGCCTTGCAGATGTCGTCGACGCTGACGGACCCATAGCTGCTGCGCCAGATCAACTCCAGCGCGGCGGCGATCAGCCGTCTCTTGGTTTCGGGAATTTGGCCGCCCATCACATTGCTCCTGACAGGCAATTTAGTCCTGTTGACCAAATAGTCAAGAGCGCTGCGACTGTCGTTTTTCTGCGTTCAGACCCAGACCCAAACAGCTAGATCCCGGCGCCGATGGACGCGCCGCCGGCCGCGGACGGCGACAGCGCGCGCAGCGCATCGCGGCACGCCTGTTCGCAGGCGTGGCAGGTTTCGGCGCAGATGCGGCAGTGATCGTGCTTCTCGGCATGGCCCTGACACGCGGCGCCGCAGGCCCGGCATGCGTCGCAACAGACCTGGATCACCTGCCGAAGCACGCGGTCATCGCCATCGCCGGCGCGCCGGCCGCCGACGCGCGCCATGACGTCGCAGAGATCGGCGCAATCGAGATTGAGCCTGATGCAGCGCACGAGTTCGGCGACCATCGGCTCGCCCAGACAGGCGTCGGCGCAGATGCGGCAGCTTTCCGCGCAGTCGATGCAGGCTTCGATGCAAAGCTCCAGCGGTTCGGCGAGCCCGTGGGCGTGTGCGGGATGGGATGACAGCATGGATTGGATGTGCATGAGCGACCTCTCTGGCTCCGGCGCGCGCGCGCATCCCCAGGAACTCGGCCGCGTCGAGCGGCGTTCCGAACGCGCCTTGTTTTCAGGGAGAGGCGGATGCGTGTGTGCGAGACCATGACCCGAGACGTCCAGGTGGCGCAGGCCGACGACACGATCGCGCGGGCGGCCGAACTGATGGCGGCGCATGACGCCGGGGTGCTGCCCGTCCGCGACAACGGGCGCCTTGTGGGCATCATCACCGACCGCGACATCGCCGTGCGCGCCGTCGCCGCGCGAAAGGGGCCGGAGACTCCCATCCGCGAGGTGATGTCGCGCGACGTGACCTTTTGCTTTGAGGACCAGGATATCGAAACGGTGGCGCGCGCCATGGGCGAGGTTCAGCTCAGGCGCCTGCCGGTGATGGATCGCGGCAAAAGGCTGGTTGGCATTGTCTCGATCGGCGACGTGGCGGTGGTTGCGCCGGAGGCGGCGGCGGGCGGCGCGCTGATCGGCATTTGCCGCCCCGGCGGCGCGCACAATCAGACATGATGGTGTTCGGCGACGGCGAGCGCAAAACCTCGCCGCACGCCGAGATCGCGCGCATTCGCGGCATGGATTTTTCTTCGCGCGAAGCGGACGAAATCACCTGCGCCTTCATTCTCGCCTGCGAACTGGCGCAGGGTTTGGCCGACTCAGGCTTTGAAACCATGCAGGTCCCGCGCGCCTTCGCCCAGCTTTTGCTTGACGGACCGGAGGGCGACGCCGCTCCCGCGCTGGAGGCGCTCGAAACCCTGGCGGCTTCGCCCTTGCCGGACCGCATTACCTGCCGGCGCCAGGAAGGTTTCGCCTTCTACGGGCTCCAGCCCGCCCGTTACGCCCAGGCCGCCCAACAAGCCAGGGGCGTGGAGGCGGTGATCGGCATTCGCAGCATTGGCGTGGCCCTCGCGGCCTTGATCGCTGCAGCGACGCATGCGCCCTTCGTGACCAGCGTGCGGCCGGAGGGCCCGCCGTTTCGGCGCGCATGCCGTTTTTCGCCGGACGTGGCCGCGCGGCTGAAGGCGACCACGGGCGTGATCGCGGTGGCGGACGAAGGGCCTGGCCTTTCCGGAAGTTCGTTCCTGTCGGTGGTCCGGGCGCTGGCGGATGTGGGTGTCCCGCTCTCCCGCATAAATCTGTTTCCGTCGCACGGCCACGGACCGGGACCGGAAGCCGACCCGCCCATGCGCCAAATCTGGGACACGCTCGTCCGCCATGTCGCGGAGGACGACGACAAACCCTGGGCGCAATGGACCGACATCACCGGCCCCTTGCGCGCGCCGCCGCGCGACCTCACCGGCGGCGCGTGGCGGCGCGCGCGAAAAGGCCTCGACCAAGCCCCCTCCGCGCCAATGTGGGAGCGGCGCAAATTTCTTCTCGAGGGCGCGCGCGGGACCTTCGTGTTGCGCTTCGCCGGGCTCGGCCCCTACGGGCGCGAAATTTTTCCGCGCGCAAAAATGCTGGGGCAAAGCGGCTTCTCCCCTCGCCCGCTCGGCTTTCGCGGCGGCTATCTCATCGAGGAATGGATCGCCGACGCCATGCCGCTCGACCGCGCGCCACAACCAGACTTCCCCGATCGCCTTGCAGATTATCTCGCCTTTCGCGGCGGCTTGCCCGCGGGTCCACATGGCGGCGCCGCGCTGGTCACGCTGGCCGAGATGCTCTGCCGAAACACCAAGCTCGCCCTGGGCGTCGACCTCCCGAAGCGCGACTGGGCGGCGCGGGCAAAAAGACTCGAAGGCAGGGTGCGCCGCGTCGCCACCGACAACCGCCTTCACGCCTGGGAATGGCTGAACACGAACGGGCGCATCTTGAAGGCCGACGCCAGCGACCATTGCGCCGACCACACGCTGATTGGCGGCCAGGACCTGGCCTGGGACGTCGCCGGCGCCCTCTGCGAATTCGCGCTCGACGAGGAAGCCCTGCTCCATCGGCTCGCGCAGCGGGGCTGCTGCATCGACCGCGACCTGCTCGCCTTCCTGCGTCCCTGCTATCTCGCCTTCCGGTCCGGGCTTTGGCGCATGTCCATGGACCAGCGCGCAGCCGCCGCCCTCTACGAAGGCTATCGCGCGCAGCTCGCGGAACAGCTGCAGCTCAATACTTCAGCTCAAGAACCCTCTTTATAATCAAATGTGAAGCTGGAACCGTCGCGCGCGACTCTCCGTTGTCAGCTCATATTGACATGTCACTAGGGTTCAATGGAGTTGCCCATGTCCGAAGGCAAGACCACCACCGACCACGCGACGATCCGCCAGTGGGTGGAGGCGCGCGGCGGTCGTCCCGCGCGGGTGAAGGGCACCGGCAGCGCGCGCGACGCCGGCCTGCTCCGCGTCGATTTCGGTCCGCAGGAAGACCGGCTGGAGCCGATCAGCTGGGAACAGTTTTTCGAGACCTTCGAGCGCAGCAAGCTGGCTTTTCTCTACCAGGACAACCAGGACAGCCGCTTCACAAAACTCATCCGCCGGCACAGCCACTGAGTCGGCGCCCATGTCGAACATTCTCATCACCGGCGGGGCCGGCTTCATCGGCCGCCATGTCGCGCGCGCGCTTCTCGCCAGGGGCGACAAGGTGCGGCTCTACGATGCGCTGATCGCGCAGGTCCATTCAGGCGCAGCCGATGCGCCGCCCAACGGCGCCGAATTGGTCGTCGGCGACATCCGCGACGCCGCCCGCCTGCGTGAGGCGCTGGCCGGGGTCGACAAGGTGATCCACCTCGCTGCGGAAGTCGGCGTGGGTCAAAGCATGTACGCCATCGACCGCTATGTCGGCGCCAATGATCTTGGCACCGCCGTCTTGCTGCAGGCGCTGACCAGCACACCGGTCGCGCGCGTGGTCGTCGCCTCGTCGATGAGCATCTATGGCGAAGGTCTTTATCGCGACGCAGAGGGACGCCCAGTCGAGGAGGTTTCGCGGGAGGGCGCGAGACCGGGCCATTGGGACCTGCCTGATCTCACGCCCGCGCCCACGCCGGAGAGCAAGCGCCCCAACCTCGCCTCGGTCTATGCCTTGACGAAATTCGTGCAGGAACGGCTGACCCTCAGCGTCTGCGCCGCCTATGGCATGGAGGCCGTGGCGCTGCGGCTGTTCAACGTCTACGGGCCGGGACAGGCGCTTTCAAATCCCTATACCGGCGTGCTCGCCATCTTTGCGTCGCGGCTGCTCAACGGACGGCCGCCGCTGGTGTTCGAGGATGGGCTGCAACAGCGCGATTTCGTCCATGTCTCCGATGTCGCCGCAGCCTTCCTCGCCGCACTCGATGCGCCGCAAGCCGCGGGCCAGGTCTATAATATCGGCAGCGGCGAGCGGCGCACGATTCTGGATGTGGCGCGCACGCTGGCGCAGGCGATGGCGCGCCCCGAAATCGCCCCCGAGCTCACGGAAAAATGCCGCGCCGGCGACATCCGCCATTGCTTTGCCGACATTTCCAAGGCCAAGGCCGAACTCGGCTTCACGCCGCGCGTCGAATTTTCCGACGGCCTCGCCGAGCTGGTGGACTGGCTGCGCGCGCAAAGCGCGGTGGACGGCGCCGAAGAGGCGCGGCGCGAGCTGGAAGCGCGGGGGCTGGTGGCATGAGCGCGCCCGTTTCCAGCGCGCAAGCGCCCATTGTCGTCACCGGCGGCGCCGGCTTCATCGGCGCCAATCTCGCCGATAGGCTCGCCAGCGACGGCGAGCATGTCCTGGTGTTCGACACGCTCGCGCGGCCCGGCGTCGAGCGTAATGTGGCCTGGCTCAAGCGCCGCCATCACGGCCGCATCGCGTTCCGGCGCGCCGACATTCGCGACCTCAACGCCTGCGCCGAAGCCGTTTGCGGCGCCACGGCGGTGTTTCATTTCGCCGCGCAGGTGGCGGTGACGACCAGCCTGGAAAATCCGGTCGAGGATTTCGCCGTCAATGTCTGCGGCGCCATCGGGCTCCTCGAAATCCTGCGGCGGCGCTCGCCGCGCACGCCGCTGATTTTCGCCAGCACCAACAAGGTCTATGGCGATCTCGCCGAGGTGCCGCTGCGCCTGAGCGATGAGGCCTACAGGCCGGTCGACGCATCGCTGGCGGCGAACGGGGTGAACGAAACCCAAAAACTCGATTTTCATACGCCCTACGGCTGCTCGAAAGGCGCTGCGGACCAATATGTGCTCGATTACGCGCGCTGCTTCGGCCTGCGCACGTCCGTGCTGCGCATGAGCTGCATCTACGGACCGCGCCAGATGGGCACGGAGGACCAGGGCTGGATCGCGCATGTCCTGCGCCGCGTGTTTTCCGGCGAGGCGATCACCATTCATGGCGATGGCCGCCAGGTCCGCGACGCGCTTTATGTCGATGACGCCGTGAGCGCCTATGCCGCCGCGTTGACACGCATCGACGACATTGCGGGCTGCGTCTTCAACCTCGGCGGCGGCCCCGCCAACGCCGTCTCGCTGCGGGACGTGATCGCCTGCGCGGAAAACCTGTTCCAACGCCCGGCGCGCCTGGTCTTCGAGCCCTGGCGCGCCGGCGATCAACGCTGGTACGTGTCGGATGCGCGCCGGGCGCGCGACGCGCTGGCGCTCGCCGATCCCCTGCCCTGGCGCGACGGCCTCGCGCGGCTCGCGGACTGGATCGCGGCCGAGGCGCCTCAAGCCCGTGCGGAGGCTTAAGATGCGCGTGGCGCTGGTCAATCCCTGCTGGCGGTTCGACCGCTCCATCTATTTCGGCTGCCGCGCGCCGCATCTGCCGCTCGAACTCGGCTACGCCAAGGATTTCTTGGACCGCGCGGGCCATGACACGCTGCTCTGCGACGGCGGCCTGATGGGACAGGACAATGACGTTTTGGCGCGCGAGGTCAAAGATTTTGGCGCCGATCTCACCGTGGTCGCCACCGCGCCCAGCTATCTGTTCTGGCGCTGCGCCCCGCCCGAATTGCGCTCGCCCCGCGCCTTCCTGCTGGCCCTTGGCGAGGAGGGCGGCCGCAAGATCATTGTCGGTCCCCATGGCTCGGCGACGCCGGAGACCACGCTGACAAAACTCGGCGCGGATATTGTCGTGCGCGGCGAATGCGAGGAAGCCATCGTCGAGATCGCGCAAAAACCTGTCGCGGACATTCCCGGCCTCGCCTTTCGCGACAACGGAGTCATCAAGGTCAATGGCGACCCGCGCGCAGCGCGCTTCACCGACCAGCCGGCGCTGTCATGGCCGGACGAATGGATCGCCGCGCATCCGCACCATCACCACCGCTTCGACGCCCAGCCCGACGGCCCCGGCGCGGAAGTGGAGGCGTCGCGCGGCTGTCCCTATCATTGCAGCTTCTGCGCCAAGATCGACTTTCGCGAGTCCTACCGCCGTCGCGACCTCTCGCCGCTGCTGCACGAAATCGACCGCCTGATCGCCCAGGGCGTGACCTATCTCTATTTCATCGACGAAATCTTTCTTCCGCAAAAAGCCCTGCTCGAAGCCATGGCGTCGCGACAAATCCCGTTCGGCATCCAGACGCGGATCGATTTGTGGAAACGCGACATGCTTGACCTGCTCGGGCAGGCGCGCTGCGTCTCCATCGAAGCCGGCGTCGAAAGCCTGACGCCGCAGGGGCGCGCGGCGCTGGACAAGAATTGCCGCGTGTCCACCGACGAACTGGCCGCGCGGCTGATCCATGCGCGCAAGCGAATCCCCTTCGTGCAAGCCAATCTCATTCAATCCCCGGGCGACGACCTCTCTCTCGTTCACGACTGGCGCGAAAAACTCAGCGCCGCCGGCGTCTGGGCCAACGATCCCGTACCGCTCTACCCCTATCCGTCCTCCCCCGACTACCGCCGTCTCTGGGGCGCGCCGGACGGCGAAGCCTGGGAGCGCTCGCACGCCTGGTATCTGCGCGAGCACGCGCGCTTCAGCGACATCCAGGACGATTCCCCCCTCCCCCTGCCGGTGCTGGAGGCGTCATGCGCGCACTGCCGCTAAAACTGTTCATGACCGCAGACGCCGTCGGCGGCGTGTTCACCTATGCCCTCGACCTCTTGCGCAGGCAAACACGCCTCGGCGTGCGCGCCACGCTCGCCGTGCTTGGCCCGGGCCTGAGCGAGGCACAACTCGCCGCCGCGCGCGCAGTGGACGGGCTGGACATCATCGAAACCGGGCTGCCGCTCGACTGGCTCGCCTCATCGCCGCAGGAAATTCTGTCGACCGCGGAACAGGTCGCGGCGCTCGCCCGCAACAGCGGCGCCGACCTCGTCCATCTGAACACCCCCACTTGCGCCCTGGCCAGCTTTGACGCGCCGGTGGTCTGCGCCCTGCACTCGTGCCTCGCGAGCTGGTGGGCGAGCGTCGAGGGCGGCGCGCTCCCGCAAGATTTCGTCTGGCGCACGCAGATGCTGCGCGACGCCCTGCGCCGCGCCGACGCCGTCATCTGCCCCAGCCGCGCTTATGCGGCCCGCGTCTGCGATCTCTACCGCATCGCCCCCTTCGTCGTGCACAATGGCCGCGCCGCCCCAACGCCGCCCGCCTTCCCGCCGCCCGCCGCGCCCGCTTTCGCCTTTTCCGCCGGGCGGCTGTGGGATCGGGGCAAGAACGCCGCAACGCTCGACGAAGCCGCAGGCGAAATGCGCCTGCCCCTGCTGCTGGCCGGCCCCTGCGCCAGCCCGCAAGGCGAGCGCTTTTCCGCCAGGCGGGCGCGGCTCACCGGCGCGCTGGAGGCCCCGGTCTTGCGCCAGATTCTCTCGGAACGTCCGGTTTTCCTCTCGGCCGCGCTCTACGAACCTTTCGGCCTCTCCGTGCTCGAGGCCGCGCAAGCCGGCTGCCCGCTGGTCCTCAGCGACATCGAGACCTTTCGCGAACTCTGGCAGGGCGCGGCGCTGTTCGCGCCGCCGCGGCTCGCGAGCGCCTTCGCGGCGAACGTCAACAGGATCGTGGTCGACGGCGACCTGCGCGAGGAGCTGCGCAAGGCGGCGATGCGCCGCGCCCAAACCTACAGCGCGGCGGCGATGGCCGAGGCGACAATGGCGATCTATCGCGCCGCTTTGGCGCGCAACACGGGAGCGGTGGCGTGAAGATCGTCTATTTCACCCATTCGCTGCTGTCGTGCTGGAACCACGGCAACGCCCATTTCTTGCGCGGCGTCTTGCGTGAACTGGCGTTGGCCGGACATGACGTCCGACCGATGGAGCCGGAGTCGTCCTGGAGCCTCGGGCACCTGCTCGCCGAGCATGGCGAGGCGGGGCTCGCCCCCTTTCGCGCGGCCTATCCGGACTTGCGTCCCACGCGCTGGTCGTCGCCGGCGCAGGTTCGCGCGGCGGTGGACGACGCCGATCTCGTGCTCGTCCACGAATGGAACGAACCGCAACTCGTCTCCGCGCTCGGGCGCATGCGGATGCGCGGCGCTCCCTTCACACTGCTGTTCCACGACACCCATCACCGCGCCGTCAGCGATCCCCAGGCGATCCGCGCCTTCGATCTGTCCGGCTATGACGGCGTGCTGGCTTTTGGCGCGGCGCTCGCCGAAATCTACGAAAAAAACGGCTGGAAGGAGCGCGCCTTCATCTGGCATGAGGCGGCGGATACAAGGCTGTTTCGTCCGCCGGACCACGACGTCGCCCGGTCCGGACTGGTATGGATCGGCAATTGGGGCGACGGCGAGCGCAGCGCCGAAATCGAGGATTTTTTGCTCAAGCCCGCGGCGCGCGCGGGACTGCCGCTGGACATTTACGGCGTGCGCTATCCCGACGCGGCGCTCGCGACCTTGCGCAAATACGGCGCGATCTGGCGCGGCTGGCTCGCCAACGCCAGCGCGCCCGAAATTTTTGCAAGACATTTGGCCACCATCCATGTGCCGCGCCGCTATTACACAAGCGTGCTGCCGGGCATCCCAACCATCCGCGTGTTCGAGGCGCTGGCCTGCGGCATCCCGCTCGTCAGCGCGCCCTGGTCGGACAGCGAGGGCCTTTTCCGCCCGGGCGATTTTCTCGTCGCGCGGGACACGGACGAATGCGCCGCGCATCTCGCGCGCTTGCGCGATGACGCCGGTCTTCGCGCCGAACTGGCGGCCAGAGGGCTGGAAACCATTCGCGCGCGGCACAGCTGCGCCCATCGCGCGGCGGAGCTGCTGGCGATCGCGAAAAACCTCTCGAACAGGGAGGCCGCCGCGTGAACATCGCCTTTTACGGATCGAGCCTGCTGTCCTCCTATTGGAATGGCGCCGCCACCTATTATCGCGGCCTGCTGAAAAACCTTTTCGACCTCGGCCATTCCGTCACCTTTTACGAGCCGGACGCCTACCAGCGCCAAGACCATCGCGACATGGAGCCGCCCGACTGGGCGCAGGTCGTGGTCTGGCCGGCGACGCCCGAGGGCCTGCGGCATGTGCTCACGCGCGCCGGCGACGCCGACGTGGTGATCAAGGCGAGCGGCGTCGGCGTGTTCGACGACGAACTTTTGCGCGGAGTGCTGGCGGCGGCGCGGCCGCAGGCGTTGCGGATTTACTGGGATGTGGACGCCCCGGCGACACTGGCGGACATGCGCGCGACCCCGGACCATCCGCTGCGCAGCGCCCTGCCCTCGTTCGACATGGTGCTGACCTATGGCGGCGGCGACCCCGTGGTGCGCGCCTACGAAAAACTTGGCGCGCGGTTCTGCGCGCCCGTCTATAACGCGCTCGATCCCGACACGCATTTTCCTGTCCCGGCGGAGCCGCGCTTCGCCTGCGATCTCGCCTTTCTGGGAAACCGCCTGCCCGACCGCGAGCACCGCGTTGAGACGTTCTTCTTGGCGCCCGCCCGGCGCATGCGGGAAAAAACCTTTCTGCTCGGCGGCAATGGCTGGGGCGACCATGCGACCCCACCCAATGTGCGCCGGACAGGACATGTGTTCACGCGCGACCACAATGCGCTGAACTCCAGCGCGGGCGCCGTGCTCAACATCGCCCGCGACAGCATGGCGGCCAACGGTTTTTCGCCGGCGACCCGCGTGTTCGAGGCCGCCGGCGCCGACGCCTGCCTCATCACCGACGCCTGGGAGGGCATAGACATGTTCCTGGCGCCGGGTCGGGACATCCTGGTCGCGCGCGACGGCGCCGATGTCGAGGCGATCCTCGCCGAACTCACGCCGGCGCAGGCGAGAGCAATGGGCGAGGCGGCGGGCGCGCGCATTCGCCGCGAGCATACTTACGCGCAGCGCGCCGCGCAGGTCGATGTTCTGCTGCGGCGCGCGGCCGAAATGAAACGCGAGAAGGCGGCGTCATGAGCGCCTACGACCTCGTCGTTCTCGGCCTCAGCCTGTCCTCCTCCTGGGGAAATGGCCACGCCACCACCTATCGCGGTCTGCTCAAAGCCTATGCGGCCAAGGGCTTTCGCATCCTGTTCCTGGAGCGCGACCAGCCCTGGTATGCAGAAAACCGCGACCTGCTCGCGCCCGATTATTGCAGTCTCGCGTTTTATCGCGATCTCGACGGGCTCGAAAACTATCGAAACGAGATCGCCAAGGCCGGCGCCGTGATGGTCGGCTCCTATACGCCTGATGGCGCCGCCGTCTGCGCTTTCGTCCAAACTCACGCCCGCGGCGTCACCGCGTTTTACGACATCGACACGCCCGTCACCCTTGCAGCGCTCGATCGTGACGAATGCGCCTATCTCTCGCCAAAGCTCATCCCGGGCTTCGACCTCTACCTGTCCTTCACCGGCGGCCCGATCCTCTCGCACTTCGAACGCGCCTTTGGCGCAAAGGCGGCGCGCACACTCTACTGCGCCGTGGACCCGGAGCTTTACCGGCCCCTGCAAACACAACCGCAATTCGACCTCGGCTATATCGGCACTTACGCCGAAGACCGCCAATCCGTGATCGAGCGGCTGTTGATCGAACCGGCGCGACGCGCGCCCGACCTGCGCTTCATCGTCGCGGGTCCGCAATATCCGGAAACCATCGACTGGCCGGCAAACGTCCTGCGGATCGATCATGTCGCGCCGAGGGATCATTCCGCCTTCTACAACAGCTGCCGCTTCACGCTCAACGCGACGCGGCGCGACATGGTCCGCGCCGGCTATAGCCCGAGCGTGCGGCTGTTCGAGGCGGCGGCCTGCGGCGCGCCGATCATTTCCGACGCCTGGGACGGACTGGAAAGCCTTTTCGCCTTCGGGACCGAGATCACAGTCGCGCGGGACGTCGCCGACGTGTTGCGCGCATTGCGCGAAATATCTGAACCCGAGAGAAAAAAAATAGCGAAACGCGCGCGCGAAAAAGTGCTTGGCGCGCATACCGCGGCGCATCGCGCCGACCAATTGGCGGGCTATATCGCGCAAGCCGCGCGCGCCGCCGCGCCGGCCTGAGGAAGGGGTCGCAATGGGCCAACAGCAAGAGACTGTCGCGCTGGTCGCGGGCGGCGCGGGGTTCATCGGCTCGAACCTCACCGACGCCTTGCTGGCGCGCGGATGGCGGGTGCTGTGTCTCGATAATTTTCTCACTGGCCGATACGACAACTTGCGCCATTTGGAACGTGAGCCGCGCTTCGACATTCTGGACGCCGACGTCACCGAACCGCTGCCGCCGCGGCTCACCCGCTCCGGGCGCCGGATTTCCTACATTTTCAATCTCGCCTGCGCCGCATCGCCTCCGCATTATCAGGCCAATCCCGAACACACGCTGCTGACCAATGTGCTGGGCACATGGCGGCTGCTCGGGCTTGCCCAGGCGCATGGCGCGCGTTTCCTCCAGGCCTCGACCAGCGAGGTCTATGGCGATCCAGAAACCCATCCGCAACGCGAAAGCTATTGGGGCCACGTCAATCCGACGGGGCCGCGCGCCTGCTACGACGAGGGCAAGCGCGCGGCGGAAACCCTGACTTTCGACTTCTTGCGCGCGCAACGCGGGGATGTTCGGGTGGCGCGCATCTTCAACACCTACGGGCCGCGCATGCGCGCCGACGATGGCCGCGTGGTGTCGAACGCCATCACCCAGGCGCTGTCAGGCGACGACATCACCCTTTATGGCGGCGGCGAGCAGACCCGCTCGTTCTGCTATGTCGACGATATGGTGGATGGACTGATGCGGCTGATGCTGCACGAGGACCCCTATCGCGGCGCCATCAATCTCGGCAATCCCGAGGAGATCACGGTGCAGAATCTCGCCGCGCGCGTGCTGCGCCTCACCGGCGCGCGCTCCGGCGTCACTTTTCGGCCTCTGCCGATCGACGACCCGCGCCGGCGCCGCCCCGATATTTCCGTGGCCGAAAAAGTGCTAGGCTGGCGGCCGCGCGTGTCGCTCGATACAGGCCTGAAGCGCACCATCGCGCATTTTTCCGGCGTCGCCCGCGAGGCGGCGATGATCCCGCTCAAACGGCGGGGATCGGTGAAGCCGCCGGCGTGATCCTGTCGCTGGCGTAGCGCCGCACCATGCGCGCGCAAAATTCGGCATATTCCTCGGGGACGAGCGGCGCGCTGGTATGATGCGCGGCCATCCCGCAATGCTCCGGCGTAAAACAAAAGGTGACGGTGACGTCAAAAGGCTCCAGCGCGCCCATCATCCGGTCGAAGAATTTTTCCGCGCCAGGCCGGAAGGAATCGGCCCAGGACAGGCCCGTCCGCAAATGGCGCACGCCCAATCGCTTCATCCAGGCGACGGCCTCGTCAAGGCGCGGATCGTCGAAGCGAAACCATTGCATCAGCCCAAAAGTTTGCGCATGGCGGGCGAAAACCTCCAGCGCCTTCTTCGGCGTTCCATCGGCGCGGATCAGGCCCATGTGGAAATGGCGGTAGTACGAAGACCCTTCCGCCTCCTTGTGGCGGGTGGTGGCGCCCCAGCTCTGCGGGAGATCGAACAGCGAATACCAATGCAGGCGAGGCGCGCGACCCGCCAGCAGCTGAGCGGTGCGCTCCAGCCCCCAGGCCTGCACCTCCTCGGCGCCGAAGCTGGAGACTCCGACTTCGGTCACCCAGATCGGCAGATCGGTCACGGCCTTGATCTCCGCGATCTTCTCAGGCCAATCGTCGATGGCCCAAAGATTCCAGTCGAGCGGAAAGCCATGGACGGCGACGGCGTCGACATGGCCCAGCACGCCGCGTCCCTTCATATTGGCCATGAACGCGGGGTCGATGGGAGAGATGCCGCCGAGCACGCGCGTCAGCGAAGGATTTTCGGCATGGATCGCTTGGCCCGCGAGACCGGCCATTCGTGCGAACAAGGCCCAGTCGGGATCGATCTCCGGGTCCCAATGCGATTTGTTGTTGGGCTCGTTCCAGATCATCGCGGCTTCGATCATCATCTTCCTCGCGCAGGATAGACCGCGCCCTCGCCAGCGGGCGCGCCCGCGCAACGGCACAGGTAGACGTCATCTTCGGGATGGCTTGTGATCTCGAAGCCGGAGGAGCGCAGCATGGCCTCGACGCAGGCCCGATTGGGCGTCCACCAATTGGTGGGATCATGGGCGTAGCGATGCTCGATGAAATGCAGTTTTGGATAATCCGCCCGATCGAACGGGCGCCTGTCGAAGAAATCCGCATCCGCAGGGATCGGCTCGACCTGCATGGAGCCGCGCAACATGCACTGGAACAGCATGGAGCCGCCGACGACATGCTCGCGAATGAGATCGAGCGCGAGCAGCGGATGGCGCAAGTGGTAGAGCACGCCCATGAACAGGACGATATCGAAACGCTCGCCCAGGCTCGCGACATCATAGACCGACATGTTGCGGAATTCGACATCGAGGCCGCAGATGGCGGCGGCAAATCGCGCCTGGCGCAAATAGGCCTTGTCGAAATCGATTCCCACCACGCGGGCGGCGCCGCGCCTCTTCATCTCGAGACTGTAAAAACCGGCGTTGCAGCCGATGTCCAGCACGCTCCGTCCGCAGAGGTCTTGCGGGAGCGCGTGGCAAAACCGATTCCATTTCGCGCGCGGATAATCGCCGAGAAAATGGTCGGGCGCGGTCATCACCCCGTTGAGATCGAGATTGTGGAACCAGGGGCCGAGCGCGGTCACTTGCGTGCGAATTTCGTCGGTCGAGAGCGCCATCACCAGATCACTTCGTTGAGGCCGGCGAGTTTCATCTCCCCCGGCCCCGCAGCGAGGCGGGTGATCGAGGCGAGCGCAATGTCAAAGCGTGGCCCGGCGTCGAGCGGCAAACCAAGAACGCCGCAGACCACGGTTTTTATGACGTCGGCATGGCTCACCAGCGCCACGCGCTCCGCCGTCAAGGTTTTGATATGCGCGAGGGCGCGGGCCTGAACCTGTTCCATGCTGTCGCCGGCCGGCGTGCGCGCCATCGCCCGCTGCTCGTTCCACTTGCGCCACGCGGGGTCGGCGTCGAGCGCGTCAAAAGTCTTGCCGGTCCAGGCGCCGAAATCGATTTCGTCGAGCCCATCGGCGATGCAAGCTTCGCCCAGGCCGCTGGCGCGGGCGATGGCCTCGGCCGTTTCGCGGGTCCGTTCGCGCGGACTGGTTTGGACGGCGTCAAGCTTTTCCGAGGCGAGGCGCTTCGCCAGTCGCTCGGCCTGGGCGCGTCCGGCGGCGCCCAGACGCACGCCCGGCATTCGCCCCGCGAGAAAGCCGCCAACATTGTCATGAGCGGCGTGGCGCACCAACAAAATGGTCCTCACGCCTTTTTCCTCGCAGGCGGGCGTTCGGCGCCGGCGACAAATCGGGCGACAAGCTCCCGCGCCTCGGCGTCGGAAAACTGTTGCGGCGGCGATTTCATGAAATAGCTGGACGGGCCGATCAGCGCGCCCGCCTCGCCGCGATCCATGGCCAGCTTGGCGCAGCGCAGGGCATCGATGACCACGCCGGCCGAATTGGGGGAATCCCAAACCTCCAGCTTCAGTTCGGCGCTGATCGGCGCGCCGCCGAAACCCGAACCCTCCAAGCGAATGAAGGCGAATTTTCGATCCGCCAGCCAGGGCACATAGTCGCTTGGACCGACATGCAGGTTGTCCGCGGGCAGCGGCTCGGCGCATTGGCTGGCGACCGCCTGCGTCTTGGAGATTTTTTTCGAGACCAGGCGTTCGCGCTCGAGCATGTTGCGAAAATCCGCGTTGCCGCCGACATTGAGCTGGTAGGTGCGCTCCAGGCGCACGCCGCGCTCGGCGAACAGACTCGCCAGGACGCGATGGACGATGGTCGCGCCCACCTGGCTCTTCACATCATCGCCGATGATCGGCAGGCCGCGCGCCTCGAATTTCGCGCGCCATTCGGGACGCGAGGCGATGAAAACCGGCAGGCAATTGACCACGCCGCAGCCCGCGCGCAAAGCCTGAGCCATGTAAAATTCCGTCGCGCGCTGCGCCCCCACCGGCAAGTAACAGAGCAGCACGTCGCACCGGCTCTCGCGCAAGACGCGCGCGACATCGCAGGGGCGCGCGGGCGATTCCTCGACCACATCGGCGAGATAGCGGCCGATGCCGTCAAGCGTCGGCCCCCGCGACACCGTCACGCCAAGCGGCGCGACAGTCGCGAAAATCTGCGTGTTGTTCGGGGCGGCATGGATCGCCTCGGCGACGTCGCGGCCAACCTTGGCGGCGCTGACGTCAAAAGCCGCGGCGACCTCGATGTCGCCGACGCGATAGCCGCCGAGATCTGGCGACATCAGCCCGGGAATCGCCGCGCCCGGCGCGGCGTCACGATAATAGGTCAGCCCCTGAATCAGGGAGGACGCGCAATTGCCCACGCCGACCACGCCCAGGCGAATTTTTCCTCCCATGAAACGCTCCGGCGCAAAAGATTGTCAGCACGAACCCAGCTTCAACCCGCGCCTCCCCGCCTTGTTCCCGAGCGGTCACAAATCCGGCGGAACTCAGCGCTTCATCGCGGCGTTGCCAAGACCAACAAGAGCACAAAGACAAACAAGAGCACAAACAAGCGATTGGCCTCCCCATGCCCAGCAACGGCAAGAAACCGGATCGCGCCAAACCGGATCGCGTCGACGTGCAGCGCGCGCAAAAAAAGCTCGCGCGCGCCGCCGGGCTCGTCATCATCCGTCGCGAAAAGCTGGCGATCACGCGCAAGCGCTGCGGGCGCGGCTATCGCTATTTCGATCCCTCCGGCGCCGCCATCGTCGAAAAAACCGTGATCACGCGCCTTGCCGCGCTCGCCGTTCCTCCCGCCTATCGAGACGTGCGCTTCGCCGACGAGCCGCGCGCGCATTTGCAGGCGGTGGGCCGCGACGCCGACGGCCGCGTGCAATACCGCTATCATCCCGACTGGACGCAGGTGCGCGACCAGATCAAAGCGGAGCGGTTGGCGCATTTCGCGCAAGCGCTGCCGCGCATAAGGCGGCGGATCGCCCGCGACCTGCGCGGCGCGCCAGGCGAGCGCACGATGGCTTTGGCCGCCGTGGTGGAGCTGGTGGCGCTCACCGCCATCAGGCCGGGCGGCGAGCGCTATGCCAAGGAGCGCGGCACGCGCGGCGCCGCCACCCTGCTAAAATCCAATTTCTGCGAGAAAGACGGGCTGCTGCAGCTGAGCTTCCGCGCCAAGGGCGGGCGCGATGTGGCCTGCGAAATTTACGACGCGCGATTTCGCGACGTGATCGCCGGGCTGAAGACTCTGCCGGGGCGCCGCATGTTTCAATATCGAAGGAATGGCGAAGCCCGGCCGGTGAGCGCCGCAGATGTCAATCTCTATCTGAAGGCGATTTCCGGCGTCGCGGTTTCGCTCAAGGATTTTCGCACGCTGGTCGCCTCCGCGCGCGTGCTGGAGCAATTGGCGGGCGTCGAGCCCGCGCCCGGCGCGCGGCGGCGCAAGTCGCAGATTCTCGAGGCCGTGCGCGACGCCGCCGCGACCCTGCACAACACGCCCGCCATCTGCCGCAAGAGCTACGTGCTGCCGGCAATCGTCGGCGCCTTCGAGGCCGGCGCGCTATCGCGTTTCTCCGATGCGATCAAGCGCTGCCGCTCTCCGGAGCGACGCGCGGCGCTGCTCGCCGAACTGATCAGGGACGAGGCGTGAGCCGATCGAGCAGCGCGCCAAGCCGGCCTCGTCCGTAAGCGAGCGCCTCGTAGATCGTATAGGCGGCTTGCGCCCAGAAAAGGTAGAGCCAGAGCGCATCGAGGCTGCGCGCCAACAGATAGACGCGCGCGCTGTCGCGCGCGATGCGGCGCCGGGCCCGATAGATGAGCTTGCGCCTGAGCGCCAGATCGGTCGAGGGCGTCACGCGTTTCCGGGGGACGATCCCGTGGCGCCTGCGCAGCGCCAGGCGATAGGCGAGCCCCTCGCGGCGATGGCGCAGTCCCGCGGCTTGCGTGCGCGCAACGAAATCGGCGTCCACGTCGTCGAGCCGCAGCCGCCCTTGCGCCCTCGCCTGTCCCACGAGGTCGAGAAGGACGGGCGAGCGGATCACGACGACATTGGTCCCGCGTCCATCCGAAGCATAGGGCTCGACCCAGGCGTCGCCAAAACTCATGTCCGCGGTCTCGGCCACGACATCGTCGCAGACATCGCAGGCGGGGTGCTGGAAAAAGCCGGCGCCCCAGTCGCCGCCGGCCAGATGCATCCAATCTTTCTCATGCGTCGCGCCCGCCGCGTCGGTGGCGCGGACGCGATACCAATTGGCGGGGCGGCGCGGGTCTTTCACGCGGTAATCGATGCCCGCCAACTCGCCCGGCCGCACGCCGATCTGCCAGGCCAGACTCTCGCCGAAATGCGCGCTTTTCATGTGGCCGCAGAACAGGCCGAGCGTGAAGACGATCCGCGCATGCAACAGCGGGTCGCGGCGGCGCAGCAGATGGACCGCCTTGATGAAACAGGGAACGCCGACGACCGCGTATCGCCCCGGCCGGGCCCGGATTTCCTCAAGAATGGGCCAGAGCGTCACGGGATGATAGCGCGATTTGGCGCCGGCCCTGACATCCTCAACGTTGCGGGAGATTTGATATGCAAACAGCGGCGGTTGCGGCGTGACATGGGCGACGCCATCCACGAGACCTGTGCGCAGAAGTTCGACGGCGACCCAGCTCGCCATGCCGCCCGAACTTCCGTGAGCGCGAAACTCCGGCTCGACGACATGGCCGACGCAGCATTTGTCGAAACGTCCAACCGCCGCCCTGTTGTTTGTCGCAGTTGGAAAACGCCGACGCGAAATCTCGTCCTCGTTGGGCGTTTGCGGTGAGAACGGGCAGATGGCGGAAACGTCCGTCGCGCCAAGCGGCGCGCACCGCCCATAGGCGTCCAGCGCCGTCGGGCCGCAGGCGCCGCAGCCGACACACAGTTCGGAACGTCTCATGTCCTGCGGCGTCACGGCGGAATCGCGCGGGTGAGAAAAGCTTCAGACGTCGCACGCAAACCCGCAAGACGATCTTGAACTTGGACGCCCAGCGGCGCCGACAGCGCTTCCGCGACCGCCCCGGGCGCCGCAGCCAGCCGCGCCTCAAGCCCGAGCAGCGCGCAGAGATCGCGCAGCTTGGTCTCCCGATATGACGTTGCGACGCAGGCGAATGGCTTTTGATAGGCCAGGGCGAAAACGCAGCCGTGAAAGAAGTCGGTCGCGACCGCCGCGCAAGACGCCATGAGCGCGCGAAACAGCTCGGGGTCGGCGTCGATCCGCTGCTCGTCCGTCCAGGCGTTGCGATAGCCGATGCTCACGAGCCTGAACCCGCGCCTCCGCGCCCAGGCGCTGGCGGCTGCAGCGAACCAGTCGGGAAAGCCGTGGCCGTAGACCACGACGAAGGGACTCGCCGCGACATCCGCCTGCGGCGGGTTGAGGAGGCAAGGATCAAGCACGATGTCCGGTTCGGGAAGACCGGCTTGAACGAGCAGCTTCCGGCTGGTGAGATCGCGCGCGGACAGCGCGGAAAAATTCGCGAGCCTGGCGCGCCAGGGCGGATCAAGCGCCCCGCCATTGCCAAAGCTTGCAGCATAGGCGACGCGCGGCGGTCGAAAACCTTCGCCGAAAAAGGCGGGGACGCCGCCGTACCAGGGGTGGCGCAGATTGAAAATCTCGTCGCTGCCGATCAGGATGAGATCGCACTGTTCGGCCTTTTCCGGCGCGTCCAGCGGAAAGCGCGCAGACAAAGGCAGGCGTTCCACAGCCGTGCGAAAGCCGCGGATTTTTCGCATATGGGCTCGCACGTCCTCGTGCGTCTGCTGGGGCGCGAGCGCGCAGCGCAGTTCGGCGCGGCGCGCGGCGAAGGAGGCGTGGTCGAGCAAGACCGCGCGCCTTCGCCGGCCAACCCATTCGAGCAGGCAACGCGCCTGCCAATAGGACCCGTAGTTCACGCATCGATGAAAGGTGAGGAGGCCCACCGGCGCCATGGCTCACGCCAGCCCGGCGAGCTGCCGGATCGCCTGGGGCGCGAAAGCGCCCAGCGCCGCCCCCCTCGCGTTGAGCGCGTCGAGCGTCTCCGGCTTTTCCTCGAACAGCGTCATGGCTTCTCGACGATCAAGCCGACATCGCCCACGCGCGACAGCACCGAAAAAGCCGCGGAAGCGCCGGCGCGCAAAATTTTCAAATCAAGCACGCCGTCGCGCAGGCTGATGTGGCGGATGACCAGTTCATCCAAAAAGTCCGGAAGGGACGGACGGTCGAAGGTGACGCGACCGCGGCCTACATCGAAGCCAAGACCCAGGGCCGCCTGCATCAAGGCGAAAGGCGCGGCGGACGCCCAGGCTTGTGGCGCGCAAGCAACCGGATAAGAAACCGGCCCCAGGTTGCGGGCTCGTGGAAAACCGCAGAACAATTCGGGGAGGCGCCGCAGGTCGAAAGAGATGGAGGCGCGAAACAGGCCCTCGAAGATCCGCAGCGCCTCGGCCTTGAAACCGTATCGCGCAAAACCCATGGCGATCAGCGAATTGTCGTGCGGCCAGACCGAGCCATTGTGATAGCTCATCGGATTGTAGCGGGCGGATTCCGCCGAAAGCGTGCGCACGCCCCAGCCGGAAAACGAGGCGGTCGACATCAGCGCCTCGACCACCCGGCCCGCCCGCTCGGGTCGGGCGACGCCGGTGAACAGGGCGTGGCCGGCGTTGGAGCTGCGCACGCGACAAGGCCGCTTCTCGCCATCGAGCGCGAGCACATAGGTCCCCAAGCCTGCGTCGAAAAAAGCGGCGTCGAAACGGTCGCGCAACACGCCCGCGCGCGCCTCATGCGCCGCGGCCTCGCGGTCGAGCCCGAGGGCGCGGGCCAGACGCGCGGCGCCGAGCCAGGCGGCGTAAACATAGGCCTGCACTTCGACCAGCGCGATCGGGCCTTTCGCCAAAGACCCGTCTTCGTGGGAAATGCTGTCGTGGCTGTCCTTCCAGCCCTGATTGGCAAGGCCTTCGTCGGTCTGGCGGTGGTATTCGACAAAACCGTCGCCATCGCGATCGCCGTGAACGGCGATCCAATCCAGCGCCGCCTTGAGCGAAGACCAAAGCGCGCGCACGGTTTCGACATCGCCGGTGCGCTCGAAATAACTCGCCGCGAGCATGACGAACAGCGGCGTGGAATCCACGGATCCGTAATAGCGCCGGAACGGAACTTCGCCCAATTCGGCCATTTCGCCGTAGCGGACCTCATGAAGGATCTTGCCCGGCTCGGCGTCGGCTACGGCGTCGAAATCCTTGGCCTGGTTGGCGGCGAGATGCAGCAGCACGCCGCGCGCGATGGTGGGGTCCATCCACAGGGTCTGGAAGGCGGTGATCAGCGCGTCCCGGCCGAACACCGTGCTGAACCAGGGCACGCCCGCGTAAGGATAGGCGCCCTCCGGCGTGTCGGTGACGAGAATGGCGAGATCGCTGGCGGCGCGGTGGAGGCCGTCGTTAAAATATTGGTTGGAGGAGGTGGCGACGGCGGCGCGCGCGTTGCGCTCGCGAAGCCGCGCGCGCGCGCTGTGCAGCGCCGAGCGAAAAGCCTGCCGGGCGGACCGGCCGCCGTCGCGCGCCTCGCAGCTGATCTCGATATAGAGGCCGAGGGTTTCGCCGGGGCCCAGCGCGATGCGGTACAGCGCCCGTTCGCCGCTCAGTTCCGAGGGCCTCGGCTCGAATTGCAGCACGGTGCGCCGTGTCCGCCCGTCGAGGCCGGTATAGGCGAGCGCGACGCTGTCCTGCGCCACCCTGGGAGCGTGGAACTCGCCCTTTCGCGCGCGCCGCGCGCCGCGCACTTCGAACAGATCGGCGAAATCCGCGGAAAAATCGAAGGCGATCTCAATGTCGCGGGGCGCCACGTCAAAATTGTGCAGCGTCAGGCAATCGTGGCACGCCGCGCCGAACAGAAAACGCTGGCGGCGCAGGTGAATGAGACTGTGCTGCAAATCCGCCGATCCGTCTCGCGCGGCGAGATGCGGATTGGTCATGTCGCAGGTGAAAGTGGCGTTGTCCTCGCGCACCGTCGAACTCAGCAGCAGCGGCCGCACGTTGCAAAAGCTGAGGAACAATTTCGAGAGATGGCGGGTGTCGCGGTGGAACAGGCCGAGATTGCCGCCAAGCTCCGGCGCAGCATCGCCATGCGCGTCGAACACCGCGAACGTGTCTTCGCTCTTGAGGCTGCGCGGGGTGATCTCGATATGCGACGTCTCAGCCGCGATCACATAGTCCAGCGCCGTCGGGTCTACGACGTCCTTCACCGCTTCAGAGAGAGGCATTGTAGTGACCGTTGATCGCCGGGATCGGAGTCCTGGCCTTGGCGAAAATCCGCATGCGCTGGTAGATCTCGACATAGTCGCTGGCCATGCGCTCGGCGGAAAAACGCCGTTCGAAAGTGCGGCGGATCACGGCGCGGTCGAGCGTCCGCACGTCCTCCACGCGCTTGACCGCCTCGTCGATGCTGCCGACCAGAAAGCCGGTGACGCCATCCTCGATCACCTCGGGCACGGAGCCATGGCGGTAGGCGATGACCGGCGTCCCGCACGCCAGCGCCTCGATCATCACCAGACCGAACGGCTCCGGCCAATCGATGGGAAACAGCAGCGCCCGCGCGCCGCCGAGAAATAGCGCCTTTTCGCGTTCGTCGATCTCGCCGACATATTCGACGTTCGGCGCGGCCTTCACCATGGGCGCGATCTTCTGCTCCCAATACTCCATGTCGGCGCTGTCGATCTTGGCCGCGATCTTCAGCGGCGCGCCGGCGCGCACTGCGATTTCGATCGCCCGGTCGGGCCGCTTCTCCGGCGAGATGCGTCCCAAAAAGGCGAGATAGCCGTTGTCCGACGCCGAGAAGGGCAGCAGGCTGACGGGCAGGCCGTGGTGGACCGTGCCCACCCAATTGGCGTCGGGGATCGGCTTGCGCTGATGCTGCGAAATCGACACCAGCGGGAATTCCTCGAACATTTCGTGCATGCGCACCAGCAGCGGCAGGTCGAGGCGGCCGTGCATGGTCGTCAGGCAGCGCGCGGTATGATCGCGCAGCATGGCGTAATGCAAGAGATCGAGGTGGACATGGACGATGTCGAAAGCGCGAACGCCGCGCCGCACCTCCTCCAGCATGATCAGATGGCTGGCGAGCGGATCCTTCGGCGCGGGCGCGAGGCGCAGGCCCATTTCGCACATCGGCCGCAAGTCGGCTTGCGTGAATGAATCCGCGCTGGCGAACAGCGTGACCTCATGGCCGGCCCGAACCAGCTCCTCCGTGAGATAGGAGACGATGCGCTCCGTTCCGCCGTAACGTTTCGGGGGCACGCTCTCCATCAGAGGCGCAATCTGGGCGATCCGCATGGTCAACTCCTGGCCGCGTGCAACGATGTGTGATTTCGGAAAATCCTTTTTTAGACAACGTCGTACAGCGCCTCAGGTTTCGCCTGAGGCAAGATTTTGTGAGAGCGCCGCCGCCGACCGTACGGGCCGGCGACGGCGCCAAATCGCCGTGCGATTCAAATCCCGCGAGCGCTCGCGCGGGCGTCACGCAGCCTTCTTGTTGATGCTGGAATCGGCGAGCCGGGTGAGCAAGGCGTCGGTTTCCTTCTCCTCCTTGAGCGTCTCCTCGAGCAGCGGCACCGCATCCTTCATGCCGAGCTGCTGCGCCCAGGTCTTCAAGGTGCCATAGCGCGAGATCTCATAATGTTCGACGGCCTGCGCGGAGGCGAGGAGTCCCGCATCCAGCGTCTCGGCGCCGCTGAAATCCTCCATCACTTCCTTGGCCTCTTCGAGCATGCCGACGATGGCGTGGCATTCCTTGCCGCGCGAGGCCTTGCCGACCATTTCAAAGACTTTTTCGAGACGTTCGATCTGATCTTCCGTCTGCTCCCGATGGTGCTGGAACGCCTCGCGCAATTCATTGGAATGCGCGGCTTTCGCCATCTTCGGCAAGGCGCGCAGAATCTGCTTTTCGGCGTAGTAGATGTCCTTGAGCGTCTCGGTGAAGAGATCCTGAAGCTGTTTTTCCTGAGGCATGGGTTTGTCCTTCATTGTGGTCCCGGCCAAAAACCTTGCGCCGGCGGCGGGGTTCCCAGCGGTCTGACATTTCGCGTCTAGGTTGGACGCTCTTCCTGCTCCGCCTTGGCGGCGCGCACCTCCTGCTTGAGTTCGCCCAGTTCGGCCTCCGTCAATTCCTCGGCCGCCACCACCCGATCGGTGGCGTGAGCGGTGGCGCGCACGAGTTCATCGAGCTTGAGGTGAATGGCCGCGGTATCGCGGTTCTGCGAGGTCTGGATCAGGAACACCATCAGCAGCGTAACGATGCTGCTGCTGGTGTTGATCACCAGCTGCCAGGTGTCACTGAAGCCGAACACCGGTCCCGTGACCGCCCAGACGACGACATAGAGCACCGCCAACGCGAATGCGTTGGGGTGGCCGCTCAGCAGCGACATTCTGGTGGCGAATCGGCGAAACCGGTCGGCGTGACTCGAGGCCTCGCCGACCGAAGGGCTGACGCTCATGGAAACAGCCGCTCCTATTTCTGCGCGTGTGCGCCGAGGTCCTCGGCCATCTTCAAGTGCTTCTGCAGCGTGGGAACGTTCTGCTCCGCCCATTTCTTCAGGTCGGCGTTGTCGCCGCTCTTGGCGTAACGCTCGAACACGTCCACCGTATCCTTGTGGCCGCTATATTGGTCGTCACGATAACGACGATCGAAATCCGCGCCTTGCAGCGTCTTCAGCTTGTCCAGCATGGACTGCTGCGCCGCGCTCACGCCGGTGGGAATGGTGACTTTGATCTGTTTGGATTGCACGAGATCCTTCAGCTCGGTGTCCAGCTTTTGATGATCCTCGATCATTTTCGACGCGAAGGTCTTCGACATCTGGTCGCCGCGTTCCTGCGCGAGCTGGCTCGATTGGATTTCAAACTGCCCGGAATTGGCGGCCTGGGTGACAAAATCCTGCGTCGTCGGCGCAAGGCCCAGGGCGGAGTTGATGCCGAGCTTTTCGCCGGTGGTTTCGGCAAGCGCCACGGTGCTGACCAGAGCAAAGGCGGTGAGCATAGCAATTCTTCGCATGGTGTTCTCCCCTGACACCGGAATGCAACGGGACACAATCAGCTTTGTTCCCTCGCTCATCGACGTAATCTGAGCGCCGTCAGCGCCTCAACCACCGCCATTTCGCTCTGCTGGTCACTTTTTTGCTTGGCAACCCGCTCCTCACAACGCGCGTTTCTTTGCTCAAGCTTGAAGCCCGCCCAAATGACGCTTGAACCCTCGGGATCGGACATTGCCTTGCGATTGGCTTTGACGCTGCTGGCTTGCGGCGCGCTGGGCCTCGACCGCAGTTCGCGCGGGCGGACGGCGGGCCTGAGAACGTTGATCCTGGTGGGGCTCGCGGCCGCGACCGCGACGATCCTGATGAGCCTGTTGACGCCGCTGTCGGGAAAGGCGCCGGATTCCTTCGTCATGCTCGACCCCATGCGGCTGCCGCTTGGAATCCTCACCGGCATGGGCTTCATCGGCGGCGGCGTCATTCTCAAGCGCGGCGACCTCGTCATCGGCGTCACCACCGCCGCCACCCTTTGGCTCGCCACAGTGCTCGGACTTTGCTTCGGCGCGGGCGAGCTCCAACTCGGCGGCGCGGCGGCCGGGCTGGGACTCGCCACCGTCTGGGGACTGAAGCGCGTCGAGGAGAGACTGCCGCGCGAGCACCGCGCCGTCGCGCGTCTCACGCCCCTGTCGGATGGCAAGGGCTTCGAGGAGATCGAGCAGCGCGCGGCCGCGCTCAATTATCGAATCCGGCCGCTCGGGCGCCGCCGCGAGGCGGAGACGACCACGCTCGTCTGCGAAATCATCTGGACCGGCGCGCGCCGCTTCCCCCTCGATCTCATGCGCGAACTCGACGCCATCGCCGTGGTGCATTCGCTCGACATCCCGGCCGAGCCGGAATGATGTTTCTCGCATGGAACTGGCGTCGCGATCGGGCGTTCGTCGTCGTCTGCATCGAAGGAGCCGCATATGGGCGAAGCCTTTTTCCGCATTGCGCCCGCCGGCGACGAATGGCGCCTTGACTCCGAGCAGGAAGATCAGGCGCAGCACGTCGCCTACATGACCAAGGAGGCGGCCTTCGAAGCCGCCGTCGTCGCGGCGACGCGGGCGATGCGCCAGGCTCACGCCGTGCACATCACCGTCGATCCCGCGCCAAACGTCCTGGCCGGCCAGGACCAGAACCGGCCAAACCCGAACTGAACCCTCGAAAGAACAACCATGGCGCAAGCTTTCCGACCCCTCGCCGTCGTCACCGGCGCCTCGAGCGGCATAGGCCTTGGCCTTGCCCGCTGCTGCGCCAGCGCCGGCCATGATCTGGTGATCGCCGCGGATGACGCGGAGATCGAAAAGGCCGCACTTTCGCTGCGAAGTTTTGGAGTCGCCGTCGAGGCGGTCGAGGCCGATCTTTCCACGAAGGACGGCGTCGATCTGCTCTGCAACGCCGTGAGCTGGGGCGGACGCGCGCCGGAAATTTTATGCGCCAACGCCGGGATCGGGCTGGGCGGCGGCTTCTTGGACCAGGACCTTGCGAAGGCGCTGAAGGTCGTGGACACCAATGTCAGTGGAACCCTGCGGCTCCTGCACCGGATGGGCCGCGACATGCGCGCCAATGGAGCCGGCCGCATCCTGATCACCGGCTCGATCGCCGGCTTCACGCCTGGCGCGTTCCAGGCGGTGTACAACGGCACCAAAGCGTTCCTGGACTCGTTCTCCTTCGCCCTGCGCGCCGAGTTGGAGGGGTCGGGCGTGAGCGTCACCTGCCTGATGCCCGGCGTGACCGACACCGAATTTTTCGCCCGCGCCGAACTCGAAGACACGAAACTCGCTCATTCGAAAAAGGACGACCCCGACGAGGTCGCCCGCATCGGCTTCGACGCCATGATGCGCGGCGAGGGCGATGTGGTGAGTGGCTGGTCGAACAAGCTGAAGACGGCGCTGGCGCTGATCACCCCCGCCGAAATGCTGGCGCGGACCCACAAGCGCGAAGCTGAGCCCGGATCGGCGCGAAAGGAGTGAGCATGAAGCAGGCGAGCGAGAAGGAGCGGCGCGACGCGCTGAAGGCGCAAAGCCGGCGCGAGGGCCAGCAGCCCTATGCGACCGAGCTGGACGACCGCAACCACGAGCAGGCGAAGAAGGAAGAGAAGGACAAAAAGACCGAGGGCGGCCCTCACGGACCGCCCTCGTAACCTCACTTCTTGCTGACGGCGTCCTTGGCGTGGCCCGCCGCCTTCTGCGCCGTTCCCTTGGCTTCCTGGACGGCGCCCTTGGCGCGCAGCTCCTTGTCGTCGACGGCCTTGCCGACAGCTTGCTTGGCCTTGCCGGCGACCTGATTGGCGGCGCCGGAAATCTTGTCACTGGTTGAGGAGGACATGAAAAGCTCCGTTGCTGGACGCCCGCCTTGGCCTTCGCCTGACGGGACATCGTGCATGGGGGCGGCTTGGCGCCACCCCCTGCTCAAACGACGCTCAAGTCTTGATTTTGTTCCGCTATTTTCGTCGACCGCCCCGCAGGCAGGTAGGGGATGTATTTGCGGTCGCTGTCCTGAATATGATTGATGAGCCAGTCCTTCAAAAAATTCATCACGTCCAGGGACAGCGCGCCGCGGACCCCGTCCCGCACCTGCGCCTGGATCTCCAGGACACGTGTGGCCAGGCGCTCATGCTCGCGCTTGTGCTCGGCGCTGTGCGGATAACCGGCGTCGGAGAAAAGCGCCTCCTCATGGCGGAAGTGGCTTTCGGTATAGGCGACCAGGCCATCCAGCACGCGCCCCAGCACATCGTTCGCCTTGCCGGCCTGGATCGCGTCATAGAGTTCGTTGACCAGCCCGACGAGCTTTTTGTGCTCGTTGTCGATGCCGACGACGCCGAGGCTCATCTTCTCGTTCCAGGTCATCAGGGGCATGCGGTCCTCTTTCATGCCATCGCCGCGCCCGGCGAACTTCGGCGCGACCGCGCTCGTCGAATTCTCGGATAAAGCCGAATTCTCGGATAAAATGGCTGTGTCGCTCAGGCTCCAAGCCTGCGCCGCGAGGCTTGCGCCAAGCTTGCGTCTTTTACGCACGCGAGGGTTGCGGAATCCGTCGATTCAGGCGGCGGTGGCGGGGTCGCCCTTGGTCCGCGCGTTGAAGAACAGCGCCTGGCTGATCACCGCGCGCACCATGTCTTCGTTGAACGGCTTGGCGATCAGGAACGCCGGCTCGGAGCGCTCGCCGGTCAGCAGCAGTTCCGGATGCGCGGTGATGAAGACCACGGGAACATCGAAGGATTTCTGGATGTCGTTCACCGCTTCGACGCCGGAGCTGCCATCGGCGAGATGCACGTCGGCCAGCACCAGGCCCGGGCGCAAGCGGTTGGCGAGGTCCACCGCCTCGCGCCGCGTGCGGGCGATTCCCGCAAGCGTGTGGCCGAGACCCATGACGAGATGTTCGAGATCCAGCGCGATCAGCGGCTCGTCCTCGATGATCAGGACGTCCGCCGCAACCTGCGCGCCGATTTCGCGGCCCGCCGTCTCCAGGAGCTGTGAAAAGGCCGCGGGCGCGCATCCCAACACCCGCGCCGCCTGATCGGGCGAAAACCCCTCCACCGCGGTCAGCAGGAACGCCTGACGCGGAAGGGGCGTGAGCTTGTCCAGTCGCTCGTCCGAGGCGCCGCCGCGCGCGCGCGGTTCGCTGGCGTTGACCGGCAGCGCGTTCCAGATGCGGGTGAAGGCGCGGTAGGTCGCCATGCGGGAATCGCCCTGGGCGTCGAACAGGCCGGGGTCTTCGACCAGCGCCTCCAGCATCGCCACGACACAGGCGTCGCCGCCGCCCTGGCTCCCGCTCAGGGCCCGCGCGTAGCGCCTCAGATAAGGGAGCTGCGGGGCGATCATCGCGGCGAGAGTCATTGGGGGCTCCGATTCAGGTCCGCTTAACGACGCCCGAGCGCTTCCCCGGGTTCCCAAAGATTTTGGGGAACGCCGGGGCGTGTTGGGCGTTGAAACCGCGAGCGTGGCGCAAGACCGCGCCTCCCCACCTTTATTTGCGATGGATTGACATGACTGAGAAGGAAGAGGTCGTCGGAGCGCCGCTCGACAAGACTTTGCAGGCGCATCTCGGCAGGCAGCTGCGCCGGCTGTTCAATGAAACCGCCGCCGAACCCGTGCCGGATCGCTTCGTCGATCTGCTGGAGCGTCTGGACAACGAGTCGCCGCGTCCGCCGCATCCCCAGCAGGCGCGCGCTCAGGAGGCGCTCTGATGGCGGAAGCCCCGCGGCCCGACGCCGACTTCAAATCCGCGCTGCTTGCGGAAATTCCGCAATTGCGCTTTTTCGCCCTGTCGCTCTCCGGCCATCACGACCGCGCCGACGACCTCGTCCAGGAAACGCTGATCAAGGCCTGGGCGGCGCAACAGCGTTTTACGCCCGGCAGTTCGCTGCGGGCGTGGCTGTTCACCATCATGCGCAACACCTTCTACTCGAATTACCGGAAGGCGCGCCGCGAGGCCCCGGACCGCGATGGCGATTCCGCCGCGCGGCTGTTCGTCAATCCCGAACAGAACGGCCATCTCGATCTCGACGACCTGAAGACCGCCCTGGCGAAACTGCCCGAAGAGCAGCGCGTGGCGCTGCTTCTGGTCGGCGCCACCGGCCTGTCCTACGAGGAGGCCGCGCAGATCTGCGGCTGCGCGCTGGGCACGATCAAGAGCCGCGTCAATCGCGCGCGGCGCAAGCTGATGGCGCATCTCGCCATCGACTCGGTGGGCGAATTCGGCGCCGAGTTCCTGGCGATCAACGGATCGTCGGCGCCGGGCGAAGCGGCCTGAGTCCGGAACAAAGGCGTCCCGCTCACGTTGCCTGTCTTTGCCGAGACGGAGTTTGAACCATGGGCATCGACATCAAGGCGGAACGCGACGAATTGGCGACGACGATCAGCGACGCGGTGGTCGCGATCCGGGCCGCCCTGGCGGAGTTTTCCGAAACCGCCGCCGCGCGCCGCGACGAGGCGGCGGACGCGGTGAAGCAAGCCGGCGCGCGCGCCGCCGACCAGGCCGGACATGTGGCGGCCGAGGCGCGCGCCACCGCCGATCGCGGCGTCGAGACGATTTCGGACACGGTCGCAAAGAATCCGCTGGCGGCGCTCGCCATTGCGGCGGGCTTCGGCTTCATTCTGGCGCATCTGACCCGGAGCGACCGCTGAGCCACGCGTCCGGTCCTTCGCCGCGGTCACGGGCGTCGAGGCCGAAACGCAAGCTGACGCGGCACCCTGCGCCCTCGCGCGCATAGCCGATTTCGCCCTGAACGTTCTGGGCCAGCGATTTCAGGATTTTGGAGCCGAGCCCCGTGCCCTTAGCTTGCGCGCTCGGATCGAATCCCGCGCCATCGTCGGACACGGAGAGGACGGCGCCGTCGCCCTCCCGTTCCACGGCGATGCGGATCTCGCCCGACGCGCCCTCGGCATAGGCGTATTTATAGGCGTTGGTGACGAGTTCTCCCACCATCACCCCCAGCGACACCGCCTTGTCCGTGGTCACGGTGATCGGTTCGACCGCCGCCACCAGCCTGTGGCGGTCGCCAAGCTGCGTGCGCAGGTCGTCGACCAAGGATTCCAGATAATCCTTGAGCGCCACCAGACCGATGCGGTTGTGCATATAGAGTCTGCGATGCACGCCGCCGACCGCGGTGATGCGGGCCTGCGTCTCCTGCAGCGCCTGGATGGCGGCGGGATCGCTGAGCGCGCTGGTCTGCATCCGCACCATGGCGACGATCAGGCCGAGACTGTTGGCGATGCGGTGATTGACCTCGTGCAGCAGCATTTCGGCGCGATCGCGCGCCTCGCGCACCGCCTTCTGTTGCTCGTCGCGAATCCGCTTCAGCCGCCAGCGCTCATAGACATGTTCGATCGCCGCGGTCAGCAGTTCGAAAAACTCATCGCCGCCATCCTTCACCACATATTCGTCGGCGCCTGACTTGAGCGCGGTCACCGCGGTGCGCGCATTCATGTCGCCGGTGACATAGACGATGGGCGGGCGGGTTTCGCGGGGCCCGAGTCGCGCCATAATATCGAGACCGGTTTCGCCGACCAGCGTATGGTCCAGGGTGATGACATCGACGCCGCCGGCGGCGACCTGGGCGATGACCTCATCGCCGCTTTGCAGGACCGTGGTGTTGTGACCGCGCAATGAAAGGCGCTTGCGCACCAGCACGCCGAACCCTTCGTCGTCATCGACGAACAGGATGCGCAGATCGGAACGATATTCTGAACCAAAGGGCATGGTCAGTCTAGGGGTCCGCCTTCAATCGATTGGAACCTGGATCACCGACAGGAACAAGCCCAACTGCCGGATCGCGTTCGCGAAACTATCATAGTTCAGCGGTTTGACGATGTACACATTGGCGCCGAGATCATAGCACTTCTCCACCTCGTGTTTATCGTCCGTCGTGGTCAGCACGATCACCGGCGCCCGACGGGTGTTGTCGTTCGACTTGATCGCGGAGAGAAGGTCGGCGCCGGTCATGTCGGGCAGATTGAGATCGAGCAGGATCAGATAGGGACGCGGCAGCCTTGCGTTCAACAGATAGTCCAGCGCCTGCGACCCATTGCCGAACGTGACGATGTCGTTGGCGACCCCCGCGCGGCGGATGTTCTTTTCGATCAGTCGGGCATGTCCCTCGTCGTCCTCGATCATCACGATCGAAACGGCGCGGTTGCGGTCAGACATTTCTGTCCTCCCTTGGTTCATGGTTGAGAAAGGTCCTGAGGTCGTTAGGCAGCGTCACAGTGAAGATGCTGCCCGACCGGCCGTCGGAGCGCACGGCGATGTCGCCGCCCATGCGGCGCGCCAGCGTGCGCACATGCGCGAGGCCGATGCCGTCGCCGGGCCGGTCCTGGGCGCCCGCGCGGCGGAACAGTTCGAAGATGCGGCTTTGATCCTTCAGGTCGACGCCCCGGCCATTGTCCTCCACCTCGACGATCGTCTGCGCCGCCGTCTGCCGGCCGCGCAGCACGATGCGCCCGACGCGCGCGTCGGAGAGATATTTCGCCGCATTGTCGAGCAGGTTGGCGAACACCTGGGACAGCGCGTCGCGGTCGCCGACGAGGCTCGGCAGGCGGCCCTCGATCTCGACCTGCGCGCCGGCGCCGTTGAGACGGTGCGCCACGGTGGCGATACAGTCGCGCGCCAATTGATCGAGGTCGATGGCCTGGGGTTGCAGCGCGAGTCCGCCGAGCCGCGACAGTTTGAGAATGCCCGCGATCAGCGCATCCATGCGGCTGGTGGAGGAGCGAATGAACTTCAGCGCTTCGGGAATGTCGTCCCTCACGGCCGCCAGGGCCTTTTCGGCGAGCGCCTTTTCGGCGCCGGGTTCGTCGCACGCCGTCTCCACCAGCGGCTTCACGGTGGCGAAAGCCGTCTCCAGCTCCCGGGCGAAACCGATGATGTTCACCAGCGGCGCGCGCAGGTCGTGGCTGACGATATAGGCGTAACGCTGGATTTCCTCATTGGCGCGCTTGAGGTCGCGCGTGCGCGCGGCCACGCGATGTTCAAGCGCATCATTGGCGGCGGCGAGGTTCTGCTGCGCCGAAGCCAGAGCGCGGGAATGGCGGAACTGCTGCGCCACGGCCAAGGCCGCGAGCAGGAACACGGCGACGGAGCCGAGCACGTCGGCCACACTCATCTTGTCGGCGCTGTCCTGAAGCTCGACGATCCATTGCTTGCGCATCGTCGCGAGGCGATCCAGCTCGGCGTTTGTCCGTTCGCGGATGCGCGACATCAGCTCGCGTCCATGATTGGCGCGCACGATGTCGATCGCGGCGTCACGTTGGCCCGCCTGCGCCAGCGCGACAGTCTTCTCCAACTCATCATATTTCTTCGACACGATCTCGCGCAGGGCGTCGAGGCCTTGGGCGTCGATGTTCAATTGCCCGAGTTTTTGTACCGCGATCGCGAGATTCTCTTCGCCGCGGGCGCGCGCGGCGCGAAACGGATCGAGATAATTGGGATCGTTGACGAGCAAATAGCCGCGCTGGCTCGATTCCGCTTCCAGGACCTGGGTGTAGACGCCGGAGATCCTCACTTCGGCGACAGCGAGTCGGGCCACGTCCTTGGCGAGACTCTCGGTCTTTTCCGAAAACACATGCGCGCCATAGGCGAGCGCGAGCAGCACCGCGACGCCCGCGGCCGCCAGCGCTGCATTGAGGTTTGTCAGACTCGGCTCAGCCCGTTTCATGCCCCGCCAAACACCTGCATGACGAGCGAGACGAGGAAGAACACCAGGAAGACGCCGAAGATGATGCGCGCGACGCCCGCGGAGGCCGAGGCCAAACTGGTAAAGCCAAGCGCGCCGGCAACCAGCGCGACCACAAGAAAGACGAGCGTCCAATAGAGCATTTTCGCGCCTCCAAGCCGTTCAAAGGCAACGGCCTAGAGCGACGCATGGTTCCGCTTGCGCGCCGGTTCGCGCCAGACTTTTCGCGGCCTTTACGGGGAACGCGCGCCGACGGATGCGGTTACCTCAACTGAACGTTGCAACAAGCGAAGGACCTTTCATGGCCAATGTGGAAATCTTGGGCGCAAAGCCCCGCGTCGAATCCATCCAATCCGGAATCGACCCGGCCGCCCGCACAAAGATTGCGGAAAGCCTCGCGGAGATCCTGAGCGCCACTTACAGCCTGGTCGTCAAGACGCATGTCCATCACTGGAATGTGGTGGGGCCGCTGTTCCATTCCCTGCACGAAATGCTGGAGGAGCAATATGGCGAATTGTTCGAGGCCACCGACCTGTTCGCGGAGCGCATTCGCGCATTGGGTTTCCCGACGCCTGTGCCCGCCATTTCGGTGCAGCCCGCCGCGCGCGAAATGGGCGCGGAAGAGATTGTCGAGGACCTGATCGCGGACCACGAGGCCGCTGTGCGCGTCATGCGCCAGGCGGCGCTGAACGCGGAGGACCAGAAGGACGTGGTCACCCACGACATGCTGGTCGCGCGCATGGAATGGCACGAGAAAACCATCTGGATGCTGCGCGCCGTCATCACCAAGTGAGGAGGGGACAATGGGACGTGGACTTCTGCTTTGGCTGCTTGGCGTGCCGATCCCGATCATTCTGCTGATCGCGTTTCTCTACCGCTGACAGGCTGCACGTCTTGAAGGCGTCGCCGACGGCGGCGCCTTTTTCCATTTCGATTTCGTCTGCTCGTTTAATTGACGGATTCGGCCGGGCTGTCCGCGCCTTGAGCGCGCGCGGACGGCGTCGCTGTTAACCTTTTGTTAACTGTTTCGCACCTACAACCCGGAGGTGACGTACGTAATGATGACAACCTAACGTAATGAGGTCCTGCGTGACGACCACGAATATCATCGATCGCGCCATCGGGTCTCGCCTCCGCTCGGAAAGGCTCGCCCGTCAATTTGACGCGCCATCCTTTGCAGAAAGCGTCGGCGTGGCGCCGGAGCGGCTCGAAGCCTTCGAAACAGGGATCGAACGCATCGATGCGCGCACGATGGTGACCATTTGCAAGCGGTTGAATGTCAGCATTCGTCATTTCTTCGAGCTCTCCGGGCTGCTGGGCTCGAACAAATCCGACTATCCCCTCGCCGCCGAGTGAGTCTTCAGGCCGTCCCTTTTCCCGTAGTCTTCCGCCTTTTGAGCACGCACGCTCTTGAGCGCCTGCTCGATATGGCGGATGGCGCGGGTCAAGGCTGAACGGTCCGTCGCGCCCGTTGCAAGTTCCGCTTGCGCGAACAGCAGGTCGATCTCGATCAACTCGGAAAAGTGATTTTTGACGGCGAACATCGGCCCTCTCCGTGGATGATGTCCATGGTCGCCGCCTAAGCTTTCGCCAAGCTTGTCCGCAAGAACCAAAAAAGCGCGCCCCGAGGGGCGCGCTTTCTGCATGACCGGGCTTCAGCTCAGGCTGCGCCGCGCTGTTGCATGGAGAACACGCGGGTCTGCAGGTCCAGGATCGCCGTGGCGAAGCTGGTCGCATTGTCGGCGAATTCGCCCCAGATCGAGGCGGCGCTCGGCGCGCGCGCGACGAGCTTGCCCGAGACGTCGTCGGTCTCGAAGCGCAGATCGGCCGAGAACTTCCGCGCCAAGCCCTGCATGGCCACATTGCCCGACAGGCAGGTCATGTAGAGCGCGTCGGCGCGGCGGTTTCGGGCGGCGCGCACGATGCGCGACATCAGTTCGGTGCCGACGCCGCGACGGCGCCATTCCTTTTCCACTGAGAACGCCGCTTCCACGGAGCCGCCGATGATGTTGTTGCCGACCGATCGCAACTCACCCGCGCCCCGCAGCACGCCGTCCACGTAATAGCCATAGATCACGTCGTCGATGCCGAAGCAGCGTTCTGCGTAGCGGATAAGAAAATCGTCGTTGACCGCCATTGCATAGCGGTCGTACCGGCTCTTGGCGTCCAGACGCAGCAGATGGTCACGGAACGCCGGCAGGTCGGCCGGCCAAAGTCTGCGAACAACGCCTCCATGGATCATAGCCTGTTCCATGTGGTCTTCCTATTCCTCTGCGCGGCCGCTAGGCCGCTGTGGATCAATGCCCCCCTCGCAGAGCGTTTCCCCTGTTATGCTTATTATGGTGCAGCGCAGCAAAAAGTTCAAGGGTCAACATTGAGCAGGTGACCGAAGTCATGGTTTTACCTAGATTTGACCATGATTCCTGTCTACCAAGCCAACCTTGCCCGGAGTTGGCCTTACTTGCCCTTACACTTTCTATTGCGCTGCAGCACGCTTGACGCATCGGCCTGCGGCGCCATTTTTCCGATCGGCATCAAGCCAGTAATTCAACCAGTGCGGGAATCAACGGCTCATCTGCTGGAGGCATCGAATAGTCCCGCAGCCTGGGCGGCGCAACCCATTTCAGCCTTTGACCTTCGCGTGCGGCAATATGTCCTTCCCATCGACGACAGATATAAAGTGGCATCAAAAGATGAAAATCTGGATAACCATGGCTGGCGAAAGTAAGTGGCGCAAGGCAAGCCTCTTTTACAGAGATGCCGAGCTCCTCGCGTAATTCGCGGATCAGCGCCTGTTCCGGGCGCTCGCCCGGATCGATCTTGCCGCCCGGAAACTCCCAGAGACCGGCGAGCGTCTTGCCCTCCGGCCTCTGCGCGATCAGGACGCGGTTGTCGGCGTCGACCAGGGCGACGGCGACGACAAGCAGCAGCTTCATGGCATGTCCTTGGAAAGCGCGCCTATGACCGGTAATCGCCGTTGATGGCGACATAGTCCTTGGTGAGATCGCAGGTCCACACTTTCGCCGAACCCTTGCCGATGTCGAGGTCGGCGCGGATGACGATCACGTCCTGCTTCATCACGTCGGAAACGGCGGCCTCGTCATAATCGGGGTCGCGCAAGCCGTTATGCGCCACGCGGATTCCGTTGAACCAGATCGACAAGCGATCGCGTTCGGCCTTCTCGCCGGCCTTGCCGACCGCCATGACCACGCGGCCCCAATTGGCGTCCTCGCCGGCCACCGCCGTCTTCACCAGCGGCGAATTGGCGATGGAGAAGGCGACGCGTTTCGCCGCCTTGTCGCTGTCGGCGCCGGTGACCTGCACCTCGATGAAGTGCCGCGCGCCTTCGCCGTCGCGCGCAACCTGCTGGGCGAGATCGACCAGCAGCGCGTCGAGCTTTTCGGCGAAATCGGCGAGGTGTTCGTCGCGCGCCTTGCGGATTTTCTTCTGGCCGCGCGCTTCCGCCGCGCCGGTGGCGAACAGCATCAACGTGTCGGAGGTCGAGGTGTCGCTGTCCACGGTCACCGCGTTGAACGAGGTTTTGACCCCCTTGGACAGCAGCTTCTGCAGCGCGTCGGAGGAAATGGCCGCGTCGGTGAAGACATAGGAGAGCATGGTCGCCATATCGGGCGCGATCATGCCGGCGCCTTTGGCGATGCCGTTCAGCGTGACTTCGACGTCGCCGATCATGGCCTTCGCGGTGGCGACTTTCGGAAAGGTGTCGGTGGTCATGATGGCGCGGGCGGCGTCCAGCCAGGCGTCGGCGCGCGCGTCGGCGGCGAGCCGATCGAGCACGCCCTCGAATTTCGACGCGTCCAGCGGTTCGCCGATCACGCCGGTCGAGGCGAGGAAAATCTCGCTCTCGTCGGCGCCGATCGCCTTGGCCGCCAGTTTCGCCGTCAATTCCGTCGCATCCTTGCCGACCTTGCCGGTGAAAGCATTGGCGTTGCCGGAATTGACCACGAGCGCGCGGGCCTTGCCGCCCTTGAGCATGTCGCGGCACCAATCCACCGGCGCCGACGGGCATTTGGAGGTGGTGAAGACGCCGGCGACGGAAGCCGGCTTGTCGAACACGGCGAGCACCACGTCGGTGCGCCCCTGGTAGCGGATGCCGGCGGCGCCGGCGGCGAGGCGCACGCCGTCGATCGGCGGCAATTCGGCAAAGATCGTGGGCGCAAGGGGGGAAAGCGGGGCGGGCGCGGCCATCGTAAATCCTCGGGCTGTTCGCGCCGCCTCTCAAGGACAAGGCGGCGCAAATTCGTCCTCGTTTGCGTCGCCTGAGCGGCGCCGTCAAGCAGGAACCTGCGCGACGGCGTTTTGCGCGCTTGCATGACAATAGGATGACCGCGCATCCGCGAAGATGCTCAACAAAAAGCCCCACCGAAGCGGGGCTGTTTGCTCAACAAGACGCCCCGCCGAAGCGGGGCTTTCGGGGCGAAATCACTTTTTCGCCGGTTCGTCCGTGCGGGTGATCTTGGCGCCGTCGCGCAGCTTCATGATGGCTTCGCTCTGCACCTTCTGTTGCACGAAATGCTCGACCTGCGGCTTGACTTCGGCAAAGGTGGGGAACGGCTTCTGGCGCTTGTCCAAGACCTTGATCACATGCCAGCCGAACTGGGTCTTGACCGGATCGGAGACGTCGCCGGGCTTGGTCTTGAAGGCGACCTCGGCGAATTCCGGCACCATGCGGTCTTTGGTGAACCAGCCGAGATCGCCGCCCTTCGAACCCGGGTCCTTGGACAATTCGTCGGCGAGTTTGCCAAAATCCTCGCCCTTCTTCAGCCGCTCCTCGACCTTTTTCGCCTCGTCCTCGGTGGGCACGAGGATGTGCAGGGCGTGGATTTCCTCTTCGGGCTTCTGCGCTTTGGCGGCGTCGTCATAGACCTGCTTTTCCGCCGCTTCGGTCACGCCTTCCTTGGTCACCTTGGCCAGATAGGTCTCCATCAGCAATTTTTGACGGAAATAAGCAAGTTTTTTGGCGAATTCCGGGGTCTGGTCGAGCTTGTCGGCCACGGCCTTCTGGTTCACCAGCGTGACGTCGATCAGATAATCCAACAGCGCCTTCTGGCGGGCCGCCTCGTCCATCTGCTTGGGCAGGGAGCTGCCGACATCCTCGGCCGCCGTGGCAAGATCTGCGTCGGTGATCTCGACGCCGTTCACCGTGGCCAATACCTTTGCGGCGGCGGGGTTCAGCGCGAGCGCGCACAGCGGAAGGGCGAAAGCGGCGCGGCGCAGGCCGGCGACGAAGGGAAAAGCCATAGGGTGCAAACTCCAAGAGTGAATGGCGCGGACGTTGTGCCTGAAATCGCGCGCCGTCACAAGTTCTGTGAGGTCAGCGAGCGATTGCGCGGGACCTTGCTATGGTCTAGACGAAGGGGATGGAGTGCGACATGGCCGAGAAAAAGATAGACTGGACCAACGCCCGAACCCTGATCGCCCTGGCGATCCTCGTCGGCACCGAACTCGTCGGCGCCTCCTGGGCCGCCGGATGGGCGCTCAGCGGCCTGTTCCAGCTCGGCGCGACCGTCGGCCGCGTGATGGAGGTGGTCTTCATCGTGATCGGCTTCATCGGTCTTTATTATTTCATGCGCCAAGCTGTCGAGCACGAACCGTTCCGCCGCTGATCCTTCAAGGCCTCCCATGACATCTCCCTTCGATCGCAGGACGTTCTGCAAGAACTTTGCTTTGTCCGCCGCCGCCGGCCTCGCGGGTCTGGGAGGCGGCGCCGCGATCGCCGCCGCGCCCGGGCTGAAACTCGGCCCGGAAAAGCCGTTCACCTTCGAGGCGCTCCAGGCGCAGGCCAAGAAAATGGCCGGCGAGGCCTATGTCGGCCCGGAAACGCCCGCGCCGGACGTGCTGCAAAAGATCGACTACGAGGCCTGGGGCAAGATTCGTTTCAACAACGACTACGCCCTCAACGCCACGGGGCCGAACCGGTTTCCGGTGACGTTTTTCCATCTCGGCCGCTTCTTCAAGAAGGCGGTGGCGATCCATGTCGTCGAGAACGGCAAGGCGCGCGAGATCATCTACGACCAGTCCTATTTCGACATGCCCGCCGATTCCCCCGCGCGCCAACTGCCGAAGGGCGTTGGCTTCGCCGGCTTCCGCTTCCAGGAGCCGAAGGACGGGAGCAAATACGACTGGCATACCAATGACTGGGTGGCCTTTCTCGGCGCCTCCTATTTCCGCGCCATCGGCGCCCTGCACCAATACGGCCTTTCCGCGCGCGGCGTGGCTCTCGACACGGCGGTCGCCGACCGCAACGAGGAATTCCCGGATTTCACCAAAATCTGGATCGGGCCGCAGCAGGGCGATTCCGTCACCGTCTACGCTTTGCTCGAAGGCCCCAAAATCGTCGGCGCGGTCAAATTCATCATGACGCGCAGCGAAGGCGTGGTGATGGACATCGACCAGTCCTTCTGCCTGCGCGGCAATGTGGTGCGTTTCGGCGTCGCGCCGCTCACCTCGATGTACTGGTTCTCCGAAACCGCGAAGCCGACCGCCATTGACTGGCGCCCGGAGGTGCACGATTCCGACGGCCTCGCCATGTGGACGGGCTGGGGCGGCCGGCTCTGGCGCCCGCTCAACAATCCGCCGCACATCATGGCCTCGGCCTTTTCCGACATGAACCCCAAGGGGTTCGGCCTGCTGCAACGCGACCGCGTGTTCGACCATTACATCGACGGCGTGAATTACGAAAAACGCCCAAGCCTGTGGGTCGAGCCCAAGGGCGAGTGGGGCAAGGGGGCGATCCATCTGGTGGAGCTGTCCACCGATGACGAGATTCACGACAATATCGTCGCCATGTGGGTTCCGGACGCTCCGGCGGTCGCCGGCTCCGAATTCCATTTCTCCTACCGGCTGCACTGGCAGGCGGACGAACCCTTCTTCCCCGCCAATCTCGCTCGCGTTGTGGCGACGCGGCTTGGCCGAGGCGGCCAGCCCGGCCAGCCGCGCCCGCCGGGCGTGCGCAAATTTTTGGTCGAATTTTTGGGCGGGCCGCTGGTCGATCTGCCCAAGGGGACCATGCCGGAGCTCGAGGTCCAGGCCTCGCGCGGAACCTTTGGCGAGTACCGCCTGATGGAGGCGGTGCCCGACGACGTGCCCGGCCATTGGCGCGTGCAGTTCGATCTCGCCAATGTCGAGGGCAACGACCCCGTGGAACTGCGCGCCTATCTGAAACTCGGCGACCGCGTGCTGTCGGAAACCTGGATGTTCCAGTATCATCCGCTGCAACCGGGAACGTAAGGGAGACTTCCTTCTCCCCTTGCGGGAGAAGGTGGCGCGTCAGCGCCGGATGAGGGGGCGCCTCCGTGTGACGAACCCCTCATCCGTCTCGCGGCTTCGCCGCGAGCCACCTTCTCCCGCAAGGGGAGAAGGGGACAAGCGGCATGGCATCGGACTCTCACGGACACGCGCACGCGCATTCCCACAACCACGCCCCCGCCCCGCGCGAGGCCAGCTTCTCGCTGCTTCGCCTGTCCGCCCTGCAGCGCATCGGCCTCACGCTGATCGTCGTAACCCTGCTGTGGGGAGGCGTGTTTTGGGCGCTGTCCTGACTCCCCCGGCGATAACAATTCGCGATCTCACCCTCGGCTACGACCGCCATCCCGCCGTGCATCACCTCGACGGGACCATCCCGCCCGGCGCGCTGCTCGCCATCTGCGGCCCCAATGGCGCCGGCAAGTCCACGCTCATCAAGGCGCTGGTCGGCGTGGTCAAGCCGATGGGTGGCGCGATTGAATTCGGCGGCGGCCGCGAAAAGAAAAAAATCGCCTATCTGCCGCAAGCCGCGCAGATCGATCTCAGCTTTCCCATCGACGTCTTCGACATGGCCGCCATGGGTCTGTGGCGCGGCATCGGCATGTTCGGCGGCCTCAGCAAGGCGGACTCCCAAAAGGTGCGTCAGGCTTTGGCGGCGGTGGGCCTCACCGGTTTTGAACGACGCCAGATCGGTGCGCTGTCGGGCGGCCAAACCCAGCGCCTGCTGTTTGCGCGCCTGATGCTCCAGGACGCCCCGGTCATCCTGCTCGACGAACCTTTTTCGGCGATCGACGAGCGCACCGTGAGCGACCTGCTCGCCCTGATCGGGCGCTGGCGCGACGAGGGTCGCACCATCATCGCCGTTCTCCACGATTTTGATATGGTGCGCCGGAGTTTTCCCGACACCCTGCTGCTGGCGCGCGAAAAAATCTTTTGGGGCGCCACCGAGCAGGCGCTGTCGCCGGAAAATCTTTCGCGGGCGCGCAAAATGATCGAGGCGTTCGACGATCAGGCGAGCGCCTGCGCCCGGGCCGGTTGATTTTCAGCGCGAAGACACCCGATCCGGCATGTCGATCGCCACCCAGACATTCGGGTCCTCGCGCGACTGGCGCTTGACAAAACGATAGCCGGTCGCGGTCCAGGGGCGGATGTCGTCGCTGAGATTGTCGAGAACGAAATCGCCGCGGTCGGTGGCGACCGTTAGGATGGCGTGACCCTGCCCCTCCAGGTCCCGGACAATGGTCATCAGCAGCGCCTGACGGGGAAAGCCCGCGTCGATGAGCTGCTTGCGCTTGGCGAGCGCAAAAATCTTGCAGTCACCCTTGCCGTCGGTCGGATAATCCCAGTGGTCGAGGATCGTGCCCCAATGGTCGAGGTTCGACACCGGCTCGATCGAGGCATTGACCTGCCGGTTGACGCGATCCAGCGCCTTCCACGACGCATCCGTCAGTTTGACATCGCGCGCGGGAAGCGCCGGCTGCTCGCATTCGCTCGGCCGCCGGCCGCAGAAATCCACCCAGCCATAGGGAATGGAGGTCTCGCCCAGCGTCTTCGCGGCGCTCGCATGCGGCAGAGCACTCGCCGCCTGCGCGGCCGGGACGCCCGCGATCAGCAGCACTGTGGCGATGACAAGACGTAACGACATGTTCGGCTCCGGCGCCGGCTGTGGTTTTCGACGCCAGAGTGATGAAGAGGGCCTTGCCGCCCGCGGAAAAAATTCGGTTGGATTTTACGCAACGCCCCACCCCTCCGAGACAGGGTGAATAGCGCGTCAAGAACCTCCAAGAACCTCAATGCCGCCCGGTTTGACGGCTATGGTCGCGCATTGGGATACAGGGAGACCATGGCATGCGGAATTGGCGTCGATTCTGGAGCGCCGCCACCGTGGCGATGGGCCTGGGCGTTGCGCCCGCCCTCGCCGACAGCGGCGCCATTCGCCTCACCATCGTCAAGGGCGGCTGGTTCCTCGGCGCGCATGGCGGATCGGGCGTCCTGGTTTTCCACGGCCGGCGTTACCCGCTCTCGGTCGGCGGCGTCGACGCCGGCCTGGTGTTCGGCCTGTCCAAGACCGATTTTCATGGTCGGGTCACCCACATCCGCACGCCTTCGGATGTCGCGGGCGTCTATGGCGCCGGCGGCGCCGGAGCTGCCCTGGTCGTCGGCGCGCGGGTGATCGCGCTCACCAACGAAAAGGGCGCCGTGCTGGAATTGCAGGGCCGCCAGATCGGCCTGATCGCCAATCTCGACCTGAGCGGTCTCGTCATTTCGCTGCGCTGACCGAAACTAACCCTCTGTTAACCGCCATATTTCCGTCGAACGCGGGGCTTAGACCCCCGCGCCCAGGCAGTCAAAACAGAGAGCCACATGCGCAAAATTCTCGTTTCCGTCGCCTTTGCCGCTTGGGCGGGTCAGGCCTGCGCGGCCGATCTTCCCTCGGCCAAGGCGCCGCCGCCGCCGCCCGTTTTCACGGCCGTCCCGGTCGCGTTCAGCTGGACCGGCTTTTACGCGGGCATTGAGGGCGGCGCCAGTTTCATGAACGCCCGCGGCGACTTGAACGCCAATGGCGTCCCGGCGTCCTATGGCAAGAACGCGACCGCCGGGATGCTCGGCGGCATGGTCGGCTACAACCAGCAGCTCGGGTCGGTGGTCCTCGGCGTCGAAGCCAATGGCGACGCCATTCTCGGCGGCAAGCACACGACCACGGCCACGGACGCGCTCGGCAACCCCTATGCCGTCAGCGCCACGCACAGCTATGACGCCGATCTGCGCGGCCGCCTCGGCTTCGCCATCGACCGCGCCCTGCTGTTCGCCGCGGGCGGCGTCGCCTTCGGCAATGTCAATATGGGCTATGCCGGGCCGGCCCTGCCCGGCGGCGCAACCTTCAATTCCGACCGCGTCGGCTGGACGGTCGGCGGCGGCATGGAATACGCCTTCACCAACACCATCATCGGACGCGCGGAATACCGCTACACCGATCTCGGCTCGGCCACGCATTTCAATGCGGCGACGGGCGTGTCCGACAAGACCCGCTTCGACTCGAACGCGGCCCTGCTCGGCCTCATGTACAAATTCGGCGCCCCGTCGCACTAAAAAATTCGCTCCATGGCGCTATACTGGCGCCATGGAGCCTCGCCAAACCGCCCCCGCCGTCGCCCGCAACCGCGACGCCATCCTCGCCGTGCTGCGCGGCATTCTTCCGCAAACAGGCCTCGTGCTGGAAATCGCCAGCGGCACGGGCGAGCACGCCGTCCATTTCGCAAAAAATTTCCCCGACCTCACCTTCCAGCCCTCGGACCCGGACCCCTTCGCGCGCAAAAACATCGCGGCGTGGATCGCGGCCGAAAACCTGAAAAATGTCGCGCCGCCGCTCGCCCTCGACGCCTCCGCCCCGGACTGGCCGATCGCGCGCGCCGACGCGCTGCTGTGCATCAACATGGTCCACATCTCGCCCTGGGCGGCGACGCTCGGCCTGTTCGCCCAAGCCCGAAGACTCCTGCCGGCCGGCGCCCCGCTCTATCTCTATGGCGCCTACAAGCGCGGCGGCGCCCACACCGCGCCAAGCAATGTCGCCTTCGACAATTGGCTGCGCGCGCAAAACCCGGAATTCGGCGTCCGCGACCTCGAAGCTTTGGTGGAGACAGCCGCGCAACACGGCTTCGGCCCGCCCGAGATCATCGAAATGCCGGCCAACAATTTGAGCCTGATCTTCCGGGCCCCTTGCCAAGCGGCGCAAAACCCCGTTTGAACGTTTTCGCGCAGATCCGGACTCCCTCATGACCACTTCCCTGACCCAGCACGTCTCCCCCATCGACGCGAAAGCCGAAGTCGTCGGCGCCTTCTTCCTCGGCCGCCTGCCGGTCCTCGTGCTGGCCAATGGCGAGGTCGTGCTCGCCGAAATCGGCGCGGAAACGCGCCTGAAAATCCACGAGGACGGCGCGATCCTCACCGCCGCCAGCGACGGCAAGCGGGTTTACACCGGCGGCGACGACGGCAAGGTTTTTTCAATCGACGCCGCCGGAAAAATCGAGGCGATCGCCCAGGAAAAGGGCTGGATCGACGCCCTCGCCGCCCGCGAAAGCGACGGCGCGCTCGCCTGGTCCTCGGGCAAGACGGTGCGCGCCCGCGACGCCAAGGGCGAGATCAAGACGCTCACGGCGCCCTCTTCGGTGCGCGGCCTCGCCTGGTTTCCAAAAGGCTATCGCCTCGCCATCGCCCATTACGGCGGCGCCTCGCTGTGGTTCCCCAATGTCCAGGGCCAGCCGGAGCCGCTGAACTGGAAGGGCTCGCATCTCGACGTCACCGTCACCCCCGATGCGCGCTTCGTCGTCACCTCCATGCAGGAAAACGCCCTGCACGGCTGGCGCCTCGCCGACAAGAACGACATGCGCATGACCGGCTATCCCGCCAAGACCCGCAGCTTCGCCTGGTCGCACGACGGCCAGTGGCTGGCGACCTCGGGCGCCGACGGCTGCATCGTCTGGCCCTTCGCGGGAAAAGACGGCCCGATGGGCAAGGCCCCGCGCGAATGCGGCGTACGCTCCAACGTGCTGGTCAGCGCCGTGGCCTTCCATCCGGGCGCGCTGGTGGTCGCCATGGGCTATGACGACGGCATGATTCTTCTGGTTCGGCTGACCGACGCCGCCGAAATTCTGGTGCGCGACACGGCGGACGGCGGCGCCATTTCGGCGCTGGCCTTCGATTCCAAGGGCGCCCGCCTCGCTTTTGGCGCGCGCGGCGGCGCGGCGGGGGTCCTGGATTTTCCGAAAGGATAAAATCGCTGCCGTTTGCCGCAAAGTCCGGTAATATGGCCAAACTCCTTCTGCGACAGACCTGAGCGTGACCGACATTTCCCCCGAGACGCCCGCCGGCGAGGCCGCCGCCGCGCAAGACGCCCCCGCGACCGCCGAGGGCCGCGAAATCGAACTGAAATTCACCCTGAGCGCCGCGGGCTTCGCCGCCGCGCTGAACGCGCCGCTGCTGCGCCGCGACGGCGACAAGGCCGCGCCGAAAAAACTGGTCTCGGTCTATTACGACACGCCCGACTGGGACCTGCTGCGCCAGAAGACGGCGCTGCGCGTGCGCCGCTCCGGCCGCAGCCCGGCGGTGATGACGCTCAAATGGCGCCCCGAGGCCGAGAGCATTTTTTCCCGCGGCGAGATCGAGCACCGGGTGCGCAGCCTCGACCCCGACATCACCCTGTTCGAGGGCGAGCCCGGCGACGCCCTGCGCGCCCTGGTCGGCGACAAGCCGCTGGTCGCCAAATACGAAACCCGCATCGCCCGCACCACAAGGCTGCTGACCGCCGGCGCCGCGACCATCGAGGCCGCCTTCGACGAGGGCGAGATCGTCGCCGGCGAAAAAACCACAAGATTGCGCGAGCTCGAACTCGAACTGAAAAGCGGCCCGGAGACCGATTTCTACGCCTTCGCCAGCACGCTCGCGAGCGCCCTGCCCCTGCGCCTCGACGCGGTCAGCAAGGCCGAGCGCGCCAGCCATCTGGCGCTCGGCAGCGCGCCCACCCCGGTCAAGGCGAAGATCGCCGCGCTGTCGGGCGAGCTCAACCTCGACGCCGCCATCGCCCAGGTCATCCTCACCACCCGCGACCATTTCCTCAGCAATTGGGCGAGCCTGCGCGAGAGCGACGATCCCGAATCCATCCACCAGATGCGCGTGGCGCTGCGCCGGCTGCGCGCCGCGCTCGCCATGTTCAAGCGCGCCGTCCCCTGCCCCGAGCTGGAAGCTTTTCGCGCGCGCGCCAAAGTGCTGGCGACGGCGTTCGGCGCCGCGCGCGATTGCGACGTGCTGCGCGATCTCGTCGAAGCCGGCCCGAAGCCGCATTTCCCCGAACACGCCTTCGACCCGCTGCTCGCCGTGCTGGAGCGGCGGCGGGCCGACGCCTACACCCAGGCGCGCCTGCTGATCGAAAGCGCGGAGCCCACCCTGTTCGCGCTCGATCTCGGCGGTTTCGTCGCCCGGCGCGGCTGGCGCAACGCGCTCACCGCCGAGGGCCTGAGCGGCCTGACCGGCCCGGTCGGCGCCTTCGCCGCGGAGGCGCTGGAGCGGCTGCACAAGCGCGCGCTCAAAAAAGGCCGCAAGCTGACCAGCCTGCCGGACGAACAGCGCCACGAATGCCGCATCGCGCTCAAGAATCTGCGCTACGGCGCGGAGTTTTTCGCCGGCGCCTTCGACGAGGACGCAGCCTCGGATTTCGTCCGCGCCACGGCGCATGCGCAAAACATTTTGGGCGCGCACAACGACGTCGCCACCGCCGAACATTTTTTGAGCGAACCCCACGACGAAAAGGCGACGCGCGCGGCGGGCGTCGTGCTCGGCTGGCACGCCCGCGAAGCCCTCACCGCCGACGAACATCTTTCGAAGGCCTGGAAGGGGTTCAAGGCCGCCAAACCGTTCTGGACCTAGCCCAGGCGATGTGGTGACGCCACGAGCGCACGCCCTCGCCCCGCTCGCGCACGGCTGTCCGGGGAGAAGTCGGTTCTACAGATGCGCGAATGTCCGCATGACGATGCAACTTCATGTCGTCATGGCCGGGCGTCGTCCCGGCCATCCACGCGGCGCCGCAATGCGAGCTATTGGAGATTTCTCCAGCAGTTTTGGGGCCCCGCCCACCGCCCCCGGCAATGTTGCGCAAAAAAGTGAAAACGACGCCGACACAAGATTTTGTTCACTATATGTTCCACGTGAAACGCCCCCTCGCAACACATTGTTTCACAACCATAATTTTGGCGCCAAAACCCCGCCCCGCGCCGCCCCGGCCGGCAGACCATAGATGTCGTACGCAACCCAAGAGTTGCACACGCAAGAATCGCGCGATTTTTCGCAGAAAATGACGTGAAATTCACAGCAAATGCGAGGATTCGACAAAGTTTCGAAGCCATCGCCACAACCCAGACTTGCAAAAACAGCTCGCCCCCCAAAAAGACGATCACCAGTCCGCGGCGCGGCGGGGCAGCGTCTCCGCCAAAAACTCGATCCAGGCGCGGGTCTTGGCGGCCGGGCGCCGGTCGGGATGGGTGAGCGCATGGACCGCGCCGACCGGCATGGGCGGCTGGTCGAGCGTCAGTTCGACCAGCGCCCCCTCCGCCAGCGCCTGCGCCGCGATATAGCGAGGCCCGAACACCACCCCCTGCCCCGCCAGCGCGGCGCGCAACAACGCCTCGCCATTGTTGGCGCGCAACCATCCGCGCACGGGCGCCTTGATCGCGCCATCCTCGCCAAAGCTCCAGGTCGACGTGCCCGCCTGCTCGGTAAACGTGTAGCCAAGGCAATCATGCGCGATCAAATCCGACAGCAGCCGCGGCCTTCCCCGCCGCGCCAGATAGGCGGGCGAGGCGCAGATCACGGTGCGCATCGGCGCGAGTTTGCGCGCAACCAAACTGCTGTCGGCGAGACGACCGATGCGGATCGCCATGTCCCAACGCTCTTCGAGCAGGTCGACGAAACGGTCGCTGAAGCCGAATTCCAGGGTCACGCCGGGATAAAGCTCATGGAACAGCGGCGCGAGCGGCGCGATGTGCAGAAGGCCGAAGGTCGCGGGCGCGCTGACGCGCAACACGCCTTCGAGGGCGAGCGCGCGCGACGAGGCCTCGGCTTCCGCCTCGCCGATCTCGCCGAGAATGCGCTCGGCTTTGTCCAGATAGGCGGCGCCGGCCTCCGTCAGCGACAGTTTTCGCGTGGTGCGGCGCACCAGCGTCGTGCCCAGCCGCGCTTCCAAGCCGTCGAGATGCTTGGCCGCCATCGCCGGCGACATGCGCAAGTCCCGCGCCGCCGCGGAAAGGCCGCCAAGCCGCATGGCGCGCACAAACACCTCCATGCCGGTCAAGCGATCCGCCATTTCATCCTCTCAGTAGAAACTCAAACAACCCGAGAGCGCATTATCATTTCTGGAGAGAAAATCTATACCGGAGTCAAGGCGGGCGTTTCGACCGCCAGCGCCAAAGCAAGGAGAGTTTCATGACCATCGCCATCACCGGGGCCACCGGACAGCTCGGCCGTCTCGTCATCGCCGCCCTCAAGACCAGATCGCCCGCCGCCCAAACCATCGCGCTGGCGCGTTCGCCGGAAAAGGCCGCCGATCTGGGCGTCGAAACGCGCGCCTTCGATTATTCCAAGCCCGACGCCCAGACCGCCGCGCTCGCGGGCGTCGACACGCTGCTGCTGATTTCCTCCAGCGAAATCGGCCAGCGCGCCGCGCAGCATCGCCATGTGATCGCCGCGGCCAAGGCGGCCGGCGTGTCGCGCCTCGTCTACACCAGCCTGCTGCGCGCCGACAGCTCGCCCCTGAGCCTTGCGGAGGAACATCGCGACACCGAGCAGGCGATCAAGGCCTCCGGCCTCGACTTCACGATTCTGCGCAACGGTTGGTATAGCGAGAACTACACCGGATCGGTCGGCCCGGCCGTGGCCGCCGGCGCCTTCATCGGCAGCGCCGGGAACGGACGCATCGCCTCCGCCGCGCGAAAGGATTATGCCGAGGCCGCGGCGATCGTCCTCACCTCCGCCGGGCACTCCGGCCGCGTCTACGAACTGGCCGGCGACGCCGCCTATACGCTGACCGAGCTCGCCGCCGAGATCAGCCGGCAAACCGGCAAGGCCATTCCCTACAAGAACTTGCCGGAAGCGGACTATGCCGCCGCTTTGGTCGGCGCCGGCTTGCCCGAATTTTTCGCGCGCGCCATCGCCAGCTGGGATGTCGCGGCGGCGCAAGGCGCCTTGTTCGACGAGGGCCGCGCGCTTTCGACCCTGCTCGGCCATCCGACCACGCCGATCGCCGCAAGCGTGAAACAGGCGCTCGGCGCCTGAGCGCGTCCAGATCATCGCGGCGCACGGCCCAAGCGTCGTGCGCCGCCCGCTCTCGTCAAGGCAGCCTCGTCCGCGACAACAGCACCGCCAGCTCCGCCTGGCGCGTGGTTCCGGTCTTGGCGAAGGCGCTTTTGAGATGCGTGCGCACCGTGCCGATGGAAACATCCTGTTCGGCCGCGATCTCCACGGGGGCCATGCCCTCCGCCACGGCCTGGGCGACCCGCGCCTCGGCCGGCGTCAGGTCGAACAGCCCGCGCAGGATCGTCGCCTCCGGCGCCGCGTTTCTGGAAAGCTCGGTGACGACCAGCAGGCAGGCGGCGGAGCTGAACACGTCCTGCGCCGCGCGCAGGATCGGCACGACATGGACGACCATCGGCGGGCGGTCGAGACGGCCGGTCACCGGCAGCGAATGCAGGACGCCCGAATCCCAATGGCGGGCCTTCAGCCGTTCGAGAACGGCTTTGAGCAAGGCGTCCGCCCGCTGATCCGTCATCAGGCAGCGTTGCGCGCCGTCCTGAAACAGCGAAGGCATGAATCGCTCGAACAGATCATTGGTCAGCAGGATTTTGTGCGACCGCGACAGAACGGCGGCGGGCAGCCCCAGGGCGCGCAGGGTTTCGGCGGCGGCCCTGGCCTTCTCCAGGCCCAGCCGGGCGGCGACCAGCGCGGCGCGACGCAGCGGCCCGGCGACGGCGTTGAAGGATTCGATCTCCTCCCGGCTGAACGGACCGTCGACATAGGGCCGCTCCCAGCTGAACACGATATTGTCGCCGGAGGGGACCGGCGTGACGATGCCGGCGCACCATCCGCCGCCATTTTCACGAAGAAAACGGTAGGTGGGATCGGTTTCCATCTCGGCCGGCGAGAGGAGGTCGTGATCGCTGACAAAGCCGAACAGGCCGCGCTGCACCGCCCGCGCCGTCCTGAGATTTTTCTCCGCCCAGCCCTGCTCGAAAAAGGCTTGGACCAGGTCGACCATTTGCGGCGACGACACCCATCCGGAAAAATGCGGGTTTGTCGCGAACAGCGCGCCGCCAAAGGAAGAACTCGCCCGGCAGAACGACTGCAAGACATTGGGCCACAATTCGGGAACGATTGCGGCTTCATAAATCTGATCCGTCAGGGCCTCGAAGCGTCCCAAATCCAAGCCCTCCGAGCGAAACGCTTGATCGAGCCGACCGGTCTCCCGGGATCGCTCCTGTCCAGATCACCACATTCCGAAGGGTTCGGCCACAACTTCGCGGTGGCGGTCAGATGAGGCGAAGCAGGGATGTTTTCGGCCACCAATGAAGTGGGACGCCAATAAGTAGCCCTCACCCTGAGGAGCCCGCCTTAGCGGGCGTCTCGAAGGGCGGGGGCGGCCCACGAATGTTGCTAGCTCTTCCGCTCCAACTCGCCCGCGGACGCCTGCCCCAAAAACAGATCGCAAAAGGCGCGCGCCGCCAGCGGCAGGCGCCTGTCGGCCCGGTGCAGCAAAAACCAATGTTTCATCAGCGGAAACCCGTCGACCGGCAGAACGGACAAGCGCCTGGTCTCCAGTTCGAGCGCGATCGTCTTCAGCGGCACGATCCCCAGGCCCAGCCCGGCCGCGACCGCCTGTTTCACCGCCTCATTGGTGTTGACGTCGCAGCTCGAGCGGAATTCCAGGCCCTTTTCGGCGAAAAACCGCTCGATATTGGCCTGCGTGCCCGATCCCGGCTCGCGCGCGATCATCGCCTCCTCCCCCAGGAGATCGACGGGAACGCGCGCCAGTTTCGTCAGCGGGTGATCGGGCCGGGCGACCACGACCAGCGGATTGTCCATGAACTGATGCGCCACCACGCTGGCGTCCTCGGGCGGCCGGCCCATAATGGCGAGATCGGTGCGTTTTTCCAAAAGCGCCGCCAGCACGGAATCATGATTGTCGACCTGCAGGCTGATGCGCACGGAAGGGTGGCGCTTCACATAATCGGAGACGATGCGCGGCAGGAAAAAACTCATGGTCGAGATCAGCGCGATGCGCAAAATCCCGCATTCCAGACTGACATATTGCTTCATCGCGGATTTGAGATCCGCCATTTTCGCCATCATCTCGCGCGCATGGCGCGAAAGCTCCTCGCCGGCCTCGGTCAGAACCAGTTTCTTGCCGGCATGGTCGATCAGCGGCAGGCCGACCTGCTCCTCGAGCTGCTTCACCTGCATGGACACGGCGGGTTGCGTCAGATTGAGTTCGCCGGCCGCGCGCGAGATCGACCCCAGGCGTCCCACGGCTTCAAAAATGATCAACTGGCGAAGCGTGATGTTAATCCGACCACCTCCCGCTGAAACCGGCGCAAGCCAAGCCGCGCTTATACACGTATAACCAGAACTGAATTGCAAATCCAAAGCGTTAACATAGATTTATAACAGACGTGAGGGGATGGTCCCCCACAAAATCACTGCACGGAGATCATATTATGATCAAGCTGACCCCCTCCGAATGGACTGCGGCGGCTCTGGCGACGGCGATGACGCTGGGTCCGCTGGTTCCTTACGCCCTTTCTTAACATCGTCCGCGCCGCGCTTGCTCCATGGCCGCAGCGCGGCGCGCGACCCAACGCAAGGAGGCAAGCGGAACCCTGATCCAGCGGGCGCAGTGTCGGAGAGGCGTGCTGACCCCCAGCAGCTCTCGAACCGGCTGCGCTCGCAAGGCGAACTAATTGCCCCCCACATATTTGACGATATCGGCGATTGAGCCGCGATTGGCGGCGTCACAGAATTGCGCATCGAGTTCGGCTTGCACCGAGGCCGACAACCACCAGCTCATCGAAACCTTGGACATGGCCGGCGTCTTGTTGCGGAGCGCAGCGCATTGCGCGTCGAACAAAGGATCGTTCGCCGCCGGGCCGATCTGCGGCTTCTCCTTCATCACGATTTTGAAAAAGCCCATCTGCTCCACGCCATTGATGCGCGCAAGCTCGTGCACGGCGAGATCGGCCGCCTCCTCGCCATGGCCGCCGCGCGTGGCGAGCAAAGTGTTCACCGGCGCCGCCAGCATGCCCAGCGCCTCGGTCCAAAACCCTTCATCAATCCGCCCGAATTTCGGCGTGGCGGCCGCGCGCGGCGGCGTTTTGCGATCGGCGCCCACGACATCGGGATCGTTCTGCACCCAGACCAGCGCCGGCTTGACGCCAAGACCGCTCAGCGCCCGGGCGAGATCGATCGCCGTGCTCAGCCCGGAATTCTCGAAATAGCCGCCATCGACCACACGGTCGCCAAAGCCGGCGTCGGCCTCGTTGCGCAGCACGCCGGCCGGCGAAATCACGGGGAAGCGGGCGCTGAGCAGAGCGGCGGTGGACAGGCGCAGGTCCGGCGCATCGCGCAACAGCGGCCGGTCGGCGGCGCCGTCATGGGCGGCGGGGCAATCGCCGCCGTCGGTCGGACAGGGCCGCGACATCAGCTCGAACACGTCATAGGCCTGCGAATAGAGCGCAATGCGCCCGTTGGCCCCGTCCGGGCTGGCATAGGTCGAGATCAGGTCCGAAGCGATGATGCGGCGCCCCGTCGAAACCGACGTGCCGTTGAGCAGCAACAGCGGCAGCCATCCCTCGCCATCGGCATAGCCCATGGCGCGACACAGTCCCTTGCCCGGCTGGGCGCTGCAATTTTGCGGCGCGCGGCTGCGCCCGGAAATATAGCTGTAATGGCGCTCCCAGCTCTGCTCCAACAGAGCGGCGCGATCGAGGATCATCGACCCCGTCTCGGGCGGGATCGCGCGCGGCGCGAAATTGTCGCGAAAGCCCAGCCCAATAAACCCGCTCGACAGATAATCGCCTGAGACCAGCAGCTGCAGGCAGGAGCGCCACGAGGTTTGCGGATCGGGGGCGCGCGCGGCCGCGCCGAACCACAGCGGCGCGCTCATCACGCAAGGCGGAGCGCCGCCGCGCTCGGCCGCATCGGCAAGCGCCGCGCGGATGGTCGCCGCCCCGAACGCCCCGCCGGACACGCCCGAAATCGCGAAAATCTTTCGGCCAGGCGCGCCCTCGCCCTTGGTGCGATCCAAAATCTCGCCGGCGAAAGTCGCGGCCATGAAGGCGGCGCGGCTGGCGCCGCCTTCGGCCGCGATCACCAGCGCATAGGGGCACTTGCCGGCATCGTCCGCACAGCCATTGGCGGCCCGCCATTTGTCGACGGCGCGCTTGAGTTCGATCTGCCGGCCCGCAAGCTGCTCCACCGGCTTTTGCGGCAACAGCCGCACGTCGTTCAAATGGGTGTTGGTCGCGGTCACCCCCACGGCGACCGCGACCAGCGGAATCAGCACCGGCCACCCTTTTCGATGACCGCGCCGCGCCAATTCGCTCAGCACCAGCACCAGCGCGCCGAACAGGAGCGGAATCAGCAGCGCGCGATCAAACCACAGGGAGAGCCGGTGCGGCGCGGCATAAGCGACGACGAACAAAGCGAAGGTGAACACCAGCGAGGCGCGGGCGAACAGGGTGAGCCGCCGCTTCACCCGCGCGGCGCCGTCGGAGGCGCGCAGATCGGCGCGCCGCTCGATCCAGCCGAGCAGCCGCCGCCGCCCGATGACGAAGATGATGAACAGCAGCGCTGCGACAGCGTCGCCCAGTGCGAGCCACAGGATCTGGCTCTGCGCGCGCCTGACCTCCTCGAGGTCGCGCGCGGCATCCATGGCGGCGTCGCAGAAATACAGGCCGAATCCGACGGCGATGAACGGGATGAGTCCGAGGAGGCGCGGCGTCCAGCGGATCGCCCAGTCCAGCTCCTGGCGCAGCTCCTCCTGCAAAGCCGCGCGCTCCGTCTCCGACAGTCTCCGCCGCACGGCGACGGGAATCAGCCAATGCGGCTCCTCCAGCACGCGGCGCGCGCCATAATGGACCGGCCAGGCCCAGAGCAGGAACACGGCGGCCAAAAACCCGAGCCAATGGCCGATCTGCGCCAATGTGCTGGAAAAGGCCAGATCCGCGAACAGGTTTTGCGCCTGGACCACGCCGAACAGCAGGAAAAAGCCGGCGACGACCGAAATCAGGGAAAAACGGCAGGCGGCGAGCAATCGCGCGAGCAGCACACATTTTCGCCAAACACGCGCGAGCATCCGCGCCTCCTGAAATCAAGCCGTGAAACGCCGGCGCCAGAATGCGCCAATGCTCCCTCTGCGGCAACAGTCTACCTCAAGGTCGCACGTTTCCGCCTGGGACGCAGTGCGGCAAAAAGCGCGCGACATGCAGCGCGAGCCGAACAATTGTTCGCACATGCGAAATGGACGTGGAGTTTCGCGGCGAAGGGTATAAAATGAGGCAGAAAATTCGAGGCGCCCATTGATGCCGCAAATGATACTGCTGACCGGCAGCGGCATATCCGCCGATTCCGGTCTCGACACCTTCCGATCCTCAGGCGGACAGAGCCTTTGGGCGCTTTATGATCCCGACATCGTCTGCAACTATGAGGTGTGGGAGGAGAATTTCGAACTCGTGCACGAGTTCTATTCGAAGCGCCGCGTCGAACTGGCCGGCGTCGAACCGAATGCAGCGCACAAAATGGCGGCGGAATGGCAAAAACGCTACGGCGCCGAGCTGATCACCCAGAATGTCGACGACCTCTTCGAGCGCGCCGGCGCCCGCGACGTGGTCCATGTCCACGGCCGCCTCACCGGCCTGCGCTGCCTGAGCTGCGAGGCGCAATGGGACTGGGGCTATCGCCCGTTCAATCCGGCGGAGCATCGCTGCCCCAATTGCGGCGGGCTGCACGAGGTCAAGCCGGATGTGGTGTTTTTCGGCGAAAGCGCGCCGCTCTATCAGCGATTATGGGAGCGGCTGGATTCGCTCAGCCACGAGGATCTGCTGATGGTGATCGGCACGTCGGGCAACGTCCTGCCGATCGCCGGCATTGCGCGCCACACCCGCGCCGTGACGATTCTGTCCAACCTCGAACCCGAACCGACCATCCCCGAGCGCTATTTTGATCATGTGATCCACGGCCGCGCCGCGGAGCTCGCCCCGCAGCTCGACGAACTGGTCAAGAAAATCCTGGATTAGGCCGGCAGGAGACAGCGGCGGGCGAAGCCCGCCGGGTTCCTCCCCAAACTTTGACGCCTCAGGCGGTCCCGACCTGCCCGCGGCGCGCCTCGATTTCGGCGCCCATGGCGCGCACCAGACAGGCGCGGGCGAAGGCGAGCAGCTCGTCGGGGCAGGATTCGAGATTTTCCAGCACCTGCATCAGCAGCCGGAACTGCGCGGTGGTGAGATCGGCGCCTTCGCCGCCGAGATAGTCGATCAGCCAATGCGCCTGCTCGAGGCTCGGCCGGCGGCCGGCGAAATCCTCGAGAAACCAGCCGCCGACCTTGTCGGCGAAGAACCGGCCCCAATCGGGACAAGCGGGCAGACGGGCGCGGGCCAGCGCGCCGAGCGCATCGATCTCGCTTTCGGTCAGACCGTCCTCCAGCTTGGGCAGATTGGAGAGCATGCCGACGTCATCGGCCAGGATCTGGCCGCGCCGGGAGATGGCCGCACAAATCTGCGGCGCGAGGTCGAGAGCAATGAGCGTGCCGGAGGTCATGGTTTATCCTTCCCATCGATGGAAGGACGTTAAGCGCCGGCGCTGTCCAAAGGATTAACGATGATTATGCTTGAAGACATCTTGGGCTTTATCCCTAACAGACAGTAAACCCGCATCCCCACCCAAAAAAATCTCTCTACATACAATAAAGTAGCCCTCATCCTGAGGAGGCCCCGCAGGGGCCGTCTCGAAGGAGAGGGCGGGCCACGGCTTTGTCCGAGCCCGCCAAAAACTCACACGTGAACCGCCTCGGCGGCCTCGTCCAGAGTCAGATCGACCATCAGCTCGCCGGCGATGTCCTCGAGCGCCTGGCACAGATTGACCATGCTGAGCCCCTCGGGCAGCAGCAGCCGCGCCCGCGCCTTGAACATGGCTTCGCCGGAGAAGGCGCCGCTGGTTAGCTCGCTCTCCAGTTCGATAATGCTGACATGCGCCTGGGCGAGCACATGGGAGATGTCGCGGATGATGCCGGGCCGGTCGAGCCCGATGGTTTCCAGACGCACGGTGCGCCCGACCACGGCCGGATGCGGATCGGTGCGCTGCACGATGATGCGCAAGCCCTGGGCATCCAGCGCGCGCAGCGCGGCGACCAGCGCATCGGCCTTTTCGGCGTCGATGGCGACCAGCACCATGCCGGCGAACTGGCCGGACAGGCTGGCCATGCGCGTGTCGAGCCAATTGCCGCCGCCGGCGGCGATCGTGTCGGAAACCGCGCTCACCAGACCGGGACGATCCGGGCCGATCACGGTCAGAACCAGATGAATTTGCATGAACCGCTCCTGTTGCGTCGGACCATAGCCCATGCCCGCCGCCGCCGGAAGTTCACTTTGCGCTATGCGCAAGCCGCCAGCGCCGCGCCCATCCCTTCGGCGCGGCGATCCAGCGCCGCCCGGATACGGGCGGGAACCTGACGCCGCGATTTTGCGCGCGGCAAAGGCATTTCCTCGAGAACCCGGCCCTTGGGATAGAGCGCTTCATGCTCCGCCCAATTGTCGAAATTCATGCGGTCGACATTGTCGACAAAAGTTTCCGCCGGAACGCCTTCCGCCAGCACCAGCGCATGATCGTCCAGTTCGACGTGGTAATAGACGAAAAATTCGGGAACCCTGGTCTCGCGAACGATCGACGTTCCATTGACCAGCGCGCCCGCCTGGATCAGCAGGCCCTCGACCAGCAGCGCGTGGTCGGGAGACACCAGCAGGTCGCGCGTGGGGAGAGTATCGCCCAGCGCGCCCGCCCGGATGCGGATCGGATGGCTGCGCACCGGATCGACGAACCGCGCCGCAACCTTCAGCCGGCCGAGCCAGACGACAGGCCGGGCCTCGCCATCCGCCGTGAGCGCCAGATCGCCCGGCCGCAGCGTTTCGATGGCGGCCTCGCCCGAGGGCGTGCGGATGCGCGTGCCCGCCAGGAAGCAGAGGGTTTCGCTCGTGTCGGAGAATTGCGCGGTCTCGACGTCGGACAGCGTGTAGACGGTGTCGGCGTCGGCGATGACGACTCCGCCGGTTTCGTAAGTGATCGTGTAATTGGCGCGCAGGCCGGCGAACACGACCGTGTCGCGCCCGGCGCCGCCCCTGATCGTGTCCGCGTCCTGGTTCACATAGAAAACGTCGTCGTCGCTGCCGCCGATCGCGGTCTCGATATGGGTGCCATAAGCGATGCAGATATTGTTGGTGAGCCCGCCGACGCTGCTGAACGCGCCCTGGTTCAGGTTCACCGTGCACGACATATTGTAGCCGGAGAGATCCAGGGTGTTGTTCAAGCCGTGGTCGAACAGGGTCGCGATCGGCGCGGTGTCGACGGTGAAGTCGAAGAACACGCGCGACTCGTCGCCGATGTTGCAGTTGAAGCCGAAGATCTGCCCGCCGCCATAGACCCCGCTGCGCGACGCCCCGTACATCTGCTCCACGGCGAGAATGTCGAAGGCCATCGGTGTGTAAGGCGTCTGGCGGTCCACCCCGTCGGAGGCGCCCCACGCGACCGCGCGCGTGTCGCTGGTGGTCTTGGCGGCGTCCGCAGGCGAAATATAGGACATGACCGTGTACAGACGGTCGTCATAAACCGTGTATTGATTGTCCCCCGCGCCATTGTAGTCGCCGCCATGGCCGAGGCCGAGCAGGTGCCCGGCTTCGTGGACCAGCGTGCCGACGCCATAACCGCCCAGGGCCGAAAACGAGGCGATGTCGCCATAGGGACTGTTCGGATCGGTGTTGATCACGATCCCGACCGAGGCGCCCCCCTGGCCGGGGTCGATCTTTCCGATCTGAGGGCCGGGCGTGTAGGTGTCATATTCGTGGACATCGCCGGAGGGATCGCTGACGAAGACCACGTCGGGCGCGCCCGCCGACTCCACGAATGTGATGTCGGCGATGCCGGACCAAAGTTTCAGCGCGGCGACGACCATGGTCTTCTGGGCGGACGTCCAATTCCCCTGGGACGCGTCGAAGGCATAGGTCACCACCCCGCCGCCCGTTCCCACGACGGCGTCGCCGCCGCCGTTCTGCCATTTGTGGGGAATCAACCCGTAATCCGACCAGTAACTCCGGGCGGCGACGCCGTCCGTCGCGGTCAAGCCGGAGAGATAGGATATCTCGGAGAGCGCATTGGGGTCTGTCGAAATCGAAACGGGAAACGAGAAGGTCATGAAGCAGAGTCCAGAGAATTCAACCCTCTGCTTAACTTAAAGGAATGATCAAACAAATTTGCTTTTTTGCCGCATCGACCGAAAGGCTGGCGCGCGAAAAAATTCAATTTCGCGCGCCGCGTTTTTTTCACATCAAACGCCCTTGTTTTCCAGGGCGGCCATGATCTCGTCCATGATGGCGGGATCGTCGATGGTGGCGGGCATGGTCCAGGGATCGTGGTCGGCGATCTTCTTCATCGTGCCGCGCAGGATTTTGCCGGAACGCGTCTTGGGCAGACGGTTCACGGTGATGGCGATCTTGAACGCAGCCACCGGGCCGATCTTGTCGCGCACCAGCTTGACGATTTCCTGCTCGATCTCGATCGGCGATCGGCTGACGCCCGATTTGAGCACGATGAAGCCGCAGGGCTGTTCGCCCTTCAGCTCATCCTTGACGCCGATCACCGCGCATTCCGCGACATCCGGATGCGAGGCCAAAACCTCCTCCATGCCGCCGGTGGAGAGCCGATGGCCCGCGACATTGATGATGTCGTCGGTGCGGCCCATGATGTAGAGATAGCCGTCCGCGTCGATGAAGCCGGCGTCCGCGGTCTTGTAGAAGCCGGGGAAGTCGGTGAGATAGCTCTCCTTCATCCGCTCGTCCTGCTTCCACAGCGTCGGCAAGTTGCCGGGAGGCAGCGGCAGTTTCACGACAATCGAGCCCATCTTGCCCGCGGGGACCGGATGCGCCGCCTCGTCGACGATCTGCACGTCATAGCCGGGCATGGCGACGGTCGGCGAGCCGTGTTTCACCGGCAGCGCGCCGAGCCCCACGGGATTGCCGGCGATGGCCCAGCCGGTTTCGGTCTGCCACCAATGGTCGATCACCGGCACGCCCAGGATCTGCTCGGCCCAGGCGACGGTGTCCGGGTCGGCGCGCTCGCCGGCCAGGAACAGGGTGCGCAGGCTCTTCTTCACATTGTAGCGCTTGAGGTGATCGGCGTTCGGGTCCTCCTTGCGCACGGCGCGGAAGGCCGTAGGCGCGGTGAACAGAGCCGCGACATTATATTCCTCGATCATGCGCCAGAACGCGCCGGCGTCGGGCGTGCCGATCGGCTTGCCCTCGTAGACGACGGTGGTCGCGCCATAGAGCAACTGGCCGTAGAGAATGTAGGAATGGCCAACCACCCAGCCCACGTCGGAGGCCGCCCAAAACACCTCGCCGGGCTCGATGCCATAGAGGTTTTTCATGGTCCACATCAGCGCGACGGCATGACCGCCATTGTCGCGCACCACGCCCTTGGGAATGCCGGTCGTGCCCGAGGTGTAGAGGATGTAGAGCGGATCGGTCGCCTTCATCTCTTCCGGCTCGACGGTGCGGCGCTCGGCGAGCGCGGCGGTCACCAGCGTCGACCAGTCGAAATCGCGACCGGCGATCATGTCGGCGGGCTGTTGCGGCCGCTGCAGCAGAAGCACTTTTTCCGGCTTGACCGCGGCGAGGCTGATGGCTTCGTCGAGCAGCGGCTTGTATTTGACGACGCGGTTCGGCTCGATGCCGCAGGACGCGGTCAAAATCACCTTGGGCTCGGAATCGTTGATGCGGGTCGCGAGCTCCTTGGCGGCGAAACCGCCGAACACGACCGAATGAATGGCGCCGATGCGGGCGCAGGCCAGCACGCCGATCACCGCTTCCGGGATCATCGGCATATAGGCGAGCACGCGGTCGCCTTTGCCGACGCCGAAATCCTTCAGGACGGCGGCCACCGCATTCACTTCCGCGAGCAGCTGCGCATAGGTGTAGGTGCGCTTGATGCCGGTGACGGGGCTGTCATAGATCAGCGCGGCCTGCTCGGCGCGCCCGTTCTTCACATGACGGTCGACGGCGTTGTAGCAGGTGTTGAGCGTGCCGTCCGGGAACCAGCGGCCATAGACGCCGGCATTCGGATCGAACACGGTCTGCGGCGCCTTGATCCAGTCGACCGCCTTGGCGGCCTCGCCCCAGAATTCGAACGGCTTGTCTTTCCAATGGGCGTAGACGTCGTGATATTTGCTCGCCATGGGCTCCCTCCCCGTGATTTTTGGCTGAACATGTCGCGCGGAAAGTGCGACGCCGCGTCGCAGAAGTCCAGAACGGCGGCCGCTCAACCTTAGGCTAATGGCAGGCGGGCAAAGCGCTTTCGCCGCCATGCGCTTCGTCCGCGAACGGGCCTCGCCGCGCAAAGGAGGGACGCGCGGCGCGAACGAAAGCCCCAAATGAAAATCCCCGCCGGAGGGGCGGGGATTTCAGTTTGCCGACAACGGAGTTCAATGGACCGTGGCGTCGACCTTTTCACCCTTGAGCCGGGTTATTTCGTCCTTGAGAATGAGCTTGCGTCGCTTGAGTTCGTGCAATTTCAGTTCGTCCGTCCCCGGGAGGGTCTCTTCCTTCTCGATTTCCCGTTGCAGCGCCTGATGCCGGCGCTCGAGTTCGGCGAGATGGGCTTGCATGGACATGCACAACTCCTGTCGATGTTTTGACGACTGAATCATGACACGGCTGGCGCCGACTGCAAGCGGTAATTCACGGCGGGGCTCAAGCTATTAGGATAAGCATCATTGATCTTGCCCTTGACGGCGCAAACCCCCATAATCCGCGCCGAAATGGCGGTGGATGAACGGGCGGCAGATCGGTCGATGACCAAAGACATGAGTGAAGAAGAGCGGGCCGAATTCACTGCCGAACTGGAGCGTTTGCGGGAAGAACACCGCGATCTCGACGCCGCCATCGAGGCGCTGACCTCCGTTGGCGCCTATGACAGGCTGCAACTTCAACGTTTGAAAAAGCGCAAGCTCGCGCTGCGCGACCGCATCACCTTTCTGGAAGACGCGCTGACGCCGGATATTATCGCTTAAACGCCAAATTCCGCTTTGCCTTCGCGGCGCGGCGCGATAGGAGGACGGCTTGTTTTTTTGCCGGAATCCGCCGTGTCGAACCCAAACAGTCCCGTCGCCATTATCATGGGCAGCCAGTCCGATTGGTCGACCATGCGTCACGCCGCCGAAACCCTGGAAGAGCTGGGCGTCTCCTCCGACGCGCGCATCGTCTCGGCGCATCGCACCCCGGACCGCCTGATCACCTTCGCCAAGGGCGCGCGGGACGCCGGCTTCAAGGTGATCATCGCCGGAGCGGGCGGCGCCGCGCATCTGCCGGGCATGACCGCCGCCATGACCTCCCTGCCCGTTCTCGGCGTTCCCGTGGAATCCAAGGCCTTGTCGGGCAAGGACTCGCTGTTGTCCATCGTGCAGATGCCCGGCGGCATTCCGGTGGGCACGCTGGCGATCGGCAAGGCCGGCGCGATCAACGCCGCTTTGCTCGCCGCCTCCATCCTCGCCCTCACCGACCCGGAGCTGGCAAAGCGCCTCGAGGCGTTCCGCGCCCGCCAGACGGAAAATGTCGCGGAGCGGCCGCATGACTGAACGGGCCCTGGCCCCCACCGCCAAAATCGGCATTGTCGGCGGCGGCCAGCTCGGCCGGATGCTGGCGCTCGCCGCCGCGCGCCTCGGCCTGTCCTGCCACATTTATTCGCCCGGCGAGGGCGAGCCGGCCTATGAAGTCGCGGCCAAATCCACCATCGCCCCCTATGACGATCAGGCCGCGCTCGCCCGCTTCGCCGCGAGCGTCGACGTCATCACCTATGAATTCGAGAACATCCCGGCGGCTACAGCGGAATTCCTGCAAAAGCTGAAGCCGGTGCGCCCGTCGCCGCGCGTGCTGGCGCTCACCCAGGACCGCCTGGTCGAGAAGGATTTTGTCGCAAAACTCGGAATCGGCGTCGCGCCCTATGCGCAAGTCGACGACGCCGGCGCGCTCGCCCGCGCGGTGGCGCGGATCGGCCGCCCGTCGATCCTCAAAACCCGGCGCTTCGGCTATGACGGCAAGGGCCAGACCACGATCAAGGAAGGCGCGGACCTCGCGGTCGCCTTCCGCTCGCTCGGCGGACAGCCCTCCATTCTCGAAGGTTTTGTGCCTTTCGCCATGGAAGTCTCGGTGGTGGCGGCGCGCGGCCTCGACGGCGAATTTTTGGCCTGGGACGTCGGCGAGAACGTCCACGACAACCACATTCTCGACACCACCACCGTGCCCGCGCGCATGTCGCCCGACCTGCTCCGCCGCGCCACGGAAAAGGCGCAAAAGATCGCCGAAGCCCTCGACTATGTCGGCGTGCTCGCGGTGGAAATGTTTCTGGTCAACGGGCCGCAAGGCCAGACCCTGCTGGTCAACGAAATCGCGCCGCGCGTGCACAATTCCGGCCACTGGACGCTCGACGGTTCGGTCACCTCGCAATTCGAGCAGCACATCCGCGCCGTCTGCGGCTTTCCTCTGGGCTCGCCGCGCGCTCACGGTCCAGTCGTCATGCGCAATCTGATCGGCGACGACATCAAGGAATGGCGCGATCTGCTGCGCCAGCCCGGCGCCTGCCTGCATCTTTACGGCAAGACCGAAGCGCGCCCCGGTCGGAAAATGGGCCACGTCACCTTCCTAAAGGTCTGAGATGGCCAACGCCACATTTTCCCAGGTTTCGACCTCGATTTTCGAGATCATGTCGACGCTGGCGCGGGAAAAAGGCGCGGAAAACCTTGGCCAGGGCTTTCCGGAAGGGCTGGAGCCGCCCGAACTGATCGAGGCGGCCGTAAAAGCCCTGCGCGAGGGCTCGCACCAGTACCCACCAATGATGGGCCTGCCCGCGCTGCGAAAAGCGGTGGCCGACAATGCCCGCCGTTTCCTGGGCCTGGAGGCCGCTCCGGACGAGGTCATGATCACCTCCGGCGCCACAGAGGCGCTATCGGATTGTTTTCTCGCCCTACTCAACCCCGGCGATGAAGTGATCGTGTTCGAGCCGGTCTACGATTCCTACGCGCCGATCATCCGCCGCGGCGGCGCGGTCCCGGTCGCTGTCAAACTGACGCCGCCCGACTGGCGCCTGCCCTTCGAACGCCTGAAAGCCGCGATCACGCCGCGCACCCGCGCGCTGGTCGTCAACACGCCGATGAACCCCGTTGGAAAAATTTTTGATACCGAAGAACTCGGCTTCCTCGCCGAGCTCATGCTGAAGCACGATCTCGTCGCCATCTGCGACGAGGTTTATGAGCACCTTGTCTTTGAAGGCGCGCACAAAAGCCTGTTCGGCATCGCGGAGATCCGCGATCGCGTGGCGCGCATCGGCTCGGCCGGCAAAACCTTTTCGGTCACCGGCTGGAAGGTTGGCTATGTCATGGCCGATCCAAAACTGCTCGGCCCCATCGCCCGCGCCCACCAGTTCGTCACTTTTACGACCCCGCCAGCCCTGCAAGCGGCGGTGGCGGCGGGCCTGAACATGCCGCAAGCCTATTTTGACGCCCTGAAACAGGCGCTGCAAACCCGCCGCGATTTTCTCACCAACGGTCTGAACACACTGGGGTTCAAGGTCCGCCCGGCGCAAGCGACCTATTTTGCCGTGGCCGATTTTTCCGCCTTCGACAGCGACGGCGACGACCTCGCCTTTTGCAAGCGCATGGTCGAGGAAGCCGGCGTCGCCGCGATTCCGCTCACCGCCTTTTACGAAAACCGCGACCTGCGCAGCCACATCCGCTTCTGTTTCGCCAAGCAGCAGACAACGCTCGAACGCGCCCTGCAAAAACTGGCGAACTGGGGCGCCCCGCAATAAAAAAGCGCGCCCAACCGGGCGCGCCCAAAATTAGCCCTCATGGTGAGGAGGAGGCGAAGCCTCCGTCTCGAACCACAAGGGCGGTCCACGGCTCTGTCAGCCGCGTCGCCCTCAACTTACGCCTGCCGCGCGATCATCAAATTCTTGATTTCCGCAATGGCCTTGGCGGGGTTCAACCCCTTGGGGCAAGCGCGGGCGCAGTTCATGATGGTGTGGCAGCGATAGAGCCGGAACGGGTCTTCCAGATCGTCCAGACGCTCGCCGGTGCTTTCGTCGCGCGAGTCGATCAGCCAGCGATAGGCCTGCAACAGAGCGGACGGCCCGAGATAGCGATCGCCGTTCCACCAATAGGACGGACAGGACGTCGAGCAGCACGCGCACAAAATGCACTCGTACAGGCCATCGAGTTTTGAACGATCCGCAGGCGACTGCAGCCATTCCTTTTCCGGTGCCGGCGTCTCGGTCTTGAGCCAGGGCTCAATGGACGCATGTTGCGCATAAAAGTGGGTGAGGTCCGGCACCAGATCCTTGACCACCGGCATATGCGGCAGCGGGAAGATTTTGACCGGCCATTTCACGTCGTCGATGGCTTTGGTGCACGCAAGCGTGTTCTGGCCGTCGATGTTCATGGCGCAGGAGCCGCAAATGCCTTCGCGGCAGGAGCGGCGCAGCGTCAGCGTCGGATCGATCTTGTTCTTGATGTAGAGCAGCGCATCGAGAACCATCGGACCGCAATCGTCGCGATCGACAAAATAGGTGTCGATCTGCGGATTGTTGCCGTCATCCGGATTCCAGCGATAGATGCGGAACTCGGTGAGCAGGCGCGCATTGGCGGGCGCGGGCCAGACTTTTCCGGGTCCATAGACCGAGTTTTTCGGCAGGGCGAGTTCGACCATTGTAAATCCTCGATCAGTACACGCGAGCCTTGGGCTCGATATACGAAACCTCGTCGGTCATGGTGTAGCTGTGGACCGGGCGGTAATCGATCGACACCTTTTTGGCTGTGTCGTCGATGGTGGCCAGCGTGTGCTTCATCCAGTTGACGTCGTCGCGTTCGGAGAAATCCTCGCGGGCATGGGCGCCGCGCGATTCCTTGCGGTTTTCCGCGCCGACCATGGTGACCACCGCCTGGACGATGAGATTGTCGAATTCCAGGGTCTCGATCAGGTCGGAATTCCACACCAGCGAGCGGTCGGTGACCTTTAGATCGTCGCGGCCGCCCCACACGTCGTGGATCAGCTGCACGCCTTCCTGCAAAACCTCGCCGGTGCGGTACACGGCGCAATTGTTCTGCATCACCTTCTGCATCTTCAGACGCAGCTCGGCGGTGGGCGTGCCGCCATTGGCGTTTCGGTAATGGTCGAGACGCGACAGAGACAGATCGGCCGAGTCGGCCGGCAGCTCCGCCTGCTTGGCGCCGGCCTTGACCAGCTCCGCGGCGCGCAGACCGGCGGCGCGGCCGAACACGACGAGATCGATCAGCGAGTTCGAGCCGAGGCGGTTGGCGCCATGGACCGACACGCAGGCGGCTTCGCCGAGCGCCATCAGGCCGGGCACCACCACATCGGGATCGTCGCCCCGCTTGGTCAGCACTTCGCCATGATAGTTCGTCTGGATGCCGCCCATATTGTAGTGAACGGTCGGCAGCACCGGGATCGGCTCGCGGGTCACATCGACGCCAGCAAAGATTTTGGCGCTTTCCGAAATGCCGGGCAGACGCTCGTGCAGGATGGCGGGATCGAGGTGATCGAGGTGCAGATAGATATGATCCGCGCCCTTGCCAACCCCGCGGCCCTCGCGGATTTCCATGGTCATGGCGCGCGAGACCATGTCGCGCGGCGCCAGGTCTTTCACCGACGGCGCATAGCGCTCCATGAAGCGCTCGCCCTTGGCGTTGGTGAGATAGCCGCCTTCGCCGCGCGCGCCCTCGGTGATCAGGCAGCCCGCGCCATAAATGCCGGTCGGATGGAACTGCACGAATTCCAAATCCTGGATCGGCAGGCCGGCGCGAAGAATCATGCCGCCGCCGTCGCCCGTGCAGGTGTGCGCCGAGGTCGCGGAGAAGTAAGCGCGGCCATAGCCGCCGGTCGCCAGGATCACGAGTTGCGAGCGGAAGCGATGGATGGTGCCGTCGTCCATCTTCAAGCAGACCACGCCGCGGCACTTGCCTTCCGCATCCATGATCAGGTCGATCGCAAAATATTCAATAAAAAACTCGGTCTCGTTCTTCAGCGCCTGCCCGTAGAGGGTGTGCAGCATCGCGTGACCGGTGCGGTCGGCGGCGGCGCAGGTGCGCTGCGCCGGCGGGCCCTTGCCGAAATCGGTGGTCATGCCGCCGAACGGACGCTGGTAGATCTTGCCCTCGGCGGTGCGCGAAAACGGCACGCCCCAGTGCTCAAGCTCGTACACCGCCTGCGGCGCGTTGCGGCACAGATATTCGATGGCGTCCTGGTCGCCGAGCCAATCCGACCCCTTGACGGTGTCGTACATGTGCCATTTCCAATTGTCCGGCCCCATATTGGCCAGCGAGGCGGCGACGCCGCCCTGCGCCGCAACCGTATGCGAGCGCGTCGGAAACACTTTGGAGATGCACGCGGTGCGCAAGCCCGCCTGCGAGCAGCCGACAGTGGCGCGCAAGCCGGCGCCGCCGGCGCCGACCACCACCACATCGAACGTGTGGTCAGTGATCGGATAGGCCTTGTGAGAAGCCATGTCTAAACCCTTGAAGTCTGGAACAGCGCCAAGGCGCGTTACTGAAGGAAGCTGAGGCGCAGCACCGAATAGGTGCAGACGAAGCCGATGCCGGTCGAGAAGCACAGGTTCGCCATCAGCGCGAGTTCGCGCATGTGCTGGTGGCGGATGTAGTCGACGATCACCGAGCGCAGGCCGACCGCCATGTGCCAGATGCTGGCGAGCACGAACACGATCATGGTCATGGCGGGGATCGGCGTGCCGAGCAGCGCGCGCGCCTCCGCCAGATCGGATTTCGCCAGCATGGCGACGATCACGACGAAGCCGACGGTCAGCGGCAGCAGCGCGAAGGAGGTGAAGCGGATTTCCCAGAGGTCGCGGGTGCCGGCGCGGGCGGTGCCAAGATGTTTGACACGGGCGCGGGGCGTCTGGAGGTTCGGGTCGGCTTTGGGCATGGAGCGACTCCTCAGAGCAGGAAGGCGCCGGCCCAGGCCAGCGCGGTGAGGATGACGGCGCCGATCAGCGAGCCCCAGGCCAGCAGACTGCGGCTGACGGGATCGAAGCCGCGCGCGGCCTCCCAGACGGCGTGACGCAGACCGCCGCAGACATGCAGCATCAGCGCGAACGTGTAGCCGAACAGGATGACGAGGCCGAGCGGCGAGCCGAAGAAGCGGGAGACCTCGGCGAAGGCGACGCCGCCGCTGGCCGCCGTGAACAGATAGACGGTGAGCAGGATCGTGCCGAGATAGAGCGCGACGCCGGTCACGCGATGCAGGATCGACATCGCCATGGTCGCCGACCAGCGATAGATCTGGACATGCGGCGAGAGCGGACGGCGCTGCGCGATCGGCAGCGGGCTGGATTTGGCCTCGGCCATGGGACGCCTTTCTGTTGGACCGCAGAGCCGGCTGCGACGATTGGGCGCGGCGCCGGCTTTGAAAGTTGAAGTTTCGATAATCGAAAGCCGCCGCCGGCGCAATGCAATGCAAGTCAGCCCTTAGACTGACAATAAGGCTTGCGAACGCGCGGAGGGAGCGGCAAGGATTGCGGTGGAATTTCGTGCGGCCGCCATGTTTTCGCCCCGGCGGGACGGCAAGCTCGACCCGATTTGGAGACTTGCGCTTGATTTCGACAGACCTGTTCCGCGCCGGGCGCGCAGCCGCCGCCTTGGGCCTCGCCCTGTTCCTCCTGGACGCAGCGCCCGCGGAAGCGGCGGCGCGACTCACCCTGTCCTCCGGCGGCGTCTCGCGCGCCGCGGTGATCGTCGAGCGCGAACGCCTCAAATTGCGGCGCCGTCCGCTGATCATCGTGCTGCAGCGCTCCGGCGGCGTGGTCGCGCGCGGCCGGCGCCACCACGGGCTCGAACAATTCGCCGGCGCCAAGCCGATCTTCGTCTATCCCGAGGCGCTCGGCGGCCATTGGCCGGTGACCGCCGGACCGGATTCCGATCGCGAACTCGCCTTTCTGCGCCAGCTTACCGAGCACCTGATCGCCCAGGGCCGGGTCGACCCGCGCCGCATTTTCGTCGTCGGCGTCGGCTCCGGCGGCCCCCTCGCCTTTCGCGCGGCCTGCGCGGGCGTCGGCCGCCCCATCGCCGGCCTCGCCACCGTCGCCTCGGCCATGCCGCAGGACCTGACCGCCTGCGAACCCGCCGCCCCGCTCGCCTATATCGCCGTCAACAGCGCGCAGGACGCCAAAATCCCCTTCGCCGGCGGCAAGGCGACGGCGGGCGACACGGTGTTCGACGCGTTCGGCGCCGAGCAGACCCTGCAAACCTTTGCGAAAATCAACAGCTGCGGCGCGCGCCGCGACGTCAAGGACGCGCGCACCCGCGGCGCCATCGCCAGCTTCTCCGGCTGCAAGGCGCCGACCGAGCTGATCCGCCTCGACGCCGGCGCCCATCACACGCCCGGCCGCGCCCCCGACAACGGCGAAGCCTCGGATTATTTCGACGCCAACCGCACCGTCTGGGATTTCCTGCAGCACAGCGGCGCGTAAGGAAAACCCCTCCTCCTTAAGTACAGCCCGGCGCTCCTCCTTCTTTAGGAGGAGTTTTCGGCTGTTTTCGCCACGGAACGCGCTGGCGAATGCGCGGGAATGACGCCGCCGCGCCAAGCAGATAGCGCCCTTAAGCGATTGCTCATCACGACGCGCGCCTGCCTTTTCGGCAGGCGAACGACAGGGCTTGCGCTCGCCTCGTAATTGATCTAGATCAACGGCCGACTTTGATGCAGATCAAAGGTCGCCGCGAGACTCGAATGCTTGCGCTTTCGATTCAGAGGGTTGGCGCTGTCCGTCCACCGCAGCGTCAACCCTGGTCGGCACAGAAGACATGAGGATGCCATGACCCTGAACATCGATATCGCCAGCCCCTTCGATTTCGTCGAAGCCGAAGCCGTTGCCCCCGTCGTCGCCGCCGTCCCGGCCAACACCGAGCGCCGCGACGCCGTCCTGTTTTTCATCGGCTTCTTCGCCCTGCTCGGCGCGACGCTGCTGACCGCCGCGACCGTCGGCCTCGCCGGCGTCGGCATGATCGCCATTGTCGCAGCCGCCGCCATGATCGTCATCTGCCTCCTCTTGACTGCCGGCTGACCTCCTCCCCGGCGTGAAGGGAAGCCCCGCGGACTCTTGGTCCGCGGGGCTTTTTTAATTCTGGCGGACCGCCAAAAAACGCGAAATTCCGTTTTAAAACCAATAGATTAGCCCTCACCCTGAGGAGCCCGCGCGAGCGGGCGTCTCGAAGGGCGGGGGCGGTCCACGCGTCTTTCAGCAGACCGTCCGCCGCACTGAGCGGGCTCAGCGTCGCAAATGCGACAAGGCCCCTGGCGCCGTCCTTGCTCCACATCAGCGCAATGTGGAGCATCGCCATGATCGAACTGACGCCCAGCGCCGTTTCCGCCGCGAAAACCATTGTGGAGACCGCCAAGACGCCCGCCTCCGGCCTGCGCATCATGGTCGAAGCCGGCGGCTGCTCCGGCTTCATGTACAAGATGGAGCTGGCCAGCGAACAAGCGGGCGACGCCGTCATTGACGCGGATGGCGTGAAAATCTTCATCGACGACATTTCGCAGCCCATGGTGGCGGGCATGGTGGTCGATTACGCCAGCTCGCTCGAACAGTCCGGCTTCGTCTTCAACAACCCCAACGCCACCGCCTCCTGCGGCTGCGGCAAGAGTTTCGCCTGATGGCGCCGGCCTATCTCGACAATAACGCGACCACGCGGGTCGCGGCTGAGGTGGTGGCGGCCATGCTGCCGTTCTTCACCGAAAATTTCGGCAACGCCTCGTCCACCCACGAGTTTGGCGCGGCGGTCGCCCCGGCCCTGAAGGCGGCGCGGCAGTCGGTGCAAACCCTGATCGGCGCCGAATTCGACCACGAGATCCTCTTCACCAGCGGCGGCACCGAATCCGACGCCACCGCGATTCTCTCGGCCCTTGAGACCCAAGCCCCCCGCGCGGAAATCGTCACCAGCGCGGTCGAGCACCCCGCCGTGCTGAATTTTTGCCAGCACCTGGAAAAGACCGGCCGCGCCAAAATCCACATCATCCCGGTCGACGAGACCGGCGCTCTCGACATGGACGCCTATCGCGCCGCGCTGTCTGAAAAAACGGCGGTGGTCTCGATCATGTGGGCCAATAACGAGACCGGCAAGATTTTCCCGGTCGCCGAACTCGCGGCGCTGGCGCATGAAGCCGGCGCTTTGTTCCACAGCGACGCCGTGCAGGCCGCCGGCAAACTGGCGCTGAACGTGAAAGACACGGCCATCGACATGCTGTCGCTGTCCGGCCACAAGATTTGCGGCCCCAAGGGGATTGGCGCGCTCTATGTGAAGAAGGGGACAAAATTCTCAGCCCTGTTTCGCGGCGGCAAGCAGGAGCGCGGCCGCCGCGCCGGCACCGAAAACGCCCCCGGCATTGTCGGCCTCGGCGTCGCCGCCAAACTCGCCCAGAACACCGATCTCGCCCGCATCGCCACGCTGCGCGACCGCCTGGAAAAAGGCCTGCTCGCCGCCATTCCGCAGGCGCGGGTGAACGGCGCCGGCGCGCGCCTGCCCAATACGCTCAACATCGCCTTCGCCTGCGCCGACAGCGAGGCGCTGCTGCACAAGCTCGACCGCGCGGGCGTCGCCGCCTCCTCGGGCTCGGCCTGCGCCTCCGGGACGATGGAGCCGAGCCACGTGCTGCGCGCCATGCGCGTGCCCCCGCTCTATCTGCAGGGCGCGCTGCGCTTTTCGCTGTCGCATGAAACGACAGAGGCCGAAATCGACCTCGTGTTGCAAAACCTTCCCGAAATCGTCTCTTCAGTGCGCGAGAAATCGCCGCTGTGGGGCGAAATGCTCAAAAAGACCGCGTGAGATCAACCATGCTCAAAACCGGCTCGCACATCCAGATCAACGACACCACGCTTCGCGACGGCGAACAGGCGCCGGGCGTCGTCTTCACCCTCGCCGAAAAGGTCGCCATCGCCCGCGAACTAGCCGCCGCCGGCGTCGATGAAATCGAGGCGGGCACCCCCGCCATGGGCGACGAGGAAGTGGAAGGCATAGCCGCCGTCGTCTCCCAAAATTTTTGTACGCGCGTCACGGCATGGTGCCGGCTCAGCGAAACCGACGTGGACGCCGCGCTTCGTGCGGGCGTCAAACACGTCAATATTTCAGCCCCCATGTCGCGGCTGCAAATGCGCGTCAAACTCAAGGCCGAACCGGATGAAGTGGCGGCCCGCGTCACCCGCGTGATCGGCTACGCCCGCGAAAAAGGCCTTGAGGTTGCGCTGGGCGGCGAGGATTCGTCCCGCGCCGACCTGCGCGACATCGGCCTGATCGCCGGCGCGGCGGCAAAACTCGGCGTGTTCCGCTTCCGCTTCGCCGACACCCTCGGCCTGCTCGACCCGTTCTCGACCTATGAATATATCAAGCGCCTGCGCGACGAGACGGATTTGCCGATCGAATTCCACGGCCACAATGATTTGGGCCTCGCCACCGCCAACACCCTGGCCGCGATTCGCGCCGGCGCCAGCGCGGCCAGCGTCACCGTTCTGGGCCTGGGCGAGCGCGCCGGCAATGCGCCGCTGGAGGAAGTGGCGGTCGCCCTGCCCCGCACCGCCGACGCCCGCACCGGCGTCGACCCGACCAGACTGATGGAGCTCTGCGACCTCGTCGCCAAGGCGTCCAGGGATTCGATCCCCCGCGCCAAACCCATCGTCGGCGCCGATATTTTTACGCATGAATCCGGCATCCACGTCGCCGGCCTGCTCCATGACGTGCGCACCTACCAGGGCCTCGACCCCGCCATGCTCGGGCGCCGCCACAAGGTGGTGATCGGCAAGCATTCCGGCCTCGCCGCAGTGCGCTCGGTCTGCGCCGCCGTCGGCCTCGACCTCGACAATTCCGTCGCCGCCCGCGTGCTGGCGCGCGTCAAAAACATCGCCAAGACCACCAAAACCCTGGTGCCCGACGCCCGCGTGCGCAGCGTCGCGCGTCAGGAGCTCGAAGGCGCCGAAACCCGCGACATGGCCCCCGCCCGCGCGGAACTGAGGTTGCATCCATGAGCGGCTTTTTCGTCGATTGGAACGGCGATTTGCGCGCGACCGACGATCCCGGCGGCGGCTACACGTGCGAAGTGGATTTGCCCGTGCGCTATGTCGCGGTGAAGAACAAGAACGGCGTCACCATCCACGAGGCGACGCTGTACCGAAACCAGGCCGACCTCGACAAGGCGAAGATCAAGGCGACACTGGTTCCCGGCTCAAAATCCTGGGGCAGCCCCAAGGAAGGTTTTTAGTTCAGGAGGTCCGCTTGGTTCCGATCACCGTTCTCGTCGACGAAAAACCGAAATGCGTGGTCCGCCCCAACGATCTGAAACATTTGCAGCGATTTTTGCGCACCGGAAAACCCTGGCTTCTGGCGGGCGCGCCCGAGGGAACGCTCAGCCATCGCGAAGCCGACGAGGCCGAGCGCGTCATTTTTGAAAACGCGCGCGGCCTGCACTGCATCGCTGGCGGCGAGGACGAGGATTTTTTCGGCGCGCCGCTGTAACCGGTCAGCGGACGACGCGAAAGAAGAAACGCCCCTGGGTCTCGTCGCCGTCGTCGGACTTCGCCCACCAGCGCACGCTATAATCCCCCGGCCCCAGCGGCCGCACCATCAGCGTCGCCCGCGGCGAGTCTTTGGTGATTGTCAGCCCGCCGACATCGACGCGCGCGCCCGCGGCGTCGCGCACTTCGCCGGACGCGCCCTCGGGCGCCTCGGAAAAATCCAGCACGACACGGTCAGGCGCGGCGGCGATGGTCGATCCGACGCGCGGCGCGGCGCGGTCGAGTTCGACGGCCGCCGAGGCCGAAGCCGGCAGCAAGGCCAGCAGGGCCAAAACCCGCGCGGCGCTGAGGGCCAAAACCCGCGCGGCGCTCATGGCGCGCCTCCGCCGCCGATCATCGGCGGTCCCCCGGCGAACAGCGGCCGCGACAGTTGCGGCGGCAAAATCTCGTCCAGAGCGAGATGCAATTGCGCGCGCACGCCGACATCCCGGCCGCTCAGCCGGTTGATCGGGATCATCGCTTCGACGCCGAACTGCCAGGCTTTGTCGGTATAGATCACGCCGGGATTCACGGTCCCGACCGTGGCGCGCCCGGAGGAAAACGTGTTCGCCACCGGCGTCTCCAACGCCAGTTCGACCAGCGGAACCAGCCGGTTCACGAATCGCGGCAGGTCGAAGTCGACGACATGCTGGCGCAGATAGGGCATGGAATATTGCAGGGTCACGCCGGTGCTGAGCAGCTGGGGATTGCGTTCGACCTCGAACCCGGGTCCGATCGTGCTGGACCGCGCCGGGACGGAATAGCCGATATCGCCGGTCACGGCGAAGGGACGCAGCAGGTTGAGCGCGAAGGGCAGATCGCCAAACCCTTTGCCGAACGCCAGACCCGCCGTGTAGACATGATAGGTGGGCGCGCCAAGGGCCAAAGCGCCGGTGTTTCCCCATTCGACGGAAAACAGGGCGGACACCATCAGCTCCTGCTCCGGCAGGGTGACGAATTGGTATTTGACGCCGGTCTCGACCGCGCCGGGCCCGAATGTGGCCCCCTGCGGCGTTCCCAGCCAGCCCCAATGGCGGCCGAGCTCGACCGACAGGTTTTCGAACAACCGCTTGGAGTAATGGCCGCCGATATCAAATCCCTGTCCGGCGGGATCGCCGGTGCTGGAGGCGACAAAATCCGGCAAGGCCAGGGCTTCGTGGACGCAGGGCTCCTCAACGGCGAGCGTCGCCGGGAAGGAGCGCCCGCCCGCGACACAATGAGCCTCGGCGAGAGACGGGGAAAAAGCGCAGAGCGCGACAGTGACGGCGCGGGGATATCGCATCAGGCCTCCAGAGGAACCTGAATGTTATAACATAACACTCCTCGCGCCTGTCAACGACTTCTGGCTTATTTGGTATTGCGCATCATGTCGGCGAGCGACCGGATCTTGGCGTGCAATTGCGTGCGGACATCGGCGTCGGCGACATGCTCCGACAGCGCGAGATCCATGCATTCCATCCAGACGTCGGCGGCGTAATTGTCGATGGGAAAGGCCTGGTGGCGCTGGAGCATGGGCGGATGGCCCTTTTCCGACGAATAGAGATCGGGTCCGCCGGTCTGTTCGGTGAGATATTTCTTCAGCACGCTCTTCATGGCGATCAGGCCGTCGCCATGCATGGCGCGAATGGTCTGCGCCTGCGGCAACAGGCTCATGTGGCGGTAAAAACTATCGACCACCTTGTTGATCGTCTCGACGCCGCCGATGCGCTCATAAATGCTGCCCGCAGCCGACTCACTCATGACATCCAAACTCCATCAGGACCGGACCTTCATCCGGCGAAAAATCTTTGGCGCGCCCAGGCGCCTTTGTTGATCGTAGCCGCGCGTCAACGCGATGTCACCCTCATCCCTGCGGAAGCGACGGAGCTCATTCGCTGTTGCGCATCCAATCCGCGAGCTTTTTCATATTGTCGCGCAAGGTGTCGCGCGCCTCGGGGTCCGACACATGCTCCGCCAGCGCCTGGTCCATGCAGGCCATCCAGGCGTCGCGGGCGGCATTGTCGATGGCGAAACCCATATGGCGCTGGCGCATGCGCGGATGCCCCTTGACCGGCGAATAGAGCGCGGGCCCGCCGGTCCATTCGCTCAGATATTTCTTCAGCACCACTTTCACGCCGGCGAGATTGTCGGCGTGCATGGCGCGGATCGTCTTCGCCTGCGGCAATTCGTCCATGGCGCGATAAAAACTCTCGACCACGCGATCGATGGTCACGGCGCCGCCGATGCGCTCATAAAGGCTCATGCCGGGAAATCCAGCACCATCGGGTCCTCGTCGGCCAGCGCGATTTCCGCGCGGCGCAGCGCCCCCTCCGCGTCATATTCATAGGCGTGGGTCAGCTCGATGTCGCCATAGACCAGCTTTTCGAAGCGCAGCAACCGGCCATCGCCATCGTAATCGGCGCGAATATAGGTGTTGCGGTTGGACAAGGCGTCCTGTTCGATCTCATTGACCATGCGCAGCGGCAATTTGATGCCGCTGGTGGACAGAAAATAGCGTGTCGTCATGCTCAACCCGGCGGAACCGTAATGTCCATGGTGTCGTCGTCGTCCCAGGCGCGGTCGTCCTCGACCAGCCTGACGCCATGGATGCAGACGTCGCCGGTGACCACGGCCACGCCGATTTTTTGCAGCTGCGCGCCCTCGCAAGGCCCGGACACGCAGGTCCCGCTTTCCAGATCAAACCGGGAGCCATGCCGACCGCAGCGCAGCGCGCCGCTTTCGTCAAAAAACGTCCCGGACCCGACATTCAGCCACACGCCCTGGTGCGGGCAGGCGTTGCGATAGGCGAAATGGTCGCCCCTGGCGTTGCGGGCGATGACGATGCGAAACGGTTTCTGCCCCTCGCCGTCGGGCTCGGCGAGATCGAAGGCGCGCGCGCCGCCGCGCGGAATCTCCTCGACCTCGCAAATGGCGAAATATTCGCGCGGGCTTTCCGCACTGACGCTCATGACGGCTCTCATGTCTCCTGAACGGTCACGGAAATTGCAAGAAACGAGCCAGTGTCGGAGAACGCACATGCCGATGAAACTCTACATGACGCCCGGATCCTGCTCGACCTCCATCCACATCCTGCTGGAGGAGCTGGAGGAGGTTTTTGAAGCGCATATCGTCAACCTGCCGGCGGGCGATCAGTTCAAGCCGGACTATCTCGCCATCAATCCCAAGGCGAATATCCCCGCTCTGGTGCGCCCGGACGGCTCGGTGCTGACGGAAGTTCCCGCCATCGCCTTCTGGCTGGCGAAGACCCGGCGCAAGGGACGCTTCTGGCCCACCGATCCCGAGGAGGAGACGCGGGCGCTGGAGACGATGATTTTTGTCGCCTCGGCGATCCACGGCCAGGGCTTCGCCCGCTATTTCGCGCCGGGCAATTTTTGCCCGGATTCGTCGCTGCACGAGAGCATCAAGGCGCAGGGCCTCGCGCTGGCGCAAAAGGCTTTGGCGCTGGTGGACCGACAGCTGGAGGGCCGCGACTGGATCGCCCAAAATTTTTCGGCGGCCGATCCCGTGCTGTTTTACGTCGTATTCTGGGCCGACAAAGTGGGGATGAAACTGCCGGCCAACCTGCTGCGCCATTATCGCGCCATGCTGGCGCGCCCGGCGGTGAACCAGGTTTTGCGCGAGGAAGGGTATAGGCCGGAAACGCTGGCCAAGGGCGCCTGAGGGCAAGGGCGCCTGAGGGCTTGTCTGACTTGCGACAAAGGGCGAAATAGAGGCTGCGCGTTTCTTGCATGGCCGCGCGGAAAACGCGACCGGGAAGGTTTTGGTATGACGCTGGACGAAATCATCGAAAGTTTCGAGTTCCTCGACGATTGGGACGACCGGTACCGCTATCTGATCGAGCTCGGCCGCAGCCTCGACCCGCTGCCGGAAGAGGCCCACACCGACGAGAACAAGGTGCGCGGCTGCGCCAGCCAGGTCTGGCTGCAGACGACAGTGGAGCGCAACGCCGACGGCGTTCCGGTCCTGAACTTTTTGGGGGACAGCGACGCCCATATCGTGCGCGGCCTGGTGGCGCTGACGCTGGCCTTTTTCTCCGGCCATACGGCGAAGGACATTTTGGCGGCCGACGCGCCGGCCCTGTTCAAGCGGCTCGGCTTCGAACAACACCTGACGCCGCAGCGCTCCAACGGCCTGCGCTCCATGGTCGAGCGCATCAAGCGCGACGCGGCCGCCGCTCTGGCGGCGGCATAAGCGAACCGCCAAAAAATGAGCCCTCATGCTGAGGAGGCCGAAAGGCCGTCTCGAAGCACGAGGGCGGACCACGCGTGAGCCCGCCGGTTGCGACGCCGGCGGGCTTCAATTTGACGATTACGCTCCGGCCTCCGCCTTGAGCGCATCGAGATCCCCTGCCGACAGCCTGAAAACATGCCGACCGCCCGACAGAGCCGCGCCGGCGTGCGGAACTTTCTGGCAGAGGAAATTGAACCATTGCTGCCCCGACATAGTGCTGGGACGCTCGCCGATCTCCTTGATCGTGCCATCGGGATAGTAGCAGGCGTGAACGATCACTTGCGTCATGTTGTGACTCCCTGACGAAAACGCCCCCTCCCCAACGCTCTCCCGCTTCGCCCGAATCCCGGAGAGCGCCAGGTTTTTCCGCGCGAAGACCGGGGGCGGTCCCCTTCGCGCGCGGCGCCGCTTGCTGAAAAAAGGCAAGCCGGCGCCTCTCCCGCGCGAACCCCATCCGCGCGGGCTTCCATCCGATCCTGAAAAACGGATCAGACGAAACTCAGAATTTCCACCTTGATGTCTTCGGCGCCCAAGACCTTGGTCTGGCAGGCCAGTCGCGATTTCGAGCCGACGCCGACGAGTTCGTCGAGCTTGGAATTCTCTTCCCGCGTGGTCTTGGTCAGGCCTTTTCGTCCTTCAAGCACGAAGATGTGGCAAGAGCCGCATTGCGCCTTGCCCTCGCACTTGTGCGAAAATCCAGGGATCGCTTTCAAGATGACGGAGAGAAGCGACTCGCCTTCAGCCGCCTCCACCACCTGGCCCGTCGGGGCCAAAGTCACAGATGCCATGTTTCCAACTCCAAAATTTTACGTCGCGGCTCTTTTGGCCGTCGATCGTTATTCTCCGACTCCGCCCCTAGAGAGGGGCGGCGCCGGTATTCGCCGAGACCAGCGCGTCCTTCGCGGTGGCCATGATGAATTCGATCTGCTCCGGGCTCAGGTGTGAGTGGAACGGCAGGGCGACGGCGCGATCGGCCACCTTTTCGGTGACCAGCAGATCGCCGCGACGCCAGCCGCGTTCAAAGTAATGGCGCTGCAAATGCAGCGGCGTGCAATAGGGCGAGCCCTCCACCTGTTCGAGAACCAATTCCTCAATGATGGAATCGCGCGTCTTGCGGTCGTAGCGCGTGCCCAGATGCACGACATAGACGAACCAATGCAGCTCCGTGACCTCAGGCCCGACATAGGGCGGCTTGATGCCTTCGAAAGCCTGGATGAATTTCGAATAGGTCTGTTCGGTCTCGCGCCGCTTCTCCAAAATCTCGTCGATCCGGGACAATTGCACGAGCCCGAGCGCGGCGGTCAGATCGCTCATCTTCGCCTGAAGCGCAGGCGCGCTGGTGACGGCCACCGAGCCGCGCTCCTCCAGCGCATGGGACCGGCGCCGCCGCACCGCCATGGCCAGATCGACATCGTCGGTGACGATCATGCCGCCCTCGCCGCAGACCAGCGGCGACGGCTGCGAGAAATCAAAAAAGCTGGCGTCGCCAAACGTGCCGACCAAAGCCCCCTGATAGCGCGAGCCAATGGACTCCGAACAATCCTCGATCAGCGGCAGCTTGGTCTTTTCCGCCAGAGCGCGGAACGCGGTCCAATTGGCGGGATGACCATTGCTGTTGAGCACGACAATGGCGCGGGTCTTTTCCGAAATCTTGGCTTCCGCCTTGGAGGCGGCGACGCAGCCCGACCAATAGTCGATGTCGATGAAGACGGGCGTCGCGCCGATCGCCGCAATGGCCTGGGCGCATTCGCGGAACGAATAGGAGGGCGCGATCACCTCGTCGCCCGGCCCCACGCCCTGCGCCAGCAGGATCAGCGCAAGACCGATCGTTCCGCTGGGAACCGCAATGGCGTAGCGCCGCCCCAGATATTTCGCGAAGGCTTTTTCGAACTCGTCGACGACAGGCCCCGCCCCCAGAAACGGCGAACGCAGCACCGCCTCCACCGCCTTCAGCTCGGCGGCGGTCAGATCGGGATCGGAGAGCGGAATCGGCTCGTCCGGAATTTCGATATATTGGCCTTCGCCTTCGTCGGAATAATCATATTCGGTCATCAGCCGGCCCGCCGCGCGAGAATGAAGCCGGTGGCCTGGGTCGGATCGGGCACCACCTGCGGACAATGGTCGCCGCCGACCAGATGCAGGTCGAACAAACCGACTGTCTTCCACGGCGTCTCCGCGACATCGGAAGCGTCGCAGCGCAACCAAGCCATCCGCGGATATTTTTGCCGCAATTCCGCCAGCACGGCCGGCGATTGCGCCGCCGCAACCGTCGCCTCGATGTCGCTCAGGACCGCTTCGTCGATGCCCATGATCAAACTCCAGAACGTCTCGTTGGCGCATAGCCCCGCCCGAAAACCGGGAGCCACGTTTCGGGGCTATGCGCTAGACCGGCTCGATTTCCTCTTCGAGGCAGCCGACCACATATTTCTGTTCGAACTCGACCATGTAAACGGGCGTGTTGCTCTCGACATGGGCGCCGACCTGGACGATCTCGCCCAGCGCCCCTTCCGCCGCCAGCACCGCATCCTCGGGCGCGTCGGGGAAGGAGCCGTCATTGACCAGATCGGTCAGGCACCGCACGCGCATGCCCCATTGATATTTCGGTTCGCGCGGATCGATCATGCGTCAAGCTCCTGAGGCAGGGGAAGGTCATCGTCGTCGTTGGAGGCGTCGGCCCATTCGAGTTCGCGGCGCTTCATGCCGACGCGATTGCCGCTGTCGAGAAACTCGACGCCGTAAATATAGAACTGCTGCAGGAAGGTGCCGATGCTGACGACATAGCCGACCTCGCCCTTCTTCACGAGAAGGTCGCCGATCTCCTTGCCGGCATAGGTGCCGTCATTGCGCACCAGACGTTTGGCTCGCACCTTCGCGCCGTAATTGAAATACGGCTGATTCACGAGTTCGTTGACCTCGCTGTCGCGAACGATGTTGCTCATGTCCGGTCCCCGTTCAACCGTGCGCGAACCGTTTCGCGCACCATTTCATCCTCGTCCTCCGCCAGCTCCGCCAGCAGGTCCGTCTCGATCCGGCAGGCCGCCTCATAGCGTACGCGCCAGTCCTCATCCCCACGCATCCGCGCCAGAAATTCCGGTGCCAGACGTTTTGCCACCTCGACCCGCACGCGTGGCTCCGGGTCGGTCATCATGCGCAACAGCACGTTCTTTTCCGCGCGCTGTGCCACCACCCGCCGCACTTCCGGCTCGGGATCGCTCACAAGCCACTCCAGCAGGTTTGGCGCCAGTTTTCGCGCAATCACCTGTCGGACATAATAGTCTTCATCCCGCAACATCGGGACGAGATCGGCGCCGTCCAGCAGCGAGACGATGCGGATGCGCACCTCGCGATGCGGGTCGTGGCGCAGCTTCAAAATATGCTTCGTCGGCAGCCGGCGCGCCGCATTCCAGCGCACGGTTTCCTCAGGATCGTCAAGCAGCGGAATGAGCCCGAACACCGCCGCGCGCTTGGCGGCGATGGCGCGGATCTCGAAATATTCGTGCTTGAGATAGTCGTTCGACAGTTCCGGATTCCAGTGAAAAAACCGGTCGATGCGGCGCGCGTAACGGTCGTTCACGCAGGCGTGGGAAAGCTGACATTTGCCCTGGGCCAGCATGTCCTGATGCCGACACGTGCGACAATCGATCGGTTCGCCGCGCCAGTCGATGGTTTCGACAATCTCGTCATTCATCGCCGGCCTCCGCAGTTTTTGCGCGCGCGAGCACGTCGAGCAGCAGACGCGCATTGATGCGGTCGGTGGGATCGAGTTCGAGCAATTTGAGCGAAGCCTCGCGCCCCTCCTCGAGATCGCCGAGACGCAGGTGCAGATAGGCATAGCCCTTGAGGCAGAACATGAAGAAGCGCGCCATCACATCGTCATAGGAGCCGAAGTCGGCGTCGCCCGCGCGCACGTCGCGCCAGTCGACGGCGAAATTCTTTTCGCGCGCGGTTTTGATCAGGCAGCGCCGGCCGATCGCGAGCGCTTCGGCCAAACGGCCCTTGTAGAAATAGTACCGGTACCAACCAATCAACACGGCGAAATGGTCGGGCGCGAAACACTCCGCCGCGCGCAAAAAAGCTTCGGCTTGCTCGGGGTCCGCGTAGCTCAAACCCGCCTGTTCCAGCGCGCGTTCGGCCTCCGCTGCGAGGCCGCCGCCGAACAGCGGATGCGACAGCACCCCCTCTTCGGCGAAGATCACATCACTCTGACGCGACGCGGACTGGATCATGTCACTTCGTGCTGCAGCAAGCCTGTTGCTTCGGGTCGTGGAAGACGAGGCCGGTCGAGGTCGGCGTATCCGCGAAGTCGATGGTGACGTCCTGCAACAGCAGGCGGCTTTCCGCCGGCAGGAACAATTTTACGCCGTCCTGGATGACAGTGGCGTCGCCGGGCAGCGGTTCGGCGATCACGGAAATGTCGGCGGACAGACCGGAACAGCCGCCGGGCGACACGGCGAGCCGGAAGCCGGCGCCGGGTCCGCCATCGGTCATCACCATCATGCGCATGAAACGGTTGGCTTTCGGGGTGAGGACAAAATTGGTCATGGAGGGGGCTCTCGATGAAGGGCGGGCTCTGGCTCCTTCTCCCCGAAAGGGCGTCCGCGAGGACGCCCGTCTTTCGACGAGCTATGCGGGGAGAAGGCGGGGGATGAGGGGCTGGGGCGTTGGCTTCAATGTCGTCAGGAAAGCAGCCGCGTGGGGTTGTCCTGATGGCGCCGAGGCCAACGCCCCAGCCCCTCACCCTAACCCTCTCCCCGCTTGCGGGGAGAGGGGACAGGCGCGTCACGCCTGGTAGCGCGGGTAGCTCGGATCGATGATGCAGGTCTTGTCCACCGGGCACACCGCGACGCATTGCGCGGTGTCGAAATGCCCGATGCACTCCGTGCATTTGGCGGGATCAATCACAAAGGTCCCGCCCTTTTCCGAAATGGCCATGTTCGGACATTCCGCCTCGCACGCCGAACAGGACGTGCATTGCGATGCAACGATCTTGTACGCCATGACGAACTCCTATTCCGCGATCAGCGCGCCTTGACGGATTTCGGCATCGCCGCGCGCGACATGCGAAACCTCGCCGGACTTCACCTTCTCGAGATAGGCCTTGAACCAGGAGATCGCCGATTTCTCGATGAACTCATGGGCGAACTCATCCACCGGCTCGATGCCCGCCTTGATCAGGTCGTTCTTCGGACAGCCGCCGATCTTGGCGACGAATACCGCATGGCAATCGTTGATGGCGCGGATCACCGTGCCCAGCGTGTCCTCTTCGCCAAAGCCGCCCTGGCAATACATGTCGACGCGGCGGTGACCGACGAATTTCGAACCAGACGTCGAGAGTTCGTAGATCTGGAATTCTTTCGCGTGACCAAAATGCTCGTTGATCAGACCGTTGCCTTTGGTCGCCACGGCGACCAAAACCTTGACGTCGCTCTCCTCGCCGGCAAGCGCAGCCATTTCTTCGTTCTTGGCTTCGACCTTGGCGACGCGCTCCTGCTCGACCGCGGCCTGATAGGCCTTGCGCGACTCGAGGTCGTAATTGACCTCCATGTCCATGATCTTGTCGGTGGTGAATTCCGCCGAGCGATCCTCGCCCAACAGACCCACCGCGTCGGCGCGACACTGGCGGCAGTGGCGCATCATGTTCATTTCGCCTTCGCAGGCGTCCTGCAGCGCCTTCAGCTCCTGCGCCGTCGGGCCGCGCTGCCCGGTCAACCCAAACACGGTGCCATGCTCAGGAGCCGAGATCAGCGGCATGATGTTGTGCAGGAAGGCGCCGCGCGACTTCACCGCCTTGTTGACCTCAACGAGATGCTGGTCGTTGACGCCAGGGATCATCACCGAATTGACCTTGCAGAGGATGCCGCGCTCAGTCAGCATTTCCAGACCGCGAAGCTGGTTCTCGGAGAGAATGCGCGCGGCTTCCACGCCCTCGATGCGCTTGTGATCCCAAAAAATCCACGGATAGATTTTCGCGCCGACCTCGGGATCGACCATGTTGATGGTGATGGTGACGTGATCGATATTGTATTTCGAGATTGTGTCGATGTGCTCCGGCAGCGCCAGACCATTGGTCGACAGACAGAGTTTTATATCCGGCGCGGTCTTGGCGATCAGCTCGAAGGTTTTGAACGTCTTCGCCGGATTGGCGAGCGGGTCGCCGGGGCCGGCAATGCCCAACACCGTCATCTGCGGAATGGTCGCGGCGACGGCCACCACTTTCTTCGCCGCCTGTTCCGGCGTCAGACGCTCGGAGACCACGCCGGGACGCGATTCATTGGCGCAGTCATATTTGCGATTGCAGTAATTGCACTGGATGTTGCACGCAGGCGCCACGGCGACATGCATGCGGGCGAAATGGTGATGCGCCTCTTCGGAATAGCAGGGATGGTTTTTCACCTTCTCCCAGATTTCCGCCGGCATGTCGCTCGGTCCGGCCGACGAGCCGCAGCTCGATTTGCCCGAACCGCCCGATGTGCCGCAGCCCTTGTGCTCGGCCATCTGCTGCATGATCGCGTCCATATCCACGCCATCGGCGCCCGCTTGATGCGTCAAAGATTCCATTGACCAGCCTCTCCAGCGAATTCAATCCTGCGCCATTGGTAGCAAGGGCCGCGCCAGAGCGCGCCAAGACGACTTCCTGTTTTAAAACAGTTATTTAATACGGATTGACAAAGACAATTGTCGTAGAGGTCACAGAAATCAAGACGCCATTTTCGACCTGTTGCAAAGCTGACAATAAAACCGTCCGTCATTGCGAGGAGCGCAGCGACGAAGCAATCCACGCTGCGACTTGCACGCAAGGTGGATTGCTTCGCTCCGCTCGCAATGACGCTCAACGCCACGACAAAAAAAATGGGAGCCCGGAGGCTCCCTCAAGTCGCGCCGCAAGGGCCGCAGACAGGTTCGTTTCACGCCATGATGATCTCGCAGGCGCGCGCCAATGGAATGGCGAGCGGCACGATATTCTCCGCCGCAAAGAAACGCTTTTCATTGAGCGTCAATTCCTGGTCGGGCTCGATCACCGCATAATGCGGCGGCGCCGACCGTTTCGAAACCTGCCGCGCATAGGTGCGCAGCATCTGGTCATGGAAGCGGCAACCGATGAACAGGAAACCGCGATCGCCGCGACGATCCTTCACCGCATCGGGGATCGGCGTCTGAATGTCGATCTCGGTCAGAACCTCGACATAATCGGCGTCGGAGATCAGATAATTCTTCGCCGGCGTCACCGAGCCATGCGGCTTGTAGAGCAGCGTCTTCCAACCCGCCGCATCCGCAGCCTTGGCCTCGCCGCCGGCGGCGTCATAAAAGCGGAACCAGCGGTCTTCGCCAATGCCGGCGCGCGAAATGCCCTGCACTTCGCCCCACTCTCCCTTGTCGGCGAGCGCTTTTCGCATCGCGCCGTCATACCAGGTGTCGACGATCAGCGGCAGGTTCAGCCCGGCCAGAAACGTCTGCAGCGGCGCAGGCGCCACCGGCGCCGAAAAGGCTTCCGTCATGAACAGGACAACGGTCGGCCGCAGCTTGTAGCCTTCGATATATTGCGCGGACGCCCAGGCGTTGCCGCGGGCGCGGCGCGGCAGCGCCACCTTCTTGCCGAAGAACTCGGCCAGCCCCTCGGGACCCAGCGGAATCGCAGGCTCGGTCATCCCCACAATGGCGGGGCCGAGATAGGGGACGATGTCTCCGCCGCGCAGTTTCGCGGCGACTTCGCCCAAAATCTTTTCCGCCTCGGGGCCGGAAAGAATCGCCTCTTCGGCGATCGCGTCGGAAAGAAGGGCCGCTGTCGCCATGCTCAATCCTCCGCGCGCTTCTTGGCCTCGACCGTGATGGGCAGACGGGTGTCCGCAGGCATTTCGGGAAGGTCGAGAATCCAACCGTTGGCGACCTTGATCCAGCCTCCCCAGAGGGTCTCATGCTCCTTCTCGACAATCGGCTCTTCGAGATCCTTTTTCGGGACGTAAATCGAAAGGCCGAAGTCGGCGGACTTGCGGATCATGACTTTCATGGAAACCTCGGGGGACTGGGAGGGACGCCGGCGCCAGGCGCCGGCGCTTCAGTTGAAGAAGGCTCAGGCCTTCACGCAGGTCTTCGGCACCGGGCAGACTTCGGCGCATTTGGCGCCGTCATTTTGACCTTCGCATTCGGTGCACTTCTTGGGGTCGATCACGAAGGTGTCGCCCTTCATCGAAATCGCCGCATTGGGGCACTCGAACTCGCAGGCCGAGCAGCCCGTGCACTGCGAAGCGATGATTTTGTAGGCCATGGTCTTCTCTCCTCATTCAGCCGCACGCGGCTGAGCATTCAACGCGATCAAACGGAGCAAGCGGTGTGCCATGGGATTTCCGTACGAAATCGTGGGAAATCGCACAGTTTTGTCGTCGTCGTCAGCCGACGGTCAGATCAGAAAGCGGCACGAAGGGCTTTTGCGGCTTCACCTCTTCCTTGGGCGCCACCGCATCCTTGTGGACCTTGAACAGCCGCTCCTGAATGGGCGAGCTCTCGACAAAATCCTGATAGGCCTGCTCCAGATGTTCGGCGCACAAGGCCTTGATCTCGTCGTCGCTTTTGCCCTCGAAGGAGCCGTCGAGTTGCAGCCCCTTCAGATATTGGCCCATGCGCCGCATGATGTGCAGGCGCGACACGCGCACCACCGCCGGGTCGAACGCCACCCCGAGGTGATTGAAAAAATCTTCCGCCGAGGACAGGCGGCCCAAATCATCCAGCGCGCTCATCGTCAAACCTTTCTTCTTCGTGTCGTTGAACCCGACCCTGCATATGGTTGAGCCGGGCCTCCAAAAATTCGACGCGGTCGAGCAGCATCGACAGCACTTCGCCGACGGGATCGGGGATCAGGTGATGGTCGAGATTGACCCGGCCATTGCCGAGCGCCCGGCGATCCATGGCGCGCACGATGCGGGCGGGAATGCCGACCGCGGTGACGCCCGGCGGCACCTCTTCGACCACCACCGAATTGGCGCCGATCCGCGCGCCGGTGCCGATCCGGATCGGCCCCAAAATCTTCGCGCCGGCGCCGACCAGCACCCCGTCTTCCAGCGTGGGGTGGCGCTTGCCCGGCGTCCAGCTGACGCCGCCAAGCGTCACGCCATGATAAAGCGTGACCCCGTCGCCGATCTCGGCGGTTTCGCCGATCACCACGCCCGCGCCATGATCGATGAAGAATTCGCGGCCGATGGTCGCGCCGGGATGGATGTCGACATTGGTGAGCAGGCGCGCCACCCAGGCGAAGAACCGCGCGGGAAATTTGGCGCCCGAGGTCCAGAGTCGGTGGGAGAACCGATGCCAGATGATGGCGTGGACGCCGGGATAGGTGAGCAGGATTTCGACCGCATTGCGCGCGGCGGGATCGCGCGCCTTGACGCAAGCGATATCGTCCCGCCACCGCGACCAAAGGCTGACGCGCTCCGCCTCAGCGTTGACCGCCGGCATGACCGCGTCTTTCATCCCCTCAATGTCCCGGACGCTTGAAGCCGGTCGGGGCGGGAACGACGCGCACGAATTCGCCGAGCTTTTCGACGATGCGCGCCTGGATGCCTTCCAGCGTGGCGCTGGCGAGGCTGCAGAAGATGCAGGCGCCCGTCAGCTTGACGTTCACCACCTTGCCTTCGATCGACAAAAGCTCGCAGTCGCCGCCATCGCGCTTCAGCGCCGGACGAATTTCCTCGATGGCTTCGCGCACGAGCTTTTCACGTTGGTCTTCGACGGTCACGGGCGCCTCGGCGACAATGGTTCCGGTGTGCATGGTCATAACGATTCCCCTCTCTGATCTGGATCAGCCAAAACTCTTGCCGCAGGAGCAGGCGTGGCTGGCGTTGGGATTGTCGAACGTGAAGCCGGCGCCCTCGATGGCGACGACGAAATCGATGGTCGTGCCATAGAGCAGCGGCAGGCTGTCATGTTCGAGGAACACTTTGACGCCGTCGCGCTCGACGACCTCGTCATCCTCTTCGGCGGCGCGAACCAGACCCATCAGATATTTGTTGCCGGCGCAGCCGCCGGACTCGACCTTGAGGCGCAGCCCCTGCACCGGCTCCGGCGCCTTGGCGATCGCGTTGCGCACAGCGTCAAGCGCGCTGTCGGTGAGATGGATCATGTCGTCCTCCAGGGAGTAGAAGCCTTTGGACATCAAGGAAGCAAAAGCCGCGCCAGAGGCGCGGCTTTTGTAACACATTGATTTCAATGTTTATTCTTCGGCGTGTCAGCATCCCGACAGTCGGCAAGGCGACAGGGCGCCCGTTCAGGCGGCGCCGGCCTGATCGAGGCCGCGGAACACGGCGCAGCGCTTGAACACCTCGAGATCGGGCGCGATGTCGCGATGCCGACAATATTTCGAGACCAGTTTCGCCAGCCCCTTGATGTCGCGGCCGCTGGTCTGGGGATAGAGGTCGACCAGCGCGCCGATCAGCGCCTCGTCGAGGTCGAGCGCAAACTGCCCGGCCATCACGCCCCAGATTTTTCGCCGCGCCTCGGCGTCAGGCGCATGAAAACGGATCAAAGCGATGCAGCGCGAGACAATGGCCTCGTCAATGTCGTCGATGCGGTTCGTGGTCAGGAACAGCAGCCCGTTGAAATATTCGAGCACACGCAGAAACACGCCGACCACCGCATTCATGGTCATGTCGTCCTGGCGCCGCTTGATATAGACGTCGGCCTCGTCGATCAGCATCACCGCGCCCCAGCGCTGCGCGCGCAACAGCGCCTCCTTGAGCGCGGTCTCCATGGCCGCGACATTCAGACCCAATTGCCCTGAGTGAACGCGATACAACGGCCGCCGAACGATCTCGGAATAGACTTCGGCCGTCAGCGTCTTGCCGACGCCGGGCGGTCCCGCGCACAAAACGGTGGTGCCGCCGGATTTCCCGGCGACAATGTCGTCCATCAGCACGTCCATTTCGGCGGTGAGAATGTCGATGAGATCGGTCTGCTCCTCCGGCAGCACCAGTTTCTGTTTCAGGTCGGGCTGATAGGCGTAGGGCGTCAAATCCTCGACATGCGCCCAGACATAATGGTGCAGGTCGAGATGGAACATCAGGATGAAGGGATGCACGGGAATCCTGCGAAACAGATCCGCGCCCTTGTTTTCATTGACCTCGGCGACCTCGTCCTCCTCGAAAAAGGCGTTGCTCTTGGCCGCCTTGCGCAAATAGGAGCCGAGCAGATCGCCGGTCAGCTCCAAGGTCAGCGCGCGATTGGCGAGCAGGCTTTCATCATTCACCAGACGCGCGGGCGCGCCGCCTGAGGAGAGAATGACGCTATCCTTGCGCGCCCAGTCGGTGTTGCGGTGGGTGGAGGCGGGATCCTCGGCGAAATAGCCCAGGCCCACGCCGGAAAATTGCGCGCCATAATGCGCGCGCCATTCGAAATATCGCTCCGCATTGGCGTCATAGGCCGCGATCAACTCGGGCGTCTCGTGCAAAAACCCTTTGGACGCCAAAATCTCCGCGACGGTCTTGCCCTCGACGTCGCCGGCGGAGATGCGCAATTGCGCCGTGGCCAGCTCGCCCTTGGAATTGGCTTTCAGCTCGACGAAAATGCGCCCGGTCTCGTCATTATTGGCCGGCGTATAGTCGATGCGCGAGACCACATAGGGCAGCGGCCGCCCGCGCGCCGTCAGCGTGAACAGCCAGCCCCGCTCTCCGCCCTCGACGAGAAAGCGCGCCAGCGCGGGAACCACGGCTTCGAGATCGTCGGCGGCGAATTTGGGACCGTCGCCGGAAAAGGCGCGGCGCAACGTGGCGATTTGCGCCTGCTGGCTCTGCAGCGCCGGCCCGGCCGCGCCATAAAGCGCGTGCAGGCGCTCGATCTGGGGCGCGGAAAGATCGAGAAACGAGACCTCGACCTTGTCGCCGAACAGCAATTGCTGTTTGAGCGATTCAAGTTCGGGGAAATCGTCCGCCAGAGCCTCCACAAAGGGGCGCGCGATGTGAATTTTGACGCTCATGTCGCCTTCCGTTCACCGAAAACATCCGGTTTTGCGACAAGCAGGGAACAGGCCATACATTTTGTGGCGAAATTTTCGGCAAACCATTTGCATGGCTGTTTTCAGCGCGACGATGCGCGAAGATTTTATGCGGAGTGTGAAATGACATACGAGACGACCGCCCTCGCCGGCCTTGAAACGGCGGGCCGCCTGCTCAACGCCGTCTACAAGGGCCCGAGCGACAAGAGCGGTTACCTGGCGTTCCGTGGCGATTTCGCGCTGAAATTCCAGGAGGCCCTGGCCGACGAAAAGCGCCCGCCGGAATATTGCCTGGAGCAGGCCCTCGCCATCGTCAAGGACGGCGGAACCACCATCGACGCGCTGGCCGGCTACATCCACGACATCAACAACCTCAAGACGTTCAAGGACATCGTCGGCCCGCTGCTGTCGTCGACCGGCAATTACGTTATTTTCGCCGGCAACATCGACTTCCTGGCCAAATATACGGTCACCTTCGGCGACGCGACCCTCACCGTGTTCCCGCTGGAAGAATCCACCGTGTGGAAAGAGCTGTCGGACCTCTCCGGCCTCGACAAGAACGATTTCAAGAAGCTCGACGGCGGCGGCAAGGTGCAGCTGATCCTCGACAAGGCCGCTGAAACCAAGGGCGTCCACGAAAAGATCAGCTTTGAGGATTTCCTCACCAAGGCCCTGCCGGTGCGCAACCGCAACGAGAACCGCCCGGTCTGATTTTTCCCCGATCGTCGCGCCTTCACCCTTTCGCGGTCCGCCCGCGAAAGGGTTTTTTGTTGGCCGGTGGGGATAGCGCCCCCGCGCGAACCGGCGGCATCAGGTTTTTCGCGATGAAAACGCTTCAAGCCCGGCGGACACTGGTCACTGTTCGGTAACCGTCATTGCGAGCGAAGCGAAGCAATCCACCCTGCGATTGCCGGCCCCTGCCGGCGGGAAGCGGAATTGCGCCATCGAAACGTCAACCGCGCCAAGTCGCAGGCTACACCGCCTGCGCCTTCGCGGCGAAAGCCTTCAAATCCTCGCCAAGTCGCGCGGTCTGCCGCGTCAGCGCCGACGCTGCGTCGATCACCTGATGCGCCGAGAGGTCGGTTTTTTCTGCGGCCGTGTTGACGCCCACGACATTTGCGGCGACTTCGCGAGCGCCGGCGGCTGCCTCGTGAATGTTGCGTGCGATCTCGCGCGTGGCCTCTCCCTGCTGCTCGACGCTCTGGAAGATGGTCCCGGTATTTTGGCTGAGGTCGCCAATGCGCGCGGCTATGGCCTCGATCGCCAGGCTGGCGTCGCGGCTGGCGTTCTGGATTTCGCCAATCGCCGCTGTAATCTCGTTTGTGGCCCGCGCGGTCTGGCTCGACAGCGTCTTGACCTCGTTGGCGACAACGGCGAACCCCTTGCCGGCATCGCCGGCGCGCGCCGCCTCGATGGTGGCGTTGAGCGCCAGCAGGTTGGTTTGTCCGGCGATCGTCTGGATCAGCTGGACAATGCCGTTGATCTTCTCGGCATTGTCGCGCAGCGTGCGGACCAGCCCATTTGCGGTCTCGGATTCGGCAACGGCGCGGTCGGCCGCCTCGGCTGACTTAGCGACCTGCGTATGAATTTCGGTGATGGAGCGCGTCAATTCCTCGGCTGCGGAGGCCACCGTCTGCACATTGACGCTGGTCTGTTCAGAGGCGGAGGCCACGCTCGCGGAGCGGGCGCGCGTATTCGTGGCGGTTTCGGTCATGTCGCGAGCGGTCGTCTGCAATTGCACGGAGGCCGCGGCGAGGTCCGCAAGCGACTCCTGCGTCTTGGCGTTCAAGCCCTTGAGCAGGGCGTCGAGACCCTGACATTTCTGCTCGCGCTCCGACAGCAAAGCCTCCTGGTAAACCGAAATCGCGGTTTCCATGTCCAGCATCACCGCGGTCGAGATCGCCCGCAGCACATCCCTGAGTTTCCGCGGCGACCAGCGATTGGAGTCCACCGCGATGTCGAACAGCCGCCGCAGGATGAACTGGTAGCCGCCGACATACCAGCGCGGCTCCAGGCCGATCCGGAAATGCACCATGCCGATCTGGCGCACCGCGTCGAAATAGGCGTCGTCGAATCGTCCGGAAAACAACTGCATCCAATGGCCAGTCTGCGCCCTCTTGAGATGCGGGCACTTGCCGGCGACCATCCGGTCAAGGTGATCGACGGTGCTGACGTGGGCGTAAAATCCATCGATGATTTCCGGCAGCTTCGGCTTGACGAGCGTCCAGATTTCGGGAAGCACCCGCCGCTCCTCCGGACGGATGTCGAAGAATTTCAGTCGCGCGCAGTTGTCGGCCCCACGGTCGGACGTCAAGCGAAACTCCCAATGTAGACATTGCGCCGCGATCGACACGGAGCGGTTATTCTTATTTCTGATTGATTTTATCCCGCCGATGCCTTGCGCCAGGCTGTAACAACCCTCAAATCCGCGCCCATGAGCAGGGGCGGAGCTTCAAGCGACAATGCCCCTTGAGCCGCCATGGCCGATGTTCGAACGCGCATTCTGCGATTCTTTTGAGCCGATGGCCGCCCCCCACCCCTTCAAATCGAACACCTGCGGACGCCCCTCCCCGGCGCTGTCACGCCTCCTCGTCCTCATCCTCGATCAGCGTCAGCCCCAGCACGCAAATATCGCCGTCGATCACCTCGAGGCGCACCTTCTCCAGAAACTCGCCCTTGCACGGCCCCGAGGAACAGCGCCCCGACCCGATCTCGAACAGCGAGCCATGCTTGCCGCACAGCAGCCGCTGTCCCGAATCGTCCAGAAAACTGTTGCGCTCCCAGTCGAGATGCGAACCGTGGTGCGGGCATTTGTTGCGATAGCCAAAAACCTGCTTGCCCCAGCGCACGACGACAATGGGATACGACTCCTTCTCGCCGGCCTCATTGATGATTCCGAGGTGAAATCCCTTGGCCTTCTGGCTGGGAATGTCGCTCAGCGCGCAGACAACAAAAGCCTCTTCAGACATGCGCAACTCCGTTCTTCTCCGACAAGGATAGCAAGAACCGAGCTAAAGCATGATCCCAAAAAATTGGGAGCCGGTTTTTGGACAAGATCATGCGCCAACAGAAAAGCTGGACCCTGATGCGCATCAGGGTCCAGCATGGCATGAGTCTTGAAAATTTATGCCTTGATGACATCAGGAGGGACCATGCCGGTTCTCGTCAAAACCACGCTCGACGGCCGCAAGCTGGAAGTGTTCGACCAGGGCCTGACCCTGGGCGGCAAGCTGGAGGCGCGCGACCTCATCCCGGTCGCCGAACATCCCAATCGCGCCAAAATCCTCGAAGTCGCGCCCGACGCGGTTTTCATGGCGGGTCGTGTCCCGCTCAACGCCGCCGAGGCCGAAATCGCGCAAAAGGCGCTGGATGACGCCGAGACCAGGCATCTCACCGACCCCAAACTGATCGAGGAGCGGTTTCGCCGCCTGATGTGGAAGCGCGCGAAAGACCCCGGCCTGGATTGACGGGCGCGGCGCCGGCGGGCTGGTCGTTTCGCCAAACTGCCGTAAACTGGGGTCCATGACTGAAAGACCCCAGCAATTCGCCAGCGACAATTACGCCGGCATCTGCCCCGAAGCCTGGGCCGCCATGGCCAAAGCCAACGCAGGTTCGGCGCCCGCCTATGGCGAGGATCTCTGGACGAAAAAGGCCGCGGACGCGTTCCGCGACCTGTTCGAGGCCGAATGCGAAGTTTTTTTCGTCTTCAACGGCACCGCCGCCAACTCCCTCGCTTTGTCCTCGGTGTGCCAAAGCTTTCACAGCGTGATCTGCTCGTCCGCCGCCCATGTCGAAACCGACGAATGCGGCGCGCCCGAATTCTTTTCCAACGGCGCCAAACTCTTGACCGCTCCAAGCGCAGACGGCCGGCTCACGCCCGAAAGTTTGCGCGCGCTCGCCACCAGCCGCAGCGACATCCATTTTCCCAAGCCGAGCGCCGCCTCGATCACCCAGGCGACCGAGACGGGGCTGGTCTATTCCGTCGAGCAGGTGCGCGCCATTTCCTTCGTCTGTCGCGAACTCGACCTGAAACTGCACATGGACGGCGCGCGGTTCGCCAACGCCTGCGCGGCGCTGAACTGCGCGCCCGCCGACATCACCTGGCGGGCGGGCGTCGACGTGCTGTGTTTCGGCGGCGCCAAGAACGGCCTCGGCCTCGGCGAAGCCGTCATTTTCTTCGACAAGGCGCTGGCCAAGGATTTTGAATATCGCTGCAAGCAGGCGGGCCAGCTCGCCTCGAAAATGCGGTATCTCGCCGCCCCCTGGTTCGGCCTGCTCGCCAGCGGCGCCTGGCTGCGCAACGCCCGCCACGCGAATTTTTGCGCCCGTAGGCTTGCCGACAAAGTCCGAGACCTGCCCGGCGTATCCCTGGCCTTTCCGGTCGAGGCCAACGCCGTGTTCCTCAACGCGCCCGAAACCGTGCTCGACGCCTTGCGGCAAAAAGGCTGGCGTTTCTACACATTCATCGGCGGCGCCGCGCGCTTCATGTTCGCCTGGGACGCCGATCCCGCGCAGGTCGATGCGCTCGCGGCCGATCTCGCCGAGGTCGCGCAATCCTGTGTGGCCTTCGACCGCAAGGTCAGGTAACTCTAAAGGCGCGAACTTGCATGCGCGGGGGAGATCGGCCGACATGAGCGCAAGCGTCGACGAGAATCGGGAGAGCGGGCTCAAAGCCAAGATCTGGAAGGAAATGAAAAGCTTCTTCTGGATATTTCTCTATCTTTACATCGCCTTCGGCTTCTACACGCTCGCAGTCGGCATTGCGCATCGCCAGGATGGCATGGGCTCGGTCTCGCATGGCTTCGCCGCGATCAATGCGGCTGTGTTCGGCAAGATCATCCTCATCGCCGAGCAGGTCGAGTTCGGCCGCCAGCTCCGCAGCGCCCGCCTGGTCACCCTGATCGCCTGGCAAAGTTTTCTGTTCACGCTGCTGCTGGTGGCGTCGCACTTCCTCGAGCACGCGCTGCTCTCCTATTTCCACACCGGCGCGTTCGACATCACCCAGGACCTCGGCGGCGGCGGCTGGCTCGGCCTGTTGATGGTCAGCCTGATGATGTTCTTCGCGCTGGTCCCGTTCTTCGCCTATCGCGTGCTGTCGGAGACGATCGGCCCCGACCTCTTTCATGCGCTGCTGTTCAAGAAGCGCCGCGCAAGGCCATGAGCCCGGCTCCTGCGGTAGGCGAGAAAGCCCGGATCAAAAAGGTGTTTTTCCGCAGCGCCGTTTATTTTGCGCTCTCGGGCGCGGCGCTGGCTCTGGTGATCTGGTCGTTCCTCGCGACCACACGAACGGAAGGCGCATGCGGCGCCTCCACGATCAGACCGCTGTTCCCATGGGGCGTGTCAAAAACCTGGAGCTGGAGCGGGACGTGCTGAATTTACGCCCGCTGCTCGAAAAAATGCGCGAGCCGCGAAATCCCCTCCTCCGAGCCGAAGCACGAGGCGAAATCGTCGCAATCGCTGCACACCGGCGCCGGGCAAAGAGAAAAACCCTCTGAAGCGCAGACCATGCGATAGATAAATTTCTTCCACTTCATGTCGGCCGAATTTTTGAGCTTCAGCCGGGTGAAATGCCGCGTCATCAGCTCGGACAATTCACCGCGATTGCGCAGCCCCAAATCCTGCCAGAGATGATGCGGCTCCTGGCAGCGCCGCGCGATCATGGTCGCCAGCGGATGCAAAAAGGCGTAGTCGCCATTGCCATACATCAGCAGCAGGTCGCGCGCGGAGTCTTCTTCCGTGGAGGGCGCGGGCGCCGCGCCGGCCAACGCCGCGAGCCCGTCGGCGACGCCCGGAAACAAGCGCTCGCCCAGCGCCAGCAGAGCGTCCGCGTCGAGGCCGCTGGTGGCGGCGAGACCCACATTGTCTTCCCGCGCCTGCGCCAGCGCAAGCGCGAGAATGGAGGCGCAAACATGCGCATCGAAGGACCCGTCGCCAATTTCGGGCGCAGCGGCCTCCATCAACCAGCGATAGGTCCGTTCGGGGCTCATGCGGCGACCGCCTCATGTTTTTGACAGTTGGACGGGCAGACGCGAGCGCAGGCGCCGCAGCCGATGCAGGCGCCGCCGTCGGCCATCACCATCACCTTCTTCTCGATCTCGTCGGCGTCCTCATCGTCATCGTCAATGTATTCGCCTTCGTCGTTGATGCCCTTGAGGGTCATCACGTCGCGTCCACACACCTTGAAGCAACGGCCGCAGCCGATGCATTTGGCGGGGTCGATCGCAACAAGGTATTCCGGCTTCCAATCGCGGCCGTCACGTGTGCTCGCCATACTCTCTCTCCTCTCGGGCCGATCAAGCTTCGCCTTAAACGCGCTTGTCAGGCCGCGGCTTCCGCCGCTTTCAGCTCGGCGCGCTTCGCCTCCAGAATGGCGAAGGCGTCCTGGGTTTTTTGCGCGACCTCCATGATGGTCTCCCAGCCGATGGGGAGTTCTTCGGAGAGATCGTGCAGGTTCATTTTCGCGTTCATGGCGCGAGCGGAGAGTTTTTTGATCTCCGCCTTCAAGGCTTCAACGTCGCTCATGCTTTCCTCACTGCCTCTGACGGGCTTATTTCAGTAGCGGGCGGCTTCGGGGAATTTGTCGATCATCTCGACGCCGGCCTTGACCATTTTCTCGCCTTCCTCGGCGAGCTTCGCGTAGGATTCGAAGCCGAAGCGATGGATGTCGCGCAGTTGCTTGTTGACGACGATCAGACGCCCGCCAATCAGGACCATGCGGCCAAAGCCTTCATGGCTCATCTTCAGCATCGGCGTGATCATCACCTTGCTCTCGGCCTCGATCGACAGGCCGATGGCGTTATAAAAAAGCTCGAGGCGCCAGATCGTGTCCGGATCGGGATCGGCGATGATCGGGATTTTCTTGCGCTCTTCCTTGGTGACGATGTACTCGCCCAAGAGCTTGGCGTCGCTCTTGCGCTCCCAGGTCCCGTGGGCGTCCTGCGCCCGCCAGACCTTGGCGAGCGTCTTGAGGAAGGGATTGGACGCAACCAGGGCGTCGTCGTCGAGTGCGGCGGCTTCAGTCATTCTCAATCCTCGAAATCGAACACGCGTTCCTTGCCCTTGCCCATCGCCTTGCGGATGAAGGGCGGCGGATTGCCGTTGAGCATCGCCTGCAGCTTCTTCAGCAGCGACTCGATGTCCTCGGGCTCAGGCACCTTGATCGGATGAATGTTGTTGGCGACGACGCGCGCCGCGCCGGAGCCGCCGATGGCCGCCACATAGAGAATGGCGCAGTCCTTGATCGCCTCGATCTTCGGCGCGAGCTTGTCCTCGTTGCCGTCCTCCTGAAGATCGCCGGAAAAGGTGACGGTCTCGACAAAACTGTAGCCGTTCTCGTCCAATTCATAGATCGAGATTTGCTTGGCCCAGCCGAAATGGGCGTCCACCCTTTTCAGGTCTTGTGTAGCAAACGCGACTTTCATGGCTCGCCCTTTCTCTGGGTCTCAGTGTGACAAGGACGTTGCAATCGCGGCGCCATTTTCATCGGCGGCCCAAGGATTGCGCCACGTGTCCGGCGTGACATGCGTATTGGCCTCGCGATGGGCGATGACGAGATTGGCGATCTTGAAAATCAGGTCGCGCGTCCCGCGATAACCAACGGAAACCTCATGCGCGGCGCCGATGCGATCGAACATCGGAATGCCCATGCGATGGAACGGAATTTTCAGACGCTCCGCCGCCTGGCGCCCATGCGAATGGGTGACGAGCAGGTCGCAGTCCTTTTCCGCCGCCAGCCGCTCCAAATCCTCGAGATCGCCGATGACGACTTCTTCCGTGTCGAGCTTTTGCAGAACCGGCGAAGAGGTCGTCGTCACCGCCGCCTCGATGCGCGCGCCCATCTCGCTCAGGAACGAGCCGATGTCGTGCAGCAGATCGGGCTCGGCGCCGATCGCCAGTTTGCGTCCGCCAAGATGGAAATGACCGTCGAGCATGGCGTCAACCAGCTGTCCGCGCTGCCGCCGATATTTGGCCGGCGCCTCGCGTCCCGAAATCTCCATCAGGAAGCCGATCAATTCATCGCTGGCCTCGAGCCCGCACAGCCGTTCGAACAGCCGGTAGGGGACGCCCGTCTTCGCCTGAAGCGCTTCCGCGGACGCGCGCATGTGCTCGCCGACCGCAAGGGTCCAGCCGGCCTCGCCCATGACAGCGACCTCATCGACGCCGACGCCGCCGATCGTGGTCGGGGTGAAATCGTCGGGGATATGACCGTCGAGCGACTGGCCGATATCCGGCAGGAAGGTCGGCGTCAGGCCAAAATCCTCGATGATGGTGCGCAGCTCCTCGATGTCGCCGGGGCTGAGATGGCTGCCCGGCAGCACATTCACCGCCTTCATGTTTTTCGCGTCGCCCTCCGGCTTGCGCACCAACTCCTCGACCAGACGCACCACCGCCTTCTCGAACCCGTCCTGAAAGGCGCCGGCGAAATCGGGCGTGGAGACATGCACCAGCGGAAAGTTTTCCAGTTCGGGATTCCGCTGCCGGATCAGTTTGATAAAACCGCCGAGGTCGTCGCCCTTGGTCTCGGTGACGCCGGTGGTGGCGATGCCGATCACCTCAGGCTTGGTGCGGCTGATGATGTTGAGCACCGCCTGTTCGACATTTTCAAAGCCGCCCAACACCGTCGCCACTTCCGACATGGCGGTGGTCTGCATCGGAATGGCTTCCTTGAAATGCCGCACGAACAGCACCAGCCCGAACGAGGTGCAGCCCTGCGAGCCGTGCAGCAGCGGCATGCAGCCGCGCAAGCCCATGAAGGCCAGAGCCGCGCCAATCGGCTGGCTCATCTTCAGCGGATTGACGGCGCAGCTCTTTTTCGCGTGCGAAATCTTGGCCATTGTCTCACTCCGCCGCGACATTGATCTGTTGTGTCGGCTGTCCGACAATCGCGCCCTGATCCAGGATTTCCTGGATGCGCACGGCGCAGGCGCCGCAGCCGCCCGAGGCCGCGGTCTTCTCCTTCACCGCTTCCGGGGTGGCGGCGCCGTCGCGAATGGCGTCCTCGATGGCGCCGAGCGTCACGCCCTTGCACATGCACACCGGCTTGGCGCGCCGCGTCTCCTCAGCCTTGACGGGATCGGCGGCCAGCTCGGCCTGCTCGGCGGCAATTTGCGCCAGCGCCTTTTCCTGCCAGCTCTCGCCGGGCTTGGCCCAGGGCGCGGGCTTGCGCACCTGTTTCCACACCGGATTGGAGAGCGTGCGGTCGATCTCCTTGACCAGGTTCACCATGCCGACATAGCCCATGTAGCAGTGATGCCGTTCCTGGTTAATGTCGAGCCAGGGCATGGTCGCCTTCAGCGCCACGAATTGCGAGCGTCCGCCGGACAGCATGATGTCGGCGCGCGCGTCCCTCAGCATTTTGTACATGTCGCGCGGCTTCATATCCTCGATCATATGGGCGTCCTGGCCCATGATCTCCTTGATGCGCTCCTTGTCCTCGCGCGTCGATTTTTTCACGGACGTGCCGACCATTTCAAAGCCGGCTTCGAGCAAAGCCGCCACCACCGACCAGCTCTTGACGCCGCCGGTGATCAACAAAACCTTTTTCCCCTGCACCCGCGGTTTCAGCTTGGCGATGGCGGCGTAAGCGCGCTTTTCCTCGCGCTCGCACACCGCATTGACGCGGTCCATCAATTCGGGATCGGCGCCGCGCTCGATCAGCAGACGCGCCAGCTCCTTCAGCGAATCCGAGGAATCCTCAATGCCGTAGAACGAGCCTTCAAAGAACGGGATTCCCCAACGCTCCTCCATTTTCCGCGCGACATTGATCATCGACTTGGAGCAGACCATCATCGAAGCGCGGGCGCGATGCGCGGAGGCGACTTCGTTGAAACGGCCGTCGCCGGAAATGCAGGAGACGATGCGGATGCCGAGTTCATCAAGGATCGGTTTGATCTGCCAGAACTCGCCGGCGAGATTGAATTCGCCGATAATGTTGATGTCGTAAGGGGTGGTGTATTCGGGCTCGACCGTGCCGATGACGTAATCGAGCAAAGCCTCACCGGCGAGCTTGGCGCCCAGGTTCTTGGAGCCGACAAAGCCCGGCACATTCACCGGAATGACCGGCTTGCCAAACTTTTGCGAGGCCGCCTTGCACACCGCGCCGATGTCGTCGCCGATCATCGCGGGCACGCAGGTCTGATAGACAAAAATCGCCGGCGGATCGTATTTCTCAAAAATCTCCTTGCAGGCCTTGAACAGTTTCTTCTCGCCGCCGAACACGACATCCTGTTCGCTCATGTCGGTGGTGAACGAGGTGCGCCACAGCGTCGGGCCGGAGGAGGCGGAACCGCGATTGTCCCACGAATTGCCCTCGCAGGCGATCGGGCCATGGACGAGATGGGCGACATCGGCGAAAGGCTGCAAGGCGATCTTGGCGCCGTCAAAGGCGCAGCCGCCGGCGGCGCCGCCGGGCACCAACTGCTTGGTGCAGCCCTTCTTTTTCTCCTTCATCGACTTGTTGGCGTTCTTGCCGCAGCCGGGCTCGTTGAACACGTCCTGAATCTTTGAGGAAAGGGACATAAGTCCTCCTGTCGCGTTCGGCACAGCGGGTTTGTCGTGTTTCCGCCGCGCGCAAAACTCTTTGACGGGAAGGGCAGCAAGTGTCGTGCCGAACAGGCCGGCAAGCCCGTACCGCGGCGCGCCCAGACCTGCTAAGGATCGACCAGGAGTCGCCCACGAGCGCGACTCTTGCGAGGGGTGTCATGACGATTGTCGCCGCATATCTCTACCGGGACGGCCAGCGCGTGCGCGAGGTGTCCATCGACGAAAAGGTGGCGTGCGCGCAGGATGATTTTGTCTGGATCGGCCTCGCCGATCCCACCCACGAGGAGATGCGCGAACTCCAGCGGACCTACGATCTGCATCCCCTGGCGATCGAGGATGCGCTGAAGGCGGGCCAGTTGCCCAAGATCGACATCTATGGCGAGCAATTGTTCGTCGTCGCCATGACGGCGCATCTGGAAGACAATATGATCGCCTATGGCGAAACCGCGATGTTCGTCGGCCGCAACCACATCATCAGCGTCCGCAGCGGATCGGCGCGCTCGCACATCGAACTGCGTCACGCGCTCGAGGCGGCGCCGACGCTGCTGAGGCAAGGCGTCGACTATGTGCTCCACGCCATCCTCGATTACATCGTCGACGGCTATTTCCCGCTGATCGAAACGATCGAGGACGAAGTGCTGGCGATGGAGCAGAGCACCGTCGACCATTTTTTGGGGCGGGAAGAGATCACCCGCATTTTCTCGCTGCGCCGCGAACTCATCCGCTTCCAGCGCGTGCTCGTCCCGATGCGCGAGGTCGCCGCCAAACTTTTACGCAGCGACCTGCCCTGCATCGACGTGGACGCGCATCCCTATTTCAACGATGTCCTGGACCATGTGCGCCGGGTCCAAACCATGGTCGACGATCTGCGCGAAGTGCTGACCTCGGTGTTCGAATTCAGCAACCTGCTGGAGCAGCAGCGCACCGGCGCGATCACCCGCCAGCTCGCCGCCTGGGCGGCGATCCTGGCGGTGCCGACGGCGGTGGCCGGCATTTATGGCATGAATTTTCAGAACATGCCGGAGCTGAAGACGGAATACGGCTATTTCGTCGTCATCGCGGTGATCGCGACAACCTGCCTCGCGCTCTACATCCGGTTCAAGCGCGCCAAATGGCTCTAGAGTTTATTTTAGCTAGAACAATTCATTAGAGCGCGTTCGGCGGCTTCAGATTCAATGGGGGATTCCCAACTGGCTTGAACAATGCGATTCTTTCTTCGTGATTGCGAGGGAGGAATCCC
>NZ_JAOQNX010000020.1 GCF_025961575.1 Rhodoblastus acidophilus | reverse complement strand
TGCTCAGCCTCCATCAATGAAAGCCAAGCTCAGGGAATCAGGTCTCTGACAAAAAGGGAATCACTTTCGTGAATGCCGTAGCCTTGCGGGAGAAGTTGGCTCGGCCAAGGCGAGACAGATGAGGGATTCGCCGCATTAATGGGTGGGTTCGTCACGTCGCGGCGCCCCCTCATCCGGCGCTTCGCGCCACCTTCTCCCGCAAGGGGAGAAGGAGAGACTGCCGTTCATTTGTCGAGCTGAATCAGACCGTCCGGCAATTCATTGTCGCCGCCGCTTCCCGGCGCGGCGCGTTCGAGCAGCGCGCCGCAGCGGTCGATCGCCGCCACAAACGCCTCGGTCACCTGGCCAGCGCGAAGGCGATCCGTGAGCAGCGCCACCACTTCGCGCCATTCGTCTTCGGAGATTTTTTCCGCCAAACCCTCGTCGGGAAGGATGCGCGCGTAACGCTCGGCCAGCGAAACAAAAATCAGCACGCCCGCCCGGCTCTCCGTGCGACCCACGCCTCGGGCAAAAAACTGTTCGGTTGCGGAGCGAAAGGCCTGCCGGCGTTTTTCCGCCCTGGACGCCAGGGTTGCGCCGAGGGGGGTAAAATGCAGGACGGCCAGCGCGATGACGAAAATCGCGAGCTGAAGGGTGAAAATGGCCTGGGCCGACCAGTGCGTCGCCGCCAGCAGCGGCCAGGGCGTGAGCATGGCCAGCACGCCGGCATAGAGCGCGTCCTGACCATGGCCGTCGCATGATCTTTTTGCGAGCACGCAGACGATCTGGCCGCTGGTTCGGGCCTCCGCCCTGTGCACCGCGGCTGCTATGGCCGCTTCATCGACCGTCTGACGCATCACCAGTCCCCCGAAGCGCCGCCGCCGCCGGATGATCCGCCGCCGCCGGAAAAACCGCCGAAATCGCTGCCGCCGGACGAGCCCCAGCCGCCGCCGCTCGAACTGCTGCTGATCCAGACGAACGGGCCGCCGCCGCCGCGCCGGTGGCGCCAGACGATCAGCATGACGACGAGAAAAATCACCAGCGGCAGAAACACGAGAACCAAGTCTTCGGGGGTGTTTTGGCGCAGATCCGGCTTCTGCTGCCATTCGCTGGTGTCGGTGGTCAGGATCGCGATGATGTCGTCGACGCCGCGGGTGACGCCGCCGTCAAAATCCCCCTTCTTGAAGCGGGGCGCGATGCCGTTGACGATGATCAGTTTTGACAGCGCGTCGGTCAAAACCCCTTCGAGGCCGTAGCCGACCTCGATGCGCACTTTTCTGTCCTTGGGCGCGACCAGCAGCAGCACGCCATTGTTCGTCTTCTTGTCGCCCAGCCCCCATTTGCGGAACAGCAGGTTCGCATAGGTCTCGATGTCGCGGTCCTGCAGCGAATCCACGGTGGCGACGGCGAGCTGGATGCTCGATTTGTGCTCGAGATCGGCCAGTTTCGTGTCGAGGGCGTCGCGTGTGTCGAGACCCAGCACATGCGCCTGATCGACCACGCGTCCGGTCAGCACCGGAAAATTTATGTCCTGGGCCCGGGACAGCGCGCCCAACGCCAGCAGCGCGACAAGCGCAATCCCCCAGACTTTGAGCGTCCGGACCGCCCTGGCCATGGGCTCGCCTCCCAAAAAATCAGAATTTCACTTGCGGCGCCGATTGCGCGCCATCTGACGCCGTGAACGCCGCCATCGGTTTTTTGCCGCGAAACAATGTGTTCGCCCAGAGCAGGGTGGGAAAGGTTTCGAGGGTGAGATTGTAGTTGCGCACGGCGGCGATGTAGTCGCGCCGCGCCACGGCGATGCGGTTTTCGGTGCCTTCGAGCTGCGATTGCAGCGCCATGAAATTCTGGTTGGATTTCAGGTCGGGATAATTTTCCGAGACCGCGAGCAGACGCCCCAGGGCGCCGCTGAGAGCGGCCTGCGCGTCCTGGAATTGCTTGAGCTTGTCGGGGTCGGTGAGCTGCGAGGCGTCGACATGGACTTGCGTCGCCTTGGCGCGGGCTTCAGTGACGCCGACCAGCACGTCCTTCTCCTGCTTGGCGTAGCCCTGCACGGTCGAGACGAGATTGGGAATGAGATCGGCGCGGCGCTGGTACTGGTTCTGCACGTCGGCCCAGCGCGCTTTGGCGTCTTCCTCGGCGGTGGGAATGGTGTTGTAGCCGCAGCCGGACAGGCTGAGGCCGATGACCGCGACGGCGACAAGATTTTTAAAGCGCATGCTCGATCCTCGATTGGGAACGCTGGACCTCAATCTATGCGGTAACCCTTGGTTTCGCCAGCCTACTGGGGCACCGCCAGCACGATCTTTCCCTGCGCCTTTCGTTCCTTGAGCATGTTCAGCGCCTCGGCGATTCGCTCCAGCGGCAGCACCGCATGGACATGGGCGGAAATGGTTTTGTTCGCCGCCCAGTCAAAAATCTGCGCCATGTTTTCACGATGCGCCGCCGGCTCGCGCTTGACGAACTCGCCCCAGAACACGCCGATGAGGGAGCAGCCCTTTAGAAGAGTCAGGTTGAGCGGGATTTTGGGGATTTCGCCGGCCGCAAAGCCCACGACGAGAAAACGCCCGTTCCAGGCCATGGCGCGCACCGCCTTTTCGCTGAAATCGCCGCCGATGGCGTCATAGACGCAATCGACGCCGCGCCCGTCGGTGGCGCGCTTCAGCGCCTCCTTCAAATCCTGCGCCGCGTAATCTATGCCCTGTTGCGCGCCGAAGCCGCGGGCGAATTCGAGCTTTTCCGGCGACGAGGCGCAGGCGATGACCTGGGCGCCCATCGCCCGCCCGATTTCGACAGCCGCTAGTCCCACGCCGCCGGAGGCGCCGAGCACGGCGAGGGTTTCCCCCTCGCGCAGATGCGCGCGCTGCTTGAGGGCGTAAAGGGTGGTGCCATAGGTGATGAACAGGCCGGCGGCCTGGTCGTCGTCGAGACCGTCCGGGACGGGGGTCAAGCTTTCGGCGGGAACGACGAGGCGCGACCGCGCCGCGCCATAGGAGCAATAGCCGGCGACGCGCTGTCCCGGCGAAAAACCCGACACGCCCGCGCCGAGCGCGACCACGCGTCCGCAAAACTCGCCTCCGGGCGAGAAGGGCAGCGCCGGCTTGAGCTGATATTTGTCGGCGATGATCAGCGTGTCGAAAAAATTCAGGGCGACGCGGGTGGGGGCGACCAGGACCTCGCCGGCGCCCGGAACGGGATCGGGCACGTCGCGCAAAACCAGGTTTTCCGGCGGGCCGAAGGATTCACACAGGGCGGCGATCATGCCAAAAATCCGTTTCTTGGGGGATGTCCGATTTCCGCCAAGTTGGCGTCATAATCAAGCGGGGCCGCGGCTCTCGCCAAACAGAAATTGGCGCTATGATCCCGCGCATCTGATTCGTCTCAACCGAACTTTCCACGGCTGCTCCATGATGTCCTTTAATCGTCACGCCCGCATGCTCATGATCGGATTGCTCGCCGGCTCGGTCTGCGCGCTGACCCCCATGGTCTCGCACGCAAAATCGAAAAAGCCCGCAGCCGAGGAGCCGGCCGACGACGAGAAGGCCAAGCCCAAGGATTCCAAGCACAAGGACAGCAAGGACGCCAAGGCCAAGGGCAAGGACGACAAGAAGACCGACTCCAAGGACGCCGGCAAGACGCTAAAGCTCGGCATTTTCGGCGAATGGGGCGCCTATCAGACCCAGGGCAAGCCGAAGACCTGCTACGCCCTGGCCAAGCCGAAAAGCCGCGAGCCGAAGACGGCGAGCCGCGATTCCGCTTATGTCTTCATTTCCACGCGCCCCGCTGAAAACGTCAAGAACGAGATCGCCATCATCATGGGCTTTCCGATGAAGGACGGCTCGGAGGCGAGCGCCGAAATCGGCTCGAGCACGTTCAGCCTGCTCGCCAAGGGCGCGAACGCCTGGGTGAAGAACCCCGCGGAAGAGAGCCAGTTCATCGCCGCCCTGAAGAAGGGATCGAAACTGGTGGTCACCGCCGGTTCCGTGAAAGGAAAGACCACCACCGACACTTATGCGCTGACCGGACTCGCCCAGGCGCTGGACAAGGTCCACAAGGAATGCCCCTGACCGGCGCGTCCAGGCGCCGCCAAGTTCCGGCGACGCCAAGTCCCGGTGGTGATGGACCAAAGTGTGAGCGCCCCCCCGCTTGTGAGGCGTTGCACGCTTGGGCCATAATGCTCCCGATCAAAGACGCCCACTGAACCAAGAGGGGCGTCTGATTGTGTTGGGAGGAATGCATGTCCGATAAAGTTTATCCCGTTCCGGCGGAGTGGGAAAACCGCGCTTTTGTCAACGACGCGAAGTACAAGGAGCTTTACGCGAAGTCCGTGTCGGACCCCGAAGGTTTCTGGGCGGAGCATGGCAAGCGCATCGACTGGATCAAGCCCTTTACCAAGGTGAAGCACACCTCCTACGATCCGCACAATGTCCAGATCAAATGGTTCGAGGACGGCACCACCAACGTCTCGCTGAACTGCATCGACCGTCACCTCGCCAAGCGCGGCGACCAGGTCGCGATCATCTGGGAAGGGGATAACCCCGACGAGTCCAAGAAGATCACCTACAAGCAGCTTCACGAGGAAGTCAGCCGCTTCGCCAATGTGCTGAAGGCCAAGGGGGTTTCGAAGGGCGACACCGTCACCATCTACCTGCCGATGATCCCCGAAGCCGCCTATGCCATGCTGGCCTGCGCGCGCATCGGCGCGATCCACTCCATCGTCTTCGGCGGGTTCTCGCCTGATTCGCTGGCCGGCCGCATCGAGGGCTGCAAGTCCAAGGTCGTCATCACCGCCGACGAAGGTCTGCGCGGCGGCCGCAAGGTGCCGCTGAAGGCCAATGCCGACGCCGCCATCGACAAGACCGGCGACATCGTCAAGACCCAGATCGTCGTCAAGCGCACCGGCGGCAATATCGCCTGGAAGGACGGCCGCGACGTGTGGCTGCACGAGGAAACGGCAAAAGTTTCCGCGGATTGCCCGCCCACCGAAATGAACGCGGAAGACCCGCTGTTCATCCTCTACACTTCCGGTTCGACTGGCGCCCCCAAGGGCGTGGTGCACACCACCGGCGGCTATCTGGTCTATGCGTCGATGACGCATCAATATGTGTTCGACTATCACGAGGGCGACATCTACTGGTGCACCGCCGACGTGGGTTGGGTCACCGGCCACAGCTACATCGTCTATGGCCCGCTGGCGAACGGCGCGACCACTCTGATGTTCGAGGGCATCCCGAACTATCCGACCATCTCGCGGTTCTGGGATGTCGTGGACAAGCACGGCGTCAACATTTTCTACACCGCCCCGACCGCCATTCGCTCCTTGATGGGCGCCGGCGAGGAGCCGGTGAAGAAGACGTCGCGCAAGACCCTGCGCCTGCTCGGGTCCGTCGGCGAGCCGATCAATCCGGAAGCCTGGGAATGGTATCACCGCGTGGTCGGCGAGGACCGCTGCCCGATCGTCGACACCTGGTGGCAGACCGAAACCGGCGGCATTCTCATCACCCCGCTGCCCGGCGCCACCAAGCTGAAGCCCGGTTCGGCGACCCGTCCGTTCTTCGGCGTGCAGCCGCAGGTGGTCGACGCCAACGGCAATGTCATCGAGGGCGCCTGCGAGGGCAATCTGGTGATCGCCGACAGCTGGCCGGGCCAGATGCGCACCGTCTATGGCGACCACGAGCGCTTCCAGCAGACCTATTTCTCCACCTATCCCGGCAAATATTTCACCGGCGACGGCTGCCGTCGCGACGCCGACGGGTTCTACTGGATCACCGGCCGCGTCGATGACGTCATCAACGTCTCCGGTCACCGCATGGGCACGGCGGAAGTGGAGAGCGCGCTGGTGGCGCATGCCGCGGTTTCGGAAGCCGCCGTCGTCGGCTATCCGCACGACCTCAAGGGCCAGGGCATTTATGCCTATGTCACCGTGATGGAAGGCATCGAGCCGACCGAAGAGCTGCGCAAGGAATTGGTCGCCTGGGTCCGCAAGGAGATCGGCCCGATCGCTTCGCCTGACGTCATCCAGTTCGCGCCGGGCCTGCCCAAGACGCGCTCCGGAAAGATCATGCGCCGCATCTTGCGCAAGATTGCGGAAAACGAGTTCGGCTCGCTGGGCGACACGTCCACGCTCGCCGACCCGACCGTGGTCGAGGATCTGATCGCCAATCGCGGCGGCTGATCGGCGCCTGCACGAACCCCTCATCCGGCGCGCTTGCGCGCGCCACCTTCTCCCGCAAGGGGAGAAGGGAGCGCTCCCGGGGCTTCTCAATAAAACAAAACCCCTGGTCCTCGCGGACCAGGGGTTTTTTGTCCAGATATTGAGAGTGCGAGGACGTCGCCGATTCCTGGACCGCCCTCGTCCTTCGAGACAGCCGCTTCGCGGCTTCCTCAGGATGAGGGCTACTGCGGAATGGCCCGTCAGGTCAGCCAGCCCAGATAGACGGCGCTGATCAGGAAAACGCCGATGGCGAAACGGTAGAAGACAAAAATCCAGGACGAAAACCGCTCCAGATATTTCATCAGACTCCAGATCGCGACAAAGGCCGAGATCGAGGCGACCACCAGGCCGACGGCCAGGATCATCCAGCCCTCCAGCGACAGATGCGCCTTGTAGAGTTCGTGGAACTCTTTGACGCCCGCCAGGAAAATGGCGGGAAGGCCCAACAGGAACGAGAAGCGCGCGGCTTCCTCGCGCTTGAGGTCGAGGAACAAAGCCGCAGTCAGGGTCGAGCCGGACCGGCTCACGCCGGGGATCAGAGCGCCGACTTGCGCCAGGCCGACCAGCATGGCGTCCTTGAGCGAGACATTGTCCATGGTCCGCTTGTGCAGGCAAAACAATTCGGCGAGCGCCAGCAGCACCGACATGACGATGCAGGCGGCGCCGATGACATAAAGACTGCGCAGAGGCGAACCGCAGGCGTTCAGCGTCGAGGACAGCAGCAGGCCGAAAACGATCAGCGGCACGGTGGCGAGCGCGATCCAGCTGGTGAAGCGGAACTGCCAATCGCGAAAATCGCGCCGGGCGATGGCGCGCACGGAGCCGCCGAGCAGTCCGGAGAAATCGGACCAAAAATAGGAGATCACCGCCGCCAGCGCCGCCATTTGCATGGCGGCGGAAAACGCCGAACCCGGATCGCGCCAGCCCAGCAGCGCCGGCACGATGCGCATATGCGCGGTCGAGGAAATCGGGAGCAGTTCCGTAATGCCCTGAACCACGCCGAGGGCCGCGACTTTCGCGTACCCGAGTTCAATAAATCCGGTGTCCAATCCCTGTGTACAGGCTCCGCCGGCCATGCTCGCACTCCCGTCGAATCGAAAAAGAAAAGCCTCCGCCGTTTTTGACCCACACGGCGGAGGCTGGCAATCGCGGAGGCTTGGTTCAGGCGGCTTCGGCGGTCTTTTCCACGACGCGGACGAGGTCGGCCATGATCGCGTTGAGCTCGTAATCCTTGGGCGTGTAGACGGCGGCGACGCCCTCGGACAGCAGTTGCTTCTCGTCTTCCGGGGGGATGATGCCGCCGACGATCACCGGAATGTCGGAAATGTCCTGCGCCTTCATCTTCGCCATGACGTCGCGGACCAGCGACAGATGCGAGCCCGACAGGATGGAGAGGCCGACAATATGCACGCCCTCTTCCAGCGCGGCATTGACGATTTCCGCCGGGGTCAGGCGGATGCCCTCATACACCACTTCCATGCCGGCATCGCGCGCGCGAACGGCAATCTGTTCGGCGCCGTTGGAATGGCCGTCGAGGCCCGGCTTGCCCACCAGAATCTTGATGCGGCGACCGAGTTTTTTCGAGACGCGTTCGACATCGGCGCGCACGCTGGCGAGCGAGGCCCCGGCCTCGCGGGCGGCGCGGCCGACGCCGGTGGGCGCGCGGAATTCGCCGAACACTTCGCGAAGAGTCTGCGCCCATTCGCCGGTGGTCACGCCCGCCTTGGCCGCCGCAATCGACGGCTCCATGATATTGCGGTCCTCCTGGGCGGCGGCGCGCAGATCGGCGATGGCCTTTTCCACCGCCCTGGCGTCGCGCTGGGCGCGCCAGGCCTTCAGGCGCTCGATCTGCTCGGCCTCGACATGTTCGGGGACCACCATGATCGCGCCATTGCCGGCGGTGAGCGGCGAGGGCTCGGTTTCCGTGAACCTGTTGACCCCGACGACGATCTGTTCGCCGGATTCGATGGCTTCGAGGCGGCGGGTGTTGGATTCCACCAGCTTGGCCTTGAGATAGCCGGTTTCCACCGCCGCGACCGCGCCGCCCATGGCGTCGATGGCGGCGAGTTCGGCCAAAGCTTCGGCCTTGAGCTCATCCACCTTTTTCGTCAGCTCGATGGAGCCGTCAAAGAGGTCGCCGTATTCGAGGAGGTCGGTTTCGTAAGCAAGAATCTGCTGGAGGCGCAGCGACCATTGCTGGTCGAAGGGACGCGGCAGGCCGAGGGCCTCGTTCCAGGCCGGAAGCTGCACCGCGCGGGCGCGCGCTTTTTTCGAGAGCACGACAGCCAGCGTCTCGATCAGGATGCGGTAAACGTTGTTCTCCGGCTGCGGCTCGGTGAGGCCGAGGGAGTTCACCTGCACGCCGTAACGAAAACGGCGGTGCTTTTCTTCCTTCACGCCATAGCGGTTGAGGGTCAGCTCATCCCACAATTCGGTGAAGGCGCGGACCTTCGCCAGTTCGGTGACAAAACGCATGCCGGCGTTGAGGAAGAAGGAGATGCGGCCCACGACTTCGCCGAAATCGGCGTCGGCGACCTGGCCGGATTTCTTCACCGTGTCGAGGATGGCGACGGCGGTGGCCAGCGCGTAGGACAGCTCCTGGACAGGCGTCGCGCCGGCTTCCTGCAGGTGGTAGGAACAGACGTTCATCGGGTTCCACTTGGGAACCTCTTTCGTCGTGAACAGGATGACGTCGCGGGTCAGGCGCAGCGACGGGCCCGGCGGGAAAATGTGGGTGCCGCGGGACAGATATTCCTTGATGATGTCGTTCTGCGTCGTGCCCTGCAGCACCGTGCGCGGCGCGCCTTGCTGATCGGCGGCGGCGATATAGAGCGACAGCAGCCAGGGGGCCGCCGCATTGATCGTCATCGACGTGTTCATCTGCGCGATCGGAATGCCGTCGAACAAAGTGTTCATGTCGCCGAGATGGCTGATCGGCACGCCGACCTTGCCGACCTCGCCGCGCGACAGCGGATGGTCGGAATCATAGCCGGTCTGGGTCGGCAGGTCGAAGGCGATGGACAGGCCCGTCTGCCCCTTGGCGAGATTGCCGCGATACAATTTGTTGGATTCGGCGGCGGTCGAATGGCCCGCATAGGTCCGGAAAATCCACGGCTTGTCGCGGCCAGTCTGGGTCTTGGTCATTCGAGCCTCCGGTGTGACGCTGTTCTTTCCTGCGATGCTTTGCCTGACTTTTTCGCAAAGCACAATCAGCCGTAAAGCCGAGACGATTTGGAAAAAATGCCGGAACGTTCCTGCGCAAATCCTTGATTTCGCCGCGCCTGGCGCTGCGCGAGCGCAGCCGCGCGCGGCCTATAAGGCGTTGGACTTAAGGACAAAGCATCATAGCCGCAAGTACACTCGCCAAAGCGTACAAAAGTGTTTATCTGCCGGATTTCGCGGAGGCGAAGGCGCAAACGTTCCAAAAAGCGCCGGTTTCCCGACAGCGAAATGCCGCAGCGCAGCAAATTTCGCTTTTGGATTTTGCGCGCGCCGGACTAGCATCGTCGGCGCCCGGGGAAAAGGTTAAACCGACAGGAGTGAGCGTTGACCGAACAAAAGCCGGTCTACAAGGACCTTTATGATATCGGCGAAATTCCGCCCCTCGGCCATGTTCCCAAAAACATGCACGCCTGGGTGATCCGCAAGGACCGTCACGGCCCGCCCGAAACCGCCATGCAGCTCGAAGTCGTGCCCACCTGGGAGCTCGACAGCCATGACGTGCTCGTCCTGGTGATGGCCGCCGGCGTCAATTACAACGGCGTCTGGGCCGCGCTCGGCGAGCCGATCTCGACGCTCGACGTGCACAAGCTGCCCTATCACATCGCCGGCTCCGACGCCTCCGGCATCGTCTGGGCGGTCGGCTCCAAGGTGAAGCGCTGGAAAGTCGGCGACGAAGTGGTCGTCCACTGCAACCAGGACGACGGCGACGACGAGGAGTGCAACGGCGGCGACCCGATGTTCTCGTCCTCGCAGCGCATCTGGGGCTATGAGACGCCCGACGGCTCCTTCGCCCAGTTCTGCCGCGTGCAGGACCGCCAGCTGATGGTGCGGCCGAAGCACCTGACCTGGGAGGAAAGCGCCTGCTACACGCTGACCCTCGCCACCGCCTATCGCATGCTGTTCGGCCATGAGCCGCACCGGCTGAAGCCCGGCGACAATGTTTTGGTGTGGGGCGCTTCCGGCGGTCTCGGCGTGTTCGGCGTGCAGCTGATCGCCGCCGCCGGCGCCAACGCCATCGGCATCATCTCGGATGAAACCAAGCGCGATTACGTCCTTTCGCTCGGCGCCAAGGGCGTCATCAACCGCAAAGATTTTAAGTGCTGGGGCCAGCTGCCCAAGGTCAACTCGCAAGAATATAATGACTGGCTGAAGGAAGCCCGCAAGTTCGGCAAGGCGATCTGGGACATTACCGGCAAGAAAGACGTCGACATCGTCTTCGAACATCCGGGCGAAGCGACCTTTCCGGTCTCGACCCTGGTGTGCAAGCGCGGCGGCATGATCGTGTTCTGCGCGGGCACGTCCGGGTTCAACCTGACCTTCGACGCCCGCTATGTCTGGATGCGGCAAAAACGCATCCAGGGCTCGCATTTCGCCCATCTGAAACAGGCGGCGGCGGCGAACAATTTTGTCGTCGACCGGCGCGTCGATCCCTGCATGTCCGAAGTGTTCCCCTGGGCGAAAATCCCGCTGGCGCACACCAAAATGTGGAAGAACCAGCACGCGCCCGGCAATATGGCGGTGCTGGTCAACGCCACCGAAACCGGCCTGCGGACCATCGAGGACGTGATCGAGGCCGGCAAGAAATCCTGATTTCTTGCTCAAGGGGCGGGGCTTTGGTCCCGCCCTTTTACGCTTTTGCGGGCGCGCAAAGCCTCGTTCAGCTCCGCGCCATAGATGAAGATCGCGCCGAGCGCGTAGAGGAACACGATGGCGATCATCACCGAGGCCAAGCCGGCATAGGTGGCGACATAGTTCAAGGCGAAGCGCTGGAGATAGGCGCTGAAGGCCGTCGCGAAAATCATCCAGGCCGCCAAGGTGAGAATGATGCCCGGCGCGCAATCGCGCAGCGGAATGTGGGCGTTGGGCAGCACGCGATGCGCCACGAGGAGCGCGGTCACCAGAATGATGGTGGCGACGCCATAGCGCGCCAGCGCCACCAGATGGGTGAGCGGCTCCAGTCCCGGCGCGAATTTGAGCGCGCCCGCCCAGATCACCGGCCCCAGCACCAGAAGCAGCGTCAGCGCCAGCAGGGCCAGCGCGCCGATGATGACATAGCCGACGGATTCCAGCCGCAGCAGCCACCAGGGCCGGGTTTCCTTCAGGCCATAGGCGCGGTTCAGGCCGGTCCGCAGCGCCTCCACCCCGCTGGAGGAGAAATAGACGGCGAGCGCGGCGCTGAGCGTCAGCAGGCCGCCGTGGCGCGCGTTCAACACCCGCTCGATCTCATGAAGGATCGGCCCGGCGACCTGGGGCGGCCAGATCTCGAAAAAGGCGCCGGCCGCGTCGGAGGCGACGAATTTCGCCCCCAAAAAGCCGGCGAGGCTGGTGACGAAAATCAGGAACGGGAAAATCGCGGTCAAGCCCTGCAAGGCGATGTGGCTCGACATGGCGTAACCGTCGTCGCCATCGAAATTTTTGAGGCTCTCGAGGAGCAAACGCCAGATGTCGCGCATAAAACTCTCCGACCGGGATCATGGCTTTGGCGCGGGTCGGAATGCAACTGGCGCGACCGGCGCAACAAACCTATTTGTAGGGTCAACGGAGATTTTCATGACCGCCAACCCGCTGCTGAACTACTGGTCGACGCCCTTTGCCCTGCCCCCCTTTGCGCAGATCGCCACGGCGCATTTCCGCGAGGCTTTTTCCCAAGCCCTGCGCGAACACGATGCGGAAATCGCGGCGATTACCGCCAATCCGGAGGCGCCGACCTTCGCCAACACCGTGGATGCGCTGGAGCTGGCGGGACGCAAGCTCAACCAGGTCGGCAGCGTGTTCTGGAATCTCACCGGCACCGATTCGACCGAAGACTTGCGCGCGCTCGAACGCGAGATTTCGCCGGAGCTCACCCGGCATTACACCGCCATTTCGCTGAACCCCGCGCTGTTCGCCCGGGTGAGCGCGCTTTACGATCGGCGCGATGAACTGGCGCTGGACGAGGAGCAGGCGCGGCTGCTGGAGCTGACCTACAAAAGTTTTGTCCGCACCGGGGCAAAGCTCGAAGGCGAGGCCCGCGCCCGCTATGCGCAGATCGCGGAGACGCTGAGCGAGCTTGAAACCCAGTTCGCCCAAAACATTTTGGCGGATGAAACCGACTTTTTGTTCGAGCTTGAGGAAGGCGACCTCGCCGGGCTCGCCGACGACATCAAGGCCGCCGCCGCGCAGACGGCGAGAGATCGCAACACGGCCAAACCCTATGCGCTGACCTTGCAGCGCTCCAGTGTCGAAGCCTTTTTGAGTCAGTCGACGCGGCGCGATCTTCGTGAAGAGCTGTTCAAGGCTTTTATTGCCCGCGGCGAGCATGACGGCAAAACCGACAACCGCCCGCTGATCGCGCAAATTCTTGCCTTGCGGCAGGAAAAGGCCCGCCTGCTCGGCTACGACACTTTTGCCGATTACAAGCTTGAGCCGACCATGGCGCATGCGCCGGAGGCCGCCGCCGGGCTGATGGAAAAACTGTGGGCGCCGGCGCTGCGCCGCGCCGAGGAGGAGCGCGCGGCGCTCCAAGGGCTCGTGGATCAGGAGGGCGGCAATTTCGCGCTCGCGGCGCACGATTGGCGCCATTACGCCGAAAAACTGCGCGCGTCGCGCTACGCGCTCGATCAGGCGGAACTCGCAACCTATTTCCAGCTCGAATCCATGATCGAGGCGGCGTTTTATTGCGCAAACAAATTGTTTGGGCTGCGCTTCCTGCCGCGCAACGACCTGCCCGTCTATCACCCCGACGTGCGCGCCTATGAAGTGACGGATGCGTCGGGCCGCCACGTCGCCATTTTTTATGGCGACTATTTTGCCCGCGCGGGAAAACGCTCGGGCGCTTGGATGTCGGGCTTTCGCGGCCAGAAAAAACTCGGCGGCGAGGAGCGGCCGGTCATCGTCAATGTGATGAATTTTTCCAAGCCGACGCCGGGGCGGCCGTCGCTGCTGACGCTCACCGAAGTCATCACTCTGTTCCACGAATTCGGCCACGCCCTGCATGGCATGCTGTCCGACGTGGTCTATCCCTCGATGAGCGGGACCTCGACCCCGACCGATTTCGTCGAATTCCCCTCGCAGGTCTATGAACACTGGGCCTTGCGCCCTGAAATCCTGCAAAAATTCGCCAAGCATTTCGAGACCGGCGCGCCCATGCCGCAGGCCTTGATCGACCGCATCGTCGCGGCGCGGCATTTCAATCAGGGGTTTGGCACGGTTGAATTTCTGGCCTCGGCGCTGGTCGATTTCAAACTGCATTGGCGTCCCGACGCGCCGGCGGAGATCGGCGCGGCCGAAGCCGAGATCTTGCAGAACATCGACATGCCCGCCGAAATCGTCATGCGTCATCGCTCGCCGCATTTCGGGCATATCTTCGCCGGCGAAAGCTATGCCGCCGGCTATTATTCCTATTTGTGGTCGGAAACGCTCGACGCCGACGGTTTCGCCGCTTTCGAGGAGGCCGGCGACATTTTCGATCCCGAAACCGCGAAACGACTGCGGGATCATGTCTATTCCGCCGGCAATCGCCGCGATCCCAACGCCGCCTATGCCGCCTTTCGCGGCCGGGCGCCCGACACGGCGGCACTGCTACGAAAGAAGGGTTTTGCTTGATCAAAGGTCATATTGCGCTGCGAAATACGCCGCTTTAAGCCGTTACAACCACGACAATTCAAATTCTGTAAGCAGGAGCCGAAATGACTCAGGCCGCCAACGAAGAATTTTTTGCCCTTGGGCGCAAGGCGACCCACGCCGTCGAGGCGCTGTATGAAAAAGCCGCGGCCTCCCTGCGCGCCAAAGTCACGGACAATGGCAAGCTGTCGAATGCGCTGATCGAGAAGGAGCAGCATGCGGCCCACGGCCTCGCCTGGCTCGCGACCTATGTCGAATCCGTGCGCGAAATGCTCGCCTATGCCGAGCGCGTCAACGGCGAGGGCCGCTATGGCGAAACCGAGGATTTGCTGACCCGCATCGGCGTCGGCGAATATCTGGCGCAGATTTTCGGCGGCATTCCGATGAGCCAGGGCGAGTTCGTGCGCCTCAGCGATTTCGGCCTGGCGCCGGCGGAAATCGCCGCCGCGAAAATTCCCGAAATCGATACGCTTGTGGCCACCGGCAATACGGTCGCCCATCGCGCCCGGCTCGTCGATCTCGTCGATCACGCGGAAGCCTCGGCGACGGTCGGCACGCCCGGCCTCGACGAAACGCTCGAAGCCATCCGCGAGGAAATCCGCAAATATGCGGAAGCCGAAGTCGTGCCGCATGCGCATGAGTGGCATCTGAAGAACGAATATATTCCGCTGGAGATCATCCAGGGCCTCGCCGATCTCGGCGTGTTCGGCCTGACGCTCCCCGAGGAATTCGGCGGCATGGGGCTCGGCAAGGAAGCCATGTGCGTGGTCACCGAAGAGCTTTCGCGCGCCTATATCGGCGTGGGTTCGCTCGGCACCCGCTCCGAAATCGCCGGCGAACTGATTTTGGGCGGCGGCACCCCCGAGCAGAAGGCAAAATATCTGCCGAAAATCGCCTCGGGCGAAATCCTGCCGACCGCCGTGTTCACCGAGCCGAACACCGGCTCTGACCTGGCTTCGCTGCGGACGCGTGCGGTCAAGGAAGGCGACAAATATATCGTCAATGGCAACAAGACCTGGATCACCCATCCGGTCCGCGCCGACCTGATGACGGTTCTGACCCGCACCAACCCCGCCGAGCCCGGCTACAAGGGCTTGTCCATGCTGCTCGCCGAAAAGCCGCGCGGCGACGACGCCAATCCGTTCCCCGCCAAGGGCATGTCGGGCGGCGAGATCGAGGTGCTCGGCTATCGCGGCATGAAGGAATATGAAATCGCCTTCGACGGGTTTGAGGTGCCGGCCGAAAACCTGCTCGGCGGCGTCGAGGGCCAGGGTTTCAAGCAGCTCATGCAGACCTTTGAGGGCGCCCGCATCCAGACCGCCGCCCGCGCGGTGGGCGTCGCCCAATGCGCCATGGAGCTGGCCCTGCGCTACGCCAAGGAACGCATCCAGTTCGGCAAGGCGCTGATCCACTTCCCGCGCGTCGCCGACAAGATCGCCATGATGGCCGTGGAAGTGCACATCGCCCGCCAGATCACCTATTTCGCCGCGCGCGCAAAGGATGAGGGCAAGCGGTGCGATCTGGAAGCCGGGCAGGCCAAGCTTCTGGGCGCCCGCGTCGCCTGGGCGGCGGCGGACAATGCGCTGCAAATCCACGGCGGCAACGGTTTTGCGCTGGAATATCCGGTGTCGCGCGTGCTCTGCGACGCCCGCATCCTCAACATTTTCGAGGGCGCGGCGGAAATCCAGGCGCAGGTCATCGCCCGCCGCCTGCTGGAAGGGTGAGAGCTTGAAAGCCATGGTTCGAGACGGGCGCTGACGCGCCCTCCTCACCATGAGGGTTTTTTCTCTATCAACGCTCCAGTCGCCCTCGTGCTGAACCACGAGGGCGGCTTACGCCCCTTCGGGGCCCTCGATCATCCGATAAAGCTTTTGCGCCTCGGGATAGGCGCCGCGCCGCTCGGCGCATCCTAAAATTTCCAGGACAATCACTTTTTGCGCCAAGGCGATGGTCAGCACATTGCCTGGACCCACCAGTTTTGCCGCCTGATCGGCCTTGCGGCCGTCGACGCGGACATAGCCTTTCGCGATCAGCTCCTGGGCAAGGACCCGCGTGCGCGCCATGCGCGAAAACCACAGCCATTTGTCCAGTCGCTGGCGGGCCTCCGTCATTCAGCGCAGCCCGAGCCGCGCCAGAGCGGATTTGGTTTTTTCCCGCAGCGTGAGCAGCAAGGTTTCGCTGTGCAGCAGGGCGGCGAAGGCAAGCGGACGGTCCGGCGCGACCGCCAGCATGACATCGGCGACGCGCAGCCGCTCGCGCCACAAATGGTCGATCATCGGATGATTGGGAATGGCGCAGGAATCGACGAAGGCGACGCTTTTGTCGGCGAGCAGCCGGTCGGTCATGTCCATGGTCAGCAAGGCGCCGGGGGACATGGAGGCAAAATCCTCGTCATAGGCGGTCTTCCAGAAATAGGCGCCGCCGCGGCCATCCTGCAAGATGATGTTCGCCGCGATCATCCGCCCGTCGAGCGAAAGCCAGAACACCCGGCACTTGCCCTGGCGCCCGAGCGTCCGGCTCATCGCGCGCAAAAAGGCGGCGTGGCCGGGATCGCTCAAAAACGCCGTTCCCTTGCGCCCCTTCCAGCCCCTGACCTCCAGCAGCATGAAGGCTTCGATCTGTTCGCGCAGGTCCTCGGCCGCCTCAGCGACATGAAACGCCACCGCGCCATGGTCGCGCAGCCGCTGGGCCCGGCGGCGCAGCTTCTTGCGTCTTTCCCTGGAGATGAAATCGCGCGCGCTGACGCCCAGCTGGGTGGCGTCGAGCGCAGCGCGGTCATGCTCTTCGACGAGGGCGAAGGTCAGGCCCGCCCGCGCCGCATGCGCCTCCAGGGCGGCATAGGCGGGATGGGTCTTGGGCAGCAGCCGGGTTCGGACGGCGGCGAGACGCCGATGATTCATCCAGGCCAGCATGCGCTCCAGCACGACGGGGGCGCAGACGCGGTCGAGCAAAGGGGCGCCGGAGCAGCTGTAGACATGGGTCCAGCCGCGCGCCAGCAAGGCCGGGCGCGGCGTCGACAGCGGCCAGACGCCCAGCAGCCGGCCGCGCGCCGGCGCCTCGCCGCCCTCCCAGCAGAACAGGAATTCGGGTTTTTTCGCGCCGGCGATATGGCGGGCGGCGTTCAGGGCGAAATCGGGTTCGAGAAAAATGTTCGGCGCCAGGGCTCGGGCCGCGAGCTCCTCCCATTCGGCGGCGCAGGCCTGCGCCCCCTCCAGGCCGAGACAGTCAAGCAAGGGGCCGTCCTGTTCGTCGGGGGCGCGCGCCAGGAGCGGCGCCACGAGCGGCGCCGGCGCCGGGCGATCCTCGGCGCCGGGCGAAAACCCGTTCAGGAATGGCGCAGGCGGCCAGCTCGAATCGGTCAAATGCGTCAACTCCGGCCAAGGCCTGGGCGTTCATGCGTTCTTTCGACACGAAGCGACGTCCGCCCAAGGGACTTGACGCCGACGATTCAACCTTCGGGCCAATTCAGCCCAGCAAGCCGCCGGAGCGGGGCGACAGCGGATTGGCGACCAGCGCCGCCGCATCAGGCGTATCGGCCCGCGCCTGACCGGAGAAGGCGGCATAGAGCCCCTCGACGAAATCCGGCCGCAAATCCTTGACGATGAACACGGCGCGGGTGCGATGGTCGGCGTCGGGCCAGGAGTCCAGCCGCACCGGCGGATGGAAGACATGCTGGACCCCATGGATCACCAGCGGCCGCTCGGGATCGTCCGACAGCGCAATCAACCCTTTGACGCGCAACAGGTTCGGCCCGTGGGCGCTGCGCAGCATTTCCAGGAACAGGCCGCAGGCGTCGGGGCTGAGCGGCGCCGCGCTGGTCAGGCAAAAGGTGCGGATCGCCTCGTCATGGGCGTGGTGATGGTGATGGCCGTGGTCGTGATGGCCATGATGCTCGTGGTGGTGATCTTCGCCGCAGACCTCGCAGGCGGTTTCGCCCAAAACCTCGGCGTTCAGCCATTTCTGCACATTCGGGCTTTTGGAGGCGGGATCATACAGGCCGGCGTCCAACAGGTCGGCGGCGCCGATGTCGTCCGCCGTGTTCAGGACCCGCGCAGTCGGATTGATCCTGTGCAGACGTTGAGAAAGCTTTGCGAAGGCGCGCCGCCGCTCCTCATTGTCGAGGAGATCGGTTTTGGCGAACACCAGCCGATCCGCGATCGCCGCCTGTTTCAGCGCTTCCGGGTGATTTTCCAGCGTGGCCGCGCCATTGACGGCGTCGACCACGGTGACGACGCCGTCAAGCCGGAACCGCAGCAGGAAATAGGGATGGCTCATCAGCGTGTGCAGCACGGGCGCGGGATCGGCGAGGCCCGTGGTTTCGATGATGATGCGGTCGAAGGCGCGAATGCGGCCGTTGTCGCGGTCGCGCAGCAGTTTTTCCAAGGCGTCGACGAGATCGCCGCGCACGGTGCAGCAGACGCAGCCCGAGGCCAGCATCACCATGTCGCCGTCGATCTTTTCGACGAACAAATGGTCGAGGCCGATCTCGCCGAACTCGTTGATGAGCACGACGGCGTTGGCCAGGCCCGGATCGCGCAGCAGGCGATTGAGCAGCGAGGTTTTTCCCGAGCCCAGGAATCCGGTGAGGATGGTCAGCGGAACCGGAACCGGGCGTTTTTTCTCCATTGCATCCGTCAATGCGCGGCGGCCTTGGCTTCGGTCTTGGGTTTCGCCTTGCCGGCGTGGGTGTTGGCCGGTTTGGCTTTGGCCGTTTTCGCCTTGGGCGCGGGCGGTTTGGGCGCGACCGCGGCGTGGTCGGAAATGGCCGAAGCCGCCGCCGCCGTGGGCAGCAACGTGTAGGCGATCGCGCCGATCGGCGTGTCCGCCGGACGCGGGCCGGCGACCGGGCCCTGGTAGCCGGGCGGCGGACCGACATAAAGGTCGATCGGCTGATAGGCCGGGCGCGGCAGCGCGGCGATGGCGGCGCCGTTCTTTTGCGGCGCGGCCTCTCCGCCTTCGGAGCCCGCAATCGGCGCGCCGAAATCCTCGTTCTCCGCGGCGAGCTGGGCCTTGCCGCGCCGGCCGCAGGCCTGTCCCCGCATGTCGGGCGGCGAACCGCCGGCGGAGGGCAGCGCGGTGATGGCGTCGGCGCCGGCCGAACTGGCGAAGGCGCGGTCCAGCAGGTCGGCGGCATGCGCCGTGCGCACCTTGGCGGAGACGTCGCCGAACACGACCACGATCACCCGCCGCCCGGAGCGCGAGGCGCTGGCGACCAGATTGAAGCCCGCCGGACAGGTGAAACCGGTCTTCATGCCGTCGGCGCCGGGATAGCGGCCGATCAGACCGTTATGAGTGGGGACGACCTGTTCGCCGATGCGGAAGGCGCCGATGTTGAAGAGGCCGGCCTGGTTGGGGAAGCGCAGCAGCAGCGCGCGACCGAGCACGGCCATGTCGCGGGCGGAGCTGTAATGATTGGGATCGTGCAGCCCGTTGGGATTGACGAAATGGGATTCCTGCATGCCGAGCGAGCGCGCCGCGTCGTTCATTTCGGTGGCGAAGGCCTCGACCGAGCCGGACACGCCCTCGGCGATGGTGACGGCGATGTCATTCGCCGATTTGACCATCAGCATCTTCAGCGCATTGTCGAGCGTCACCTGCGAGCCCGGGGCAAAGCCCATTTTCGACGGCTTCTCCCGCGTCGCGCGGGCGCTCACCACCAGCGGCGTGTCGAGCGTCAGCCGGCCGCTCTCCACCGCCTGGAGGGCGACATAGACCGTCATCAGTTTTGTCACGGAAGCCGGATACCAGGCGCGCGTGGCGTCGCGCTGGGCGATCACATGGCCGCTGTCGACGTCGATGGCGACATAGGGCGTCGGCACATAGGGGGCCGGCGCGGCGGGAGCCGCATGATGGGCGTGGCCGTGCTTGCGGGCGGCGAAAGCCGCGTCAGGCGCCGCCAGGGGCAGAACCAGCGCCACCGGCAAAATCAGCCGCAGGCTCCGAAAAGACTTTTCCATGACGTTCCGCAACCCCCAAATCGCGTTTCCAGCAAAGCCGCGTCGAGCAAAGCGAGTTATGAACGGCGGCGCGGTCAAATCAAGGCGCCAAAACCGTCCTGATGCCGATGAACGCCCCTTGCGGCGATTTCATGACGCTTCGCGTCCGAGCATCCCGCAATAGCGGCCGAAAGCCTTGCGCAAAGCTATTCGCCGGGCGCGCGCGTCTCCAGCGCCAGGGCGTGGACGCCGGCCGCGAATTCCTCGGCGAACAGCGCATTGACGGCGCGATGCCGCTCGACGCGGCTCTTGCCGGCGAAATCGGGCGAGACGATGCGCACGCGAAAATGGGTTTCGCCGCCATGGGGCGCGCCGCCCTCATGGACGATGTGGCCGGCATGCTTGTGCGACTCGTCGATCACCTCGACCTCGGCGGCGTGAAACGCCTGCCGCAGCTTGCTTTCCATGCGTTCGCGAACACTGACCGTCATTTTTTCCCCTGTGCCCCGGTTTGCCGGCAATTTGGTAAGTCAACAGGATTTAATCTCAATCCTGTCCTTGCCCGCGGCGCCGACCACGCCATATTGTGCCGAACCATGAATCTCAACTCACCTCTGTTCGACCGTATCAGGACTCGGCGCGAAGCCAAGAGCGAACAGCCCGCTCCAGCGGCGGCGCGCGGGCCGGTCTGCGCGCATCCCGGATGCCAGGCGGTCGGCGAGTTCCGGGCGCCCATGGGCCGGCTGCGCGAAGGCCAGTATTTCTGCTTTTGCCTCGACCATGTGCGTGAATACAATGCAACCTACAATTATTTCAATGGCATGAGCGACGAGGACGTGCTGCGTTACCAGAAGGACGCCGTCACCGGCCATCGCCCCACCTGGAAAATGGGGGCCAATCGCGCGGGACCGGCGAGCCCGGGCATGGCCGACCCGTTCCACATGCAGGCGAAAACCGCCCGGAACCGCGCGCCGCGACACGGGGTTGTCGCGCGAAAGGCCCTTCATATCCTTGGCCTCGACGATGACGCCGGTCCCGGCGAGATCAAGGTGCGCTACAAGGAGCTGGTCAAGCGGCTGCATCCCGACGCGAATGGCGGCGACCGCTCCAACGAGGACAGGCTGCGCGAGATCATCAACGCCTATAATGTCTTGCGTTCCTTCCGCGCCGTGTGACAAGCTTTCCTCGCAATCCGGCTCCCCGCGCGCCTCACTTTAGTCGCTGGCGGGACGCCGCGCGAAATTCAGGACTGAGCCCTTGACGTCTTTGACACCGCCCCCGCCCTCGATTCCGGATACGGTCATTTCGGTTCGCCAGACTTTTGGCTTCGACTCCGACCTGAAGGCGCCCGCCTATTCCAAGAAAAGCGAACATGTCCCGGAACTTGACCCGGATTATCTGTTCGACCGCACCACCACGCTCGCCATTCTCGCCGGCTTCGCCTCCAATCGCCGCGTGATGGTCACCGGCTATCACGGCACCGGCAAATCGACCCATATCGAGCAGGTCGCCGCCCGGCTGAACTGGCCCTGCGTGCGCGTCAATCTCGACAGCCATGTCTCGCGCGTCGATCTCGTCGGCAAGGACGCCATCGTTCTCAAGGACGGCAAGCAGGTCACGGAATTCCGCGACGGCATTCTGCCCTGGGCGCTGCAGAACAATGTCGCTTTGTGCTTCGACGAATATGACGCGGGCCGTCCCGATGTGATGTTCGTGATCCAGCGCGTGCTCGAAGTGTCCGGCCGCCTGACCCTGCTCGACCAGAACCGGGTGATCAAGCCGCATCCGGCCTTCCGCCTGTTCGCCACCGCCAACACCATCGGGCTCGGCGACACGTCGGGGCTCTATCACGGCACCCAGCAGATCAACCAGGGCCAGATGGACCGCTGGTCGATCGTCACCACGCTGAACTATCTGCCGCACGACAAGGAGGTCGACATTGTCGCCGCCAAGGTCAAGCAGGTGGGACCCGAGGGCGTCGACATGATCGGCAAGATGGTGCGCGTCGCCGATCTCACCCGCAACGCCTTCATGGCCGGCGACCTTTCGACGGTGATGAGCCCGCGCACGGTGATCACCTGGGCCGAAAACACCGGGATTTTCGGCGATGTCGGCTTCGCCTTCCGCCTGACCTTCCTCAACAAATGCGACGAGCTCGAACGTCCGCTGGTCGCGGAATTCTATCAGCGCTGCTTTGGCAAGGACCTGCCGGAATCGGCGGTGAATGTGGCGTTGAGCTGACGCGCGCGAGGCCGCCCGTGACGCTTTCCAACCAAAAGCCCTCGACCCCGCGCGAGGGCCCCGCGGAGCCCTTCAAGCGGGCGGTGGTCGGCTGCCTGCGCGCCATGGCGGCCAAGCCCGAACTCGACGTCAGTTTCATCGTGGACAAGCCCGGCTATGTCCAGGCGGCCGATCCCGGCGCGCTGCGCCTGCCCGATCCGCCGCGCCGGCTGAGCGCGCGCGACGCCACGGTGCTGCGCGGCCAGGCGGATTCCGCGGCGCTGCGCCTCGCCTGCCATGACGCGCGGCTGCATCAAAAGGTCATGCCGCAGGGCGAGACCGGCCGCGCCGTGTTCGACGCTTTGGAACAGACCCGCGTCGAATGTATCGGGGCGCGGCGCATGGTCGGCGTCGCGCAAAACCTGCACGCCGCCCTGGACGACCGCTACCAGCGCGCCGGCCTCGCCTCCGTGCGCGCGCGCGACGACGCCCCGCTCGAAGACGCGCTGGCCCTGCTCGCCCGCGAACAATTTACCGGACAGCCGACGCCCGATTCCGCGCGCGCCGTCGTCGACCTCTGGCGCGACGCGATTCACGCGCGGATCGGCGGCGACCGGCTGACGAAGCTCACCGACGCGCTCGAGGACCAGCGCGGCTTCGCCAGGGTGGTGCGCAGCATTCTCGAAGATCTCGAACTCGCCGAAAAGGGCGACGAACGCATCGACGAGGACGAGGAGGAATCCGAGGACAATCCGGAGACGGACACGTCCGATGCGGATGGCGAAGGCGACAAGGAAGCCTTCGAGCAGATGCAGAGCGAGCGGGTCGAAGAGTCCGACGAGGCCGCGCCCGATGTGCAGGGCGAAATGGAGAGCGGGCCGCCCGGCGAGGCGCCCGACGATCTCACCCCCGGCGACAGCGACGAACCCTCGGGAACGCGCCGCCCGCCGCAGCCCAATGTCCTGCCCGCCGGCCTCGACTACAAGGCCTATGCGCCGCAATTCGACGAGACGGTCAATGCCGAGGATCTCTGCGATTCCGAGGAGCTGGGGCGGCTGCGCGCCTATCTCGACAAGCAGCTGCAGAACCTGTCCGCCGTGGTGGCGCGGCTCGCCAACCGGCTGCAGCGGCGGCTGATGGCGCAGCAAAACCGCGCCTGGGAGTTCGATCTCGAGGAAGGCATTCTCGATCCGGCGCGTCTGTCGCGCGTCGTCATCGACGCGCAGACGCCCCTGTCGTTCAAGCGCGAGAAGGACACCGATTTCCGCGACACCGTGGTGACCCTGCTGATCGACAATTCCGGCTCGATGCGGGGGCGTCCGATCACGGTGGCGGCGACCTGCGCCGACATTCTGGCGCGCACGCTGGAGCGCTGCGGCGTCAAGGTGGAGATCCTGGGATTCACCACCAAGGCGTGGAAGGGCGGGCAGGCCCGCGAGACCTGGCTCGCCGCCGGCAAGCCGCAAAATCCGGGTCGGCTCAATGACCTGCGGCATATTGTCTACAAGGCGGCGGACGCGCCCTGGCGGCGGGCGCGGAAAAACCTCGGCCTGATGATGCGCGAGGGCCTGCTCAAGGAGAACATCGACGGCGAGGCGCTGGACTGGGCCTACAAGAGACTGCTCGGGCGCCCCGAGCAACGCAAGATCCTGATGATGATTTCCGACGGCGCGCCGGTGGACGATTCCACGCTTTCGGTGAATCCCGGTCATTATCTCGAGAAACACCTGCGCCATATGATCGCGCAAATCGAAAGCCAGGGCCGCGTTGAACTTCTGGCGATCGGCATTGGACATGACGTGACGCGCTATTACAGCCGCGCGCTGACGCTCGTCGATGCGGAGGAGCTGGGCGGCGCCATGACCGAGAAGCTCGCGGAGCTTTTTGCGGATACGCAAACAGGCCGGCGGGGCCGCCGATAATTCGGGCTATGCGCGCCACGCGCGGCTTGCATGAGATCAACAAAAGCGCTAGCTACCCGCACGCCAGAAGTTGATCGCGCGGTCCCTTGTCGCGCGGGGAGAGGATAATGACCTACGTCGTCGTCGACAATTGCATCATGTGTAAGTACATGGATTGCGTCGAGGTGTGCCCTGTGGATTGTTTCTACGAGGGCGAAAACATGCTCGTCATCCACCCCGACGAGTGCATTGACTGCGGCGTCTGCGAGCCGGAGTGCCCGGCCGAAGCCATCAAGCCGGACACCGAGCCGGATCTCGAGAAGTGGCTGAAGCTGAACGCCGAATATGCGCAGGTTTGGCCGAACGTCACCATCAAGCGCGAAGCCATGGCCCAGGCCAAGGAATATGACGGTCGCGAAGGCAAGCTCGAAGCGTTCTTCAGCAAGGCCCCCGGCAAGGGCGACTGAAACAAGGTTTTGCCGCAGGGACCCGAGCGGGCTCCTGCGGCCCCGATCTTAACCATTGACTGCCTGATATTTTTGGCGGGTCAATAATCCTTTGATTCGTTCGTTAACTTATGATATTGAAGCTTACGCAACCGTCGGAAAGCTCAGCAAGCTCATCTCACGAGGAATAATCGACGCACGGCCGGGTCCCCGCTTAGGCGCGGGACCTGTTTTTGCCTGACGTCCATGACGCCTCCCGGGCCTTGCGGGCTTGATGGGACTTGCGCGCTTGAAAGGCGCAGACTCGACTTGAAAGGCGCAGACTCGAAAGACCAAAGGTCCGTTCGCCTGGAGCCCTTCAGGGTCGGACTGGAAACAATCGGACCGGCAACAGTCCAAGAAACAGTCTTTGCGCCGCTCGTAAGCAAGCAAAGGGAACGCCCATCGACACACGCGTTTGAAAGCGATTTCAGTCCGTAAGGGCTGAACGGGCGGCCCCCGCCCTCTCGAAGACTCAGCCCGGGACCGACAGTTCCTGCACTGAAGATTTGAACTCAAACCTTAGCGAATGGTTCAAGGTGACGCAGAAAAAACCCTCCTTGCCGGCGAACGCCGCAGCCGCTCTCCGTTCCAATGACCCAAAGACTCAGGCCGTCGCCAGCAAGACTGGCAAGGGAGGTTCGACGAAAGCGACCTTCAAGGCCAATGAATTTATTGTGTATCCGGCGCATGGCGTCGGTCAGATCACTGCGATCGAGGAGCAGGAAGTCGCCGGCTTCAAGCTGGAGCTCTACGTCATTTCCTTCTCCAAGGACAAGATGACCCTGAAGGTGCCGACGCCGAAAGTGGCGTCCGTCGGCATGCGCAAGCTCGCCGAGGCCGACGTGGTCAAGAAGGCGCTGGACACCCTCACCGGCCGGGCGCGCGTCAAGCGCACCATGTGGTCGCGCCGCGCCCAGGAATATGAGGCCAAGATCAACTCGGGCGATCTCGTCGCGATCGCCGAAGTCGTTCGCGATCTCTACCGTTCCGAGGTGCAGCCGGAGCAGTCCTATTCCGAGCGGCAGCTCTACGAGGCCGCGCTCGACCGCATGGCCCGCGAAATCGCCGTCGTGCAGAAGCTGACCGACAGCGAGTCGCTCAAGGTCATCGAAGGACAGCTGGCGAAAAGCCCGCGTCGCGCCGCCAAGGCCGATGAGCCCGTGGATGACGCCGACGTTGAGGAAGCCGCCTGAGGCGGACAACAAATCCAATCAAAGCGGCTTTCGAGCCGCTTTTTTTGTGTCCGCACGCCCTCAGAAGGTTAAGCGCTGGTTAACCCGGCCGGACTATGCTGAACGCATCCTTGTCAGCGAGCAGCAAATCCGGGGCTCATGCGCACCACGACCTTTCCTCTGGGAGATTTCCTGCCCGAGTCGGCGCGGCTGTTCGTGCGGCGCCGCATGCAGGAACTCATGGGCGTCGCCATCATCGGCGCGACCGTCGCGCTCGGCGCGTCGCTGGCGACCTGGTCGATCAACGACCCCAGCCTGAACCATGCGACCGACGCCAAGGTCCACAATGTCCTCGGCGTCCATGGCGCCATCGTCGCCGATCTCGTCATGCAGCTGGTCGGGGTGAGTTCCATCGCTCTGCTCGCGCCGCTCGGCTTCTTCGGTTGGCGCGTGGCGATCCACCAGCCGACCCATGCGGGCAAGCTGCGGCTGGGCTATTGGCTGCTCGGCATCATCGCCTCGGCGGCGCTCGCCTCGCTGCTGCCCAATACCGAGCGCTGGCCGCTGCCGACCGGAATGGGCGGCGTGATCGGCGACGCCGTGCTGTCGCTGCCGCGGCTGTATTTCTCCGGCGCCGGCCTCGCCCTGACCGCGCTGGTGCTCGGCGTCACCGCGATTTTTTCGCTGTCCATCGCCGCCGGCTTCGGCCACCTGCCGCAACGGGAAAAGCCCGCGGCCAGCGACATGCGCAGCGGCCTGCGCGCCGAGAAGGAACCGCTTTTCCGCCGCGCGCTGGCGGCGCTCAAGCGTCTGGCCGTCTGGAAGCGCGCGGCCCCGATCGATCGCCGCGAACCGCAGGTCGGCTTTGCCTTCGACCGCCAGGAGACGGCGGGACCGGACCCCTTCCTGGGCGCCGAGGCGCCCAGCCGCAGCGCGCGCCGCGCCGCGCATGAATCGGCGTCGCGGGTTGCGGACGGTCCTTTCGGCTTGCCCGAGACGGGCTTGCTCAATCCGCCCAAGGTCGGTCCGCGCGCGTTCTCGCAGGAAACGCTCGAGCAGGGCGCGAGCGCGCTCGAGAGCGTGCTCGAGGATTTTTCGGTGAAGGGCGATATTGTCAGCGTCCATCCCGGGCCGGTCGTCACCCTGTTCGAATTCGAGCCCGCCCCGGGCGTCAAATCCTCGCGCGTCATCGGCCTCGCCGACGACATCGCCCGCTCGATGTCGGCGGTTTCGGCGCGTGTCGCCGTGGTCCCCGGCCGCAACGCCATCGGCATCGAACTGCCCAATGCGCGCCGCGAAACGGTTTTCTTGCGAGAGCTGATCGCCTCGCCCGATTTTTCCGACAGCAAGCACCGGCTGGCCATCGCGCTCGGCAAAACCATCGGCGGCGAGCCGGTGATCGTCGATCTCGCCAAAATGCCGCATCTGCTGGTCGCCGGCACCACCGGCTCCGGCAAGTCGGTCGCCATCAACACCATGATCCTGTCGCTGCTCTACAGGCTGAAGCCGCAGGAGTGCCGGTTGATCATGGTCGACCCCAAAATGCTGGAGCTGTCGGTTTACGACGGCATCCCCCATCTGCTCACCCCCGTCGTCACCGACCCGAAAAAGGCGGTCGTGGCGCTCAAATGGGCGGTCCGCGAGATGGAGGACCGCTACAAGAAAATGTCGAAGCTGGGGGTCCGCAACATCGACGGGTTCAACGCCCGGGTGACGGAGGCGACCGCCAAGGGCGAGGTCATCACCCGCACGGTGCAAACCGGTTTTGACCGCGAGACCGGCGAGGCGATCTACGAACAGGAGCAGATGGACCTGTCCACCCTGCCCTATATCGTCGTCATCGTCGACGAAATGGCCGACCTGATGATGGTCGCGGGCAAGGAGATCGAAGGCGCGATCCAGCGTCTGGCGCAGATGGCGCGCGCCGCCGGCATCCATTTGATCATGGCGACGCAGCGTCCTTCTGTTGACGTGATCACCGGCACGATCAAGGCGAATTTCCCCACCCGCATTTCCTTCCAGGTGACGTCGAAAATCGACAGCCGCACCATTCTCGGCGAGATGGGCGCGGAGCAGCTGCTGGGCCAGGGCGACATGCTCTACATGGCCGGCGGCGGCCGCATCGTGCGCGTCCACGGCCCGTTTGTGTCGGACACCGAGGTCGAGCGGGTGGTCGCGCATCTCAAAATGCAGGGGCAGCCCGAATATCTCGACGCCGTGACCGTCGAGGACGATGGCGAGGACGAGGACGCCCCGTTGCCGATGGGCGACGAGGAGGGCGGCGACCTCTATGACCGCGCCGTGGCGGTGGTGCTGCGCGACAAAAAATGCTCTACCTCTTATGTGCAGCGGCGGCTTCAGATCGGCTACAACAAGGCGGCGTCCCTGGTGGAGCGCATGGAGAAGGAGGGGGTTGTCGGTCCCGCCAACCATGCGGGCAAGCGCCAGATTCTCGTCGGCGGCGACGTGGATTAGCGTCCTATTGCCGCCACAAACAAAATTCTATAGTCCCGCCGTGCGTTTCCCTCCTCCTTAGATATGCAAGGCCCCGCGCGTCGACACTCGCCGGCGTTTGAGGGTCGAAGGTCCCGCAAATGAAACTGAGCAAGGCGATTTTTTGGTTCGGCCTGAGTCTGTCGATCGGCGCGCAGCCGGTTTTGGCGGAGACCACAAAACCCTCGGACAAGAAAGTCGTCAAACCCGAAGCCGCGCCCGCCGCCGACAAGAAGGTCGCCAAGCCTGAGCCCGCCGCGGCGCCCGCGCCCGCCCCCGCGCCGGAGCCCGCCAAGAAAGAGGCGGCCAAGCCTGCCGGCCCGATCAGCGACCCCGAGGTCGCCATTCAGATGGCCGACGATTATTTCAATTCCTCGCGCGCCATGACCGCCGATTTCGTCCAGACCGGACAGGATGGCCGTCGCGCCGAAGGCAAGCTTTACGTGGTGAAGCCGGGCCGCATGCGGTTTGAATATGCGGAGCCCGCGACCATGGAAATCATCGCCGACGGCCGCTCCGTCGCGATCCGCGACCGCAAGCTGAAGACGCAGGAAACCTATTTCATTGAGCAGACCCCGCTGAAATTCCTGCTCAAGAACGACGTGCATCTGAAGAAGGACGTCAAGATCACCAACGTCACCACGGCCAAGGACAAGACCATCATCATTCTCGAGGATTCCACCACATTCGGCGGCACCTCGACCATCGGCCTGTACTTTGACGCGAAGAATTTCAACCTGACCCAGTGGACCGTCAAGGACCCGCAGGGCTATGAGACGCTGGTCGTCCTGCACAATATCGACAAGACGACCACGCCCAACGCAAATCTGTTTCGCATCCCCAGCGAAGGCATTTTTTCCGAATAGCCCTTATGAGTGGCGCGGATCTCGCTTGCAGGCTGCTGAAAAAACGTGGACCGCCCCCGCCCTTCGAGACGCCCGCCAAGGCGGGCTCCTCAGGGTGAGGGCTACTCTATTGTTGCGTACAAAGAAATCCGGGATGCGCCAGCTCTGGAGTTACCGTTGAACCTTAAGATCACCACCTGGAACATCAATTCCATACGTTTGCGCATCGGTCTGGTGACCGATTTCTTGAGCCGTCATGCGCCCGACATCATCTGCTTCCAGGAAACCAAGTGCCGCGACAGCGAATTCCCGCTCTCCGCGCTGCGGCAAGCCGGCTATGAGCATATTCTGGTCAACGGCCAAAAAGGCTATCATGGCGTCGCCATCGCCTCGCGCCTGCCGCTCGGCGAAGCCAGCCGCCGCGATTTCTGCGACAAGGGCGATGCGCGCCACATCGGCGCCGCCTTCGAAATTGGGGGCCGGTCGATCCAGCTGCACAATTTTTATATCCCCGCGGGCGGCGACGAGCCCGATCCCGAAATCAACTCGAAATTCGCCCACAAGCTCGCCTTCCTCGACGAATTGCATGAATGGTCGCGGTCCCCGGAGATTGCGCAGGCCAATGCGATTCTGGTGGGCGATTTCAATGTCGCGCCGCATGAGCATGATGTCTGGAGCCACAAGGCGCTGCTCAATGTCGTAAGCCATACGCCGGTTGAGACCGACAAGCTCAAGGCGATTCTGGGCGACGGCGCCTGGGTCGATGCGCTCCGGCGCTTCCGGCCCATGGAGGAAAAACTTTATACCTGGTGGAGCTACCGCTCGCCGGATTGGGCCAAGGCCGACAAGGGGCGCCGGCTCGACCATGTCTGGCTGTCGAACACCCTGGGCCCGAACCTGACCGCCATGGACATTTTCAAGGAGGCGCGCGGCTGGGAGCGGCCTTCGGACCACGCGCCGGTGAGCGTCACCCTGACGTTCTGAGCCAGCGCGCCGCGGCTTCGCCCGCCGCCCGGCCCGTGGCGAAACAGGCGGTGAGCAGATAGCCGCCGGTCGGCGCGCTCCAGTCGAGCATTTCGCCGGCGACGAACAGGCCGGGGACCGATTTTGCCATCAGGTTTTCGTCGAGATCGTCCCAGATGACGCCGCCGGCCGTCGAAATCGCCCGCTCCAGCCCGGCGACGCCGCGCACCGCCAGCGGAACGGATTTGATCAAGGCGGCCAGCGCGGCGGGGTCTTCTGGAAGCGGTCCACTCTCGCGCAGCAGGGCGACCGCCGCCGCATCGAGATGCGCGGCTTTGCGCAGGAAGTTCGAAACACTGTTTTTTCCGCGCGGGCGCGCCAGCCGGGCCGCCAGCGTCTCGACCGTGACATCAGGGCGCAGGTCGATGCGAATTTTTGGGGATTTTTGGGCGCGAATGAGTGCGCCAACGTCCTGGGAGAAGGCGTAGACGATCCCGCCTTCAAGCCCGCCGCGGGTGATGACGCATTCGCCGCGCGCGGACCGCCCGTTGACGGACAGGCCGATGTTTTTGAGCGTATGACCCGCGCATTTTTCGATCATGTGCTGCGACCACGCGACCACAAATCCGCAATTGGCGGGATGCAGGGGCGTCGAGGTCAATCCGATGTTTTTAAGGGGTTCGACCCAGGAGCCGTCCGAGCCGAGCCGGGGCCAGGACGCGCCGCCCAGCGCCAAGACAAAAGCGTCGGCCTCGATGGTTTTGACGCCATCCGGCGTTTCAAATCGGGCTTTGCCCTGTTCGAAGCCAAGAAAACGATGGCGAAGGTGAAATTCGACCTCGCGTGTGGCCAGGCGGCGCAGCCACGCCCGCAGCAAAGGCGAGGCCTTGAACGCTTTGGGGAAGACGCGTCCGCTGGAGCCGACAAAGGTTTCTTGCCCCAGTTCCGCGCACCAGGCGCGCAGCTGTTCCGGCCCGAAAGCGTGCAGGAACGGCGCGAGTTTTTCGTTTGCTTCGCCGTAGCGCGCCAAGAAACGCTCAAAATCTTCGGAATGGGTCAGGTTGAGGCCGCCGCGCCCCGCCATTAAAAATTTGCGCGCGGGACTCGCCATGCGCTCGTAGACATGGGTTTTGACGCCGGCCTGCGCCAATCCTTCGGCGGCGCTCAGGCCCGCGGGACCGGCGCCGATCACAACAGCTTTTCTCATCGCCGGGCTTTACAATTTTTTCTGCGGCCTTTCTATCGGCGCCATGACAAAGATCGAAATTGAAGTGGACGAGGCCGATGCGGGCCAGCGCCTCGACCAATATTTGGGCGCCCAAGCCTCGGTTCAGGCCGAAAATGTTTCACGCACCCGCGTGCAGGCCTTGATCGAGGCCGGCCATGTGACCGTCGATGGGGCCCAGGCGGGGCAGGCCAAGCTGAAAATCCGCGCTGGGCAAAGAATCGTCCTCGACATCCCCGAGGCGGCGCCGGCCGAGCCGATGGGCGAGGACATTCCGCTCGATGTGGTGTTCGAGGACGCGCATATCGTTGTGATCGACAAGCCGGCCGGGCTTGTTGTCCATCCCGGCGCCGGCAATGAGACGGGCACGCTGGTCAATGCGCTGATCGCCCATTGCGGCGACACTCTGTCCGGCATCGGCGGGGTGAAGCGGCCCGGCATCGTGCATCGGCTCGACAAGGACACCTCCGGCCTGCTGGTGATCGCCAAGACCGACGGCGCGCACCAAAAACTGTCGCGGCTGTTCGCCGACCATGGCCGCCGGCTCAATCTCACCCGCGAATATCTCGCTGTGGTCTGGGGGGCGCCCGACCGGCAGGCCGGCATGGTCGACGCCCCGATCGGCCGGCATGCGATCCAGCGGGAGAAAATGGCGGTGGTTCCGGCGGCGCGCGGGCGCGAGGCGATCACCCATTGGCGCGTGCTGGAAAATTTTGGCCGGGATCGCGAGGGACGGCCGATCGCCAGCCTGATCGCCTGCGAGCTGGAGACCGGGCGCACCCATCAGATCCGCGTGCATATGGCGCATATCGGCCATCCCCTGCTCGGCGACCAGACCTATGGCGCGGGGTTCAAGACCAAGGCGGCGCATCTGGGGGAGGCGGCGCGCGCGGCGCTCGCGGCGCTGAACCGGCAGGCGCTGCACGCCCGCGCGCTCGGCTTCGATCACCCGGCGACCGGCGAAGAGCTGTTGTTCGAGCGCGATCCGCCCCGGAATTTCGCCGAGCTGGTCGAGGCGCTTCGGAGCTGAACGGGCGGCTGAAAAGCCCGTGGACCGCCCCCGCCCTTCGAGACGCCCGCTCGCGCGGGCTCCTCAGGGTGAGGGGCTACTTTGTTGCAGGAGGTTTGCGAAGCAGGCTCCGAGCGTCAGGCGGCGTCGGAGGAGCGGCTTGGACGGATGAGCAGCGAATAGAGCGCCGAGGGTTCGCGGGTCGCGCGAATCTTCGCCACAGTCGCGGGATTGCGCAGCACGCGCGCAATGGTCGCCAGCGCCTTCAAATGATCGGCGCCTGCTGATTCCGGCGCGATCAGGCCGAAAATGATGTCGACGGGCTGGTTGTCCAGCGATTCGAAATCGATGGGACGTTCGAGGCGGGCGAACAGGCCGAAAATGTGGTCCGCGGTCAGCAGCCGACCGTGCGGAATGGCGATGCCGTCGCCGAGGCCGGTGGAATTGAGTTTTTCCCGCTGCAGCCAGGCGTCGAAGATTTCGCGGGCGGGCAGACCGGAGATTTCCGCAGCCTTCTCGCTCAGCTCCTGCAACGCCTGCTTTTTGTTGTTCACGCGCAGGGCGGGGATAATGGCGTTGGGAACGATGATGTGTTCTAGCGGCATTTCGGATCGTTTTCCGTTACAGCGCCGAATGGAAATCGTGAAGCTGTCCTTCGCCTGCGCAGACGCTTTCTTTTAGCAGGATTCGTGCCGGACAGTACAGCCATCCCGACGCCTTGGCGGCGGGCGCCCGCCAGACCGACAAAAGTCCGGCGGGCAGCCTTACGCATAAGCGCCAGATGTTATGAGGCCTTGGACTCGCGTCCGCCCGGATCGATCCAGCCAATGTTGCCGTCGTTGCGGCGATAGAGCACGTTCACGCGGCCCGTGGTCGCGTGACGAAAAGCCAGGACCGGCAGGCCGGACAGGTCGAGTTCGAGCACGGCCGCGGAAACGGAGAGCTGCTGCAGCGTCTTTTCCGATTCGGCGACAACCGCCGGCTTGAATTCGCTCTCGTGCGGCGCCTCTTCGGTTTCATCAAGGGCGCTGAGAACCGTGTAGCGCATCGGCTCGGAATTGGCGGCGTCGCGCTGCGCGGCGCTGCGATCCTTCAGCTTGCGCTTGTAGCGGCGCATGCGGCTTTCGATGCGGGCCGCCGTCTGGTCGAAGCTCGCATAGACCTCCTGCGCGCGGCCGTCAGCCTGGATGGTGACGCCCGAGGCGAGATGCAGGGTGCAATCGGTGCGGTAGCCGGAGCCCTCGGGTTCGACGGTGACGTGACCGGTGACCGAACCGTCGAAATATTTCTCGGTGACGCTTTTCAACCGCTCGGAAACATGTGTGCGCAGGGCTTCGCCGATATTTATATTTTTTCCAGAGATACGCAAACCCATGTCATTGTCCCGATAGAGACGCGAACCGCGTGCAAAAGTGAATCCTTGGGCGCCAGGGCGGCTCCCGAAACGAGGGTTAGAAGCCTACGCCAACGAAGTCAATGAGGGAAGCGGTTTCCCCTTTTTCGCGCGGCGGCGGCCGCAAACTCCGCCCATATCCGTCATGCCGGACGATGCGCAAGAGCGCGGACGCAGCGTCCCTCGGTCGCGCAATGAACGACTTGATAACCTGTCGCCTCAAGGGCGCGCTTCAAGGATAGCGCGTCGAAAAAGTTGATGTGCTCGTGCATCTTGAAGAAACCAAGGGGCGGAATGAGCGAAAACCGGTCGCGAAAACCTGATGAATAGAAATCAAGCAGCGTGATCAGGGGGGCAGGCAGGCGGGTGACGAATTTCAGCCACGCACGGTAAGCGTCTGTCGGCGGGGCAAATTTCAGGTTGCAGCCGCGCTCGTAGGGAACTTCGACATAGAGCCGCGCTTCAGGGCCCGCCAGATATGCGTGCATTTCGCGCAGCATCGAAGCCGGGTCTGGCGCGTGTTCGAGCACATGGCAGAGCATGACCAGGTCATAGCCTTCGGCGGCAAAATCCTTTTTGTCGGCGATACGGGTCACGCCGGGAACACAGGGCGCGTCCGACAGTTCGTAGACGAATTTTTCTCCGCCCAGTCCGGGCGGCATGAACTGGCCGCTGTCGCCGCCATAGTCCAGGATCGTGGCGAAGGTTTTCCGGTCGTCGGATTCCTCCAGAAACGCCGAGGTCGCGGCGTTGCGGGCGGCGATCTCTTTGGGATCGCGCCCCAGATGGTCGTTGAAGGCGCGCGTGTACCAGGGTTCGAAGTGGTGGCGAACCTCGAAATAGCCGTCGCCCCGATAATTGCCGTAGAGCTTCGCCATTTCAGCATCGCTGTAGCGACGGTCGAAGAACCACAATCCGCAATCATCGCAGATCATCAGACGGCAAGGCTCGATCGGTCGCTCCAGCACGTAGGCCGCGATGAACGGCGCCGTCAGCACAGGATGGGAGCGCGTCGCCGACGCGCCGCAGGCCGGACAGTTTTCAAGCGAGGACATCGGGCTTTCTCTGGGTCAGGGAAGCGCCATGATAAATCCCGATGCTGAACAAGCCGGAAATGCTACTTGTCCGGCCGCAACGCCGCTTCCGTCGGCGGCTCCGTCAGGTCCAGCACCACTTTCTTCACCCCGTGCTCGTTGGGATCGTCCATGATCTTGAAGCCCAGCGCCTGATTCATCGACAGCATCGGTCCGTTCTCGCTCAGGACCTGGCCCTCGATCTCCTGGATGCCGTCGGCGCGGGCATATTCGATCATATATTTCATCAGTTTCCAGCCGAGCCCCTGCCCCTTCATGTCGGAGCGCAGCAGGATGGCGTATTCGCCCTTCTCGTGGTCGGCGTCGAGCATCAGCCTGACCACGCCGAGCATCAGCCCCGTCTCCTCCTCGACCGCGACAATGACGAAGGAGCGCGCGTAATCGATCTGGATCAGGCGGGCGATGAAGGCGTGGGAAAACTCTTTGACGGGACCGAAAAAGCGCAGGCGGATGTCTTCCGAGGAGACATGGGTGAAGAACACCTTGTACATCTCTTCGTCTTCGGGCCGCACCGGACGCAATTGCACCGACGTGCCGTTCTTCAGCGTGGTGTGGCGCTCCAGCGCCTTGGGATAGGGGGCGACGGCGAAACGCGGATTGGCGGTGGAGCTGGCGCGGCCGGTGAAGGGCGCCACCGCCACGCGGGCGTCCACCACCACCACGCCGTTCGCATCAGCGAGCACCGGATTCAGTTCGAGTTCGCGGATTTCCGGCACGTCGGCGGACAATTGCGAGATTTTGACCAGCAGCAGGGCGACCGCGTCAATGTCGGCGGCGGGGACGTCGCGGTAATCGCGCAGGGCGCGCACCACTTGCGTCTGCTCGATCAGGGCGCGGGCGAGCGACAGGTCGAGCGGCGGCAGAGCGAGGGCCTTGTCGTTGATGACCTCCACCGCCTTGCCGCCGCGCCCGAACACGATCACCGGCCCGAAAGTGGGATCGTCGGTGACGCCCATCACCAGTTCGCGGGCGTTGGGGCGGCGCACCATGGGATGGATGGTGACGCCGTCCACCCGCGCGTGCGGGGCCTCCGCCGCCACCCGCTCCAGCATTTTGCGGGTCGTGTCCACCACCTGCTCGATGCTGCGCTGGTCGAGCGCCACGCCGCCGAGATCGGATTTGTGCACGATGTCGCGCGAGGTGATCTTCACCACGCAGCCGCCGAAGCGGCCGAGCACGAGGCGGGCCACTTCCGCCGCCTCCTCGGGCGAACGGGCGAGGCGGGCCGGGGCGATGGGAATGTCGTAGGATTCGAGCAAAGCGCTGATTTCGACCGGCGCCAGCCATTCATGGCCGCGCGAGATCGCCTGCGCCACCACCGCGCGGGCCTTGGACGTGTTGGGGGCAAAATCCACCGGCAGCGACGGCGGCGCCGCCATCAGCGCCTCGCGCGCCTTGCGCCACTTGACCATATGCATGAAGCCGGACACCGCGCCGCGCTCGTAATGCGGGATGCGGGCGTCCTCGAAAATGCGGTTGGTCTCCTCGTCGGCGCCGTACCAGACCACGAACACCGGCTTGGGCGAGATCGAGGATTTCCGGTGCTTTTTCACCGCCTCGACGGCGGCGAGGGCCATTTTCTTGCTGTCGATCAGGACGTTGGGGGCCTGGATGACCAGAACCGCATCATTGGCGCGGTCCTGCAGCACCATGGAGAGCGCCTGGCCGAATTGCTCCGGCTGGGTGTCGCCCGACAATTCGACCGGCGAACCGCCGGGCCAGCTTTCCGGCAACAGCGGCTTGAGCGCTTCGCAGGTCGCCGGCGAAACCTCGGCGAGCTTGCCGCCGAGATCCAGCAATTGGTCGATGGCGAGATAGCCGACGCCGCGCCCGTTGGTGACAATGGCGAGACGTTCGCCATTGAACGGCTTTACGCGACCCAAGGCCTCGGCGGCGTCGAACAGCGCGTCGATGTCGGGCACGCGCAGCACGCCGGCGCGGCGGAAGGCGGCGTCATAGACATCGTCGTCGGTGGCGAGATTGCCGGCATGCGTGCCGCTGCGCCGCGCCGCCTCGTGGCGCCCCGACCGCACCACGATCACCGGTTTGACGCGGGAGGCGGCGCGGGCGGCGGACATAAAACTTTTCGCATCCTCCAAATGCTCGATGTAGAGCAGGATGGCGCGGGTCATCGGGTCGAGCGCGTAATAATCGAGCAGGTCGTCGAAATCGACGTCGGCCATGCCGCCGAGCGAAATCATGCCGGAGAAGCCGACCTGGTTGCGCTGCCCCCAGGCGCTGATGGCGTAGAGCACGGCATAGGATTGCGAGATGACCGCGAGATCGCCGGCCGCCGGCGGCAGCGCCGACAGCGACGCGTTGAGTTTTACGCGCGGCGCCATCATGCGGCAGTTGGGGCCGAGGATGCGGATGTCGCGGGCCCTGGCGATGGCGCGCACCTGTTCGAACAGCGAATCGGATCCCGGCGTCGGGTCCTTGGTCATCACCATCACGGCGGGGGCGCCGAGATCGGCAGCCTCGTTGACGAAGCCGGCGACGAATTCCTTCGGGGTGATCACCATGACCAGATCGGGAATTTCCGGCAGCGCGGCCAGATTCGGGTAGCAGACGCGGCCCTCAATCTCGGTGTGGCGCGGATTGACCAGATAAAGCGGGCCGGTGAAGCCGGATGCGACAATATTGCCCATCACGGCGCGTCCCCGTGAGTTCGCGCGGTCGCTGGCGCCGACCAAAGCCAAAGATTTGGGCTGAAGGGCCCGGTCCAGCTGGCGTGTGCTCATATCAGATTCGCTCCTGCTCGCGGGCGCGATGCTAAACCATATCCACGCCGATTTCGCCTTGGACGCTTGGCTTAAACCCGGCGTCGGGTTAATTGCCGCTTGCGCCCGTGGCGAAGGCGCAGCTTAATGCCAGCCGTTCCGCCGTGACAGGGAGCCCTTCTTGGTCAAGCTTCGCACCGGAGTTTTAGGTCTGCTGCTGGGCGCCGCCGTCGGCGCGACGGAGGTTCGGGCCGAAGACGTGCAGGGCGTTTGGACGCGCGACGATGGCGCGGTGAAGGTCGAGTTCTCGTCCTGCGGCGACGCGCTGTGCGGGGCGGTGTCCTGGCTGCGCAGCGCAAAGGGCGCGGCGAAGGTCGGCCAGCGCGTGTTCTTCGACATGGTGCGCTCCGACCAGATCACCTGGGTCGGCAAGGCCTTCAATCCCGATGACGGCCGCACTTATTCCGGCAAGATGGTTTTGAGTGGGAAAAAACTCAAAACCAGCGGCTGCGTCATGGGCGGCTTGATCTGCAAGACCGTGGTTTGGGTGCGCTAGCGCGGGCTGGTGCGCCGGGACGAACCCCTCATCCGGCGCTGGCGCGCCACCTTCTCCCGCAAGGGGAGAAGGACGCGCGCCGGAAAATCGCGACAGATTTTAACGTGAGGTGCTTCTCTCGCCTCGCCTAGACGGCCGCCAGGCCGCGCTTGAGATCGTCGATCAGATCGTCTGCATCCTCTAGGCCCACCGACAGCCGCAACATGCCCTGGGTGACGCCGACGGCGAGGCGGGCCTCTTCGGTCAGGCGTTGGTGCGTCGTCGTCGAAGGATGGGTGATCAGGCTCTTGGCGTCGCCGAGATTGTTGGAGATTTTGATCACTTCCAGCGCATTGGAAAAGCGGAAGGCCTCGGCCTGGCCGCCCTTCACCTCCAGCGCGATCATGGTCGAGCCGCCCTTCATCTGCCGGCGCGCCAGTTCGGCCTGCGGATGATCGGCGCGGCCGGGATAGAACACGCGGGAAATTTTTGGTTCGCTCGCCAGGAAATCCGCCAGTTTCGCGGCGCTGTCCTGCTGCTGGGCGATGCGCAGCGGCAGGGTTTCCAGGCCTTTCAACAGCACCCAGGCGTTGAAGGGGGAGAGCGACGGGCCGGTCTGGCGGATGTAGACCTGGATGTGCGTGTCGATGAACGCCTTGGAGCCCAGGACGACGCCGCCGAGACAGCGGCCCTGGCCGTCAATGTGTTTTGTGGCGGAATAGACCACGCAATCGGCGCCCAGTTCGAGGGGCTTCTGCATCATCGGCGTGGCGAACACATTGTCCACCACCAGCGTCGCGCCCACGGAATGCACAATCTCGGCGATTCCCGAAATATCGAGCACGCTCAGATTCGGATTGGTGGGGCTCTCCAGAAACGCGGTCTTGGTGTTGGGGCGCAGCGCCGCCTTCCATTGCGCGAGATCGTGGCCGTCGACCAGCGTGGATTCCACGCCGAACCGCGGCAGCAGGTCCTGGACGATGTAAAGACAGGAGCCGAACAGGGCGCGCGAGGCGACGACATGATCGCCCGCCTTCACCTGGCCCATCAGCGCCGTGGTCACCGCGGCCATGCCGGTCGCCGTGGCGCGCGCCGCTTCCGCGCCTTCGAGCAGCGCCATGCGCTCCTCGAACATGGCGACGGTGGGATTGCCAAAACGGCTGTACTGAAAGCCCTCGTCTTCGCCGGTAAAACGTCCCGCCGCCTGTTCGGCGCTGTTGTAGACAAAGCCTTGCGTCAGGAACAATGCTTCCGACGTCTCGCCGAAGCCGGAGCGGGCGGAGCCGCCATGGACGAGCTGGGTGCGCGGGCGGAGGTTTTTGGGATCGAGGGCGGGACGGTCGTAAGCGGACATGAGAGTTCCCTGCGCCGCAAGAGCGGCGAATTGGGGCGAGCAATGGTTGGATTGCCCGGCCTTTTAGCGCTTGATTGCGATCACGTGGCGGCAAGCCGGCCGGCTCAAAGAGGCCACAAAGGCTTTGTAAGCCTCGCGTCTGGCTCCAGCAAGACTTTCTTATGCGCGCCGCGTTAAAAACAGCCGATGAGACCCCGCCGCGCCCGCCCGCCTGACGTTACGCCATGAGGATTGTTTTCGCCTTTCTCATCAACACGATCTTCAATCTGATCGTCGGCCTGATCGTCGCCAAATTCTTGGGGCCCGAGGAATATGGGCGTTTCGCGCTGGCGATCGGCGTGATGATCTTCGGCCAGGCGCTGATGTTCGAATGGATTCGCCAATGCGCGATCCGGTTTTATTCGGTGCGGACCCGTGACGCCAAGCCCAGGGTGCGGGCGACGCTCGACGCCGCCTTCGCACTGGTGACGATCGGCTTCGTTCCGCTGGTGGCGCTGGTGGCCCTGCTGGGGCCCGAAACCTCCCTGCCCCGCGACCTCCTGGCGCTGGCCTTCGCCGCCTCCTTCGCCAATGGCCTGTTCGACTACCAGACCGCGCTCGCCCGCGCCCGGTTCGACGACCGGCTGTATATGCGCATCGTCGTCATCAAAAACATGTTTTCGCTGCTGTGCATGGCCGGCGGCGCCTGGGCGACCGGCTCGGCGCGGGTCACTTTGGCCGCAGGCATGATCAGCCTTTTGGGGGCGCTGGCCTTTTCCTACCAGCATTTGCACGATCCCGGCGCGGGCTTCGAAAAAGCCGATCGACGGTTGATGCGCTGCTATGGGGCCTATGCCGCGCCCATTGTCGCGGCCGTGGTGCTTTATCAGTTGATCCCTTTGGTGAACCGCGAGCTGGCGACGCGCTTTTTCGGCTTTGCCGAAACCGGGCGCTTCGCCTTGGCCTATGATCTCGGGCTGCGCGCCGTCGCCGCGCTCGGCTCGGCGCTCGACGTGCTGCTGTTCCAGATCGCCGTGCGCGCCCACGATCTGCACGGCTTGGACAAGGCGCGCGAGCAGATCGCCCGCAACATGGCCGTGGTCTTCGCCATTCTGCTGCCAGCCTGCGTCGGCATCTGGATCGTGCTGCCCTCCGTGGAAGTGTTGATCGTGCCGCAGGCCTATCGCGGCGCCTTCGGCCTTTTCCTCACTCTCATGCTGCCCGGCCTGTTCTGTCTGGGCCTCAGCCAGTTCGCGCTCAACGCCGTTTTCCAGATCGCGCGGAAAACCCGGCCGGTGGTGGTCGCCGCTTTGGTCGTCTGCGTCGCCGATCCCGTGATTTTCCTGATTCTGCCGCGGGCGGAAGACGCGTCGAGCCTTGCTTTGGCGCAAAGCCTCGCCATGGCTTTGGGCCTGCTGACCCTGCTGGGCTTCGCCCGGGCCAACCGGCCGCAATGGCCGCCGGCGCGCGATCTGGTCTGGAGCGTCTTGGCGAGCGCGGGCATGGCGGCGCTTGCGGGACCGTTCCGAAACACGCATCCGGGGCTGCTGCAGATGATCGCGCAAATGGCGATCGCGGGAGCCTTTTACGCCGCCGTGGTGGCGCTGACCGATCTCGCCGGACTGCGCGCCGCCTTCCTCGCCAAAATGGTTCCGCTCATGCGCCGTAACAAGTTTTTGAACCGTACGTTTACCATTATCACTTGAATAACTACGACTTACGGTAAATCTTCATGCTGAAGATTCATGGTTTATATTGGTGGAGTCAGGCGTTCCAGGATTTTGGCCATGCACAAATCACGCATTCTGCCGCCGCTGCTTTGCGGTCTCGGCCTTTTCATCGCAATGCCCGCCCAGGCGCAGGATTACGGCGGCGGACTGGTTGATTTCCTCTTTGGCGGCCAGCCGCAGGGGCGGCCGGCGCCACAGCAGCGCATGCCGCGCCAGCGGCCGAGCGCCTATGCGCCGCCTTACCGCGAGCCCGACTATGCGCCCGCCACCCGCGACGTGCTGTCGGACCAATGGCGCCGGCAGCCGGTGTCTTATGCGGGCGGCGCCAGGGTCGGCTCGATCGTGGTGGATACGCGCAGCCACTATCTCTATCTGATCACCGCGCCCGGCCAGGCCATCCGCTATGGCATTGGCGTCGCCCGCCCCGGCTTCGAATGGGGCGGCCAAAAGACCGTCAGCCGCAAGGCGGAATGGCCGGCCTGGACGCCGCCGCCGGACATGCTGCGCCGCCGGCCGGACCTGCCGCGCTATATGGAGGGCGGCCCGGAAAATCCGCTCGGCGCCCGCGCGCTTTATCTGGGATCGTCGATGTATCGCATCCACGGCACCAACGAGCCCTGGACCATCGGCCAGAACGTGTCGTCCGGCTGCATCCGCATGATGAACGACGACGTGGTCGACCTCTACAATCGCGTCAAGGTCGGCACGCCGGTGACGGTCCTGTAGGCGCGCCGGGACTGACGGCGCAAACAAAAACGGGCCCCGACAAGGGCCCGTTTCGCGTTTGTGGCTCTAAAACGCTCAGGCGGCGGCGACTTCGAGCTTCTTGATGATTTCGCGCTTCAGCTTGAGCGCGTTCATCGACAGCTCGGCGTCGCGGGCCTTGAGCAGGAAGGCGTCGAGGCCGCCGCGATGCTCGACCGAGCGCAGGGCGGCGGCGGCGATGCGCAGGCGCACCGAGCGCTGCAGGGAATCGGAGATCAGCGACACGTTCACCAGATTCGGCAGGAAACGGGTGCGGGTCTTGCGGTTCGAGTGGCTGACGAGGTTGCCGGTCTGGACAGCCTTGCCGGTCAATTCGCAACGGCGGGACATGGGTGTTCCTTTCAACTTTTGCTCGCCGGCGCTGGACGTGTGCGGCGTCCCGTCCCGGTTTGGCCTCGCGGCCGAAATTCGTGGAAACCGTTGATCGCTCTTGAAAACAAAAGCGGCGCGGAAGGTTTTCCGCGCACGGCTAGGTGCGCGTTCATAAGGGAGGGGGACGGAAAGGTCAAGCGCAAAAGGGGGGCGCAAGGGGTCGCAGGCGCGCCGAAGCCGTCGACGGCGGAGCCGAGCCGAAGTAACCATAGGTCACAGCCTCCGCCTGCCCGGGACTTGCCTTTCATGCTGCTGCGCCTCGCTCCCGCATTGTTCGTCGTGCTGTGGTCCTCGGGCTTCATCGGCTCGAAACTCGGCGCGGCCGACGCCGAGCCTTTCACCTTTCTGTCGCTGCGGTTCATTCTGGCGCTCCTGCTGCTGGCGCCGGTGGCGTTGCTGCGCGGATCCTTGACCGGCGGATGGCGGGCGCGGGGGCATGCGGCCTTCGTCGGCGCTTTGATCCATGGAGGCTATCTGGGCGGCGTGTTCTGGGCGATCCGGCATGGCATGCCGGCCGGCGTGATCGCCTTGATCGTCAGTCTGCAGCCGATCCTGACCGGCGTGCTGGCGGGGCCGCTGCTCGGGGAGAGGCTTGCGGCGCGCCATTGGGCGGGACTGGGGCTCGGCCTTCTCGGCGCACTGCTCATCATCGCCCCCAAGCTCGCCGACCGCCAGGCGGGCCTCGAGTCCGGCGTCGACGCCGCCACCCTGAGCGCGGCGGCCATCGCCCTCATGTCCATGACCGCCGGCACGCTCTACCAGAAAAAATTCGCGACCAGCGTCGATCTGGTGGGCGGCGCGGTCTGGCAATATTTTGGCGCGCTGGCGATCATCGGCGCGGCGGCCCTGCTGTTCGAGACCCGAACGGTCACCTGGTCGCCGAAGTTCATTTTCGCGCTCGGCTGGCTGGTGCTGGCGCTGTCGATCGGCGCCATCCTGCTGCTGATGCTGCTGATCCGCCAGCACGCCGTCTCCGGCGTCTCCAGTCTGTTTTATCTCATCCCCGCCTGCACGGCGCTCATGGCCTATGCGCTGTTCGACGAGCGGCTCGGTGCAGGTCGTCGGCATGGCGATCGCGATTGCGGGAGTCTTTCTGATCGGCGCGCGCAAGCCCGCTTCCAAGGTCGCGCCCTTGCAAAAATGATCGTCGCCGCTCATCGGGACGAGGGCTGGATATCGAAACCCTGATTGATCGCGGCGAACATCTGGTAGAAGCCGCAGACGACCACGATCTCAACCAGGCCCTCGACGCCCCATTGCGCGGCGGCGCGTGTCTGCATCTCCTCGGGTACGGCGCGCCACGCCATTGTCCGGGCGAGGATCTCGGCGAGCAGCGCATAGGGGGGCGGCAGCGTTTCCGTCCGGCCGGCGCCGATGGCGTCGATCAGCTCTGCCGAAAGACCGGCGGCGCGCGCGTGCTCCACATGGTCATGCCATTCGAAACCCGCGCCGGTCGCATGCGCCACACTGAGCACGATGAACTGATAGACCGGCCGGGGCAGCGCGCCCTCGAATTTGAGGTAGAATCCGAGCTCTTCCACGCGCCGCGCCAGTTCGGGATGGTTGAACAGCGCTGTATAGGGGCCGCCAAACCCCTGGCCGCGCGCCTTGCGCTTGTCGGCGATGGCGTCGAACAGCGCGCGGGCCGGCGCCGGCAGTTTTGCGGGGTCCATTTGCAGCACAGGCATGGCGAGTCCTTATTCGTGATAGGACCAGGATTTTGCGCCGGCGTTGAAATCATAGACCGGCGTCGGACAATTTTTGGCGGTTTTGATGTCGATGAGCGCCGTTGTTTTTGCCGCCAGCGCCTGGCGAATCGTCTCCTCCAAGGCTGAAGGGTCGGTGACCGTGTAGCCTCGCGCGCCAAGCGATCGGGCGAATCCCGCCCAGTCGTGGTCGGGAAGGCTGGTGAGTTCCGCGGGCAGTTCGCCCAGTTCATGGGCGCGCAGCCAGACGTTTCCCAAAGCGCTGTTGTTGAGCACGACAAAGAGGATGGGAAGGTTGTAGCGCGCCGCCGTCTGCACCTCCATGCCGTGCATCAGCATGCAGCCGTCGCCGGTGAGCACGGCGACGCGGCGGTCGGGGCGCGCGCATTGCACGCCGACGCTGGCGGGAATCGCCCAGCCCATGGGGCCCAGATTGGTGGCGGAGATGTAGGTGCGCGGCATGTAGGATCGCCAATAATGCCCGGCAAAGGCGCGGTGGGCGCCGGAATCGATCAGCACGACGCCGTCGCGCGGAAAAATTTTGCGAAGGGCCGCGATTGCGGTTGCGGGATGTAGGGGTTTTGCTGGACTCGCGCAGTTTTCGATGTCGTAAAGGCGCGGCGCCGCCTTGATGTTGGCGAGCCACGCCCGCCGCTGCGGCGCGCCCGCCGCCAGCGCAGCGTCGAGCGCGGACGCGCGCTCCTGCATCAAATTGAGGAAGGCATGGCAATCGCCGGGCGCGATATGGCCGGCGACGCCATGAGCCGCCAGAATCTCCATGTCAGTGTTGACATGAATGATGAGGGGTTTTTGCGCGCTTCCGTCCAGGGTCCAGTGCATGGTGTCGCGCTCATTGAAACCGGAGCCGAGCACGACCAGCACGTCCGCCGGATCGTTCAAAATGGCGGCGGTCGCGTGGCGGGCGCCCGCATAGCCGAACACGCCGAGCGACAGGTCGTGGTCTTCCGGGAACACGCCCTTGGCGCGCAGCGTGGTGGCGACGGGGATCGACCAGCGCTCGGCGACCGTTTTTAGCGCGCCCGCCGCGTCGTCGTGCTCGACGCCGGCGCCGGCGAGGAAGGCGATTTTGGGCCCGGTCTCCAAGAGTTTCAGGGCGGCCAGGGCCGCGGGCCGGCTCAGGGGGGAAAACGCGTCGAAATAAGGGGAAACCGGTTTGTAGTCCGCCGCACAGGCTGATGTCATGGCGTCGCGCGTCACCGACAGATGCGCCGGGCCCTGGGGCTGCGTCCACATGGCGGTCAGAGCGCGGCGCAGCCAGTGATCGAGACAGCGCGCGCTCGCCACCGTCGCGGACAGGCGCGTGAGCGGCTTCATCACCGCGGTGTCGTCGAGGGTCGCCTGACTGGCGTCCTGGAATTCGCCGAGCCCCTCCATGTCGGTCGGGATTTCGCCGCTCAGCACCAGGACCGGCGAGGCGTCGGTTTTGGCCGCGGCGACCGCCGTCGCCATATTGCACAGGCCGGGCCCGCCAATGCCGAGCGCAACCCCGAAACGGCCCGTCGCGCGGGCGTAGCCGTCCGCCATATAAGCGGCGCCGGCCTCATGGGCGGCGACGATCGGCTGCAGTTTCGGCTGGCGCGCCAGCGCGGGCAGGAACGGATCGACCAGCCCGCCCGGCACCATGAAGAGATGTGTCAGGCCTTCCTGGACCAGGGCGTTCAGAATGAAGTCGGCGCCAGTGGTCATGGCTCGCCCCTCTCGTCGCATTGGGCGCGATCATGGCAAAAAGCCGGGGGCGCCTCCAGCAACAATGCGGTGAAGGCCCGGCCGATACGCAACCGTCAAAGCTTGAAGGCATCGCATTCTCGACCTGCCGCGTCTTCTGCTATTCACGTGGGCGCCACGGAAAACTCGACATGACGTTGTACCAACCGCAAACGGTCCAAGGCGAACTCGCTGGCCCACCGGTAAGGGCGCTGACGCGAACCTATGAAAATGGGACCATCGTACTTCCCCACCGACATGAACGCGGCCAAATCGTCTATGCCGTGTCGGGCGTCATGGAAATGTCCGCTGGCAGCGACTTGTGGATCATTCCTCCGCAACGCGCCCTGTGGATGCCGCCTCATCTCGTCCATAGTTTGCGCGCGATGGGTACGGTCGAGCTTCGAACCGTCTTCGTCCATCCAGAGAAAATTCCGACAACGTTCCCGGCGCAGCCAACTGTCGTGAGCATATCGGCGCTGTTGCGGGAACTGCTGGTCAGAGCCGTTTCTATCCCTGAAGACTACCCGGCGGACGGGCGAGACGGCCTGATCATGACCCTGATTCTGATGGAATTAGACTGGGAGACCGATGCCCCTTGGCGCCTGCCCATCGGACGCGACCCTCGCCTGACCCGGGTTTGCACGGCGCTTTTGCTGCGCCCCGACAATAATCGGACGCTGGCGGAATGGGGAAAGATCACAGGCGCATCAGCACGAACCTTGGCGCGCCTGTTTGCCGAGGAAACCGGTCTGTCCTTCCAACACTGGCGGCAACAAGCCCGCGTGGTTCTCGCATTGCCACGCATCGCTGCGGGCGCGCCGATCGGCGTCATCGCAGCCGATCTTGGCTATGACACGCCCGGCGCCTTCGCGGCGATGTTTCGCCGTTTCACCGGCCAGCCTCCCAGTCGATACGTCATGTCCGATTCGACGTAGACATTGTCCTGCCTGACGGCGCAGACGCGGATTTCCGGCTTTATCGTCGTTGCATTCGTGTCGCTGAATGGAGCGCGGTCATGGCAGAGAAATATACCCGTGATGATATCACCTTTACCGTCAACGGCGTGACCTTGGCCGGCTGGCTGTATAAACCAAGCTTATCCGCCGCTGAACCCAAGCGCAGCCCGGCAATCGTGATGACGCATGGGTTTTCATGCGTCAAAGACCTTTATATTGACCGTTTTGCCGAGAGGTTCGCGCAAGCCGGCTTTGCCGTGCTGCTCTATGACCATCGGAATTTCGGACACAGCGGCGGCGATATCCGAGGCGAGATCGATCCCTTGCAGCAGGTCGCCGACATGCGCGAAGCCGTGACCTGGCTTCGTATGCAGCCAGAAATAAATTCGGAAGGCATCGGCCTGTGGGGAACGAGCTACAGCGGGGGCCACGTCATCTTGCTGGGCGGACAAGACCGGCGTGTAAAATGCGTCGTTGCTCAAGTGCCGACCATCAGCGGATTGCAGACTTTCCTGCGCCGCGTCCCGCCCGGCGCCGTCGCCTCTGTCCGCGCGGATTTCGCCCGGGATCGCGCCGCGCGCTTGGCGGGAGAAAAACCTGAAATGCGTCACGTCATACCAACGGAGGCGGCCCCGGGCATCTACAACGGCCCCGACGCAGTCTCGTTCTGGACCTCTGCCGCCGTGGTCGCCCCGACTTGGCGCAATGCTGTGACCGTCCGCTCATTGGAGCTTGCCAGCGAGTACGAACCCGGAATGGTTATCGATAGAATCGGACCGACACCCCTGCTGATGATCGTGGCCGACAAGGATGACGTTACCCCTACGGACTTGGCCCTGGCCGCGTACAACCGAGCGACTGAACCGAAACGCTTGCGGATGATCTCGGGCGGACATTTCGCTCCATATGTGGACCAGTTCGAAGCCGCCTCGTCCGAGGCGCTTGCCTGGTTCACGGCGCATCTCTGCCCCGCCCGCTAAAGGATCCAGGCTGGACGACGTGAACGAGCCGGCAAACCGCGATCCTGTCGGCTCGTTTCAAGTTTTCACGACTGCAATTTTCGCCATCGCTGCAAGTTCGCGGGCTTGACCATGGAGACTTTCGAGAGGGTCCATGCGCATCATCCCCCGGATGACATGTCCGGTATTCGCAAGGCTCGAGCCAAGCAGCCGAAGCTCAAGGTCGCGGCGGAATGATTGAGCGGAGTTTCATTCCGAAAGCAAAAAGCCGCCCGCAGGCGACTTTTTCAAACCTTTGGATTTTCAAGAAAAAATGGTCGGAGTGAGAGGATTCGAACCTCCGACCCCCTCGTCCCGAACGAGGTGCGCTACCAGGCTGCGCTACACTCCGACATTTGCAACGGCCTTGGCCGTCACGCCCTGGAGGCCCGCCTTATAGCCATGAGTCGCGAAGCGGGCAAGAGGGGAAACAGCTTTCCTCACGCAAAGGCTCAAGTTTTTTCAAACGTCACGGCTGCGCCATTATGTTAACTAACATTCCGCACGAATCAGCTCAGTTCCGCCGCCCAGGACCCGCCTCGCATGCCCATCGCCTCCCCCAAGCCGCTCCTGTTCGGGCTCTCGCTGGGCCTGATCGCCAGCGTCGCCCAGGCGGAAAATGTGCATGCCCATTATCGCGTCTCGCTGATCGGCCTGCCCATCGGCGCCGCGGACGCCTCGAGCACCATCGACGACAAGCATTATCGCGTCGACCTCAATGTGAAGCTCACCGGCGTCGCCAGCCTGATCTCCAATCTGCGCATGGCGCTGGCCTCGACCGGCGCGGTGCAGGGCGGCGCGCCGGCGCCGCTGACCTATGCGACCACCGCCTCCAATTCCAGCGAGACCCGCACTTTGCGCATGGCGCTCGCCTCCGGGACGGTGCGGCAGGTGCAATATTCGCCGTTCTGGGAAGAGGACAAGAGCCCCGACCACGTGCCGCTGACCGATGCGCACCGGCGCGACATCCTCGATCCGCTCTCCGCTTTCCTGCTGCCGGTTCCGCCCAACGCCAATCCGGTCGGCCCCAGCGCCTGCCGGGCGCATGTGCCCGTCTTTGACGGCTATACGCGCTTCGACGTGTCGCTCTCCTATGTCGAGACGCGCGAGGTCCACGAAAAAGGCTATAGCGGGCCGGTCACCGTCTGCGCCGCGCGCTACACGCCGATCGCCGGACACAAGACCACCGCCCGGGGAACGCAGTTCATGGCGCAGAACCGCGACATGGAAGTCTGGCTGGCCCCGGTCGGCCGCACCCATGTGGTGATTCCCTATCGCGTGTCGCTGATGACCCAGGTCGGCCGGATCGTGGTCGAGGCCGCGGAATTGCGCGCGACGCCGTGAGTGCTGCGCCTCTTGGCGGCGTTGCGAATCGAGCGCTTGGTCGGGACGAACCCCTCATCCGTCTCGGCGCTTCGCGCCGATCCACCTTCTCCCGCAAGGGGAGAAGGAAGTCGCGCGCAACACCTTGCCTAAGCCGTTGACAAAAGACGCTTTCGGAGTCCGTTCGGTGGGTGCGCCGGCTTGGGCGCCTTGGGCGGGTTGATTCATGATCTGGGGTTGAGGCCGCCGAAACTCACAACATATTGGGTGAACAAACCACGACTCCCGCAGGGTCATCGATTCGACCGCGATTCGTTCGCTAAAAGTTCAACCAGAGGGTGGTGGCGAAAAAAGGCCCTGAAAAGAAAAGGGACCGCCCGGGCGGAGCGGTCCAAGTCAGGGAGGAAACGCCCATGAAAGTGGGCATCTGCGACGTGAAGTCACGAAAACGTTTATAGGGGCGGGGCGCCGGCGGGGGATTGATCCATCGCAAGCCGCGCCGTTTCCAAACTGGCGCAAATTGTCGCAGTCCGCGGAAATCCCGGCTTTTCAGGCGATTGCGCGCGCCCGGCGGCGCGCTGTTCTCGCGCTTGCATTCGGCGCGGCTTCGGTCCATCCAGAGGGCAATGGCTTTGTGGCTTGCTTCAGGGCGCCGCGCGTTGCGTTCGCGCCGTCTTCCTCGTTCCGCGTTGGACGCCCGGCGGGCGGAGGTTTGCCGTTGAAAAACGCTCCCGCCGTGGTTTCGGCGATTCTTGGCCCGACCAATACCGGCAAGACCCATTTCGCCATCGAGCGCATGCTGAGCCACAAGGCCGGCATGATCGGCCTGCCGCTGCGCCTGCTCGCCCGCGAGGTTTACAACCGCGTGGTCGCCAAGGCGGGGGTCGAGGCCGTGGCGCTGGTCACCGGCGAGGAAAAGATCAAGCCGCGCCATCCCCGCTACTGGGTCTCGACCGTCGAGGCCATGCCGCGCGACCTCAAACTCCCGTTCGTCGCCATCGACGAAATCCAGCTCGCCGCCTCCTTCGATCGCGGCCATGTGTTTACGGATCGCATCCTGAACCGGCGCGGGACGGAGGAGACCCTTCTCATCGGCGCCGGGACCATGCAGCCGGTGCTGGAGCAGCTTTTGCCGGGGATCGGCGTCCAGTCGCGTCCGCGCTTTTCCCAGCTCCTGTTCGCCGGCGATCGGAAAATCGCGCGGCTGCCGCGGCGTAGCGCCATCGTCACTTTTCGAGCTGAAGATGTTTACGCCATCGCCGAATGGCTGCGGCGCACCAAGGGCGGCGCCGCCGTGGTGTTGGGCGCGCTGAGCCCGCGCACCCGCAACGCCCAGATCGACCTCTATCAGAATGGCGAGGTCGACTATATCGTCGCCACCGACGCGATCGGCATGGGGTTGAATCTCGACGTCGATCACGTCGCCTTCGCTTCCGACCGCAAATTCGACGGCTATCAGTTCCGCCGGCTCAATCCCGCCGAATTCGGCCAGATCGCCGGGCGCGCCGGGCGCCACACACGCGACGGCACTTTTGGCTCGACCGGGCGCTGCCCGCCGCTCGACGAGGAGTTGGCGGGGATGATCGAGGCCCATGCCTTCGATCCCGTCACACTCTTGCAATGGCGCAATGCCAATCTGGACTTCTCGTCGCTGGAAAGCCTGTCGGCCTCGCTCGACCTGCTGCCGGACCAGCCTGGGCTGACCCGCGCGCCCATGGCGGACGATCAATTGGCGCTGGAAGCGGCGATGCGGGATGCGACAGTTCGTCGCCACGCCAAGACGCGCGCCGACATCGAACGGCTTTGGGACGTCTGCCAGATTCCCGATTATCGAAAAACCTCTCCGGCGGCCCACGCCGACCTGTGTCTCAGTGTTTTCGGCTATGTCGTGCGCGCCGGGCGCATTCCAGACGACTGGATTTCCAGGCAAATCGCCTCCGCCGACCGGGTCGACGGCGACATTGACGCGCTGTCCGCGCGGATCAGCATTGTCCGCACCTGCGCCTTCATCGCCAATCGAAATGATTGGCTGAACGATCCAGAGCATTGGCAGGGCGTCGCTCGTCAGGTAGAGGACAATCTGTCCGACGCCCTTCATGCGCGCCTGACCCAAAGATTTGTCGATCGGCGCGCCAGCGTCCTGATGCGCCGCCTGAGAGAGAACGCCATGTTGGAAGCCGAAATCACCGCGACGGGTCAGGTCATGGTCGAGGGGCACCATGTCGGCTCCCTATTGGGATTCTGTTTCACGCCAGACCCTTCGGCCGGAGGCGACCAGGCGAAAACCTTGAACGCCGCCGCGCAAAAAGCCCTGTCCACCGAGATCGAGGCGCGCGCGCGCCGCGTGCATGAGGCCGTCGACGACGCCTTCGTGCTCGCCAATGACGGGCTGATCCGCTGGCTCGGCGAACCCGTGGGCCGCATCACCACCGGCGACCATCTGCTGAAACCCCGCGTGAAACTGATCGCCGACGAGCTTTTGAGCGGGGCGCAGCTGGAGCAGGTGCAGGCGCGGCTCGACCTCTGGCTGGCGCAGCATGTGAAGAAACTGCTGGGTCCGCTGGAAGATCTCGAAATCGGCGACGGGCTCGAGGGCGTGGCGCGCGGCATCGCCTTCCAGATCGGCGAGGCGCTCGGCGTGCTCGAGCGTTCGCGCGTCGCCGAGGAAATGAAGAGCATTTCGCAGGAGGCGCGCGCCTCCTTGCGCAAATTCGGCGTCCGCTTTGGCGCCTATCATCTGTATCTGCCGGCGCTGCTGAAGCCGGCGCCGCGCGCGCTGGCGGCGCAGCTCTGGGCTTTGCAGCATGGCGGGCTGGAGACCGTGAAGGGCATTGACGAGGTCGCGCATCTCGCCTCCTCCGGCCGCACCTCCTTCGCCGCCGATCAGCAGATCAATCGCGGCCTCTATCGCGCCGCCGGTTTTCGTGTGTGCGGCGAGCGCGCCGTGCGCGTCGATATTTTGGAGCGGCTCGCCGATCTGATCCGTCCGGCCATCGCCTATCGCCCCGGCGTCACCCCCGGCGAGCCGCCGGCCGGCGCCGCCGATGGCGACGGATTTGTCGTCACCGTCGCCATGACCTCGCTCGCCGGCTGCTCCGGCGAGGCTTTTGCGGGGATTTTGAAGTCGCTCGGCTATGCCAGCGAACAGCGTCCGGGTCCGGCGATCACCGTCGCGCTGCTGCCCAAAGCCAGCACCGAGCCGGTGAAGGCCGCCGCGGCGGAAGCGACCGAAACGACCGAAACGACGGAAGCCGTCACGGAAGAAGCGCCGGCTGAGACCACGGAAGCCGAGGCGCCTGCGGCCGAGGCGACGGTTGAGGCGGAAGCGCCGGTCGAGGCGCCCGCCGAACCGGCTCCGGTCGAGGAGGCTGCGGCCGAGGAGCCGGCTGTGGAAGCCGCCGCCGAGGCTCCGCACGAGGCCGAAGCCGTCGTCGAAGAACCCGCCGAGCCCGTTCTGATCGAGGTTTGGAAGCCGCATCGCCAGCACCACCATGGCCGCCGTCCCGGCGGCGAGCAGCAGCGTCGCCATGGCGGCGGTCCGCGTCATGGTGGTCAGGGCAGGCGCGCGGAAGGGACCGAAGCTCCGGCGCAGGGCGAAGGCGCGCCGCGCCGAGATCGTCCCGAAGGCGGCAAGCCGCGCTTCGAGGGCAAGCGCCGGTTCGAGGGCAAGTTCGACGGCAAGCGTCGCGAGGATTCAAAACCCGGCGACCGTCCGCAGCAAGCCGAAAAACGCCCGCCGCGCGAAAAGAAGGCCGATCCGGATTCGCCCTTCGCCAAACTGGCGGCGCTCAAGGCGGAGCTGGAAGCCAAGGGCCAGAAATAAGCGTTCTGGCGCAAGGCGTTCATCTTCGGTTGAGGGGCGCCGTCTTAATTCTGTAGTCATCGTCCTGCAACGAAGGTGTGCGGCTGTCGCCGTCACGCCTTCGTTCATTTTCAGCCCGGTGGAGCGATCTCGATGTCACGCTTCGTCGCGTTCGCCTCGCTGGGGCGCCGCGCCCTGCCCAATCAATGGGACCTCGTCTCGCTGGCTTTGGTGATCGCCGTGTTCGTCGCGGTGGCGAAGGGCTCGCTGGGCATGACCGCGCCGCTCACCGCGCCCGTCACCGCCGACCTGTCGCTCGATTACAGCAACCTGCCCTATTATGCGCTGCGCACCACTTTGCGCATGTCGGCGGCCATGGCCGCCTCGCTGCTGTTCACTTTTGTTTACGCGACCATCGCGGCGAAAAGCCGCCGCGCCGAAATGGTGCTGATTCCGCTGCTCGACGTGCTGCAGTCCGTGCCGATCCTCGGCTTCCTGTCGTTCACCGTCACCTTCTTCCTCGGCCTGTTCCCCGGCTCGACGCTCGGGGCGGAGCTGGCCGCGATTTTCGCCATTTTCACCAGCCAGGCCTGGAATATGGCGTTTTCCTTCTACCAGTCGCTGCGCACCGTGCCGCGCGATCTCGAGGAAGTGGCGGTTGGCTATCATTTCTCGCCCTGGCAGAAATTCTGGCAGCTCGAGGCCCCCTTCGCCATGCCGGCGCTGATCTGGAACATGATGATGTCCATGTCGGGCGGCTGGTTCTTCGTCGTCGCCTCCGAAGCCATTTCGGTGGGCGACACCACGATCAAGCTGCCGGGCATCGGCTCCTATCTGGCGCTCGCCATTGACGCCAAGCGCATCGACGCGGTGTTCGCCGCCGTGGTCGCCGTGATCGTGGTGATTCTCGCTTACGACCAGCTGCTGTTCCGGCCGATCGTCGCCTTTGCCGCGAAATTCCGGGTCGAATTGTCGGCGGGGCAGGTGCAGGAGGAGAGCTGGGTTCGGCAGATTTTTCTGCGCACCCGGTTTTTGCGCGGCCTGATCGCCATTCCGGCGCGCATTCTGTCGAGCATCGCCTTGCTGCGGCTGGACTTCGCCTTTCCCGGATTCGGCGGCGAGCCGCATCGCGTGACCAAGCGGGTGTTGCGGTCGCGGCTGGCGCTTTCGCGCGCCTTCGACCTCGTCTGGTTCGTGCTGATCGGCGCAATGGTCGCCTATTGCCTCGACCAGGTCTATGCCTTCGTTTCGCAAAAGCTGACGGCCGCCGACCTTAGGGAGACCGTGGTCTTCACCACTTACACGATGATCCGGGTTTTCCTGCTGATCGTGCTCGCCAGCCTGTTCTGGGTTCCTGTCGCCATTTACATCGGCCTGAGGCCGCGGCTTGCGGAAAAGATTCAGCCGCTGGCGCAGTTTCTGGCGGCGTTTCCGGCGAACGTGGTGTTTCCCATCGCCGTCGTGCTGGTGGTGCAGTTCTCGCTCAACCCGGACATCTGGCTCTCCGGCCTGATCATTTTCGGGACGCAATGGTACATCGTGTTCAACGTCATCGGCGGGGCGATGGCCTTTCCCAATGATTTGCGCGAGGCCGTGGTGAATTACGGCATCAAGGGGCGAATCTGGTGGAAGGATGTCATTCTGCCCGGCGTGTTCCCCTATTATGTCACGGGGGCGCTGACGGCTTCGGGTGGGTCGTGGAACGCGGCCATTGTCGCCGAATATGTGAAATGGGGCGACGACAAGGTCGCGGCGCATGGAATCGGCGCCTATATCGCCCAGGCCACCGAAGCCGGCGATTATCCCAAAATCGTGCTCGGCGTCGCCGTCATGTCGATTTTCGTCATCCTGTTCAACCGCCTGCTGTGGCGGCCGCTGTTCGCCTGGGGCGAACGCAGGCTTCGCCTGAATTGATGAGGTTCGCATGCTCGACCGTCCCGAAGGCGCCCTGCTCGTTCTCAAAAATGTCAGCCAGACGTTCACCAAGGGGTCGGGCGAGCGCGATTCGCTGGTGCTCGACAATGTCTCGCTGACGCTGCAATCCGGCGAGATCGTCGGCCTGCTCGGCCGCTCCGGCTGCGGCAAGTCCACGCTGCTGCGCATTGTCGCCGGGCTGGTGACGCCGTCGAAGGGGGACGTCTCCTATCTCGGCGCGCCCGTGCATGGTCCGGTGCAGGGCGTGGCCATGGTGTTCCAGTCCTTTGCTTTGTTCCCCTGGCTGTCGGTGCTCGACAATGTGGAGATCGGGCTGCGCACCAAGGGGGTGCCCGCCGAGCAGGCGCGGCGCCGGGCGCTGGCCGCCATCGACACGATCGGCCTCGACGGGTTTGAATCCGCCTTTCCGAAGGAGCTTTCCGGCGGGATGCGGCAGCGCGTCGGGTTTGCGCGCGGTCTGGTGGTCGAGCCGAATATTCTGCTGATGGACGAGCCGTTTTCGGCGCTCGACGTGCTGACCGCCGAGACGCTGCGCACCGATCTGCTCGACCTCTGGGTCGAAGGGCGGATGCCGACCAACAGCATTTTGATGGTCACCCACAATATCGAGGAAGCGGTCTTGATGTGCGACCGCATTGTCGTGCTGTCGTCGAATCCGGGGCGGATCGCCGCCGAGATCAAGGTCGATTTTCCGCATCCGCGCAACCGGCTCGACCCGGAATTCCGGCAGATGGTCGACCGGATTTACGCGCTGATGACCAAGCGCGCCGCGCCGGAGCGCGAGGGGGTGTTTCCCGGCCTGGGGCTGGGCATGGCGCTGCCGCATGTCTCCACCAACACGCTCGCCGGCATGATGGAGGAGATCGCGGCGCCGCCCTATAATGGCAAGGCCGACCTGCCCGCGCTCGCCGACAGTTTGAACATGGAGATCGACGATCTTTTTCCGGTCGCGGAAACCCTGCAATTGCTGCGCTTCGCCGAAGTGGCGGAGGGCGATATTCGGCTGACCTATGCCGGGATGAAATTTTCCGACGCTGAAGTCGACGCGCGCAAGAAGCAGTTCGGCGACCATGTGCTGGCTTATGTGCCGCTGGCCGCGCGCATCCGGCAGGTGCTGGACGAGCGCCGTTCGCATACCGCGCCGGCGACGCGGTTCCAGAGCGAGCTGGAGGATTATATGTCCGAGGAGCGCGCTGAGGTCACATTGAAGGGTGTGATTACCTGGGGGCGCTACGGCGAGCTTTTTGCCTTCGACGAGGGGTCGCAGACGTTTAGTTTGGAGAATCCGGGCGGGGAGTGAGGGGGCGGCGGACATTAGACGCAGGCGGAATTGGCCCGATGCGGCCTTTCCTGATCGGGCAGCTGACCGCCTTGTCATCAGCCAGGACCTGCCGCTAGGCTTTGTATCCAAAGTCGATAGCGAATTCGTCCTCGCCTGCTGAACCGGAAGCGATGTAATCCACGCCGCCCAAAAGGTCACGCGCGGGGAGCTTTGAAAGGTTCAACTCCGCCTCCCGAGTTCCCTACGGCCTTGGATCGTCAATAGAGGAGACCGAGATCGCAGAGTAGGGTCGCAACGCCTGGAGACGATAAAACTCCGCAACACGGCAACCAGGCTCTTGCAGAGATTGACCAAAACTATAACGTCAGCTTACGGACGTTTTTCGAGGCCTTCATCTTGCCGGAAAAAATTTCAAAATCTGTCGGCGTGACGTCGACTGAGCAATACCTTTCGAAGCTTTGCGACCGTACGTTTCTAAAATTATGGAGCTACCCCAACCCTTTTCGAGAGCGCGGAAAAGAGTTGTGCGATCTTATTGCCGTATTCGAGAACCATGTGTTCTTATTTTTTGATCGAGAGACCAAAGCTTTGATGGGCGAGGTCGACAACTTTCTTCTTGCCTGGGAGCGTTGGAGGAAAGAAGCTGTCACGAAGCAAATAAGAAGCGCAAAAAAAGCTCGTAATCACATTCTAAAAAATAGAAACCAGATATACCTTGACGCAAGCTGCACCGTCCCTTTTCCGGTGAAGCTCCCGGAAGGAGACTTAGAGGTCCATACGATCATCGTTGCTCATGGAGCCAGCGAAGCCTGCAAAAATTTTTCAGAAGACAATGTTTCCGGCAGCTTAGCTATAATTTACAGAGACGCCAAAGACGAATCTAATAATTTGCCACAAATTCCATTTGTCATTGAGCTCGATAAATCGGAACCGGCCCATCTCCTTGATAGTCATACGGTTGATATAATTCTTGGTGAGCTTGATACCTTTTATGATTTTATGAGTTATATAAGAGCCAAAGAAGCAGCAATTGAAAGAATAGAGTCCCTTTCATATGTAGGCGAGGAGGACCTGCTTGCTCATTATTATTTAAATTTTGACAAAAAGAAGAAGGAGCATTTTATTGGAACAAAGGATAATTCATATAATTTTGTTATGATTGGTGAGGGTGAATGGAATGATTTCATCGCATCAGACGCATATAAACGGAAGAAAGAAGCTGACAAGGACTCTTACCTTTGGGACGAACTGTTACAGAGAACCGCCCAGAACGCTCTTGATGGCACGCTTCTCGGCGATGCAGGCGTATTCGAGTCTCAAAGCGCGATCTTTGAAATGGCAAAGGAACCGCGCTTTATGCGGAGAGAACTTGCCAAAGCGATGCGCAACGCGATCAACAATTTTCCTGACAGTCAGGAAATAATGACCCGCCACATATGCGTTATGCCGTCGTTCTCTAGAAATACGCCGTATGTATTTTTGCAGTTAAGATATATAGGCGATGATGATTATGAGAGCCAATATAGACCAAAGCGACGGGCAATTCTCGAAATTGCCTGCGGCGTCGCACGAAACAAATTTTCTCACCTATCGAAGGTGGTCGGCATTGCGATCGACGCCCCAAAGTTCGCGAAGTTTAATTCAGAAGATTTTATCTTGCTTAATTGCGCCGACTGGTCAGACGAACAGCGTGAACATTATAACGAAAACAACAAACACTTTCGTTTTTTCGAGTCCAAAAATTTAAAGAGCCAGATAAAGACCGTCTACAATTTTCCCATCCACGGGAAAAGGGCCAAGAATCTAAAAATTGGACGCAATGACCCGTGCCCTTGTGGATCAGGTAAGAAATCTAAAAAATGCCATTGTCTCTTCGGCGTTCAGACGTAGACGTCCACTTTGCAAAAGGAGGGCTTTTGCAGCCGCCTGTTTGGAGGCCTTGGCGTCCATACGCTGGCCGACAAATCTGCTCGAAGCGTTGTGGTCTTTCTTTGGCGCCGCTTTAACGACCTGAGAGGGGATTTTTCCGAAAATCTCAATCCAGAGTTGAATCGTTAACGCGAAAAATCGCGCAAAACTGATGAATTTGTGAAAGAATCGCGCGTTTTTTGACGAAAAACACGCGATTTTCGGGTCTGCACGTTGTCGGTTGTGCGGACGCCGACGCTGGCTGTGGCCGCTCGCCGGGCGCCTCCCTTGGCGGCTTGGCGCTCAAAAAACCCTTGTTTCAAAGGGTTTTGCATGGAGCCCGCCCTCACCGATGTTTCACGTGAAAACAAAACATGAACATTATTTTGACAAATTGACGGATTCGCCGGTTTTTGCGGTTTTCACTTTTTGCAAAAATCGCGTTTCGCGCTCTTTGATCTCCATGCGCGCGACAACAAAAATGTCGTCCGCCAGGCGACGCCCCCAAACTCAGCGATTGGTCAGGCACGAACCCCTCATCCGGCGCGCTTATGCGCGCCACCTTCTCCCGCAAGGGGAGAAGGGAGGCGCTCCCGAGGCCTCGGCGCTGCCGCCCTGAACTTGGCCCTTGCATGGTTCGCGAACGCTGCTTATGAACAAAACGTCATCGGTGCCTTGGGGAAACCCAGGGTGAAACGGGAATGCGGTGAGGAAGAAATTCCAAATCCGCAGCTGCCCCCGCAACTGTAAGCGACTTTCCTTTTTCCATCAGGCCACTGGAAGCCAGGCTTCTGGGAAGGCGGAAAAAGACGGGTCGCGAGCCAGGAGACCGGCCGATGCGCATGACAACCCAACGCCGTCGGTGGGACGGCAGGAGGACCCATGGCTACGCTCTCCAAGCGTCGCTCGGCCTTGCTGGCCGGCGGCTCGATGATTTCTATTCTGCTTCAACTCGCCAATGCTCAGGCGCAACAGGCCCAAGAGCCGGTCCAGTTCCAGGCGCTCGGCGATATTGACGTGACCGCCACGCGCACGGAACAGCCCGTTTCGCAATCGGCCAGCGCGATCACCGTCATCCCCTCGCAAGAGGTCGAACGGCGCGGATCGACCGGCCTGGACGATGTTTTGCGCGGTACGCCCGGACTCAATATTTATTCATCCGGCGGCGTCGGGACTTTGTCGTCCGTCTCGCTGCGCGGCGCGACGTCTGGCCAAACGCTTGTTTTGATCGACGGCATTCGTATCAACGATCCGAGCACAACAAACGGCGGAGTCGATCTCAGCATTTTTTCGGCCGGCAATATCGACCGCATCGAAGTGCTGCGCGGCCCGCAATCGGCGCTTTACGGGTCCGACGCCATGGGCGGCGTCATCAACATCATCACCAAGCGCGGCGAAGGCGCGCCGCACGGCTCGGTTCTGGTTGAAGGCGGAAGCTATGGCATGGTCCACAGCCGGGTCCAGGAAACGGGCGCGGTCGATCAATGGTCGTGGTCGTTCGCGCTCGACGGGCTCCACATCAATGCGCCGGCGCGCTACGGCTACCGGATCAACGGTCCCCTGAGCTACGGCTTCGGCATTTTGCCGGGACCGGCGCCGGACGTGTCCGAGCCGACCAACAAGGCCGGCGCCTCGGCGCAGATCAGCTATCGCGTCGATGAAGACCTCGCCATCACCGGCGGCCTCAACGGCTTCAGCCTCGGGGCGCCCTTCGACAATCCCGGCGCCACCGTTCCCGCCGACGTCTTTGGCGGCTTCAACCGGCTGCTCAGCACCTTCGGCCAGGGTTTTGTCCGCGTGGACGACGACGCCTTCGGCAAGACGCTGCACAGCCGCCTGACCCTGTTCGCCAACGACACGCGCCGCGACGTTTGGCAAACCGAATATCTCTGCACGCTGGCGTTTCCGGGCAATTGCAAGAACGGTTTTCAGGGCGCGCGCTATGGCGCCGAGTACCAGGGCGATCTCAAACTTGGCGCCTATGGCTTGCTCACCTTCGGCGCCAAGAGCGAGACGGAAACCATGACCAACACCAGCCAGGCGGAGCCGGGCGGTCCCAGTCTCGTCACCCAATCCGCCCGGCAGGTCACCAATTCGCTCTACGCCCAGCACCAGTTCACCCTGCTCGACCGGTTGGACATCACCTGGGGAGGACGCATGGACGCCGTCGGCGGCCTCCAGGTTTTTGAAACCTGGCGCACGACCGCGGCCTATCGGCTGGAGGAAACCGGCACAAAGCTGCGCGCCACCGCCGGCACAGGGGCCAAGGCGGCGTCGCTCTACCAGCTCTACAGCGTCTACGGGAATCCGAACCTGCAACCGGAGCAGAATTTTGGCTACGACTTCGGCCTTGACCAAAAACTGTTCGGCGACAGGCTGACGTTTTCGGCGACCTATTTCAACAGCGACTACAAGAATCTGATCAATTACGGCTACGCGCCGAGCTGCACGGCCTCGCAAACGCTGCTGGGCGGCTGCTACTACAATGTCGGTCGGGCGCGAATCCAGGGGTTGGAGTTTTCCGCAGAAGCGGTGCTGGCGCCGGACGCGTGGCGGGCGCGTCTGTCCTACACCAATATGGACGCGCGCAATCTGATCACGGGCGGAGTCATCGCGCGCCGTCCGCACAACATGGGCGCGGCCTCCTTGATCTATACCGGCGCGCCGAACCTCGAAGTCGAGGGACGGGTGACGTTCGTTGGCCCCAATCCCGACGTCAGCTTCAACAATTACACCTATGCGCAGACGCCGGTGGTTTTGCCGGCCTACGCCAAGATCGACATCTACGCCAATTACAAGCTCGATCATGGCGTGTCGGTCATCGGCCGGCTCGAAAACCTCAGCGACGCCCGCTATCAGGAAATCGCCAATTATGGCGTCCCGGGCCGCGCCGTTTATGGCGGCCTCAAATATGAATGGTGATGATGTGTGACGCCAACGCCATGGGCGCGACCATGGAGGCCGCGCCCTTCGCCTTCTCCTGCGCGCCGCCGTTTCTGACGGCGCGCTTTTCCGCGCCCCGGCGCACGCTCGGCTGGTCGATGCTGCACCCGGGTTTTTCCATCGTGCGCGACATCGTCTGGGTCGAGGTGCGTGACCGCGATCTGCCGCCGGAGGTTGACGCCTGCGCCTTTTTGCGCGCAAAACTCGCCTCGATCGGCTTGCCGCAGGCTTTGGCTTTTATGACGGCGCGCGACATCCGCCGTCATCATTTTCGCCAAAGCCGCGTCGAGGATGTCGAAGCGGCCTGCCTGACCACCGTCGGATTGTCGAACGGCGAGCGCGTGGGCGCGCGAAAGCCTTTTCGCGCCTTGGTGGGCACGATTAACACCTTGATCCATGTGTCCCGCCCCCTGACGGATGGCGCTTTTGTCGAGGCGATCTCCATTGCGGCGCAGGCGCGCACGGCGGCCATTGTCGAAACCTGGCGCCCACCGGCGGGTCCGGCGATCACCGGAACCGGAACCGACTGCATCGTCGTCGCGGCGCCTTGCGGGGGCGAGCCGATGGCCTGCGCCGGATTGCATACGGCGGTCGGCGAGGCGATCGGCGGCGCGGTTTACGCCGCGACCCGCGAAGGGGTCGAGGCCTGGGCCTTGGACATGGCGAGGGCGCGCGGCGCTTCGACGGTCTGAGGATCGTCGGAGGCTGAGGGTCGGGACGGGTGAGCGCGTTCACGCGGACGAGATCGAGCGGTTCGTCTCGGGGGCGGAACGCCGGCTTTCGCCGTTCAGTCGTCGGCGCGGCGGCCGATGAAACGCACCGTGATCGGATAGCCCGGCGCGCTTGCCGCCATGCTTTTGGAAAAATTCAGCGGCGAACAGGTTTTGATGGCGTCGAGGATGGACGCGCGCACGGCGTCGCGCGTGGCGCCCGCCGCCTTGACATAGGTGGTGCGCGGGGCGCCGACGACCCCGCCGCGGTCGTTGAAGGAAAACCGGATGGTGATCTCCACGGTCTCGCCCTTGGGCGGCAGCGGCGGCGACCAGCAGGCGGCGAGCTGGTCCACCGCCTGACGCGGCCGGCCGATCACCGCATTCGACCGCGCGACGTCCTTGTCGCGGTCCTCGTGCAGGATTTTGGTGGCCGTCATGGTCATGCCGCCGGGAAAATAGGTTCCGCCGCCTTCGCCCCCGCCTCCGCCGCGCGGCGCGCGCAGGGCGGGCGGCGGGCCGGGCTCGTGGCTGGTCGGCGGCAGCGGCTTGTACAGATTCGGCGGCGGCGGCGGCGGCAGGATTTGCGGCTGATAGGGCGCGGCGGGCGGGGGATAGGGAAAGTCCGGGTTTCCCGCGCGGGCCGGGGTCGTCCATGCCGCCGCGATGAGGGCGAGGGTGGCGATGAGGCCGGGCAGGCGTCGCAGATGTTTGTCGGATGTTGACAACGCAATCCCCTTTTCGCTGCGGCTTGTGCAGCCCTCGTCCTTCGAGACAGCCGCTTCGCGGCTTCCTCAGGATGAGGGCTGCGCGCCTGCTGCGCAGGCTCCTCAGGATGAGGGCTGCGCGGGCTTTGTCGAAACGCGGCTTACGCCTTCTCGCGCAGGATGCGCCTGATAATTTTTCCGCTGGTGGTCAGCGGCAGTTCCGCCGCGAATTCGATCTCGCGCGGGTATTCGTGGGCGGAAAGCCGCGATTTGGCGTGGTCCTGGATTTCCTTGGCCAGTTCCGGCGACGGGGCGAAGCCGGGTTTGAGCACAACAAACGCCTTGACGATTTCGCCGCGCAAGCTGTCGGGCTTGCCGACCGCCGCCGCATTGGCGACCGCGGGATGGCGCAGCAGGCCGTCCTCGATTTCGTTGGGGCCGATGCGGTAGCCGGCGGAGGAGATGACGTCGTCGTCGCGGCCGAGGAAGAAGACGTAGCCGTCGCGGTCGCGGCGGGCGCGGTCGCCGGTCAGCATCCAGTCGCCCAGATATTTTTCGGCGGTGGCTTCGGGGCGCTTCCAATAGTTCAGCAGCATCACCGGGTTGGGGCTGCGGATGGCGATCTCGCCCACTTCGTCGTCGTCGCAGACGGAGCCGTCGGGGCGAATCACCGCGGTGTCGTGGCCGGGGACCGGTTTTCCTATGGCGCCGGCGCGGTTGACGCCCCACAGAGCCGAGGAGGCCAGGACGAGGTTGACCTCGGTTTGGCCGTAGGATTCGTTGATGGTGAGGCCGAGCTGCTCGCGGCCCCAGTGAAAGGTTTCGGCGCCGAGCGATTCGCCGCCGGTGTTCACGGTGCGCAGGGGAAAGCCGTATTTGGCGCGCGGGTGGGGGACGGAGCGCAGCATGCGCAGCGCGGTCGGCGGGATGTAGGAATTGCGGATGCCGTGTTTGGCCATCAGGGCGAAGGCGGCTTCCGGGTCGAATTTGCGGAAATGGCGGGCAACCACGGCGACGCCGAAATGCAGCGAAGGCAGCAGCACGTTGAGCAGGCCGCCGGCCCAGGCCCAGTCGGCGGGGGTCCACATGAGGTCGTCGGGCTGCGGAAAACCGTCGTGGGGCATTTGCACGCCCGGCAGGTGGCCGAGCAGGACGCGATGGGCGTGCAGGGCGCCCTTGGCGAGCCCGGTGGTGCCCGAGGTGTAGATCATCAGCGCGGGGTCGTCGGCCAGGGTGTCGACCGGGGTGAAGTCTTCGGATTCGGCGGCGAGCGCGGCAAAAAAATCCTCGGCGCCGGGGGCGGCGCCGTCGAGGCAGAGCACGGTTTGCAGGTCCGGCAGTTTTGCGCGGATTTCCTGGATTTTTGGCAGGTTCGGGGCGTCGCAGATCAGCGCGCGAGCGCCGGAATCGGCGAGGCGATAGGCCAGCGCGTCCGGGCCGAACAGGCTGGCGAGCGGCAGCGCGATCGCGCCGAGCTTGTAGATGGCGATATGCGCCGCCGCGACATGGCGCGACTGCGGCAGCAGCAGCGCGACCACGTCGCCGCGCCCGATTCCGCGCCGGCGCAGGGCCAGGGCGATGCGGTTCGATTCGGCGCGCAGGGCGGCGAAGCTGAAGGGGCGCGGCGCGTCGTCGGAGTCGATCTCGATGATGGCGGGGCGGTCCGGGTCGGCCGCCGCCCAGCGGTCGCAGACATCGACGCCCATGTTGTAATGCGTCGGAATCGCCCAGGCGAAATTTCTATAGTTCGCCTCATAGGCATTGGTCCCGGTCATGTTCGCGCCTCGACCCCACGATGAATCCTGTTGCAGGTACGCCATATCTTTAAACTTTGTCTTCACCTTTTTACATTTTAACTTTGTTCGGTGTTATAAGGCGGCATGGCGCGCACCCCTGACAAGCGGCCCCCTGCCCCCCGGGGTTCGGCCGCGCAAAGCAAGAGTTCCAAGAAACGTCCGGTTGAGCCGGATGCGAGTGTTTCTACGCCAGGAGCCGGACATAACATGAAGCCAGCCGTCATTTTGGTGGGCGCCGACAAGGGCGGCGTGGGCAAGACGACCGTCTCGCGCGCCCTGCTCGATTATCTCGCCGCCAACAATATCCTCACCCGCGCCTTCGACACCGAGTCGCCGCGCGGCACGCTGAAGCGGTTCCACGGGCCGGTGACGGAAGTCGTCGATATCACCGAGACGTCCGACCAGATGCGGATTCTCGACACGCTGAATTCCGCGCAGATCAAGGTGAGCGTGATCGATACCCGCGCCGGCGCGCTGGGCGCGACGCTGCGGGCGCTGCGCGACGTCGGGTTTCTGGATGCGGTGCGGGCGGGCGAATTCAGCTTCACGCTTTTGCATGTGCTCGGCCCCTCCATCGCCTCGCTGGACGAAATCGCGGAGACCGCGCCGTTCATCGACGACGCCAATTATTTTCTGGTGAAGAACCACATCAACGCCACGACTTTCTTCGAATGGGACCCGGTGACCAACCGGAAGTATTTCGAGAAGGTGAATCCGTCGGGCGAGATCGTCATCCCCAAGCTCGACGAAATGGCTTACGAGCAGGTGGAGATCGCGGGAACGTCGTTCTCGACCTTCGTCGCCAACAAGACGGCCGGCGGCGAACCCGCCAACGCCTCCTTCGTGCTGCGCGGCTATGTGCGCACCTGGCAGGCGAAGATTGCCGACGAACTGAACCGCGTGCGGTTGCTCGACCTGCTCGCGCAACGGTGATGTGACATGCAGCCTGGGCGGGATTGGCGCGGGCCGGACGGCTCGCCTGATGACGCCGAAGAGAAGCGGCCGCCGAAGAGCTATGTGTTCATCTGCTGCGCGCCGCATGGGCGCGTCGGCGTCAGCACCACGGCGCGGCTGTGGTCCGATTATTTTCTCGCGTCGCGGCGCGGTTTTGTCGGGTTCGACGCCGATCCGCACGAGCCCGATTACGCGCCGCGCTTTTCCGGCCGAGTACAAAATGTCGATCTCGCCTCGACGCAGGGACAGATCGCCATGATCGACCGCCTGCTCGTCCCCGACGGCGAGGCCAAGATCATCGATCTCTGGAGCCGCTCCTACGACCGCTTTTTTACGCTGATCCAGGACATCGGCTTTGTCGAGGAGGCGCGCAGCAAGAATGTCGAGCCGATCATCCTGTTTCACGCCGACGCCTCGCAGGCCTCGCCGGCCGCCGCCTGGAGCCTCGCCAATGCGCTGCCGACGGTCGAGACCCTGCTCACCTATAACGAGGGCGCGGCGCCGCTCGGCCCCGACGCGCACGAGAGGCTCGCGCTCTATCCGCCACACCGGCGGCTGAAGATCGGGGCGCTGGACGCGCTGGTCAGCCGGGCGCTGCAGCCGCCCGACCTGTCGCTGTCCTGGTTCCTGATCGAGCCGCCCTCGGACATGTCGCTGGTGGTGCGCGCCGGCCTGAAGAGCTGGATGACGCCGGTCTTCTCGCAGTTCCGCGCCTTCGAAATGCGGCGCGCGCTGGAAGAGGCGACCTGGCTCATTTAGATTTCTTGACTGATCCAGCGCATGGATTTGACCCGCGCCGCGCGTTAGCCTGACAGGGTTCGAGCTCAATTTGCGTTTTTGCGACGCCAATCCGTCGGATTCGCCGATTGCGTCGTCGCCCGCGGCACGGTTAATGCTTTATTAAACTTGCAGCGTCCAGAATTGCCTCGAGCGTATGGAGCGAGGGTCGATGTTTGATCGCATCAGGCAGTTTGTCGAAGAGCTCACCGGCGCTCCGAGCGAGCGTGAGTTGGGCGACACCGAACTGCGCGTCGCCTCGGCGGCGCTCCTGGTGCATGTCGCCGAGGTCGACGGGTTTTTCAGCGAGTCCGAACGCCGCGCCCTGCTGCTGCTGCTGCAACAGCGGTTCGACGTCAGCGAGGCGCAGGCGCAGGAGCTGATGGAGGCCGGGCGCCGGAGCGATCGCGAGGCGGTCGACCTGTATCGCTTCACCTCCGTTCTCAAGGACTCCACGAGCCTTCCCGAACGCCGCCGCATGATCGAGATGATGTGGACCGTCGCCTATGCCGACGGCGAACTCGCGGAATTCGAGGAAAACGTCATCTGGCGCGTTTCCGAACTTTTGGCCGTCCCCTCGCGCGACCGCATTGCGCTGCGCCAAAAGGTGCGCGGCGATTTTGGCCTGGATCCGCTGGCGCCGGCGCCGTGGGACAGCCATGTCGGGGAGAGCAAGGCTTGAGCGCATCACGAAAACTCATGCTGATCACCGGCGCCTCCGGCGGCATTGGCGCCGATCTGGCGCGCCACGCCGGACTGAAAGGGCATGATCTCGCGCTGGTCGCGCGCAACCGGCAGGCCCTGGATGCGCTCGCCGACGAGATCGCCCGCTATCCCGGCCGAACCGCGCCGCGCCCGCTGGTTCTGGACTATGATCTCGCCGCTCCCGAGGCGCCCGCCGCCGTCGAGGATTTCGTCACCCTCGCCGGCGCCAGCGTCGAAATCCTCGTCAACAATGCCGGCTACGGCCTGCTCGGCGCGGCGGCGGAGAGCGACCGGGCCACTCAGCTCGGCATGATCGACCTGAACATCAGGGCGCTCACCGATCTCAGCCTGCGCTTTTCCAAGGATCTGATCGCGAACAAGGGCCGGCTCCTCAATGTCGCCTCGGTCGCCGCCTACATGCCGGGTCCCGGAATGGCGGTCTATTACGCGAGCAAGGCCTATGTCCTGTCCTTTACCGAAGCCCTTTCCAAGGAGCTGGAACCGCACGGGGTCACGGTGACGGCTTTGTGCCCCGGTCCCGTGCCCACCGGATTTGGCGCGCGCGCCGGGTTCGGCGGCCTGATGAACTGGATCAAATATGTCCAGCTCTCGCCGGAAGCCGTCGCCGAGGCGGGCTATGACGCGATGATGGCCGGCAAGCGCGTCGAAATCCCCGGCCTGTTCACACGGCTCATGGTCGGCGCCATCGGCGTCACGCCGAAGTCGCTGCTGCTCGACAATGTCGCCGCCGTGCAATTGCGCCGCAAGAGGGAGGTGGGCCGAGAATGAATTTTTGCGCTTCGTCCTCGTCCTGGTCGCAGTACAAGCCGGTCCTCGTTGTCCTGCATGGCGAACAATCGACTCCGGGGCGCATCGGCCGCCTGTTGCGCGAATTGGGCGCGCCGCTCGACATCCGCCGCCCGCGCTTCGGCGATCCCCTGCCTGAAAACCTTCATGAGCACGCCGGCGCGGTCTTCTTTGGCGGCCCGATGAGCGCCAATGACGAGGAAGACTGGCTGAAGCGCGAAATCGACTGGCTCGCCGCGCCGCTCAAGGAAAACAAACCGTACCTCGGCATTTGTCTGGGCGCGCAACTGCTGGCGCGCCAACTCGGCCAGAAGGTGGACGCCCATCCGGAAGGCAAGGTGGAAGTCGGCTATTATCCAATCCATCCCACCGAAGACGGCCATGGACTCTGCGAGTCTCCTTTTCCCAACCGGGTCTATCAATGGCACCGCGAGGGTTTCGACTGCCCCGAAGGCGCGGTTCTGCTCGCCGAAGGCGAGGATTTCGAGGCGCAGGCGATCCAGGTGGGAGAAAAGGCCTTCGGGCTCCAGTTCCACCCCGATGTGACCTACGAAATGATCTGCCGCTGGACCATCACGTCGCTGGATCGCATGAATCACCCCGGCGCCCAGAGCCGCCAGCGCCATATTGACGGCTGGTTCCAGCATGATCGCTCGATTGCGCGCTGGACCATCGAGTTTCTGAAACGCTGGCTGGGCGCCCCGGATGTCGAGCGGATGGCGCCCGCGGAATGACGCGTGCGCCACGCTAGCTTTTGACCTAAATCAACGCTAGTTTCCGCGCCGACGCGTCGCCGCAATAGAGACCGACCTTGACCGAGCAAAGCCAGGAGGCGCTGACGGACAGCGCCGTAAGCGATCACCCGCAGGACCTCGGCGGGCTCGCCAAGGAGAAACTCGGCGAGTTCTTCAAAATCCCGTCCTTCAGCCGGCGCAGCGCCGCGCTTGTCCTCAGCCTCGCCGTTTTCGCCTGGGCCTCGACCGGCCTCTACAAGGTGCAGCCCGACGAGCAGGGCGTCATCCTGCGCTTCGGCCGATGGGTCGAGACCACCCAGCCGGGCCTGCATTTCCATCTGCCCTGGCCGATCGAGACGGCGCTGCTGCCGCGCGTGACCCAAGTCAACCAGCTGCAACTCGGGGCCGCCGGCGGCGGCGCCTCGCGCGAAAAGCAGATGCTCACCGGCGACGAGAACATCGTCGAGGCCGATTGCGCCATCGTCTGGCAGATCAAGGATGCCGGCCTTTACCTGTTCAAGGTGGCGGAGCCGGAGACCGCCTTGCGCATCGCCGCCGAAAGCGCATTGCGCGAGGTGATCGCGCGCACGCCGATTCAGGCGGCGCTGTCCGACCGGCGCCAGCAGATCGCCGACGAGACGCGCAATGTCCTGCAAAAACTGCTCGATTCCGAGCAGGCTGGCATTTCGGTGATGCAGGTGCAATTGCAGCGCGTGGACCCGCCGACCACCGTGATCGACGCCTTCAACGACGTCCAGCGCGCCCGCGCCGACCAGGAGCGCGCCCGCAACGAGGCCGAGGCCTACGCCAACGATATTTTGCCGCGCGCGCGCGGCGAAGCCGAGCGCATCCGGCAGGAGGCCGAAGCCTACCGCGCCCAGGCCGTCAATCTGGCCGAAGGCGACGCCAAGAATTTCCTGTCGGTCTATCAGAGCTATGCGCAGGCCAAGGAGGTCACGGCCTGGCGGCTTTATCTCGAAAGCGTCGATGAGGCGCTGCGCAAGTCCTCGAAAGTGATCATCGATTCCTCGGGCAAGGGCGTGGCGAGCGTCCAGCCGTTCCTGCCGCTCACCGAGACCAGAACGCCCGCAACGAGTGCGGGAGCGCCGAAATGAGCCGCCTCGCCAAAGTCGCGCTGGCGCTGACGGCGCTCGCCGCCTATCTCGCCCAAGCGAGCCTGTTCATCGTCGGCGAGGGCGAGCGCGCGCTGGTCGTGCGTCTCGGCGCGCCGGTTCGGACCGAAAACACGCCGGGCCTGAAGATGAAAGCGCCGTTCCTCGATACGGCCCTCATCTATGACGCGCGCCTGCTGCTGCTGGAGCCCCCGGCGGAACAGGTGATCCTCGGCGATCAGAAACGCATCGAGGTCCAGACCTACACGCGCTTCCGCATCGTGGATCCCCAGCAATTCAACCAGTCGCTGCGCACCGTCGAACAGGCGCGCGCGCAACTGGCGCAGGTGGTGAGTTCGGCGCTGCGCCGCGAATTCGGCCAGATCAATCTGCACGCGCTGCTTTCCGCCGACCGCAGCCGGGTGATCGAGAATGTTCAGCGCGAGGTCACGGAGAAATTCCGTCCCTATGGCGTCGATGTCGTCGAAGTGCGGCTGCACCGGGCCGACTTGCCCTTCGAAACCAGTCAGGCGATCTACGATCGGATGAAATCCGAACGCCAGCGCGAGGCCAAGGAGCTGCGCGCGCAGGGGTTCGAGTGGGCGCAGCAGATCCAGGCCCGCGCCGATCGCGAACGCACCGTCATCCTGTCGGAGGCGCAGCGCGCCGCGCGGATCGCCCATGGCGAGGCCGACGCCGCCGCCAACAAGGTGTTGGGCGAGGCGGTCGGCCGGGACCCCGGCTTCTACACCTTCTATCGATCCTTGCAGACCTATCGCCAGTCGCTCGCGGACTCCGCCCCGACGCTGGTCCTGTCTCCAGACGCGGAATTCTTGAAGACCTTCAAGCACGGCCCGCAAATCGCGGCGCCGCAGGGCGCGCGTTGACGACCGCCGCGCCGGGAACAGGGCGCCGCGAAACGGGGATTCGCGCCTATTTCGCGGCCCTGGGCCCCGGACTGGTGGTCATGCTCGCCGACACCGACGTCGGCAGCATTCTGACGGCGGCGCAGACCGGCGTGGAGACCGGCTATGCGCTGATCCTGTTTCAGCTCGCGGTGATTCCCGTTCTCTATGTCGCCCAGGAGCTGGCCTTGCGGCTGGCGCTGGGAACAGGGCGTGGCGCGATCGAGCTGATCCGCGAATGTTTTGGCGGGCGCGCGGGGATTGTCGTCGCCGGGGTGCTGACGGCGAGCTGTTTCGGCGCGCTGGTTACGCAGTTCAGCGGCATGGCGGCGGCGGGAGAGTTTTACGGGATTCCTTCGGCCCTCACCGTGGGGACGGTCGTGCTCGGCCTGTCCGCAATGGCGCTCACCGGCTCCTACCGCTCCGTGGAGCGGATCGCCCTGATGTTCGGCGCGGCGGAATGCGTCTTTCTCTACGCCGGCTGGAAGGCGCATCCGGATTTTTCCAGGATCGCCGCCGACACGAGCGGCCTCGCCCATTCGCCGCGCCTGCTATACTTGGTCGCCGCCAATCTCGGCGCGACGATCATGCCCTGGGCGCTGTTCTACCAGCAATCCGCCGCCTGCGACAAAGGTTTGACGCGCCGGCATCTCGGCCATGCGCGGTTCGACACGCTCGTCGGCGCGACGCTTTGCCAGCTCGTCACCTGCGGCGTGCAGGTCGCGGCGGCCTCACATGGCGCGGTCTCCGACGACACCGTCGGCGAGTTCGCGCGCCTGTTCGACCGCGCGCTGGGCGAGGGCGTCGGCTCCGCGTTGTTCTGCGCGGGACTGATGGGCGGCGCGCTGGTGGCGAGCGTCGTCGCCTGCCTCGCCTGCGCCTGGGCCGTCGGCGAGGCGGCGGGCCGACGGCACTCGCTCGAACAGCATCCGCGCGAGGCGCCCTGGTTCTATGGCAGCTTCGTCGTCCTGCTCGCCTGCGCCGGCGCTTTCGTCGCGGCGGGCGTGGACGCCGTGCGCCTGTCGATGGCGGTCGCGGTTGTCAACGCATTGCTGTTGCCCGCGGCGCTGCTGTGTCTTTTCGTGCTGGCGCGTCGGAAACTCGACGGCGATCTGCGGCCCTCGGGGCTGCGCGCCGCGGCGAGCGCCGCGCTGTTTCTGCTGGTGTCGGCGCTGGCGCTCTATGCGGGGCTGGTGGGCGTCCTCGCGTGAGAGGTCTTGCCTCGCTTGAGAGGCCTTGGAGTGGAATGAGATGGACAGCGGACTGACCGCCTCCTGGATTGTTGTGCCGCTGCAAATCCTGTTCCTGGATCTGGTGCTCAGCGGCGACAACGCCGCGGTGATCGCCATGGCCTGCCGCACGCTGCCGAAGCGCGACGCGTCAAAAGCCATCGTGCTCGGCGCGGCCGGCGCCATCGTCTTGCGCGTCCTGCTGACCGCGCTGGCGGGCGTGCTCATTTCGGTTCCGTTCCTGAAACTCGTCAGCGCCTTCCTGCTGATCGTGATCGCCGTGAACCTCTCGGCGGCTGAACCGGGAGAGCCCCTGGAAGACCGCCCCGAGGAGCCGACGGGTCTGCGCGGCGACATTCTCGCGGCGGCGATCGTCATCGTCACCGCCGACGCCATCATGAGCCTCGACAATGTGGTGGCGCTCGCCGCCGTGGCCGCCGGCAATCTCTGGCGGCTGCTGGCCGGCCTTGCGCTGAGCATTCCAATCCTGATCGTCGGCAGCGCGGCTCTGGCCCTGCTGCTGGAAAAATACCCGGCCTTCGTCGTCTTTGGCGGCCTGCTGCTCGGCTGGACGGCGGGCGACCTCGCCGCAAGCGACGCGGCCTACGCCGACTGGGTGGCGCGACAAGCGCCGGCGCTGGCCTATGCGCTCCCCATAGCGGGCGCGATTTTCGTCTATTTGCAGGCGAAGTGGATCGTGGCGGAGCGGGAGAAGAACCCGCCTGAGCGTCGCGCACGCAAAGCGCCCCCCCTTCCGGAAAAGAAACCCGTCAAGAAGGCGATCGCCGCCGCCGCGCCCTTGCCGAAGCCTGTTATGAAAAGCGCTCCCGCGCCGGACATGGCGGGCGCAGAGTCGGTCGCTCAGGACGATCTCGTCATGCTGATCGGACTCGTCGGCCTGTTCGCGGTCTTCGGCGCCTCGATCGGCTATTTCGTCTTCTTCGTCAATTAAACCGCCGTCCAGGCCGAGATCACACACGTGCAGCTTGACCAACCGGGCGCGGCTCAACATCTATTTTGGAGACAGCCGGAAAAATCGGCTTGCCAGGAAAGGAAGCGCGCCTTGCCCGATACGAGGACGGATCAATGATCGCGCCCATTCTCGCCGTGGCGGGCGTCGCCGTGTCCCTTCTGGTCTATTCTCCCGACAAGCCGCGCGCCGAGCTTGAGGCCGCCTATCCCGGCGCGTACAGCACCGTCGACGGCGTGCGCTTGCGCCTGCGCGACACCGGACCGCGCAACGCCCCCGTCGTGATCATGCTGCACGGTTTTGCCTCCAGCCTCGACACCTGGGAGCCCTGGGCGCAACAACTTTCGGCGCGTTACCGCGTCATCCGTTTCGATTTGCCGGGTTTCGGCCTGACCGGCCCCGACCCGACCGGCGACTACAGCGACGACCGCGAGATCAAAATCCTCGCCGATCTCATGAACAAGCTCGGCATCGCCCGCGCCAGTCTGATCGGCAATTCGCTCGGCGGACGCATCGCCTGGAATTTCGCGGCTCAGCATCCGAACCGCGTCAACCGCATGGTGCTGATCTCTCCGGACGGTTTCGCCAGCGCCGGTTTCGAATATGACAAGACGCCGGAAACCCCGCTGGTGATGCGGGCGCTGCCCTATGTCACGCCGCGTCCCCTGCTGCGCGAGACGCTCGCCGCCGCCTACGCCCGCCCGGAGGCGCTGAGCGACGAGACCGTGACGCGTTATCACGACCTCATGCTGGCGCCCGGCGTGCGCGAGGCGATTCTGGCGCGCATGGAGCAGGTGCGGCTTCGTGATCCCGCCCCCACTCTCGCCCGCATCAAAATCCCCACCTTGCTGGTTTGGGGCGAGAAGGATGCGATGATCCCGATCAGCAATGCGGACGATTTTCTGCGCGATCTGCCGCACGCGAAACTGGTGCGCCTGCCGGACCTCGGCCATGTCCCGTTCGAGGAAAACCCCGCGGCCTCGCTGGCGCCGGTCGAGGATTTTCTCGCGGGCAAAACAAGTTAATTGGTCAGCACCAGCGCCCAGAACACGTGATAGCGCGCGTTCGGATTGTAGACGGCGGCGATCCCCATGCGCGTCATCCCGGGCGCCAGCATGTTGGCGTTGTGCGGCTTTGAATCCCGCCAGCCCGAAAAGGCTTCGGCGACCGTGTGGTAGCCGGCCGAGACGTTTTCGACGGCCCTCGACTTGGCGAAGCCAGCGCGGTTGAGCCGGTCGGTCAGCGAGCCCCGGACTTCGTGGCTGAGCTTGTCGGCTCCGGCCATCGCCTCAGCCTGGCGGCGCGCCTCCTCCATCAGCGCGGGATCGACCGTCAGCGACTCCAGCCCATGATTCCGGCGATAGAGCGAGATCATTTCGGCCGCGCCCTGCGCGTCGATCTTCGCGCCCGGCTTGGCCATCGAGGCATAAAATCCTGGCGTCGCGGGCGGAGCGGGCGGCGGCGCCGGCTTGTCAAAAGTCTCGGCGGCGCAGCCGGCGAGGGCCAGCAGCGCGGCGAGCGCGGGAATTTTGGTCATGGTCATGATCGAGGGTGTGAGAGCAAAGCGTTAATTTTCCGCTTCCGACCGGGACGGGGGCGCGAGCGTGCGCAAGATCGGCTCGAGCGCCCCGACATCGAGCGGCACGGGCGCCGTCGGCGGGGTCATCTTGATGCCGGCCTCCGCAAAAGCCTTGAAGATGGCGAAGTGCAGGTCACTCTTGACCCGGCCTGCGCGTTCGACATCCTCGACGAAGCAATAGAGCTCGAACTCCAGCATCGTCGCCCCGAATTTGACGAACAAAGCGAGCGGCGCCGGGAAGCGCACGACCTCGTCATGCTCCTTGGCGGTCGCCACCAGCAGCGCACGGACCTGTTCCGGGTCTGAATCCCAGGCCGCCTGGACCGGGATCACCACCCGGCCGACCCGATCCTCGCGCACGAAATTTTTGACGACGCCCGTGATCATGTTGCCATTGGGCACGATGGTCGTGGCGCGATCCGGGGTTTGGATTTCGGTGGCCCGGATGTTGATGCGCCGCACCGTGCCGGTTTCGCCGCCGACCACGACGAGATCGCCGACGCGAATGGCCCGCTCCCACATGATGATCAGGCCCGCGACGAAATTAGCGACCACGCCCTGCAGGCCGAGACCGATACCGACGGACAGGGCGCCCGCCACCAGAGCCAACCGCTCGAAACTGATGCCGACATAGCCGAGCGACAGCACCAGGGACACGCCGAGGCCGAGATAGCCGACGCTCGCCGAAATGGCGTCGCGCAGGCCCTGGTCGAGTTGGGTGAGCGGAAGGTAGCGATTTTGCAGCCAATTGCGCACCGCGCCGGTCAAACCATAGCCGACGGCGAAGAACAGCAGCGCAACCACGACGCTCGACATGGAGATGGTGACATCGCCGATCTTCACGCCGAAAATCACCGATTGCACGGCGCCGATCATGTCATGGGACTGAACGCCCCAGGGGAAAATGACCAGAATCAGCGCAGCGGCCGAAAGGGCGACGGTGAAAAGGCCCGAGAGCAGCACGCCGATCTGCTGGAGGCTCTCCCGCCCCACGCCGATCGTCGCCGTGAGATTGCGGCTCATCCGGGACGCCGGACGGAAGGCCTGTTCCGTCGCGCCGTCGGTGAGCTTGAGCAGCAGGAACAGCACGCCGCCCACAAAAGCCATCCAGGCCAGTTGGTTGACCAGGAACGACGAGAGCGCGACATAGCCGAGCAGCGCCGCGCCCATGATGGCGAAGGTGGCGAACCAGGAGAACAACCGAATCGGCGCCCAGAACGGCGATTCGTCGGCAAGGTTCGCAGGCTTGCCCGCGGCCGCGTTCCTGGCGTCCGGCGACAGGATGATTCCATAGAGACCACGCGCCAGGATCAGGCCGACCAGCATCGAAACCACGCCGCGCGCCGCAACAGAAACCTGGAGCGAGGCGCCGACGGTTTCCGCCAGCACTTCGATAAGCCTCCCGAAGGAGGCGACGCCCATCAGGATGAAAATGAGCTGCGACAACCGGCGGGCGACGCGATCGGACAGGTCGATCGGGCGCCAAATTGCGCGAGAGGGCGCCAGAATCGCGGCGATCATGCCCGCCGTGAGCGTCAGCTTGACGACGACGCCGATCAGAGCGATGCCGAGTTGGGTCAACTGCGGGTCAGAGACCCCAAGCCAATTCACCAGCGCGATCAGCGCGCCCACCGCGCCGAGCGGCGGGATCATGATGGCGAGGCCGCTCCACAGCGCGTTGACGCTGATTCTCAGATTGTTGAGTTCGCGGTGCGGTTTTTCCCTCGGCAGCCGCTGCGCGATGGCGAAAACCGCCCAGCCAGTGGCGAGAACGATCAGCGTCAGCAGGCCGAGCGCAAGCGCCGCCTTCTCGCCGTTCACCACGGCTTGCAACTGGTGGAACAGGTCCGAGAACGCCGCAACGGCCGATTTGAAGTCGGCCGGCGCCTCCTTCGCTACGTCGACCCATAGGCTTGGCGCCAGGATGCTGGCGCCGCCCTGGAACACGGAACTGGCGAACAGCGCGCGGCGGCGCTCGCCGATCTGCTCGGCGAGCTGTTCGGCCTGGACCTGAAGCAGCTTGGCGCGCTTGGCGAGATCGTCGAAGGTGGACTGAAGTTTCAATTGCTCCTTGCGGTCCTGCGCGACCTTGGGGTCCTCGGGCGGGGCGTTGGCGTCGGAGGCGTCGGGCGCGGGACCGAGCTGTTCGAGCCTCTGCTTGACCGCAGCCTGCTTGGGCGTGACCTCGGCGGCGACGCCGAGCACCTGCGCCAACACCGGATCGATGTCGCCGCGCATTCTGACGAGATCGGCGTCGGGAACCGAATCTGCGGCGAGCGCCTTGGTGATCGCGTCGAGCGCGGCCTTGGCGGCGTCGAGCCGTTCGGACGGCGGCGCGACCGGGGCGCTTTCAGCAGGAGCCGGCGCAGGGCCCGCGAGCGCCGGCAGCTTTGGGGCCGCCAGCGTGGGCGCTGACAAGGTGAAGACAAGCAAAAGGGCTAGAAACCATCGGGTCAAAGCGAAGATCCTTGCGGCGCCGGAGTCTTTGGCGCGTCACCGCCATGCCCGAGCGAATCGGCATAATCATGGCGGATTCCCCGCCAATCTTCGACCGACCAGGCGCGACCTTGGCGTTCAAAATAGGCCGCGGGCGCCTTGCCGTAGCCGCCAGGAATGTCGACGACGTAAATCGGCTGGCAAAGTCCGGACAGACGCCCCAGGAGGGCGCGGACCAGTCGCCGCCCCTCGTCGAGGGACAGCCGGAAATGCGACGTGCCCGGCGCGAGATCGCCATGATGCAGGTAATAGGGTTTGATGCGCATTTCGACAAAGGCGCGCATCAGCGCCGACAAGGTTTCGACATCATCGTTCACGCCACGCAGCAGAACGGTCTGGCTCACCAGCGCGACCCCGTGATCGGCAAGACGCGCGCAGGCCTCGCGCGCTTCGGCTGTGAGTTCGCGCGGGTGGTTGGCGTGGACGGCGACATAGACCGTCTTGCCGCTCTCCTTGAGCGCCGCGATCAGCTCCGGCGTAATGCGCGAAGGCGCGAGCACGGGCACGCGCGAATGAAACCGCAAAATTTTTACGTGCGGCAGCGCGGCCATTCGCCGCGACAGCGCCGCCAGCCGGCGGGGCGAAACCGCGAGCGGATCGCCGCCGGTGACGATCACCTCCCAAATTTCCGTGTGTTCCGCCACATAGGCGAAGGCGGCGTCGAGCGCCGCATCGTCCAGGACCCCCTCGGTCCCCGCGCCGACGCTGGCCCGACGAAAACAGAAGCGGCAATAGACCGGGCAGACGCTGGTGAGTTTCAGCAGCACGCGGTCGGGATAGCGGTGGATCAAACCCTTGACCGCCTGATGGGCGCCATCGCCGATCGGATCGGCGTTTTCCTCGGGGAGCCCGCGCAATTCTTCAGCGCGCGGCAGGAACTGCCGGCCGATGGGATCGGCAGGGTGCGAGATTAACCGGGCGACCGTTTCCGGCAGCGCGACACTGTAGCGCGCCGCGACCTCCGCCAAAACCTCCGCCTGCCCGGGATCGACCAGACCGGCCGAGACCAATTCTTCGATCCTCACAAAAACCTTGTCGGTCATGCCTTGGCCACCGGCGCCCAAATGACCTGATCGATGGTTTCGGCATGGGTGGCCAGCATCACCAGCCGGTCGAGGCCCATGGCGATGCCGCTCGCGGGCGGCATATAGGCCAGGGCCTGCAAAAAATCCTCGTCGAGCGGATAGGGGTCGCCGTAGATGCGCCGGCGCTCGTCCATGTCGGCGGCGAAGCGGCGGCGCTGTTCCGCGGCATCGGTCAACTCGCCGAAGGCGTTGGCCAGCTCCACGCCGCAGCCATAAAGCTCGAAACGCTCGGCGAAGCGGGGATCGCAGGGCTTTCGCCGCGCCAGCGCCGCCTCGCTCGCAGGATAGTCGATCAGGACCGTGGCGCGACCCTGTCCAAGGTGCGGCTCGATTTTTTCCGACATCACCTTGCTGAACAGATCGGACCAATGATCGTCCGGCGCTACCCGCAACCCCAACCGCAGGGCTTCCTCGGCAAAAGCGTCGCGATCCCCGAACAATTTTGTCAGATCGATCCCGGCATGGCGTTGAAACGCTTCGGTCACCGACAACGCCTCCGGCGGCGCGAAAGGATCGAGCGTCTTGTCGCCGAAACGAAAAGTCTCCACGCCCGCCGCCTTCGCAGCGACGGACAGAACACTGGCGCAATCCGCGATCAGCTCCCGATAGCTCGCCCCGGCGCGATACCATTCGAGCATGGTGAATTCCGGATGGTGCAGTCGTGTCCGCTCGCCATTGCGAAACACATGGGCGAGCGCAAAAATCCGGGTTTCTCCGGCCGCGAGCAATTTCTTGCAGTCGAATTCCGGCGACGAATGCAGGTAGAGTTTTTGTGAGACGCCGCCGGGCGCGGAAAATTGCGTCGCGAAACCAGAGATATGCGTTTCGTTGCCAGGGGAAACCTGCAGAGCCGAGGGTTCGATTTCGAGAAAATCGCGTTCGGCGAAAAAGGCGCGCAGCGCCGTGACGATGCGCGCCCTCGTGAGCAGACGCGGACGACGGCTGGCGTGAAAATCTTCTCCCCAGAAGGGATTTTGCCGACGCATGTTTTCCTCGGGTTTGCGACAAGGATTTGCTTTGCGACGCGGGATGAGTATAGGTGGCGCCGCTCTATTCAAAAGGTCCATAGACCCGACGGCCCGTTCCATCAACCGCAGGCCCGCCGTCGCTCGCCAAGGAAGCCGAAACGTGAGGATCATCGCCAGCAACGTCCGCAAGGGCAATATCATCGAGCACGAGGACGGCAATCTCTATGTCGTGCTCAGCGCCGAAAGCTTCTTTCCGGGCAAGGGCACGCCGACGACCCAGATCGACATGCGCCGCCTCTCCGACGGCAACAAGACCTCCGTGCGCTACAAGACCACCGAACAGGTCGAGCGCGCCCACGTCGAGGACATGAACTATTCCTATCTGTACGCCGACGGCGACGGCTACACCTTCATGAACGATGACAATTACGAGCAGGTCATCGTGCCGCAGGACGTGATCGGCGAGCAGTCGGCCTATCTGCAGGAAGGCATGAAGTGCATCCTGTCGATCTTCAACGGCACGGCGGTCGCGATCCAGCTCCCGGCCCGCGTCACGCTGGAAGTGGTCGAGACCGAGCCGGTGGTCAAGGGTCAGACGGCGTCGTCCTCCTACAAACCGGCCAAGATGAACAACGGCCTGCGCGTGATGGTCCCGCCGCACATCGGCGTCGGCGCCCGCATCGTCGTCCTCACGGAGGATAACACCTATGTCGAGCGCGCCAAGGACTGAGGCGCAATCGCCAGGATGAACAAAAGGCCGGGGTGGTTCGCCGCCCCGGCCTTTTTTTATATATAGACCAAAAAAAAATGAAGCCCCGCCGGGGCGGGGCTTCGTTGTCGTGTCGTTGGGTGTCTTGGCTGCTTCAGTCGTTCCGCTGGCCAGTGAGCTGGATCAGGGAGGTGAAGATGTTGATGAAGTCGAGATAGAGCATGAGCGCGCCATTGATCGACTTCTTGGTGGCGACTTCGTAGCCGTCACTTTCGTAATACATCGACTTGATCGCCTGGGTGTCATAGGCGGTCAGGCCAGCGAAGATCAGAACCGACAGGATCGACAGGCCGAACTGGAAGGCCGCGCTCTGCACGAAGATGTTCACGAGGCCGGCGATCAGCACGCCGATCAGGCCCATGATCATGAACGAAGCCATCGGGCCGAGGTCTTTCTTGGTCGTGTAGCCATAGAGGCTCAACGCGCCGAAGGTGGCCGCGGTGATGAAGAACGCGCGCGCCACAGAGGCGCCCGTGTAGACCAACAGGATCGACGACAGCGACAGGCCCATCACCGCCGCAAAGGCGAAGAACAGGGTGCGCGCCGAATTGGCGGCCATCGAGCCGATCTTGAAAGAGAAGAACAGCACGAAGGCGAGCGGGGCGAACATCACGACCCAGCGCAGCGGCGAAAGATAAAGCGCGGCGCCCGCGTCAGTCAGATAGAGCTTGCCGACGTGATAAGCCGTGGGGACCGCCGAGACGGTCAGCATGTTTGTTCCGAGCGCCACCAGGCCGGTCAGCGCAAGGCCGATCGCCATGTTGTTGTAGACACCAAGCATGAAGGCGCGCAGACCTTGATCGACGTCGGCGCCCGTCCGAGCATAGCTCCGGCTCCACGGAGCGGCGTTGCGGTCAAAGTTCGACATGAATTCCTCGTTACACGCCGCTCTGCCGCCTCAGGACAATCCGGACGCGGCGCGGCTTAACAAAAAATATGGCCGCAGGCCCCTGAAAAGACAAGCGCCGGCGGTCCTGTCGCCGGATTACATTTTGTTCATCCAGCTACTCCTGCCGCAGCCAGCGCGCCGGCTTTTCCCCAAGCGCGCGGGCCGTGCCCAGCAATCCCGCGACAATGGCGAACAGCGTTGCGCCGCCCGCCACCAGCGCCGCCTGCATCGGAAACAGCACGAAAGGCGCGTCGAGCATTTTCGTCGTCACCAGCCATGCGGCTAAACCGCCTGCGATCAGACCAAAAACGGCGGTCACGACGCCCAAAAGGGAAAATTCGAGCGTCAGCGCCGAAAGCAGTTTTTCGCGGGTGGCGCCCAGCGTTTTCAGCACCACCGCCTCGTAGAGCCGCGCGCGCTGCCCGGCCGCCAGCGCGCCGGCGAGCACCAGGGCGGACACGACGAAGGCGAGCGAGGCCGCGACGCGGGTGGCGATCGCAAGCTTCCCCAGGATGTCGTCGAGGGTCGCAAGGGTTTCGCGCAGGGAGACGCCGACCACGGAGGGAAACCTCTTCGCCGCCGCGCCCAGAAGCGCCGCCTCACGCGCTGGGGTTGGCTTTTCCGGCGACGAAAGGGTCATGAGGGCGGTGAAGGGCGCGCCGTCGAACACATGCGGCGAAAACACCAGCACGAAATTGATGCCGAACGAGCGCCAGTTGACTTTTCGCAAATTGGCGATCTTTGCGGTGACGTTTCGCCCGAGCACATTCACGGCGATTTCATCGCCCACCTCAAGCCCGAGGCCCCGCGCGACGTCCACCTCCATCGATACCAGCGGCGGGCCGCGATAGTCCGCCGGCCAAAATTCTCCGGCGACCACCCGCGAGTTCTGCGGCAGCGTGCTGGCGAAAGTGATCCCGCGGTCACCCTCAAGCGCCCAGCGCGCCTTTTCGTTCGGCGTGACCTGCTCGGCCGGCACGCCTTTGATGCGCGTGATGCGGCCGCGCAGCATGGGCGCGCTGGCGATCTGGCCGTCCGGCGCCTCGGCGTGCAGGAATTTTTTGAAATCCTCGGCTTCAGCCTTCTGCACGTCGATGAAGAAATAATTTGGCGAATCCTTTGGCAAGGACTCGCCGATCTCGGCGCGCAAATTGTGCTCGATGCCCATCAGAGCCGTGAGGAGGGTCACACCAAGCCCCAACGACAAAAGGAAAGATGGCGTCAGCGCGCCGGGGCGGTGGAGATTGGCCACGGCGAGCCGCAAGGTGATCCGTCCGACATGCGGCGCGCGACGCGCCAGCGCCATCACCAGACGGGCGACGCCGTAAAGCAAGCCGAAACTCGCCAGCACGCCCGCGCCGAATTGCAGCGTCAGCTTGGCGTCGCCGGAGGTCAGCACGGCAAAGGCGATCAAGGCCGCCCCACCCAGCGCCGCCAGCGCCAGCCCGCGTCGGCTTGAACCACCCGTTCGCATCGCCGTGTCGCGCAACAGCTGGGTCACCGGCAGGGCGCGCGCCTCTTGCAGCGGGGCGGCGGCAAAGGTCAGAGCGATCAGAAGGCCAAAGCCCAGCGCATAGAGCCCGTCAAAGGGATGGAGGGCCGGCGCGATCGGGAACGGCAGGGATTGCGCGAAATAGGTGAGCAGGAGCGCCGGCAGCGCCAGTCCGGCCGCCGCGCCGAGGAGCGCCGCGCCAAAGGCCACGATCAGAACCTGGATCAGCACAAAGCCTGAGGCCTCGCCGCCGCTGGCGCCCAGCGCTTTCAAGATCGCCAGGGTTTTTCGCTTGCGATCGATCAGCGCGCGCACCGCATTGGCGACGCCGACGCCGCCGCAGACCAGCGCCGTCAAGCCGATCAGGGTAATGAATTGGGCAAAGCGTTCGATGTTGCGCGTCAGCTGCGGCGATGGATCGGCGCGGCTGCGAATTTCGTAGCCGGAATCCGGGAAACGCGCCGAAAACTCCTTTTTGACCGCCTCAACCTGCGCGTCGCCGGCGTTCGGCAGCAGCAGGCGCAGCGAGGCGCGGGTCAGCGATCCCGGCTTGATCAAGCCGCTGGCGTTCAAGGCCTCGGGCGACAGCAGCACATGCGGCGCGAAGCCAAACGCGCCCAGCGCATCCGGCTCGCGGCGCAGCCAAGCGGCGACGACGAAGCGCGCGTCGCCAATGAAAAACGTGTCGCCGAGCGCGAGTTTCAGCCGCGACCCGAGTTGCGGATCGACGGCGACGCCAAACCCTTGCTCCCGGCGCGCCAGAAGGGTGGCGAGCGGCGCTTGCGGCTCGGTTTGCAACGTCCCGACAAGCGGATAGGCGGCGTCGACGCTTTTCAACTCGACCAAGGTCGCCTGGCTGGAATCCTCGCGCCGCGCCATCGAGCGCAGCGTGACGATTTCGCTCAGTCGCCCTTTTTCCGCGAGAAAAGCGCGATGTTCGTCTGCCGGCGCCCCTTGCGCGCGCGCAAGGCTGAGATCGCCGCCAATGATGGCGGCGCCCTGGTTCGCCAGCCCGTCGCGCATGGCGCGCGACACGCCGGCGACCGCGGCCAGCGCCATCACGCCGAGCGCGATGCAGGCGATGAAGACGCCGAACGAACGCAAGCCGCCGCGCAGATCACGAAGGGCGAAGCGAAGAAGCTTAGGCATCCTGCAATTCCGGCTGGGTGTCGGATTCGACGGCGCCGTTGCGCAGGCGGACGATGCGGGTGCAGCGCGCCGCCAGATCTTCGTCGTGGGTCACCAGCACCAGCGTCGACCCATGCGCGCGGTTGAGCGCGAACATCAGTTCGACGATTTCGGCGCCGACGGCGGAATCGAGATTGCCCGTCGGCTCGTCGGCGAAGAGGATTTCGGGATTGACGACCAGCGCGCGGGCCAGCGCCACACGCTGCTGCTCGCCGCCCGACATTTGCGCCGGATAATGTTTTTCGCGATGGCTCAGCGAGACCTGCGCGAGCGCCTGTTTGGCGCGCGAAAAAGCGTCGGCGACGCCCGCGAGTTCGAGCGGCAGCGCGACATTTTCCAGCGCTGTCAACGTCTGCACCAGATGAAACCCCTGGAACACGACGCCAATATGCGCGCCGCGAAACCGGGCAAGCTCATCCTCGCCCATGCGGTCGAGCCGGCGCCCGGCGATTTCGACGGCGCCGGACTCCACCCCCTCCAGTCCCGCCATCACCATCAGCAGCGAGGATTTGCCCGAGCCGGAGGGGCCGAGCAGGGCGAGCGTTTCGCCGCGCGCCACCTCAAGAGAGACGTTTTTAAGAATGTGCGCCCTGGCTTCACCGTCTCCGAGCGTTAAATTGACATCGACAAGGCTTATGGCGCGTTGTGGCATCGAGGGGTCCGGAAGGAATTGCGCGTGTTGCAGGAAAGGGAATTCTGGGGTCGTGGCGCATATGGGCGCTCCAACCCGCTTCGTCCAGTTCTGGTGGCGGCGACGCTGATGATCGGCGCTTGGGCGACGCTGTCCACACCCGTCCTGGCGAAGACGACAAGAATCATCGCGCTTGGCGACAGTCTGACCGCAGGCCTTGGCCTGCCCGCCGACCAGGCCTTTCCGGTCGTGCTGCAAAAAGCCCTGCGCCAAAACGGTTTTGATGTGGAGATCGTCAATGGCGGGGTTTCTGGCGACACATCCGCCGGTCTTCTGGCGCGGCTCGACTGGACGCTTGGCAACGGCGCCGACGCAGCCATTGTCGAAATCGGCGCCAATGACATGCTGCGCGGTTTCGATCCCGCGGGGACGAAGAAGAACATCGACGACATCCTGGCGCAACTGCGTGAGCGCAAGATTCCGTTCCTGATCGCCGGCATGCGGTCCGCGCCCAATCTGGGCGGGACCTATGCCGCGCAATTCGAGCCCATCTATCAGCAGCTCGCAGCAAAATATGGCGCGCCGCTTTACCCCTTCTTCCTCGAGGGCGTCGCCGGCGTCCCGTCGAACCAGTTGCCGGACGGCTTGCACCCCAGCAAGGCCGGCGTCGAACACATCGTCGCCGGCATCCTGCCGCTGACGGAAACCTGGCTGAAGAAATTGGCGCCCTGACATGCCGCGATTGTTCAGCGGGCTGGAAATCCCGCCCGCCATCGCCAGCGAACTGGCGTTTTATCGCGGCGGTCTATCCGGGGCGCGCTGGATCGAGCCGTCGGATTACCACATCACCCTGCGGTTCTTCGGCGACGTCGACCGTCATGTCGCGCAGGTCTTGGGCGAGGATTTGGCGGAGACCGAGCGTATCTCCGGAGGCCAGCCGTTGGCTTTGGAGTTGGACGAACTCGGCGTGTTCGGCAACGATTTTCCGCGCGCCTTGTTCGCACGGGTTAAAAGCGACGCGCTGCTGGCGCGGCTCGCCGGCGCCCATGAATCGCTGGCGCGGCGCAATGGCCTGAAACCGGAGACCCGAAAGTTCGCGCCGCACGTCACGCTGGCGCGGCTGCGCGGCGTTTCGGCGCGAGACGTTGGCGCATGGCTGAGCGAACGGGCTTTTCCATTGGCGCTGAAGTTTGAGGCCGAGCGGTTCGTCCTGTTTTCCTCACGGGATTCGGTGGGCGGCGGGCCTTACCGAGTTGAGGCGGACTATCCGTTCGGCTGAACTCGAGCGCGTTCGGTGAACTCCCGTTCATCGAACGCGCTCTAGCTCTTTGTTTTGACGCATTTTCTTCACGCGAACCGGCATCCACTTCGCTCGAAAATGCTCTAAAGCTGATCCAGCGCGCCGATAAATGGCAGTTCCCGATATTTCCCGGCGTAATCCATGCCGTAGCCGATGACAAACCTGTCAGGGCACTGAAAGCCCACGAAATCGGCCGCGATGTCCACCGCCAGCTTGTGGGGTTTTTCCAGGGCCACGGCGATCAGCACGCGGCGCGCGCCACGCTCGATCAAGACCTTTTTCGCATAGGTCAGGGTGCGGCCGGACTCCAAAATGTCGTCGATCAGCAGCACGTCGCGCCCGGTCACATCCGCACGGACGTCGCGCAACAGTTCGATCGTTCCCGACGATGTCGTTCCTTTGCCGTAAGAGGAGACCTGAAGGAAATCGACCTCCGGCTCCACCCCGGCGCGATAAAGAGCGCGAAGCAGGTCGGCGGCGAAAACAAAGGCGCCCGTCATGATGGGGACGGCAAGCAGACGTTCGGGCAGCGCCTCGGCGATCTCGTAGCCCATGGATTCCACGCGGGCGCCGATCTCGGCCTCGCTGAACAGGATGTCGAGGCTCATGTGGCGCTCGCGTCGGGGGCGAAGCGCACGCGCACATCCTTGCCTTCTTCGGGCGGCGCGGCGAGGCGGGCGCGGAAAAAGGCGTTTTCGCCGGGGTTGAGCCGCGATTTCGGCGGCGCCGCCGTCCAGAAATAGATTTCGCGGCCCTTTGCATCCTCGACGGCGAGGCGCATGCGCGGCGGCGTGCGCGCGGCCGCGCCCACGTTCTTGATCTGGCCTTCGACCAGCAGGATTTTGCGGCCCTCCTCCTCGACCAATTTAGCGCTCACCCCAAAAACATCCATCTGACGCAGATTGACCTTGAGGCCCAGCGCCGCATAGGCCGGCGCGGCGGCGGGAACCACGCGCACGATCTGAGCGCGCCCGCCAATCAGCAGTCCCCAGGCGACAAGCAAGCCGACGCCCCAACCCAGAGCGCCGAATCCAAACTTTTTCGCATCGGCGGACGCGGGACGCGCCGGCCGCGGCGCCCGCGCTGGCGGGCGAAAATCTCGCGCAAGCGGGGCGGAAGTCATGACGCGCTCCATTATCTTGTGGGAATCCTCGTCTGTCATTCCTGTGCTGCTATGGTTAATGGCACGTTAATGAGCTGATTCGCGTCGGCGCCGTCGGGGAGCGTAATTTGGTCCGGTTCGAGAATGTCGGTCTCCGCTATGGAATGGGCGCGGAAATCCTGCGCGACCTCAGCTTCGACATTGCGCCACAATCCTTTCAGTTCCTGACGGGACCATCCGGCGCGGGCAAGACCACGCTGTTGCGGCTCATCCTGCTGGCGCTCCGTCCAACGCGCGGCCTCATCACTTTGTTCGGCGAGGATTCCGCCGCCCTCGACAAGAGCGCGGTCACGCGTCTGCGGCGCAAGGTCGGCGTGGTGTTCCAGGATTTTCGGCTGCTCGACCACCTCACCACTTATCAGAACGTCGCGCTGCCCCTGCGGGTGCTCGGGAAGGACGAGACCTCCTACCGCGCCGAGGTGCTGGAGCTCATGGACTGGGTGGGACTGGGCGAGCGGCTCCACGCCTATCCGCCCGTGCTTTCCGGCGGCGAGAAGCAGCGCGCGGCGATCGCCCGCGCCCTGATCATGCGACCCGAACTGCTGCTCGCCGACGAACCGACCGGCAATGTCGATCCGGTGATGGCGCGACGCCTGCTGCGCCTGTTCCAGGAATTGCACAAGTCCGGCACCTCGGTCGTGATCGCAACCCACGACCTCAACCTGATGGACCAGTTCGACGGGGCGCGCCGTCTCGTTCTCGGCGACGGCCGTCTGCACATCTACGATTGAGGCGGCCATGGTGAGTTTCCCGATGCGCCGCGACGACGCCGCTCCCGAAGAAAACTGGGCGACGACCCCCTTGGTGCCCGCCTCGTCGGTGGCCGGCGCGGCTTTGGCCGTGGTCATCGCCATCATGACGTTTCTGGCGGCGCTCACAGCCGGTTTCGCCCTGCTGCTGACGCAGGCCTCGCACGAATGGCGCGGGCAGGTGGGCGTGGAAATGACCATCCAGATCATGCCGCGCCCGGGTCGGGACCTCGACGCGGATTCGCGCAAGGCGGTCGAGGTCGCCGCCAATTTCGCCGGCCTGAGCGACGCGCGGCCGCTCAGCAAGGCGCAATCCGAGGAATTGCTCGCGCCCTGGCTCGGCGCCGGCGTCGATCTCGGCCAATTGCCCGTGCCCCGGCTGATCACGCTGCGCCGGGACGACACAAAGCCGCTCGACGAAATCGGCCTGCGCTCGGCGCTGGACGCGGCCCTGCCCAACGCCAATCTGGACAATCACGCCGTCTGGATGCAGCGGCTGACCAGCATGGCGGATGTGGTCGTCGCCAGCGCGCTCGGCGTATTCGCATTGGTGCTCACCGCCATGGGGCTGGCGGTCGGCTTCGCCACGCGCGGCGCCATGGCCGGGGCGAAAGAGATCATCCAGGCGCTGCATTATGTCGGCGCGGCCGATTCGTTCATCGCCGCCGAATTCCAGCGTCATTTCCTGCGCCTCGGCCTGCGCGGCGGACTTGTCGGCGGCTGCGCCGCGACGAGCCTGTTTCTCGCGCTGGGCGCGATGTCGCGGCATTGGATCACCAGCGCTGGCGGTGAACAGGCCGAGGCCATGTTCGGCGCCTTCGCCCTCGGCTGGAACGGCATTGCCGCGATCGCCGCGCTGTCGCTCGGCGTGGCGGCGCTGACGGCGCTGATGTCGCGGATCATCGTGCTGCGCAGCCTGCGGCGGCTCGATTGACGCATCCGAGGAAAAACGCTTGCAATCCGCATGCGGTGCGGCACAACAGGCGCCATGCTTTTCCTGCGCTCGCTCCTCTTCAACATCGCCTTTTACGTCAACCTGGCGGTCCTGCTGATCCTCGGGCTTCCCACCATGTTTTTCGGCCGGCTGACGATCATCCGGTTGGCGCATTACTGGGGATGGTCGTCGCTCTGGCTGATGGACAAGATCTGCGGCACAAAAGTCGAGTTTCGCGGCAAGGAAAACCTGCTTCGCGAAGGCTGCATCATCGCCGCCAAGCACCAGTCGGCCTGGGAGACCTTTGCGCTGTGCACGCAGCTGCGGGATTTCACTTACATTCTCAAGCGCGAGCTCACCTGGCTGCCGCTGTTTGGCCAATATCTGCTGCGCGCCGACCAGATCGCCATCGATCGCAAGAGCCGCTCCGCCGCGCTGAAACAGCTGGTCGCCGATGCGCGCGTCGCCCTCGCCGAGGGGCGCGCGATCTTCATCTTTCCGGAGGGCACGCGACGTCCGGCCGGCGCGCCCCCGCAGTACAAGGCGGGCGTCGCGCATCTCTACGGCGCGGAGGACGCGCCCTGCGTGCCGGTGGCGCTCAATTCCGGCCTGTTCTGGCCGCGTCGCAAGTTCATGCGCTATCCCGGCACGATCGTCATTGAATTCCTGCCGGCGATCCCGCCCGGACTGCCGGTTTCAGAGTTTCTGCCCAAACTCCAAAACGCGATTGAAGAGGCGAGCGACCGCCTGATCGCCGAGGCCATTGCCGAGATCCCCGACCTCGCCAAAAACCTCGCGCCAAGAGAAGCAGCAAACGTCGCTTGACTTTATTCCCGTTCTGTTCTTTTTTTATTCTCGTGACGCATCGCCCATGAGAACAAAATGACCCTTGCCGCTCACCAATCCAGCCGCCCCCTCGCCTCCCTGCGCGCGACCGTGCTGGAGGACTTGTTCTGCTCGTGGCATGGCCGGTCCGGGCGGCGTTACATCTGTTCGATCCATCCGATCACGGACGAACCGGCGTTCGATTGCAGACGCGCGGTGGTCGCCGCCGTGCGCCCGAGTTTGTCGGGCCCGGCGATCGCTTTCGTGTTCCAGCCGGACGCCAGCGGCGACGATTTCGCCCTTTGGGCGCGGCGCGCGCGCAGGTGCGGCGCGACCGCCTTTCACGTCCACCTTCTTGCTGAAACGCAGGACGCGCGAGACGCCGCGGCGGCCGACCTGCGGCCGGCTCCCATTTTCGCGATCTGACAAACAGGCAGACATTTGTCGCAGAACTTGGCAAAAGAGCCGCTGTTCGATCGCGTCGCGAGGGATTCATGGCCGCCGTTCTGTCACGTCTTGCGTCGCGCATTCTGCTCGCCGCCGCCGCCGTCCTGACGCTCGGCTTTTGCTTCGGCTGGTTGTACGGCGCGCAAAAGCTCGGCGACTATCTGCACCAGCCCGCTTTCAACGGCGCGTCCCTCGCGGATTTGTGCGGCGCCAGCGAGATCGGCGGCTTTCCCTTCCGCTTGAAACTGACCTGCAAGAATCTCAAGGCGCCTTTGTCGGGCGGCGCCGACGCCCTGGTCTTTGTCGATGAAGAGGTCAAGGGCGTCGCCAACCTGTGGTCGCCCGAACACGTCACCCTGAGCTTCTCCAGCCCCGCCGCCTTGCAAAACGCCAATGGCGGCTTCGCCAAGCTGCGCCACGACGGCGCGACCCTTGATTTTGTCTGGGATGACGCGCGGGGCCTCACCGAGGCGAATGTGAACGGCCGCGCGCTCGACTGGCGTCCCGAGGTTTTCCAAGCCGGACCGGCGTTCAACGTGCAGACGCTGCGCTTTTCCGCCCACCCTTCTTCGCGGGACGGCGTCGATTCGCTGCGGGTCGAAGCTGGCGCGGATGGCGTGACCGCGCCGATCCTGCAAAACCTGCTCGGGAATTCGGCGCCCAGCGCCATCGCCGTCTCGGGCGACCTTTATCCGCTGCTGCCGCCCAATGACGACTGGCGGCAGGCCCTTGAGGATTGGCGCCAGGCGCAAGGGACGGCGCGCATTGACAAGGGGGAATGGCGTTGGGGCGCTCTGAGCGCCCAATTCGATGGCGCGCTGGGTCTCGACGACGCGCGCCGGCTGACGGGTACGCTCAACATCAAGGCGCGTGGCGCGGGCGCGCTCGCGGCGCGCCTCGGCCTGCCGCTCGCGCCGGACGCGGCCGGCGCGCTCCTGGGCGCGCTTTTAGGAAGCGGGCCGACGCAATCCGCCAAGGCGGGGGACGACAGCATCGCGCTGACTTTGCGTCTCGCGCAGGGCGGCGTTTTTGTCGGACCCTTACGGGTTGGGGCCTTGGCTCCGCTTTACTGATCAGGAGAAAGCGCGAAACGCTCCGCGTGGCTGCCAATCCACGAGATGGTTTCGAGCGCCCCGCCGCCTGGAAGATTTTTCAAGCGTTCAACAGTCCTGTCGCCAGGGACCGACAGCAGCAGAGAAAAACCGTCACCCTCGCTCTGCCCAAGAATCTCGCAGCCCAAGGCCCGCCAGCCGCTGGCGTCCGGCGCGGTCGTTCCCCGAGCGGAAAACAGCGCGACGTCGGTTGCGGCGGCTTCTGCGAGCGGATTGGAAATGATGAAGACCGGCGTTCCCGCGGGATGGCCGGGACGCTCGACAAAGGGAAGGCGCGCGATGATTTTCGGCGCGTCGGCGGCGGCGAGCCGCTCCCACCACCGGTCGTCCTCGGCGTGGAAACCGGCGCGGATCATGCCGAGATCGCCGCCGCCGTCCGGCCGCTGCGAGCCCGCCACCGCCGCGATCACCCCCTCTGGCGTCGCATGGCCGACCAGCGGGACCGTAAAGCCGAAGTGAAAGCGCGCGGAATCGCGCATGGCCGCATCGCCGCCGGACAGGTCGGCGTGAACCGAATAATTCGACTGGACGTAAGTGAAGGTCGAAATGATCACGCGCCAAATGCTCTCGACCGTGTCGAGCGGCAGGCGGCCGTGATGGCGCGAGGCGATCTCGCGCATCATGTCGGCCTCGCGGCCGGGCCGAAAGGCGGAGCCGCCGCCCTGCCGGGCCTTGACCGCGATCAGCCGGTCGATGATCTCGCCGCGCTGCATCAGCAGCGCATGCATGTCGCGGTCGATCCGATCGATCTCCGCCCGCAGGTCGGATAGGCCTTCGGCTTTGGTCTCGCTCATTTCAGGGACGCCCCGATCCTCTTTCTGTGAATCCCTGTATAGGCGCCGAAACCATTCTGGCAAATGCCCGCGACGCTTCGCTTGACCGTTGTCATGCCGCTATCCTATATAAAAAACGGTTCGTTCGGAAAAGCGAACAGGGCAGAACGATTTGACTGATTTCTTGACCAGCAATGCCGAGGCCCACCGCCCGCAAAGCCTGATCGCGCATTTCGACGCTTCGCAGCCGCTCGCCATGTCGGCCGGGGTGATGCTGGCGCCGTTCAGCATCGCCTACCAAACCTATGGACGGCTCAACGCCGACAAATCGAACGCCATCCTGCTCTGCCACGCGCTGACCGGAGACCAGCATGTCGCCAGCGTCCATCCGGTCACGGGGAAGCCGGGCTGGTGGTCGGCGCTGGTCGGTCCCGGCAAGCCGATCGACACCGAAAAATATTTCATCATCTGCTCGAACGTGCTCGGCGGCTGCATGGGCACAACTGGGCCGGCCTCGTTGAATCCGGCGACGGGCAAGCCTTATGGGCTCGACCTCCCCGTCGTGACCATCGCCGACATGGTTCGCGCGCAGGCCATGCTGGTGGAGCGCCTGGGAATCGAGACCCTGTTTTGCGTCGCCGGCGGCTCGATGGGCGGGATGCAGGCGCTGCAATGGGCCGCGTCCTTTCCGGACAAAGTGTTTTCGGTGATGATCATCGCGGCGGCGGCGCGCCATTCGGCGCAAAACATCGCCTTTCATGAAGTCGGCCGCCAAGCGGTGATGGCCGACCCCGACTGGCGCGGCGGCCGCTATCTCGAGGAGGGCGTGCGTCCGGCCAAGGGTTTGGCGGTGGCGCGCATGGCCGCCCACATCACCTATCTCTCGGAAGAGGCGCTCCAGCGCAAGTTCGGCCGGAAATTGCAGAACCGCACCGAAAAAACCTTTTCCTTCGACGCCGATTTCCAGGTGGAGAACTATCTGCGCCACCAGGGCTCGACCTTCGTCGACCGCTTCGACGCCAATTCCTATCTCTATGTCACGCGCGCCTGCGACTATTTCGATCTCGCCCAGGATTACGGCGGGTCGCTTGCGACGGCGTTCAAGAATTCGCCAACGCGGTTTTGCGTGGTCTCCTTCACCTCGGACTGGCTCTACACCACGTCGGAGTCGCGGGTGATCGTCCATGCGCTCAACGCCGCCGCAGCCTCCGTCTCCTTCGTCGAGATCGAGACAGACAAGGGCCATGACGCCTTTCTGCTCGAAGAGCCCGATTTCATCGCGACGACGCGCGGCTTTCTAGCCGGGGCGGCGCGGGCCCGAGGGCTGGACATATGAATGCGAAGCCCGCGACCCGTATCGACCTGCTGCTCGTCGCCGATATGGTGGAGACCGGCGCGCGCGTGCTCGACGTCGGCTGCGGCGACGGCGAGCTCTTGCGGCTTCTGGCCGACACAAGGGGCGTGGACGCCCGCGGGATGGAGATTTCGCAAAAAGGGGTGAACGATTGCGTCGCCAAGGGCCTGTCGGTGGTGCAGGGCGACGCCGACATTGATCTGGCGGATTATCCGACCAATGGTTTTGATTACGTCATCCTGTCACAAACGCTGCAGGCGACGCGCAATCCGAAACTCGTGCTGGAGCAGATGTTGCGCATCGGCAAGCGCGCCATTGTCTCCTTCCCCAATTTCGGCCATTGGCGCATCCGCTGGCAGATCGCCGCGCGCGGGCGCATGCCCATGACCTCCAATCTCGACCACGCCTGGTACGAGACGCCGAACATCCACTTCTGCTCGATTCGGGACTTCGTCTCGCTGGCCGAACTGGTGGAGGCGCGCATCGTCAAGGCCATGGCGCTCGACAAGGAGGGGGCGCAGATGCGGTTCGACGCGCCCTGGTGGGCGTGGAACCTGCTGGGCGAGCAGGCCCTTTTCCTGCTGGAGCGCAAGCGGCCTTAAGCCGCCCGCACCGAGGCGAGAAAACCATCGACTTCGCGGCGCAGGCGGTCCGACTGCTGCGCCAAGGTCTGCGCCGAAGCGAGCATTTGCGTCGAGGCCGCCGAAGCGTTCTGCGCCGCCGAGAGCACGCCGCTGATATTGTCGGCGACGGCCTGCGCGCCCTTTGACGCCTGCTGCACATTGCGCGCGATTTCCGAGGTGGCCTCGCCCTGCTGGGTGACGGCGGCGGCGATGGTGGAGGCGACGCGGTTGGTCTCCTCGGTCGTGCGGACGATTCCGGAAATGTTCTCCGCCGCGCGATGAGCGGTGGCCTGGATGTCGCCGATCTGCCCGGCGATTTCGGCGGTGGCCTTGGTGGTCTGCTCGGCCAGTGATTTGACTTCCTGCGCCACCACGGCGAAGCCGCGACCGGCCTCGCCCGCCCGCGCCGCTTCGATCGTGGCGTTGAGCGCGAGCATGTTGGTCTGCCCCGCAATGTCGGAAATCAGGCTGACGATGCCGCCGATCTTTTCGGCCGCCTGGGCGAGTTCGCGCATTTGCGCGTCGGTCTTTTCCGCCTGATCAGCGGATTGGCTGGCGATCTGCCGCGACTGGTCGATCTGGCCGTTGATCTCGTGCACGGAATAGGTGAGTTGCTCCGTGGCTGAGGCCACCGAGCCGATATTGGCGGCCGAATGTTCCGATGTCTCCGCGACCGTCTTGGCCTGGCTCGCGGTCTCCACGGCGGAATCGCTGAGGACGCGCGCTGTTCCCTGGAATTCGGCGGCGGTGCGGGCGACCTCGGCGACAATGGCGTTGACGCTGCGATCGAAAGCTTCCGCCAGCTCGCGCGCATGGGCGCGCCGCTCCTGCTCGACGCGCGCCTGGGTGCGGGCGGCGGCCGCTTCGAGCTCCCGGGTCTGCAGCATGTTGCCCTTGAACACCGCGAGCGCGCGCGTGAGCGCGCCAACCTCATCGGCGCGACCGTCGTCAGCGAGGTCGATGTCGAGTTTTCCACGCGCGAGATTTCCGACAGCTTCGGTAGCCCGGCCGAGCGGGCGCACCACGGTCGCAATCAGGCCGAGCGCGGAGGCGCCCGCAATCGCCATGGCGACGAGCAGCGCGCCGGTCATGTGCCAGAACGCCGCGGAATAGGTGGCGGCGCCCGCGTCGGCGGCTTGCTTGCCGCCTGTCTTGTTGAAGGCGACGACCTTTTCCAGCGTGTCCTGTAGGCGCAGCCGTTGTGCGGTCGCGGGACCGATATAGTCATGGAACGCGCCTTCAACATCACCGGAGGCCGCGCGCTGCATGATGGCGCGAGACTGGGCCTTGAAGTCCGGCCACACACGGGCGAATTCGGCCATCAACGCCTCATCGCCGCCCTTGGGAATGATCAGCGGCTTGTAGGCCTCATAGGCCTTGTCGACATTCTCGACCATCTCCCCGAATTTCGCTTGCGCGGTCGCGGCGTCGCCCTGGAACGCAAGGGTCAGCAGGGCTTCGGTCTGGGAGCGGGCGAGCCGCGAGAGGGAATGGCGGAGAACGCTGGCCTGTCCGACCGACGGCAACCAGTTGTCGCGGATTTCGGTGGCGTTTGCGTTAATCTCGGCCATTTGCATCAGGGCCACGCCGCCGAGTCCGGCGACGACCATTGTCAGGGCCGCAAGGGCCGCAATCATCTTCTTGCCAATGCTGAGATCGCGCCAGAAATGCATTGTTCGCCTCATCGTTCGGGCGTCTGCACTCCTTTATCCCGTCAAGGTTGTCGGGAGCTTGTGGCGTCGCGCGCCGATGGAATGGCGCGCACAAACACTCAGGCGGCGCGCACGTTGGCGAGGAAGCCGTCGACCTCGCGCCGTAGCCGCTCGGACTGTTGCGACAGCGTCTGCGCCGAGGCCAGCATCTGAGTCGAGGCGGCGGAGCCTTGCTGTGCGGCGCTCAGAACGCCGCCAATGTTTTCGGTGACCGCCTTCGCGCCCTTCGAGGCCTCCTGGACGTTGCGGGCGATCTCTGTGGTCGCTTCCCCCTGCTGGGACACGGCCGCGGCGATGCTCTGCGCGACCCGGTTGGTTTCCTCGGTGGTGCGCACGATTCCGGAAATGTTGCCTGCCGCGCGCTGGGCCGTGGCCTGGATGTCGCCGATCTGGCCGGCGATTTCGGCGGTGGCCTTGGCGGTCTGCTCGGCGAGCGATTTCACCTCTTGCGCCACCACGGCGAATCCGCGCCCGGCTTCGCCCGCGCGCGCCGCCTCGATCGTGGCGTTGAGCGCGAGCATGTTGGTCTGTCCCGCGATTTCGGAAATCAGGCTGACAATGCCGCCGATCTTTTCAGCGGCCTGGGCGAGTTCGCGCATCTGCGCATCGGTCCTTTCGGCCTGTTGCGCGGATTCGCCGGCGATCTGCCGGGACTGGTCGACCTGCCCATTGATCTCCTGCACCGAATAGGTGAGCTCCTCGGTCGCCGAGGCCACCGAGCCGATATTGGCGGACGAGCTTTCCGACGCCGCCAAGACGGCTTCGGCCTGGCTCGCGGTCGCCACCGCGGAATCGCTGAGGATGCGCGCCGTCGCCTGGAACTCGGCGGCGGCCCTGGCCACTTCGGCGACAATGCCGTTGACGCTCCGATCGAACTCCTCGGCCATCTTCAGCGCATCGGCGCGGCGCTCCTCGCGGGCGCGAGCGCGGCTTTCCGAAGCTTCCCGTTCGAGCGTGCGGGCTTGCGCCATATTGGCCTTGAACACGGCGAGCGCGCGGACGAGGGCGCCGACCTCGTCCTTGCGGCCGTCATCGACGATTGCGACATCGAGTTTGCCGGCGGCGAGCTCTTCCACCGCCTGGGTGGTGGCGTCCAGCGGCCGCACCACGCCGGCGACCAGGGCGACAGCGGCCAAAACACCGATCACCGCGGCGAGCGCCAGCGCCGCCAGCATCACGACGCGCGCCCTTTCATAGATGGAGGCGCCGGCGGCCGCGGCCTTCTGGCCTTCCGCCTCGTTGAAATCGGCGCTCTTGGTCAGGAACGCCTGCATGGCCATGCGTTTGGGCGTGCTCACCGTCAAGGAATCGACCACGGCGCCTTCGAGGTCGCCCTTGAGCGCGCGATCCGCGATGTCTTCCGTGAGCTTCCGGTATGCGGGCCAGGCTTCGGCGAAGGCCGCCATCTGCGCGGCCTCCTCCGTGTTCGCCGTGATCAGCGGCTTGTAGGCGTTGTAAGCCTTTTCGACATTGTCGAGGCTCGTTCTGTATTCCGCGGCGATCTGGGTGGGGTCGCGATGCGCGTGCAAGGCGAGCATCAAGCCCGTTTCGGCGCGTCCCATGCGCGCAAGCGTGAATTGGAGCTTGGAGGCCGCATTCAGGGAGGGGAGCCAGTTCTCGCGGATATCCGCGGCCTTGTCGTTGATCGCCGACATCTGCGTCAGGGCGAGGCCGCCGATGGCGGCCGAGATCACCACGAGCGCGGTGAGCGCGGCGATGATTTTCCTGCCTATGCCGAGATTGCGCCAGAACGTCACGTCTTGTCTCCGGGTCAACGGGAGGGATTCGCCATGGCTCATCCGTCGCGAACCCAAGCGCTATCGAAGCGCCACGGCGGCGGTCGGACGAAACTGAAGGGGCATTGCAAGAATGCAACCTATGCGGGAACGATGAACAAGGCCTAAACGCTCCGGCAGGGCGCGAGCGTCACGCGTCGTTCAGCGGATGCAGGTCGCGCACCATGGCCTTCAGGCGGTCGTCGAGCAAATGCGTGTAGATCTGCGTCGTGGCGATATCCGCATGTCCCAGCAGCTCCTGCACGATGCGCAGGTCGGCGCCGTTTTGCAGCAGATGGCTGGCGAAGGCGTGCCGCAGCACGTGCGGGCTGACTTTCGCGGGCGGCAACCCCGCCGCCGCCGCCAAAAATTTCAGCTCGCGCGCAAAAACCTGGCGGGTCAGATGGCCGCTCTCGCCTTCGGACGGGAACAGCCATTTTTGCGCGGCGGCGCCCGGATGCAGCTCCAGCAGCAGTTTTCGGTACGCGATCAGCGCCGCGCAGGCGGCGGGCGTCAGCGGCGCCAGCCTTTCGCGCCCACCCTTGCCCTTGATGGTCAGAAAGCCGCCGCCCTGGTCCAGGCTTTTTGCGGCGAGCCGCGCCGCCGACAGCGGCAGCGACACCAGCTCCGAAACGCGCAAGCCCGAGGCGTACAGCACCTCGAGCAGACAGGCGGCGCGCCGGGCGCGCAAAAGCTCGTCCTTGGGCCGCCCGGCATCATCCAACCCTTCGCGCGCCACGGCCAGCAGCCGGTCGACCTGCTCGACGCTCAAAATCTTCGGCAACCGCCGACCCTGGCGCGGCCCCTCGAGCAAAGCGGCGGGATCGTCGGCGCGCAGCTCCTCGGCGGCGAGGAACCGGTGGAACTGGCGGATCGCCGATAGTTTTCGCGCGGTCGAGGACGGTTTCAGCTCGGCCTGCGCCAGCGCGGCCAGATGGTCGCGAATGTCCTGGGGCGTCGCCGTCAGGACGTCGCGGTCTCGCGCGGAAAGATGCGCCAGATAATCCGCGAGGTCGCGGCGGTAGGCGTCGAGCGTGTTCTTCGCCGCCCCGCGCTCGGCGGCGAGCGACGCCAGAAAATCCGCGAGCGGGCCGGGCCCCGCCGTCACTTGTTCAACAGATCCGGCTTGACCGTCTGGCTGATTTCGCGCGGCGCCGGTTCGACGAAGGCGACGAGCGCGGCCGCGGCGACGAAAATCACGCCGCAGAACAGGCCGACGAAGAACAGGAGGCGCATGAGGCTGGGCATGTCGCGGACAATCCCTTTAAGATTTCACGCCGCCGCCGCTTATTTTCAGGGACGGGGCGTGATAGTACATAGCGACTATGTCGGATCAAGTCATCGCCCCGACGCCGGAAGCGCCGCCGGCGAGGGATTTGCTTGCGGAAAAAATCGTCGCCGCGCTCGCCGGCCGCCCCCTCGTGCTCGTCGGCATGATGGGGTCGGGCAAGACTTCTATAGGCAAGCGGCTGGCGCAGCGCCTCAACCTCGCCTTCGTCGATTCCGACCACGAGATCGAAGCGGCCCACCGCCTCACCATTTCAGAGATTTTCGCCTCCCATGGCGAGCCCTATTTTCGCGACGGCGAGCGGCGCGTCCTGGCCCGCCTGATCGGCGAGGGTGAGCGCGTCATCGCCACGGGCGGCGGCGCGTTCATCGACCCGCGCACCCGCGACCTCATCCGCGAACGCGCCGTGTCCATCTGGCTGCAGGCCGAATTCGGCGTGCTGATGCGTCGCGTGCGAAAACGCCCGACCCGGCCGCTGCTGCAAAACGACGACCCCGAGGGCGTCATGCGCCGTCTGATCGACCAGCGCTATCCCATCTACGCGGAAGCCGACATCGCCGCGCAATCGCGCGACGCGCCGCACGAAGTCATCGTCGAAGAGATCATGCAGGCGCTCGACGCGCATCTGGCCAAGCAAGGAGAATTCGCAGCCGACATGAACACGCTCGTCCTTCCCCCCGCGGCGGCCCACGTCGCGGTCGCGCTCGGCGACCGATCCTACGACATTCTGATCGGCCCCAACCTGATCGCCACGGCCGGAGCCCGCATCGCGCAGCTCGCGCCGGGCGCAAACGTGTTCATCGTCACCGACGCCCATGTCGGCGCGCTCTGGCTCGCGCCGCTCGAGGCCAGTCTCGACGCCGCCGGAATCCGCCACAACCGTCTGATCCTGCCGCCCGGCGAATCGACGAAAGATTTCGCCCATTTCCAGCAACTCTGCGAAGCCGCCCTGGAGGCGCGCGTGGAGCGCGGCGACCTGCTGATCGCGCTCGGCGGCGGCGTCATGGGCGACCTCACCGGCTTCGCCGCCGCCAGCCTGCGGCGCGGCATGAATTTCGTCCAGATCCCGACCACCGTTCTGTCGCAGGTCGATTCGTCCGTCGGCGGCAAGACCGGCATCAATTCCGCCCATGGCAAAAATCTGATTGGCGCCTTCCACCAGCCCTCGCTGGTGCTGGCCGACACCGGCAGCCTCGCCACCCTGCCGCCGCGCGAATTCGCCGCCGGCTATGCCGAAGTGGTCAAATATGGCCTGATCGACCGCCCCGATTTCTTCGCCTGGCTGGAGCGCCACTGGCCCGCGGTGTTCGCCCGCGGACCTGAGCTGGAGCACGCCATCGCCGTCTCCTGCGAGGCCAAGGCCGCCGTGGTCGCCCGCGACGAGACCGAGCAAGGCGACCGCGCCCTGCTCAACCTCGGCCACACCTTTGGCCACGCGCTGGAAAAAATCGTCGGCTACGATTCCGCCCGCCTCGTCCATGGCGAAGGCGTCGCGGTCGGCATGGCCTGCGCCTTCCGCTTTTCCGCCCGCGAAGGCTTTTGCCCGCCGGAAGCCGCCGAGCGGGTCGAGGCGCATCTGCGCGCCGTCGGCCTGCCGACGCGCATCCGCCAGGCGCTGTCAAAACCCTGCGACGTCGATGAAATCCTCACCGCCATGGCCCAGGACAAGAAGGTCAAGCGCGGCGCGCTCACCTTCATCCTCGCCCGGGACATCGGACAAAGTTTCATCGCCAAGAATGTCGATGTCGCAAAAGTCCGGGTTTTCCTCGAAGACGAATTGCGCAACGGAGACTGATTTTCCATGCATGGCGCGGGCGACCCCCTGCCGGTGAACATCTGGATCGCCGCGGCGATCCTGTTGGCCTGCCTGCTGCTGTCGGCGTTGTTCGCCGCCTCGGAGACAGCGATGACGGCGGCGTCGCGCGCCCGCATGCACGCCCTGGAAAAGCAGGGCGACGCAAGGGCGAAAATCGTGTTGCGCCTGCTCGCCGGGCGCGACCGGCTGATAGGCGCCATGCTGCTCGGCAACACCATGGTCAATATCGGCGCCTCCGCCTTTCTCACCACGGTGCTGGTGGCGGTGTTCGGCCCCGAGGGCGCGATCTACGCCACCGCCTCCATGACCGTGCTGCTGCTGATCTTCGCCGAGGTCATGCCCAAGACGGTGGCGATCACCTATCCCGACTCGTTCTCGCTGGCGGTGGCGCGGATCACCGCCTTTTTCGTCGCGGCCTTCGGCCCCATCCTGTTCATCGTCGAACTCATCGTGCGCGGCGTGCTGCATCTCGCCGGCCTGCGCCCCGGCCACGTCAAAAACCTGCTCACCCCGCAGGAGGAGCTGAAAAGCGCCGTCGACCTGATGCACCGGGAAGGCGGCGTCGACAAGGACGACCGCGACATGTTCGGCGGCCTGCTCGACCTGAAGGAGCTGACCGTCTCCGACGTGATGGTCCATCGCACCAAAATGCTGACCATCGACGCCGACGCCCCGCCGGCCGACATTTTGAACGATGTCGTCAACTCCCCCTACACCCGCCTGCCCCTGTGGCGCGAAAAGCCCGACAATATCGTCGGCGTGCTCCACGCCCGCGATTTTCTCCGCATCCTGGCGGAATCCGGCTGCGAGATCGACAAGGTCAAACTCGACTCCATTATCGCCACGCCCTGGTTCGTCCCCGAAACCACGCAGCTCGAGGAGCAACTGCAAGCGTTTCGCAAGCGCAAAACCCATTTCGCCCTGGTGGTGGACGAATATGGCGACGTGCAGGGCCTCGTCACCCTCGAAGACATTTTGGAAGAGATCGTCGGCGACATCCGCGACGAGCACGACGTCGCCATGATCGGCGTGCGCCGCCAGCCCGACGGCTCCGTCCTGGTCGAAGGCTCCGTCCCGATCCGCGACCTCAACCGTTTCATGACCTGGGAATTGCCGGACGAGGAGGCGACCACCATCGCCGGCCTGGTGATCCACGAAGCGCGAACCATCCCCGACCAGGGCCAGCAATTCGTGTTTCACCGCTTCCGCTTCGAGGTTTTGCGCAAACAGAAGAACCGCATCACGCTCCTGCGCCTGACGCCGCCCGGAACAGAGGCGCGAAAATAAGCTTTTAATGTCGCGATCAAAGGTGAAAACGCAGCAACCGCAAGATTTTGTCCACCATATGGTTCCACGTGAAACATTTTTGGAGCCAAACCGTCGCCTAACGGACTGTTCCGCAACAGAAATCGTCCGCTAGAATAAAACCGTTGCGCTGGCGCTCCTGCGCAGCCAGGAGCAGATATTGTACACAACCGTCAAGTTGAACACGCAAGAATCGCGCGCTCTTTGCAGCTTTTTCGCGCGAAATTCGCAAGAATTCACCGGTTTTGCGAGCTTTTGAACACAGTGCTACAACCGCCCGGTGGCGCCGCTAGCAACACCGACGCGCGAACGCGGTCAGAAACATGACCGTTGCCGGCAGCCGAAAGGAAGAGGTCGGCTCAAGGCGACGGTTGAAGCAAATGCGCCCTATCGCCCCAACCGCGCCAAATCCTGCGAAGCAGCGTTTTGCTCGGCCTCGAGTTCACCAGCACCTTTCACTGACTTAAGCAACGATAACAGGCGATCCGCGAGATCACGACGCTCGACCCCATGCTGCCGCGAATTTCGGACATCAAACGCGAGCCACCGAGCCGAACCACGCGGCGACAATCCTCTTGGCATAATATGGAATCGACTGGGATCTTTAGGATCATAGAATTCTGGCGGTTTAGATTCGTCGTCATCCACCCCCCACATAGGCAGAGGGTGTTTTAACTCGTAGTCTTTTGCTATCTCGTATTTTGCCATGGGCATTCGTAAGATTTCGAATTCATTAAAAATCAGCCTGAATTCATCTATATCGGATACTCCGGATTTCGGCATCCCGGCTTTAGCAGCGTCTCGATCCCGTTGATAAAACGCTCGAAGTATTTCGTAACAGCCTACGACCCACGTTTCCGAAAGCATTAATAGATAGTGGCTGGAAAAATCAGGTTCTGACGCATTACTCTTTATATTAATTTCGTCTTCAAGGCATCTCAATAATATATCGACCTCCCCTTGCCACTGGAGGCTAATAAGTGCCGCGTCCAAATTGAACCGGCCGGAGAGAAGGAGAGATAGCTGTACCCAAGCTTCGTTTTCCGCCTTATATTTTTCTCGAGCGATGTTGATCAACCCGGTTAACAACGGCGAAACAAGAGGTAGCGTCATGCGTCATACTTCGCTGGTTTCGGAATGATCTACAATATTTATATCAGCATTGCTGATTGCACGCTTCGAAGGGTCCTTTGCTCTCATCATTTTGATGGCGCGACGACTATATGATCGAGACTTCCATGGCCCCTACACTTCACATTTTCGCAAAACGTAGGCGAAAATATCGCATATAGGACCAGAATCGCGGAAAAGATAATGATTGGCCTCGCCAAGGATCGTTTGACATTCACGAACTCTCTTGAGTCCTTTAGGAAAATTTCTACAAATGCAATCAACGCGCTAAACGCAACGGTTCCGATAAACAGGTATGGCCACAGTTTATCAAAGAAGTTTGTACTCATCCTATTTGGCCGTTGGACACAACATTAAACAAGATAATACGCCTCTGGTCCGGCGTTGCAATGTCCGGCTCTCCGCCGTTTCCTCCCCTCCCCAGGCGACCCCGCCGCATTCCCATGCTACGACTGGGCCAAAATCCAAAACCCCGTCCCTCCTCGAGGAAAAATGCTCACCATCGACCCGCACAAATCCCTGCTCCTCGTCATTGATTTCCAGGCGCGGCTGATGCCGGCGATACACGAGGCCGAGGCCGCGATCCGCAACGCCGGCAAATTGTTGGAGATCGCCAAACTCCTCAATGTCCCCCGCCTGTTCACCGAGCAGTACCCAAAAGGCCTGGGCGCCACCGTTCCCGACCTGCCGGTCGAGGGCGAGCGAGTCATGACCAAACTCGCCTTCGACGCCTGCCGCGCCGAAGGCGTGCTGCAAAACATCCCCACAGACGCCCAAGTCGTCGTCGCCGGCTGCGAGGCGCATGTCTGCGTGCTGCAAACCGTGCTCGGCCTGATCGCCGCCGGTCGCAAAACTTTTGTTGTCCAGGACGCTATCGGCTCGCGCGCGCCCGAGAACAAGGCGGCGGCGCTGGCGCGCATGGCCCACCACGGCGCCGAAATCGTCACCACCGAAATGGTCGCCTTCGAATGGGCGCAGACCGCCGAAAACCCTGATTTCCGCGCGGTGAGCGCCCTGATCAAATAGGCTTTATGCGATAAAGCGCGAAGCGCCGCTCGACCCGCAGCGGCGCCACCAGCCCCGGCAGCGGGTTTTCGCCCGGCGGCCCGATCACGTACAAAAACGCGAATTTTTGCGGCCAGCCGGCGAACAGCCCGGATTTTTCACCGGCGATCCGCGCGAGATCGTCGACGGTCACGCTGCCGGCGTCCTGAATGTTGAGCTCTTCGAAGCCGGGCCGCGACATCAGGGGTTGCTTGCCCTTCAGCGCCATCACCGAGGACACCAGCGCCTTGTCATAAAAGGCGGCGAGCGTCGGCGCATGAACCATGGGCTCCAGCGTCTGGCCGCTGAACGGCGATTCCTCCTGCGACCGCGCCACCAGAATTTTTGAGCCCCGGTCGATCTGACCGAAGGATTGGATCATCGCCGCGTAATCGGCGCGATAAGAGGTCCACAGCCAGCCAACCCAACCCAGATTGGCGCAGATGAGCGCCAAACCGGCGAGCCCAGCCCGCCGCTCCCAAACAGGATCGGGAAAGCGCAGGCTGAAAAAACCCGGCAGGATCAAGGCGGCGGCGACAATCACGCGCACATCGACATAAGCGGTGTCGAACAGCATTTGCGGCGTGGCGAGATAGAGCAAGGCGAAACCGGCCGCGAGCCAAGCCCCCGCCTGTTCCACGACAAGCCCCTGCGTGCGCCGCAGCCGCAAGGCGACCAGGCCCAGAAAGGCGAAAATCAGCGTCGAAAACGCGGTGCTATAGCCATTGGCGGCGACCAGCAGCCACAGCGGCTTGAAGCCGAAATCCCAGGAATTCCCGGCCTGCCCGACCGAGCCCCCGAAAAAAATCAGGGCGGCGCCGGCGACCAGCGCGGGCGCGGCGAGCACAGCCAGCGCCCCCACAAAATCCCCCACAGAGCGCCGCACGGAAAAGCGCCACAGCTCATAGACACCGAGCGTAAACCCATAGAGCCCGAGCGCGAACAGATGGGCGACGAACAAAGCGCCGACGAACAGGCAATGCACGACAAAGCGCGCCGCCAGCTTGTCGCGCCAAAAAATCCAGCCCGCGATCCCCCAAAGGGCGATCCCGAGGCCGAAAGAAAAATTCACAAACCCCCAGGCGAAGGGAAAGGAATAGGCGAACAGCAAAGCGACGAAACCGGAATAGTCAAACCGCCGCTTCACCGCGAGCTCGATGGCGACCGCGCCGGAAAGCAGCAGCCCCTGGGACACCGCCACAAACAACCGCGCCGCCGTGTCGACATCGAAAAAGCGCGCCAGCTCCGGCACGATCAGGTCCATGGCGAGATTGGGATAAAAGCCCCAGGCGGCGGCGTAATAAGGCGAGGGATCGCCGGCGCGCTCGGCGACAAGCAGATGCATGCGCGTCAAATGGTTCAAAAAATCCGACAGCGCCGGGATCGGCGTCGCCAGGGTCAGGGCGAGCACGGCGAGGCTCAGCAGTACAAATACTTTTCCGCGAGTCATCTGGCTTCATGACGTTGAGACAAGTCATCTAAGCCCAGCATGATGAAGGGACGGTTTCGGGTTTCGGGGACTGGATCGAATTGCGCGCGAGGCGACAAAGGAGCGGAACGCATCTGGGGGCGCAATTCGTTCCTGTCCTGTCTGGACGGCGCCCCTAGATCAAGGGTTTTCTTGGCGTGGTATGAACATTTCGGGTGCGGTCATGTCTCCGGCCTGTGGATG